>JAEDCN010000004.1 GCA_016294105.1 Treponema sp.
TCCGTTATGCCCTGTGCCTGTTTCATACCCTCTATGAGCCTTTCAAAGCGTTCCTAATATGTTGTGTCTTCTGTCAAGAATAAAAATCAGATAAGATCATTCGGCAATTTACCACTCTAATATTCTTGGATCATGAATAAATCATGCCATATAGGGCAATGGATTCGCCAAAGTTCTTTTGTCTATGTACAGGCATAGTAATTCATTTGATTGAATACCGCCAACAGCGACGTCAAAGATAACTAATCCTTGTCGTCTGATTTTTATTCTTTTGCAGAACAGCTTCTTATAAGCTTTTAAACTCTCTCATTTTTATATTAAATTCAGGCAATGTGATTTGTCATCATTCCCCAAATAAAACATGCCAGTTCTCGTGCTGCTGCCGTTGCTGCAACATTCGGTGATTTACCTTTCAGTTCAAGATGTGCTATTTTACTTCGTAATCTGTAGCGGCACTTGTCAGCATAAGCTATAACCATCGGATCTTTGTCTTTCTGTCGATCCAGCAATCGTTTTGATTTCTTGCCTTTTAAATTTGTTTTCTTAATACTTTTAGCACATTCCGTTAATAACCTTCGTATTTCTTTATCACCTGTTTTCTTTGTTCCAAGATGTTTTTCTTTCTGCCCGCTTGAATCTTCTCCACATGTTAATCCCAGATAATTTGAAAAATGATAGGCTTTAGCAAACCTGTTGAAATCACCAACTCTTGAAACTATTGTTACTGCACTCACTGTTTCTATTCCACAGAAACATACTAGCCTGTCGACTTTTTCTTTTACACATGAATCTTGCGATATTTCTTTTAAGCGGTTTTCGATTGTCTTTATTCGTTGTTCAAGAGTATTCACTGATATCATATATTCATTAAAGGCTTCGTTTAGATATTGTTCCTCAAATAGAACCGTTTTCAGCCACGCTCTATGCTTTAATGTCCAGGTTTCTCCTTCTGTAAATTTCTTATCATGCCTTAACAGAAAAGACTGTAGAACCTGTTTTGCTTTGGTCAATTCTTTTTTTATGCTTAACCGCATTCTGCAGTATTCGTTTATTGCTTCTTCATGTTCTGTTGTTACATGTACTGAACTGTAATCTTTTGTAAACAGAGTCTTTGCAAGAAATCTTGCATCCACTTTGTCATTCTTAACTTTATGATTTACCGAATGCTTTAATGATGTTGGTGCCATTACTACACATGAGTAACCGGCTTTCTGTAGATCCCGGTAAAGCCCGAATCCGGTTGGACCAGCTTCATATCCGCATAAAAATAAAACTTCTTCTCCCAGTTCTTTTTTCACAGATTCCAGATATCTGATTACTCGTTTTGATTCTGCAATTATCTTTTTTTCGTAATAATATTTATCTTCGTTTGACTTATAACAGCAGATTGAATAACTGTCTTTATGGACATCCATTCCTACATAAATTATACTTTCCATGTTGTGTCTCCTTTTTGCATTTTGGTAATGCTACTTATTAGATTTATCTTACTAATTTTGCAGCTAAATCCACGTTTCTGCAAATTGAAGACACAACATATTGTCTATGTCCGCCCTTCGCTAACGCTCATTGCCTTCGGCAACTTCGGGGCTCCCAGCGCTAACGCAATATTTCAAATACCGCTGTCACATCACCTTTTCCAAGAATTCTCTTGAGCTCGGCTTGTGTTACTCCATCCACCTTACCAAGTAGGGTAAAGTTCCAGCTGTTAGTGTCGTAGTAAATTGCAATCTGGTTTCCCTGATACAAAATGATGTCGCCGGCTGTGGTGGTAATCTGCGTATCGTTTCGGGGAAGGGAAGTGCCAATTGGCCCGTATTTTTCAAAATTGCTGTAGTCGCTCATTTTGATTGTGACAGGGTCCTTTTTCAAAAGATTGTAAAAGGCGGTGGCAGAAGAATTGTCTACCAGTGTTGCACTAAGTTTGTGGCTTCCTGACTCGCTTGTAATTTGAATCCAGATTTTCATATCCGAAGTTTCTCCTTTGTTTGCATTTGCATTGGCCGTGTTTAAGGCACAAGCAGAAGATGTAATAAAGATGCTAATTAATAGAAGAAAAAGTGATTTTTTCATAAAAACCTCCGTTGGGGGCGCCTCCCTCTTAAATTCCTGCCTCCACTTTTATTCTTTTTTGGGCGCTCGTCGTTCGCTGCGCTCACTTCACGAGTTTTCTTTTGCTCACCAAAGGGTGAGCATTTTGCTACGCAAAAACAAGAAAACTCGCGCCGTCGGGCTTTTCGCCATTGCGCTGTCGCTCCAGCCGCTTCCCTCGCTTTCGCTCAGTCCAGTGGCCGCCTTCGGCGTGGCTACAATCCCTAGCGCTTTTTAGTAACATTATGTTACTTATCTAAAGAATATGATAAAAAAAGTAGCTTGTCAATACTAAACTGCGGCTTTAGTGACAAAAAGTTGCTTATTGTGAAAAATCTTTTTTTGTGCTATCATTTTTGTATGGCAGATTATATTCGCGCAAGAAGTGATGAGCATAAAGAAGAGCGACTTTCTCAAATAAAAGAAGCAACGGCAGAACTTTTTTCAGCCTTTCCCTATTCAGAGATTACACTTACCACTATTGCAGAAAAACTTGGCTGGTCTCGTGCAAACCTTTATAAATACGTTACAACAAAAGAAGAAATCTTTCTGGAAATTTCCGCAGAAAAAATGGCAGCTTATTACGGCGCCCTGCTTTCGGCTTTTCCAGAGGGCAACAATTTTACAACAGAAGTGATTGCAGAAGTCTGGGCTGGAATCGTCAACGCAAATCAAGATTACATGCGCTATGTTTCCTATCTTAATCCGGTGATAGAAACAAATGTTACAGTAGAGCGCCTTGCAGTTTTCAAAAAAAAATATTACGACCTGGCAAACGCCTTCCGGGACAGGCTTGCAAAAATGCTGAATACCACAGAAGATAAGGCCTACAAAATCCAGCTGGATGTACTTTTTTATGCGTCGGCAAATGCAGTCTGCTGCTACAAAAATCCTCTGGTTCAAAAAGCCCTTAAGCAAATCGATATTACGCCACCACCAATGGATTTTTACAAGGATATGAAGGACTTTCTTAAAATGCGGTTGGCGTGGAAAGAGTAGACAAAGGATAAACTAAAAATCCTTCCAAAATAGATAGTGTCAAGATTTGTTCGCAATTTCAGTGAAAAAAGTCATGCGAATCAGCCGCTTTCTGCTCCTCCGTCTCAAACTTTCCTTATGCAGCGCACCGTAAAAACCGCCATTCTCGAAGTCAGAATCAACAAAAACGCCAGTTGCCACACTTTCCGCCATTTCTTTGCAACTCACCTGCTAGAATCGGGCTACAACATACTCACCATACAGGAACTTCTCGGTCACAGCGATGTGAGTACCACCATGATTTATACCCATGTTCTGAATCATGGGAGCTGGCAGCGTGGTAAGTCCGCTAGACAGAATGTAGATTTTTATAAATATCCGTGTAAAATATGTACTAATTCAAAGAAAATGATATAAAATAAGAAAAAAAGTAAGAATTGAAAAGATTTTACACCGACATTTTTTGCAGTGTAAATTATGTTATGCTTATACGCCACTGGCGTAATTATGAGGAATATATGAAAAAAATATTTGTAATTATAAGTATATTATTCTTATTTACTTTCTCAATTTATTCAGAAGTAAATAAATTACCTTCTTTTATTGAAACTTCGATTGGAAAATTTGTATTAAAATATGAACTTTTTTATACATGTATATTAGAAAATGATGGTGAAGAAATTGTTCTTAGTTTTTCATTTAAAAGAGATTGTACAAAAGCAGAAATAGAAAAAAACATAAATGATTTAGTAGAAAAATACTTAAAATTACCAGCAATCGAAAAGCAAATATGTTTGTATGCTGCAGAAAATGCAGCATCTGGGAAATATAAAGATATAATATCGAAATCAAGTCGAATTCATCAAATTTTAATTCAAAAAAATGGAGAAGAAACTTTTCTAGAATATTATCTTATTACTGAAGAACACATATATGGATGTGATTTTGTTGTAGTTAAGTGCGATTTAACAGGAGCACTTGAGGGAGTATATTTAGTCGGTTGGCAGGATTAATAAAACAGAATGGTACAAATGGAGGAAGCAATTCTGGCGGTGGAAATTCAAATTCCTCAACATACACAACAGTAGCAGGCGGAACTTACATTAATTCATTGTCGAATTCCGGCTTTGCTTTTAATGATGATTACTCCACAAAAGTCATGCTTTTGTGGATTTTTTTGTAAAAATGTGGTATTATATTAGTATTTGGAGGTCAATATGCTTGCGACTGCAAAAGGATATTATAACGGTTCTCAAATTGTATTGGATTCTCCTGTGAATATTCAGAAAGGACAAGAAGTAATTATAACATATACAATTATTCAGCCTGTTGTGGAAAATAATAGCCAGAATTCTATTGTAGATTCTCTTGTAGGGGCAATTCCAAACACAGGAAAATCACTTTCAGAATATCGCTCAGAAAGGCTACAGAAGTATGCAAGTATTAATTGACACAAATGTAATTCTTGATGTGTTACTTAATCGGAAAGACTTTGTCCAAAATGCTGTAGAAATTCTTAAATTATCAGAATCTGGCTTTCAGAAATTTGTTTCCGCATCGGCAATTACGGATATTTATTACATTGCATATCAAGAAATCAGAGATAAAGTTGCTGTAAAGGACTTAATAAAAACTACATTAAAAATAGTTCATGTCTCCGATGTTTCAGAATTGAATATTTTATCCGCTTTAGATTCAGAATGGAAAGATTTTGAAGATTCCGTTCAAAATGCAGTGGCAGAAGCTCATGATTATGATTGTATTATAACAAGAAACAAAAACGACTATAAAAAATCAAATCTGAAAGTTTTTACTCCTGAAGAGTTTTTGAAAGAAATAAAAAATAAATCAGAAGAAAAATCTGATAAATAGAAAAATAACCTATTTCAAAAAAAATATTACGACCTGGCAAACGCCTTCCGGGACAGGCTTGCAAAAATGCTGAATACCACAGAAGATAAGGCCTACAAAATCCAGCTGGATGTACTTTTTTATGCGTCTTATACCCATGTTCTAAACCGCGGGGCTGGCGGCGTGGTAAGTCCGCTAGACAGAATGTAGATTTTTATAAATATCCGTGTAAAATATGTACTGATTCACAGAAAATGATATAAATTAAGAAAATAAGTAAAAATTTTACACCGACATTTTTTGCAGTGTAAACATTTTACAATGGATGTGGAGAAATTATGTTATGACGACAGGCACACTGGGATGGTAGTTTTATAAAGATCAAAAATTTGATATAATTGTTCCAAAATCTTAGGAGCATTGGAATGGGTTTTACACATATAGACTGTTTTAGTGGACCAGGGGGCATTTGCACAGGGCTTCACGCCGCAGGATTTGAAACTAAGGTTGCTATTGAGTTTATTAAAAGTTGCGTTGATACCTATTCGAAAAATCATCCGGAAGTCCATGTAATACATTCTGATATAAGAAATGTCTCAAAAGAACAAATCTTACCTTTTATTCCTAAAGGTGGTATCGATTTAGTAACTTCTGGAATGCCTTGTGAAACTTTTTCAACTGCTGGAAATACATCCCGCTCGTTCTATGATGACAGACAGTTTCTTTTTAGAGAAGGAATTCGAATCGCAGAAATAGTAAATGCAAAACTTATACTTTTTGAAAATGTTCCGGCAATTACAACAAAAACAGTTTCAAAAGATTCAAATGAATTAATTGTTTCTGTTCTAAAAGAAGAATTAAAAGAAGCTGGTTATGGTAATCTCAAAGAATTTGTTCTTTGTGCTACAGATTTTGGAGTTCCTCAGACACGCAAAAGATTTTTTATTCTTGCTTCAAAAAATCCAACAACTGAATTATCTGCACCAACACCAACTTGTAAAAAAACTGTTACCGTGCAAGATGCCTTCGCAGGATTAAAAAATGTAATTCCAAATTCTAATCAAGAAGAGACAGAATATAGCAATTCTTCATCAATGTTTGAAAAACTAATGAGAGATGATAATTTTTGGAGAAGAACAAATCCGCAGCCTGACAAAGTAACTTATCAAATGCCAATGAAACATAGAGCATGTACTTTAAAAAGGTTTGAATTGCTAAATCCGGGTGATAGTTTAAAAGATTTATTCGATAGGTACGAAGGCGCTGAAAGAGAAGAACTTCAAAAACAACGGATTTTACCTAAGAAAATGTTCATAAAACGTAATTATAGATTAGTATCTAGTGAACCTTCTCCTACTGTTACAAGTCACTGTTTAGATGAATTTGTACATCCTAAATATAATCGTGCTTTAACAGTTCGCGAATGTGCAAGATTGCAATCATTTCCTGATTCCTATGATTTTTGCGGAGGTCCATATATTACACCTCATTTACACAATAACATTCAGGACAAATACGAACAGATTGGCGATGCTGTTCCACCACTCTTGGCTTACGCATGGGGTATCAAAATAAACGAAATATTGGAGAATTATAAATAATGGAAGATTTAAAAAATTTTTGTGATAATATTTATGAAACTACTTATACTTGTACAGTGGATGAACAAAAACAAGAACTAATAACAAAGAGTCATGGAAAATCTCTTTCTCAAACGAAACTTGATGAAATAGAAGTTGCCGCACAAAAAGAAGCCATAAAACAGTCTGTTTTAAAAGGCATGCGTGAATTTCCAACAGTTGAAGTTGAAGAAATTTGGAAAACAATTTATGAAATACATGTTCATAGAAAAAGTGGCATTGACAATGCCGAAATAATTGCAAAAGTAATAAGTGCAGACCAAAGTTGGAAAAAGTCTAGCGGACATGCCTTTGAAGAAATGGTTAAATTTCTCGCTTCTGTTGCATTAAAAGATACTGAAATAGAAATAATTCTTCAGCGAGATTTAAATGTACTTATAAAAGCAAATGAGTTAGGTAATGAGCCAAGAGATATAAGCTGGTTAAAAGAACAAGTAAAGGGAAATGTATTTGATTTATATGCAACCCTTACCCATGAAAATAAAAAATATTGTTTCGGCTGTATTCAAGCAAAAACAAGTGTTCGAGATAGAGTTACTAGAGATAGAGAACCTTCTATTGCTGCAATGAAATCATTCTTTTGGAGTACGATTTTTGTTTTAGATGGAACATTTTTAAAACTTCCAAAATTCGTAGCAATGGTAAATGGCGGAACAACAGAGTTTAAAGAAAATGGTTGGCACTCTATGTTTGTATTTTCCGAAAAATATTCAAAGGATAGAATTTTTTCTACAGATTTAGATTTGAAACATTTTAAAGAACAATCGATAGAAGCTGCAGATTTTTGGTTAAAACAAAGACAATGGTTTAACCAAGAGTGGAAAACAAATTGTTTCGTAGAAGGACAGTAAAAAACGTATAACACATATAAGGCCCCAGCTCGTCAATAAGAATCCTCAAAAAATAATCACTTAAGGCTGTCTTTTTCAGGCAGTCTTCTTTTTTTGCGAAAAATGGAGCTTCCGTTCAAAATAAAAAAGCAAAACCTGAAAAAATAGATTGAGGAAGTCAGAAAAATTCACCAGAAGGATTTGGACGAAGGATTCGGAGCCGTAAGCCTTCCCAATGCCCTTGAGTCAAAATATCCTTCAGGCAGCAAGGAACTCAAATGGCAGTAGCTCTTTCCGCAGAAAAACCGCTGGAAGAACGAATTTCTCTTGTGTTAGGTTGTTGCCCCAGTTGCAGACTTGCTGTATATTTCTTGTTGAAAAACTGTGGAAAAGTCACGGAAAAATTCTGTATAAAGGGAAATAAAAGGAGATTTTTTTATGGGCGGAATGGTACCACATTGGGATTTATCTAGTATTTTTTCTGATTTTGATGGAGCTGATTACAAACAGGCTCTTGTTGAATATGCTGAAGGCATGAACGACCTAGACAAAAGATTGGCGGATGAGGCTACTCGTAAGGCTGATTTTTGTCAGTGGATTGCAGATTATCTTGTTACCAGTAATAGAATTGGCGCTTTGGAAGAAAGCTTGAATGCTTATGCCTATTCATCTTATTCTACAGATACCACCAACACCGATTATTTGAACAATCTTTCTAAGCTAGAAGAAATGGCCTTGCAATCAAAGGCTCAAGCTCTTGTTTTCCAAGGGATTTTAACTGAATATGCACAGGAGTTATCCACGTTTTACACAAGTTTTACACAATTTAGTCAGTACAAATATATGCTAGAACAGGTGATTGAAGATGGAAAACATCGAATGAGCGGGGAAGAAGAAAAGCTTGCTGCTGATTTATGCCGAACTGGTGGGGCAGCCTGGAGCCGTCTCCATGAGCAGGTGATTTCTAATTTGACAGATGTAGCCACGGGAAAAACCTTTAACGAGATTCGTAACGAGGCTTATAGTCCCGACCCAGCAGTGCGGAAAAAGGCTTGGAAAACAGAGATTTCCTTGCTAAAGTCTGTGGAAATTCCTATCTCTGCTGCTTTGAATAACCTAAAGGGTGCCACCGTAACGCTGAATCGTCGCCGTGGCTGGAATGAGGCTATTGATAGGGCTCTGTCTTCTGCCAATATGGGATCAAAGACCTTGGCTGCCCTCATTGGTGCAATAGAAGATTCTCTGCCATTTTGGCGGGAGTATTTGCAGCTGAAGGGGAGATTGCTCCAGGCCGCAGGTGCAACTGAAGCTGGAAAAACTGATTCTGGAGCACCATCTGGAGTTGCTTCTGTGGGCTGTGCCTTTTATGATTTGTTTGCTCCCTTGCCTCAGCTTGCTGGTGCTTCTCCAGCTCAGTCTACAGAGGGTGAAAATGTCGTGAAGATGGAGGGCTGGACCTTTGATGAGGCTCGTTCCTATATTATAGAAAAATTTTATGGCTTTTCCAAGGATATGGGAGACTTTGCTGCCAATGCTTTTGCCAACAACTGGATTGACGCAGAGGTTCGCAAGGGAAAGGTTGGTGGAGCTTATTGCATCGATTTTCCTTCTAAGGGAGTTTCTCGTGTGCTTTCCAACTTTACTGGGAGCTTTTCTGACGTAACCACCTTGGCTCACGAGCTGGGACACGCGTATCACCATCACTGTATTGCAGGCTTGGATTACGAACTGACTCACTATCCTATGACTCTGGCAGAAACAGCCAGTATCTTTGCAGAAAACATCATCATGAAGGATGTGATTGCTCGGTGCCAGGGCTTTGATAAATTGCAGTTGCTAGAGCTGCATCTTCAGGATAGCTGCCAGGTGCTGGTGGATATTTTGAGTCGTTTTTATTTTGAACAGTCCGTTTTTGATGAGCGGAAGGAAGGGGAGCTTTCTGCAGCAGATTTTTGTCGCTTGATGGCACAAGCCCAGGAAAAATCCTACGGTGATGGCCTTTCTCCAGAACGCCACGAATATATGTGGGCTGTAAAGACCCATTATTACAGTCCTGACTTGGACTTTTACAATTTCCCCTATGCCTTTGGCCTGCTCTTTGCCTTGGGCTTGCATGCTCAATACCAGCAGCAGGGTGCGGACTTTGCTCAGGTGTATCAAAAGCTCCTTCGTGATACAGGAAGCTATTCCTGTGAGGAAGTGTGCCGACGTGCGGGCTTTGATATTGAGTCTAAGGAATTCTGGGCAGCTGGAATTAAAAGCTTTTTGCCAGAGTTGGAAGAACTAAAGGCTTATGAAAAGGCGGTAGCTGGTGGAAGAAGCTAAAGCTACGGAGGAAAGTTTTCTTGATGGACGCCATTCCCGCACCATTCGGTTGGTGGGGGAAGAAGCTGTGGAAAGATTGTGGAAAAGTAAGGTTTTTGTAGCAGGCTTAGGTGGTGTGGGCTCCTACGTGGTGGAAGCCCTTGCTCGAGCTGGGGTAGGAAACTTTGTGCTGCTGGATAAAGACCGAGTGGTGGAAAGCAACATTAATCGGCAGCTGGTGGCAAGCTACCACACCTTAGGTCAGCTGAAAACAGCTGTGGCTGCAGATCGGATTCTCTCCATCAATCCCCAGGCTCAGGTTACCTGTCTTCCATTGTTTTATGGCAAGGAAACGGCTCGTCTGGTGGATTTTTCTGGCTGTGACTTTATTGCCGACGCCATAGACAATGTGACAGGAAAGCTTTTGCTGGCAGAAGCAGCCTTTGAAAAGAAGATTCCCATCATCAGCTCCATGGGCACGGGGAACAAGCTGGATCCTACAGGCTTTAGGATTGCAGACATTTCTAAAACCTCCGTGTGTCCCTTGGCTCGTGTTATGCGTCGGGAGCTGAGAGCTCGTGGAATTACCTCGGGCTACACCGTGGTGTTTTCCACGGAGCCGCCCCATGCGGTGCTCCCCAGTCAGACACCCGCCAGCATTTCATTTGTGCCTTCTGCTGCAGGACTTTTGATTGCATCCCACATTGTAAAGCAGCTGGCTGGCTTGTAAAATAAGGAGAACATTATGGCAATACAAATATTTGGAAATTCAAAGAGCTTTGACACAAAGAAGGCTGAACGATGGTTTTCCGAGCGGCGAATTCCTGTGCAAATGGTGAATCTAAAGGATAAGGGCATAAGCAACGGGGAACTGGACAGTGTTATTAGCTGTCTTGCAAAAGCCTGTGGCTCACGAATGGATGCCATCGAGGAGCTAATAGACAAAAACGCCAAGGAGTATGCTTCTATTGCATATCTTGAAGATAGTGCCAAGGCACAAAAGCTTTTAGACAATCCTATGCTGTTGAAGCAGCCCATTGTCCGCAACGGAAAAACTGCTGCCACCGTGGGCTATTGCCCTGAGGTGTGGGAGGGATGGAAGTAACAACAAAAGCCTGAGTAGTGGTCTTGGGAACGACTGCTACCCAGGCTTATTTTTTAGGATTCCATGGAGGGAACCTTATTTTCTAAGTTTACTTTACTGCTGGTCGCAGGGGAGGCTTGCCTGTTTTGGGTGTTGCCTTGTGGCGACCTGCAATAATCAATGGGATGATAAAGAAGCCGATGGTTCCCACTGCAACTACTGCCACAATCCGCATTCCAGCTGTACCACCGGGCACCTTGTAGGAGCGCTCCATGTTGGGCTGGCAGGCTGAGCTTAACAATTTTCTTATGAGTGCCTATAAAAAAGGTTTGATTTAAATCCGCTTCTTCTGTACGACACGTATATCAGCCATGGGCATTCCCATGAAATATCCGCACAAAAAAATGCAATTTTTTCTCAGGCTATCTCTTGTTGATACCACTTATGGTGTATGCTATGACTGGGGCTTAGGTGGTAGGCCTGCCTTCTTCCAGGAAGGTGCCGATGGTGTCTACCATCCGGGTGAAATCTGACTTGAGCTGCTCCATCATCACCTGGGTGCGGTGGCTGTCATAGCTGATGCCACGGTTTTCTGGCAGGAGCAGCTCATAGGGCTCCACCTCCAGGCAGTTGGCGATGGCCACCAGTGTGTCCAGCGAGCAGAGCTTGCGGCCGGTCTCTATGTCGCTCAGATACTTTTCCGTGATGCCCACCTGCTCTGCCACGGTGGCTTGGGTTACATGACGACTGGTGCGAAGCCGCTTTACATTTCCTGCGCAAATTCTGATGGTTTCTTCTATGGAAGTCATATCTTAATTCTAATCAATCCGGCATAACAGATAACCGCCTGTTTTTTATTATTTCCGATGAATAGTTATTGAAACATATCTTTTATTTCTATAGAATCCTAAAAATGGATAGGGGAATCCGCCTTTTGGCAGGAATTTTGATGGAGAGGACAGCTCTTGCCGGAGGGATGCCTCAAAAAAAATCAAAATTTTTCTCATACTATCACTACATGATACCAGCTATGATGTATAATAAAGAGTTAGCTTTTTGGGGGCTTTGCCCAGGCGATAGATTTTTAGGAGGAAAACATGTTTTGTAGTTCATGTGGAAATGAGTTGGTTGCAGGATCTCAGTTTTGCAACAAGTGTGGTAGTGCAGTGGCTGTAGCAGCTGTTGCTCAGTGTCGTGGGTGCGGAAATGTCTTGACTCCGGGCTCTGCATTTTGTCACATCTGTGGCCTTCAGCTGCAGCAAGCCGCTCAGCCTCGGCCAGTGGCAACCACCTACGTATATGAGAACCGGGAGGATAAGATTCGCTTTACATCTGAGATTCCGCCAGAGGAAATTAATCTTGTGGCGGATACGGTAAAGCCTGGCTTTGACTTGGAGGAATGGCTTGACGAGAATGTCGTGGATCCCAAGGCAAGGGGTTTCTTGGTAGCAGCCTATAAGAAAGTGGTGTGGGTTGGAGAGAAGGCCGTGCAGATAGGTAAGTTTATCATGGGAATCATCCTTAAATTTAAGGAAAAATTCCCGGAGACCTTTACTGCCATTATTTTAACTGCAATTATCACCTTCATCGTGTCTATGATTCCTCTCGTGGGGACGTTGTTGGCTCCGCTGGTCTTTTTGCTCTTGGGGGTTACTACAATAGTTCCTGCCTTGTTCCACGATATGATGGCTCAGAACTTCAAAAAGGAAGTACGGGATGAAATTCAGTCTGCAATTTCTGCTGCCATGAACAACTTTGCTATGGGTGGGGCAAGACGGCTTGCCACTGCCTCGGCAGCATTCCTGTAATGGTTTTGTGGGCTGCCTAGAAGTGAACTATATGGGGTATATTGAACTTGTTTTGGAAGCTCCGTATTACATCTTTAGGCAGTCCACACTGTATTTCAGTTGATTAAGGAGGAAACATGGCTGATCGGTATAGATTCAAGGAGCTTCTCAAGCAACACCGTGACAAAAAAAGAAGCAAGATTACATCTGGAATTATTGGTGGAGGGATGCTGGTTGGAGGTGGTGCACTTGCAGCCCTTGTCAAACAGTTTGTTGGATATAAATTTTTGGGGTTGTTTTCCGTGCAGGCTTGGTTAGCTGGGTTGCCGGGTGTTAGTTTGGTAATTACAAATCCTCTTTCTCTGGCGGTCGGTGCAGCTGCAGTACTCGCTGCTGTGGGAGGGACTACCCTAATCACGAAAATAGTGAATGATAAAAAAAATAACAAATTAGTTTCAGAGTTTGGCTCTTATACTGGTACTTTATCTGCAAATGCGCAGGTGGCAGCACGAATAGTCTACATTCCCGTTATCTTCTTTTTGAAGCGGATGGGACAGTTGGATTACCAAAAACCTGAAATTGTTCTGCGGTTAGGGAAGACTTATGGCTTTGAGGAAGCAGAGGCAGAAGCCTTTATAAAAGAGTATGGTGGCAAGTCTGAGGATGAGCTGAAGGACATAATGGGTCGCTTGGATTCCCAAGAAGTGGGACTGGAGGACTTGTCATTTCTTGTGGCAGCAGCAATACAAGAATGTAAGAAGTTCCGAAATAATATTGGGCAGGAAAAAAGCAAGGCTGATGCCTGTATAAAAGAAATTGAATCTTGCCTGTGCAAGGG
Source organism: Treponema sp. (assembly GCA_016294105.1). Taxonomy (GTDB): domain Bacteria; phylum Spirochaetota; class Spirochaetia; order Treponematales; family Treponemataceae; genus Treponema_F. The sequence continues at coordinate 13,404 of JAEDCN010000004.1, forward strand.
CATTGACTGGACCAGGCTGGAAAATGCGTTCATAATTTTGCTGGTTTCCAGGGTGATTCCCGCCACTATTTTCTTGAGGGAAAATGCTCTTCTTCCTGAGAATATTTTAAGGGATGAATTGAGTGAGCTAGGGTTGAAGGATGAGGATATAAAGAAAAAACTTGTTTCAATATATACAGAAAAAGAGATACGGGAAGAACTGAAGTCACTTATAAAAATTCTTGTAAACAATCTCGTTCATGACCCTGGAACTATTGCCAGCAAGCAAGATCTCTATTCATTGCCAAAAAAAATTGTTGCTGAGGCAGAGACTGTGTGTCTTCAGTTAAACGCCAAGCACTTTGAGCCACGGCTACATCCCCGCAACAAATCATATATCGAGAAAGAATGCTCCAAACTGGACAAATTAATACGCAAAGAATTGAGAGACTATTCCGCTGAGGTGGTGCAGGTGGTGAACCAGTCCGCTGAGATAAATGTTCAACAGACAGATGACTTAAATGCATTTGTGGAAGGGCTGTCAAAATTCACTGTGGAACGGGAGCAGGAGCTGGAGCAAATGCTGTGTAAGGTAGAAAGAGAATTACAAGATATGACGGATTCTACTGGAAAAAAGATGGCCGCAAATACTCGTATTATACAGGATATAATAGGCAAATAAGGAGAAAAAGGTATGAATAATACAACAGAGATTGCAAAGATTGAAAAAGAGACAAAAGACATGATGTCTCAAATTGTAAATATCAATAAGTCCATTGACCATTCAAAGTATGTGGTTGGAGGGCTTAAGGATAAGGAGCATTCATGGTTAGCAAAATTAACAGGAAAAGCTAAAGATGACAAAATTGCAGATTTAGCTGTTGCCCTGGGTTCTACAAATGTTGCTGTAGCAGATCTATCTAAGATTGTGCAGAAAGCTATGATACTGTCCCAGCACTCTATGATTCATAGTCAAACCATGACGGAAACTATTTCAAAAATGCTTTCAGTGGGTTTACAGGATGTAAATGGACGGATAGTTCAGCTTTCAGATCAGGATAGAGAAATTGCAGAGTATATACTCAAGAGTGCAGAGAGTTTTACCAAAAATCAGGAAAAAATTGCTGGTGAATTCAATAAAACTTCTGATCAGGTTGGAAGTTTAGAAGACCGTATCGAAAAAATACAGAGGGAGCAGAATGAGTTTATTTCAGCTCAGCAGAAGAAAACAGAGGATTTGCAGAATGCTTTGGACGCTAAATCTAGTCGTTTAGAAGATAAAGTGGATACTTCCATTAAAGAACTAGAAACTAAAGTTGCTGGTGAAGTAAAGCAGTGTGAAAATTTGATAAAGACTCACAAGGATGAACTTGAAAATCAGCGTGTTGAAAGTAAGCAACAGTTAGATAATTTCACACAGCAATTAGATAACAAAGTGGAGAAATCTATTAAAGAAATAGAAACTCAAGTTGCTGGTGGAGTAAATCAGTGTGAAAATTTGATAAACAATTTCAAAGGTGAGCTTAACAGTCAGCGTGATAATCTGGAATCTGTAGTTACCGATGCAGGAAAGAACCTTCGTCAAGAGACTGAAAAACTACTCCAGCAACAAAAAGCGGAGCTGGAGGAACTGAAATCCCAGCTGCAAGCAAAGAGAAACCCCCATCCTCTTTCCATTGTTACTCTGATTGTAAGTATCGCAGCATTGTTGGTAGCTATTGTTACCTTCTGCACTGGCAATTCCGCTACAGATATAGAAGCCCCCACGCCTACCACGATGGAAATAAAAACAACTACGGAAGTACCAGAAGCTCAACAATAACTGGTCATTACAGGAGGAACAGATGACAACAGGAAAATTCGACATTGACAGCAAGGACTTTGACCTTGAGGAATGCATGGCCCAGGCACAGCAGGGCAACCCCGACGCACAGGTAAGCATTGCCTACTGCTACATTTTGGGTATCAATGGCCTGGAGGAGGACGAGCGCAAGGGCTTTGAGTATGCCCAGCTGTCTGCAAACCAAGGCTCTCCCAACGGGTTTGACTGCCTGGCCGAATGTTATGCGAGGGGCTGGGGAGTCAAGCAGGACAAGAAAAAAGCCTTTTACTGGTACCAGAAATCTGCTGAGGAAGGCTTTGCAGAGGGAATGTGTGATTTGGGGCGGTGCTATAAAGCGGGCATCGGCACAAAGAAAAATGAGGGGCTTGCCTTTGAATGGTTCCAGAAGGCAGTGGAGGCAGGGGATGTGCCAGCCCTGCTGCACTTGGCTGGGTGTTATATGTATGGCATTGGCACGGACGAGGACGAAAAAAAGGCGTTTGGGTGCTATCAAGAGGCTGCCGAGAAGGAAAGTCCGGTGGGAATGTGGAGATTGGGTGAGTGCTATGAGCTCGGTCTTGGCACAGAGAAAGATGAGGAGGCCGCCTTTGAATGGTACCAGAAGGCGGCAGACCGGAAGCTCCTTGAAGGCATTGAGCGTTTGGGATGGTGTTATCTTGTAGGAATTGGCACAAAGGAGGACGAAAAGAAGGGGCGGAGGCTGCTGGAGGAGGCCGCAGACCGGGACTCCACGTTTGCAATGTTCTGGCTGGCACTTCATCATGAGAATAAGGAGGAGTGGGAAAAGTCCTCCAAGTACCTGAAAAAGGGAATGGAGCTGGGGGACTGCGACTGTCAGGTTCGGCTGGGAAGATACTACCATGAGGGCTTGGGTGTTACCAGGGATGACCACAAGGCCTACGACTTGATTCACAAGGCCGCCGTAAAATATGAGGATGGGGATGCCCTCTACTGGCTCAGCTGGTGCTACCATGAAGGGATTGGGGTTGCAAAGGATGAGGATATGGCTGACACCTATTACCGCAAGGCCGTGGAAAAAGGATACCAGGAGCCGGAGGACAAAAATGCTCCCCCGACCTTGGAGGAGGTGTATGAGGAAAAAATGAATGGCACCACTGCAAAGAGCAACCGGCAGGCGGTGAACTACAAGCAGGACAAAAAAAAGGTGGAAAACTGCATTGCCTTCATTCAGACTGACAAGGGCGAGGGCTCAGGCTTTGTCATCCGGGCAGATGGTTTGATTGCCACCTGCGAGCATGTTATAGGTGATGCAAAAAAAATCCATCTCAAGCTTTGGAATGCCAGCAAGGAGGATTGGGATATTCATGCGGCGGAGGTCTACAAGGCAGATAAGAAGACGGACTCCGCCCTCCTCAAGATAAAGGATGAGGCTGTGGACCTGGATTTTCTGGAGCTTGACGTTGAGCGCAAGCAGCCCGATTTGGGAGAGGGGATTGTCATGTACGGCTATCCCTTGGGAACACGGATTGACAGCAACCCCATGACATTGAATGTGTCCTTTGCAAGGGGATATGTTTCTTCCAACAACAAGCGGGATGACCTGCGGATTACCACGCTGGACATCCATGCCGTTCCGGGAAATTCAGGCAGTCCCATCATCAGCGGGGAGAATGGCAAGGTCATTGGCCACCTTACCGGAGCCATCCTCGGTTCGGATCCTACCAACTCAATTGAGTACATGATTCCCGTGGAGTACATCAAGGAACTGCTGTCAGACGCAGATGGGTTCCACCCGGAAGGGAATGGCAAAAGGCTTGACTCCAAGAAGTCTGATGAGGCAAAGGAGTCAAAGCAGAGTGCACCGACAGCCTCCAAGCCTCCCAAGCCAGTGGAGGAGGAAGAAGGGCCTGTTGCTCCTGCCCCCACAAGTCCCAAGCCCCTGAAGACCTGGGCTAGTGTAAAGAAGTTTATTAAAAATACCTACAAGGTTGCAGATGAAGAGAAGACTGTGCTAGCTCTTGATTTCCCCGGTTGTGATGAGGATAGAACTCAGAGAGTGTTTGTAGAAAAAATGGAGACAAAGAATAGAACTGTTTGGATTTCAGTACTTTCATGTATTGGTCTGATTGATGACGATGACATTGATCAAGTATTGGAAGAACTGGGAGAATTCTGTTATGGAGGCCTTGTGAAAATGGAGAAACGACATTGGTTACGGTATGCTGTTTTGATGGATTCTGTTTCAGAAGAAAGTTTACTGGATCCTATAGAAAACATTGCCTATACTGCAGACGAATTGGAGAAAAAATACATTGGTGGAGACCAAAGTTAGGTTGACTCCCACCTGAGTCTGTTCCAGTCCACCACCCAACAGGAAATTTTCCACTGGATTTTCCCCCAATTTCCAGTGGAAATTCCCTCAAAATCCAGTGAATTCTCACGGAATTTCCAGTGGAAATTCGCTGCATTTCCACTGAAAAATTTATCTACGGAGGCACAATGAAATTCTACTATTGCGAATATTGCGGCGTAAAGCAGCCCAACCTGAACCTGCTGGTAACGGGCTACTGCCTGTACAATCCAGACAGGGCTCACGGCCGCCACAAGCTGTATGAGGGCTCGGAAAAGTCCCTGTACCACTGCAAGTATTGCGGGGCAAAGTATCCCAACCTGAAGCAGCTGGTGATGGGGGACTGCCTCTACAGTCCCCACCGCAAGCATTCCCCCGCGTTGTAAGGAGGCGTGGCCATGAACAAGGATTTGTATCCCGCCAGCGAGCACCACCTCATAGACCAGCTGCATTCCCTCTTTTCCCGGTGGCGAAAGGCGGTGGACGCTGCGGGGCTGCCGGGGCTTTCCGGGGACCTGCTGGTGACGGATGGATTGTATCCCCGCTACACCATGCAGAAAATCCCCCTGCTGTTCATCGGGCGGGAGACGCTGGAGATGGAGGGTGAGGATTACATCGACGTGCTGTTTTCCGCCTACAAAGAGCAGCGGGTGGCGGGCACCAGCCTGAACGGGCACCAGTTCCACTCGCTGATGCTGCGGCTTGCCTGGGCCGTGCAAAACCGGCTGCCGCCCTGGGAGCAGGTTCCTCCTGCAAGCGACCTGGCGGAGCAGCTGGGAGTGGAGGGGGGATTCAGCTTTGCCTTTATGAACCTGTCCAAGCTCAGCAACGAGAGCGGCAGCTGGCAGGCGGACCGCAGTCTCATCAGCCGCTTCATCCAGCTTTCCTGCCCCCAGCCGTCAGCGCAGTCCTCCGCTGCCAGTACCAGAAATCCTCCCGGCAACCTCATCCTGGAGGAGATAGGACTCCTTGCACCCCACCTCATCATCACCATGAATATCGGGGAGTATTTCCCCCGGATTGGCAGCTTCCGCCCCGTGGAGTATGGCCCAGATGTGAGCCTCTACCAGCTGGAGCTGCCGGACGGCCGCCTGGTACCCGTGGCAGACACCCACCATTTCTCCGCCCCCGGAAAATCCCCCCAGCGGGACTACTACCAGCCCCTAGTTCAGCTATGGCCCAAGACGGGGCTGTGACCGCTTGCCTGTGGCTCACGAATGGATGCCATCGAGGAGCTAATAGACAAAAACGCCAAGGAGTATGCTTCTATTGCATATCTTGAAGATAGTGCCAAGGCACAAAAGCTTTTAGACAATCCTATGCTGTTGAAGCAGCCCATTGTACGCAACGGAAAAACAGCTGCCACTGTGGGCTATTGCCCTGAGGTGTGGGAGGGATGGAAATAACAAAAAGCCTGAGTAGTGGTCTTGGGAACGACTGCTACCCAGGCTTTTAAATCAGTCTATTGCTCTCGTTTACAGTGTAATCCCCATTTTGTTGCAAAGTGCTTCTTGCAATGTTTGACTAAAATTAATACCCGATTTTTCTGCTTTTTTATTCAGCCAGGATGGGAGTGTCAGCGTTTTTTTTACAGCCTTATTGTCCACTGTTCTTCGCCACATTTCTGTATCTGTAAAAACAAGATTGACCATGCCTTTTGTTTCTATTTTTTTTGCATCAGAGGGGATTGGCACTTCCTTTCCGCAATCCTCGTAATCTGCCAACATCATGGCAAGCACGTCCTGAGCCATTTCTATAGCCTCTATCATAGTGTCTCCACAGGTAAAGCAATTGGGAATGTCTGGAAAATTAACAATATACCCACCTTCCTCCGCATTTTCAAAAATCGCTGGATATAAATACTTCATGTTTCCTCCTTATTTTACAAAAGCCCTGCAGCTTTTAAAATACTAATTGCCAGCCCCTTTTTTATATCCCCTTTATGACGGGGAATTGGAATTTTTGTCGTACCATCAGGGCTAATGGCTTTGTCATGATTTGCTCCGTGTTGGATTGTCCACCCTGCTTTTTTTAATCTCTTCTCAATTTCTTTTTTTGTCACTTAATCTCCTTTAAATATATACGTGTATTATACGTATGTCAATGATATATAAAACTCTACGTCTATAATTATTATAGGGTTCTAGGAGAAGAAATTTGCCAAAAACAGGAAAAATAATTTTAAAAAACTGGAAATATAAAGCCTGAGCAGTTGCCTTAGGAAAAGGCCGCTACCCAGGCTTTGTATTCTTAGAGTGCATGGTATTCTGTCTTAGTTTTCACCTTTCCATTTTTCCAATAGGTGTATTCATGCCAGTATTCCTCGCCGTCGTTGTCTTTGTAATGAATTTGGTTTCCGTTGCTGTCGTATTCATTCCATTCTTCCTTGCCGTCACTGTTTTTGTAATGAATCAAGTTCCCGTTGCTGTCGTATTCACCCCATTCTTCATAGCCGTTACTGTTTTTGTAATGAATCAAGTTCCCGTTGCTGTCGTATTCAAACCATTTTTCATCGCCGTTACTGTCTTTGGAATGAATCAAGTTCCCGTTGCTATCGTATTCATTCCAGAATTCATCGCCGTCACTGTCTTTGAAATGAATCAAGTTCCCGTTGCTGTCGTATTCATTCCATTCTTCATAGCCGTCACTGTATTTGGAATGAATCAAGTTTCCGTTGCTGTCGTATTCATTCCATTTTTCATAGCCGTCACTGTCTTTGAAATGAATCAAGTTCCCGTTGCTGTCGTATTCACTCCATTCTTCCCAGCTGTAACTGTATTTGGAATGAATCAAGTTTCCGTTGCTGTCGTATTCTTTCCAGGATTCATAGCCGTCACTGTCTTTGGAATGAATCAAGTTCCCGTTGCTGTCGTATTCTTTCCAGTATTCATAGCCGTTACTGTTTTTGTAATGAATCAAGTTCTCGTTGTTGTCGTATTCGCTAATAGATAAAACTTCCACCCATTTTGAAAGGGTTTTGCCGTTTACAGTTACTTCTTTGTAGGTTTTTTCTCCGACTTCTGCTGAAAATGCAAGAGTGCTTAAAATAAAAAATACTGCTAAAAATGTAAATCGTTTCATGCTAAGTATTATAGCACGGCAATGTTTCTTTATCAATTTTAAGGTGCAACAAAAGCCTGGGCAGCGGTCTTGGAAGGGGCCGCTACCCAGGCTTATTTTTTAGGATTCCATGGAGGGAACCTTATTTTCTAAGTTTACTTTACTGCTGGTCGCAGGGGAGGCTTGCCTGTTTTGGGTGTTGCCTTGTGGCGACCTGCAATAATCAATGGGATGATAAAGAAGCCGATGGTTCCTACCGCTACTACTGCCACGTAGGATTTTGGACTACCGATGGGCAGCTGGGCTGGTGGGAAGAAGGCGAGAATCAAGCCAAAAATTGCTGCAAGAATTCCAACTCCTGCCACAATCCACATTCCAACTACACCACCAGGAACCTTGTATGGCCGCTCCATGTCCGGCTGGCTCTTGCGCAGCTTGATGGCCGCCATGTACATCAGCAGGTACATGATGATATAGACCGCCACCGTCAAGGCAGAAAGCAGGAAGAAGGCCACGCCCACATCCTTCATCACAAAGTAGAGGCTGGCCAGCACCGTCACAATCACACCCTGAATCAGCATCATGGTTTTGGGAGCACCTGCCTTGGTGGTCTTTGCCAGTGACTCCGGCAAAAGGCCGTCCTTGGCGGTGGACAAGAGTCCCTTGCTGGGGCCGGACACCCAGGACAGCACGCCGCCCAGGGAACCGAAGGCCACACAGAAGGCCAGCACATAGAGCGCCCACTTCATGTTCACCGCCTCCAGCATCACCGTCAGGGCCTGCATGAGGCCGGACTCAATCTGGAGCTGTGAGTTTGGCACCACGGCGGCGATGGCCAGGGAACCAAAGGTAAAGAGGACAAAGACGATGACGGAGGAGATGAAGATTGCAGCAGGATACTGCTTCTTAGGATTATCCATTTCTGCAGCGTGAACAGCCTGCACCTCCACACCGGCAAAAAGGAGGATTATTCCAGAAAGGTATGCCAAGTTGCTGGGGTTCGCAAGGTTGGGAAGCCAGCGGGCCTCCACCTTGCCGTTTACCATGGTGGCAACAGTGGTTTCCGCCGCCGTCAATTCCTCGAATCCCAGCGGCTTTTTCATCAGGAACCACACCACGCCCAGGGCAATCACCACCAGACCAGGCAGCACCGTTCCCACGATGAATCCCCAGCTGGTGACCTTGGACAGGATTTTTGTGCCGCCGAAGGCAATGAGGGTGGCAATCCAGTAGAACATGATGATGAAAAAACCGGTGAATTTGCCGTCATTTGCCAGTTCAGGCTTGCCGATGCCGTAGGCGATGGCCGCCGCCGCAAAGGCCAGCACCGTGGGATACCACACTACATTCTGAATCCACTGGAGCCAGATGGCGGTAAATCCCCACTTTTTGCCAAATGCTGCACCTACCCAACGGTACACACCACCTTCCTGTCCTGCAAAGGCACTTCCCAATTCAGCGGACACAAGGGCGGCGGGAATCAAGAAGAGAATGGTTGCAAAGGCAATGTAAAAGAACATGGTCATTTCTTCGGCTGCCATCAGTGGCAATCCTCGCAGACTGATAATGGCGGCTGCGGTCATGAAGGCCATGCCCCAGGTGGAAATGGATGATTTTTTTGTAGCACTTTGATCTGACATAAATCCTCCTGTTTAGCGACCGTGGTTAAAGCTTCCTCTAGGACTTGCTTTTGTTTCAGTGGACTGGGCAGAAAGCTGTTTAATGGCTCTATCCATATCCTCCAGCAGCAATTCCATCAAGTCATAGCTGCATCCGTGGCGAATCAATACACGCTGAACGGCTACGTTTTCGCAATGGGCTGGCAGTGTGTAGGCGGGAACAAGCCATCCTCGTTCTCGCAGCACGTCGGAAAGCTGGTACAGGGTAAAGGGCACCTTCACGCCATCTTTCAGCTTCCAAGTAACGGCGGGGATTCCCTTCTTGGGGTCGCTGTTGTAAACAAATTCAAAGATACCGAAGCGATCCAAGCCCTTTACAAGGAATTTACCCACGTCGTAGCAACCCTGCTGTACCTTGAAGTAGCCTTCTTTACCTAAGCGAAGGAGGTTGTAGTACTGGCACACAATCTGACCACCGGGACGAGAAAAGTTAATGGCAAAGGTAGGCATATCGCCACCAAGATAATTTACCTTAAAAATTAGGTCTTCTGGCAAATCCTTTTTGTTGCCCCAAACTACCCAGCCACATCCCAAAGGTGCAAGACCGAATTTATGGCCAGAGGTACTGATGGAGCGGACACGGGGAATACGGAAGTCCCACACCAAGTCGGGGGCACAGAAGGGAGCTAAGAAGCCTCCAGAAGCACCGTCCACGTGAATAGGAATATCCCAGCCTTTCTCTTTTTGGAGTTTGTCCAGTGCATCAGCTACTTCTTTTACTGGCTCAAACTGACCAGTAAAGGTGATTCCCAGCGTCTGCACTACACCGATGGTGTTTTCGTCACAGCGTTTGATTACTTCCTGGGCATTGGAAACGTAGCGTGTGCCTTCCATAGGAATTTCTCTCAGCTCCACGTCCCAGTAGCGAGCAAACTTGTGCCAGCAAACCTGTACGGGGCCACAAATCAGGTTGGGCTTGTCGCAGCTCTTTCCCTTTGCTTTCATGGCAGCTCGCCAACGCCACTTCATGGCCATTCCCCCCAGCATACAGGCTTCGGAAGAACCTGTGGTAGACGTTCCAATGGCATCCTTGGGATTTGCGTTCCACAAACTAGCGATAATGTTCACACAACGTGACTCAATTTCTGCTGTCTGGGGATACTCATCCTTGTCAATCATGTTCTTGTCGAGGCAGTCATCCATCAAACGATGAACTTGGTCCTCGGTGTAGGTTTGGCAGAAGGTGGCAAGATTCTGGCGGGAGTTTCCGTCCAGCATCAGCTCGTCCTTGATGAGGCGGTACATTGTGTTGGGATCTGCCTCGTGATCGGGAATCTTGAACTTGCTGAGGGGAGTTCCTGCAGCAGCTTTGTTGAACAAGTCATCATTTACGGACTTGTTTTGTAGAATATGTAAAGCCATAGTACCTCCTAGGGATACTTGTAAAATTAGTGGAAAAGTTTTCCACCCAGTTTATTTAAATCATAGGAGAGTACTAAACTGGCTTCAAATTGAATTGGCTGGATTTGGGCTGAAATGAGGGATTATTGAATAGATTTAAGGGCAAAAAAAAGACTTGGAGCTAGTTTCCTAACTCCAAGCCATAGTAGCAACAATAATATATGTGACTATATCTTAAATACAGCCACCTTATCGGAAAGGTTTTCAAGAACAGTCTCATTTTGGGCTGTAGAATCATCTACAACACGCAAGGATTGTGCAATATTTGTAGTACTATCGTAAACCCTGTTCATTGAGTCTGTAATTTGTTGGGTGATGTCGGAAAGCTTGTTCATTTCGATGGAAATTTCCTTTGTTCCCTGCATCATGGAGTTAGAGCCATTCTTTACAGATGAAGTTACTTCATTGATGGCATGCATAGCTATCAAAATCTGCTCACTACCAGTGGACTGCTCCTCCATGGCCTGAAGAATAACTGTTTCTTGATTCTGAACAGATTCTGCCAGTTCGTAGATGGAGGTAAAAATCTTTTCGATTTCCAAGGTGTTGTTAGAAACATTGTTGATTGATTCTCCCAACTCCTGCAATCGGGTACTGATAAGAAGGCTCTGGGCACTGGAGTCTTCTGCCAACTTGCGGATTTCGTCAGCAACAACGGCAAAACCACGTCCTGCATCACCAGCGTGGGCAGCCTCAATAGCAGCGTTCATAGCTAACATATTGGTTTGCTCGGCAATGTGCTTGATAACGTCGTTTGTCTCCAAAAGTCCCTCGGACTCCTGATAAATCTGCCGTGAAGTAGAAACGGCACTTTCAATACTCTGCTGTCCGTCCATAGCTGCCTTAAACAGCTTGTTTACAGCGGTCTTGTTCTTTTCCAGAATTGAAGTTACAGAACGGATATTTGCAACCATCTGCTCAATGGCGGCAGAAGATTCTACCACGCTGGCAGCCTGATTTTCAATATTTCTGTTTAGCTGATCCATGGTTCGTGCAATAGTATTGATGGTGGCCTGGGTTTCTTCTACACCTGCAGCCTGATTTATCATCTCATTCTTAACATCAGATATATTGTCAACTACGGATTGAACGTGGCTTTCTGATGCTTCGATATTGGTAATCATCACAGAAGCGGTGTTTTGTGTCTCTTTAACACTAACATCGATATTCTTGATGATATCCCGCATTCCATCTATCAGCAGGTTCATGTCGTTTACCAAAAGTCCCAGCTCGTTACGATTGGTAACCTTCAGCTTTTCTATGCTGTAATCACCATGTGAAAGAACGTAGGTAGTTTCGGTAATTTCCTTGATGCGGTCAGTTACCTGTCTCATAACGGTGTTATAGGAAATAGATGCCATGATAATAGCTAAAACAACCATTGGGAAAATTCTTGTGGCTGTATAGGCTGTAATATTCAAGTCTCCGATTGTTTCTGATGCCAAAAGAATTGGTCCAAGAATCATACAAACGGTTCCAAGAATCGTGAACAATCCCAACAGGAACATGTTTATACGAAGAGGCATTACCATATACTTCTTCTGAAAAGGCACAGAGCTCATGAATTTTTCAAAAGCTGGCTGAAAAAAAACATACCCTAAAAGTCCTCCCAATCCAGCGGATCCAAATAGCTGCATAAGGGAAGCTATGGTATGAACGATGGTTTCCCCGGAATGGTCATAGGCAAGAAGAGGCAAGGTAAAGCTTAACAGAGCTGGGGCAACAATAGTAACACGTAGGAAGATAATAGTAATCCTGTTGATTACTTCTACAGCATCTCCTTTATCTATATTTTTCTTAATGGTATGACCACAAGCGGCAATGATTACCAGTGGAGTTACCACTGATAATACTACATACAGAGTAAAAAATGGGGAGAAAAAATAACCGAGTCTCTTCTCTGGAGCTACAGTTCCTGTTATCAGAACCTGGCTGATGAAAACAATTACTGGAAGAACATACACCAGAACATTCTGAAAAATTACCTTTTTAGGTAATGATTGATCCTTCTTAATGTCTATCATGCTAAAACTCCAAAAAAATCTATTATATCAAGTTTATCAAACATCATTCGCTTTGTCTACATTAATTCTTCGATGTCCAACTCACCAGCTACGCAGGGCACCGTAATGGCCCAGTTCTCCAACACGGAAGGATGCACTTCACCAAAAATACCCACAACCTTGTCGTTTACCAGGATATTTGCCTGGCGACCAGGGATAAAGCGGGGATCAGTTGCTTCCGCTACGGTGTATTGATGATCCAAGAAGTGAAGGAAGGTGGCTACCTCACTAGCTGCGGTGTTAAAGTTTGCATCCCCAGCGGCAGTCAAAAAGCCGATGCTCTGACGGGTGCGGGTACCAGTAACTTCTTCATCACAAAGGAAGGCAACCTTTCCAATCTCAAAGATCTTGTGGGGATAGACGGCATTTCCGCTACCAGTTTCTGCTCCCAACAATGAAGGTATGATGGAGGGGCGAACAAACTGATAGTTTTCGCTCATGGGATTGGAAATCTCGATAACCTTTTCTCCTTCAATATTCATCTTCTGGATGTAGTCCTTCTTGGAACCAAGGTAGTTAAAAATCATTTCCTGATAGCCCAAGCCCACCATCAAGGATTTTGCCTTGCGACTAAACAATGTAACAGGGGAAAGGCGACCAATGGTAAAATCTCGAGGTTTTTCTGGTGGGAAGGAGGAAAGCTCCATACCCATCATTACGTCTTCAATAATATCAACCTCGTGGAGGAAGTCGTTGCGGTAGGGTGGAATCTGAACAGTAACTTTATCTCCAGCTACGGTAACGGTATTGCCCATTTTTTCCAAGGCAGTAGTTACCTGCTCGGGAGTAAGCTGGCTACCCAAAAGTCTGTTGATTTCTGGAAGGGAAGCTGTGGCAGGCTCCTGGAAGTAGAAGGGGGCTACAATATCCTTGCCAAAGCCAGTGTCGTAGGGATGCTCTACTTTACAGGGCAGGATGGTATATCCTGCATCGGCAAAGTCACAGGCAACAATGTTGGCAGAAAGGAGCAGGGAAGTCATGTCAGAACCAGTCATTTCTACCAAGAGGTCTGAGTCTCCCACCTGCACTGCACCTAATGTGGCACTGTTGATAATGGGAGCCATAGACATAATCTCTCCCTTGTCATCAGTAAGGAGGGGGAACATGGGGGCATCTTTGAGAATCCAACCGTAGTCCTTTCCTTTAGGATGCTCAGTGAGGATTTGGCGACAAGTCATGGGCTGTTCAAACTGAAGGGGAACAAAGCTTGTGTTGTCTGGATCTACGGCTTTGTAATGAACAGGCCACTGAATCATAGATGAGCGATAAACACCCATGGAAACGGTACGTCGCTTGCGACCAAAGTTCCAGCAGAGCTTTTCCTGGGTCTGGATAATGTCCAGCAGAATGGGCTCGTCAATGGGCTTGCCAGAAATAACGAAGGCAATCATGTAGGGACGAATATCCTTGAGCTGAGGATCTACAGTAACAACGCGGTTTCCGTAATCTACAATCTTGTCCTTAGAGGACATAAAGGTATTGTAATCAGAAGCTTTTTCTCCGCCGTGAACCCGAAGCTGACGAGCAACACCTGCGGTGGACCACAGGTCGGGACGGTTGGTATCGTTCAATTCAATCTTGATGACACGCTGATCTTCTGGCAGGCTGGCATCTGGTTTTTCGTCCAATTCGGCCTTTCCACAGGTAAGTCGGTCTTCCAGCATATCATAATCATATTTCTTTCCAAGCAAGTTAAAAAATAGCTTCTCGTTTACTTCAATCTTAGGCATATCCTAATCCCCTTCTATAGTGACATCTTACTATTATACCAAGACAAAGAGATAGTGTCTATCAAAAAAAAATTACCCCTGAAAGGGGCGTATCTACCATATATAAAACTATAATCTTTTTTTGTGACTTTTCAAAAAATCATCAAATATTTTTGAATTCAATACATCTAATAAAATGAGGAAAATCTTCCATAAGGTGAAGAAGTTAAAACGTATTCTTTCTGTTTGTTTGACTAGGGATTTATTTTTTATTATCTTTCAACAAAGAAGTATCATTTACAAAGGAATGTTTCTATGTCAACAATTCGGAGTAGTATCCAGCAGTTTGATGAAGAGATTCAACATATTCGGCAGGAGATTGCAGCGGGAAGACCAAAGCCCACCATGCTGCTTCATGTTTGCTGTGGGCCCTGTAGCTCTGCCGTTATTGAACAGTTGTCTGAGGTGTTTCAGATAACCTTATACTATTATAATCCTAATATTTATCCTCAAGCTGAATATGAGCGGCGGCGAGATGAGCTGAAAGCCTTTATTTCTAGCTTTCCTCCGGCTTTGGAAGTGAGTCTTGTGGTGCCGCCCTACGATTCGTCAGAATACTACAAGGCCATTGACGTGGAGCATGAGCCAGAATTAAAGACTCAGCCAGAAAAGCAGGAGCGGTGCCGCCGTTGCTACCTGTTGCGAATGGAAAAAGCCTATCAATATGCTACGGACCACAACTTTGACTACATAACCACAGCTTTATCCATTAGTCCCCACAAGGATTCTGCTGCAATCAATGTTCTGGGGATTCAGCTCCAGAAAAAATATCGGATAGAAGGTTATGGCCCCCGCTTCTTGTTGGCAGATTTCAAGAAGAAGAATGGCTTTAAGCGCTCCTTGGAGCTTTCTCGTGAATTTGACTTGTATCGTCAGGATTATTGTGGCTGTGTTTATTCCATGAACTGCATTTCCCAGAATAACGGAGGGGGTAGTGGGGAAGTTTCCCCGCAAAATTAGGTGCATATTTTAGACTCTTTTAAAGTTTTCTTCTTGGTCAATGACTTATGTTTTGATTGTAGAAATCTTCTAGGAGGGTTTATGAAATCCATAAAAACCTATTTTGTTCTGGGCTTGGTAATGGCCCTGTCTTTGGGAGTGGTAACTGCTGAATCTACAAAGCCTGCAAAGGCAGCAAATTCTGCCCCTGTGTATGTAACAAGTTCGGTAAAAGGATTGGGAACACCGGTATTGGTTATTACGGTGGATACTCCTGATTCAATCTTGAACTGGTTTGAAGATCACGGTATACCCGTGGATACGGTGGGAACAAGCCTTGTTTCCATGCCAGTGGCTTACCGCAATGAGCTACGAAAGCTCTATGCCGACGACAAATACTCCAAGGAGCTGAGGGAATTGGCAGTGGAGGCATTAACGCCCTATCTGACACCCGGCATTATTGAGACGGTAACCACCACCTACGGACCTTTTACTTGGACGGTGTCCTATAATACGGAGGAGGGCGAAAAGCTTGTAGCTCCCCACAAGCACGACCGCAATTCCGACGATTGGTAATAAAAGTAGAAACCCTCCCGCTGCGGGAGGGTTTTTTTGTAAATCAAGGTGATTCAGAAAAGATGTAGCCCATGTTCCGTACCGTATTGATATAGCCTCCTGGATGCTGAGGTGTTTTCAGTTTTTTCCTGAGCCAGGAAACATGAGTGTAGATGGTTCCAGATGAAACTGCTTCTCCGTATCCCCAAACTACCCGCATTAAGTCATAAGTAGAAACGATTTGTTCCCGATGAAGCACCAGATACATCAGCAGCTTGCATTCCATGTAGGACAGGGGAATGGGAATGCCATTTTTAAGCAGCTGTACCTTTGCAAACACTAGCTTGAAGGGCCCAAAGTCAAAGTCTGGATGATGGACAAAATCTGTTGCCATGTCCTTTGTTGGAATCTGCAGCATTTGCAATGCCTCGTCTTCGTTTGCCACAACAGAAACTTCATATCCTGCTATCCGTAACTTGTCTGCCAAGGAATTTCCTTGGTATTTATCCTGGTTGATAACGAGAATCTTATTCATGCTTTAAATGATAGTATTTTGGAAAGGAATTTTCCATTTTTTAGGAAGAAAGCCTGTCGAGGGCATTACGACGAGTAAGTTTTTGCTTACACTCCAGGGAGTTCCATTTCAAAGCGGGCACCGGGCTTGCCGTCTTGGCGGTTGCAGGCTTTAATCTTTCCGCCGTGGAGCTGGATAATGTGGTGGACGATGGAAAGTCCCAGTCCAGTTCCGCCTGTTTCTCGGCTACGGCCCTTGTCTACTCTAAAAAATCGTTCAAAGATTCGTTGCTGGTATTGTTCTGGAATTCCATTGCCTGTGTCTTCTATCGCAATCTGCACCAAAGGAACTCCAGCTTCTGACGGCATCTTTTGTGCCTGAATGTGGATCTGAGAGCCTGGGGGACAATATTTTACGGAATTGTTTACGATGTTGCCCAAGGCTTGGCTCATGAGACCTGGGTTTGCATTGAGGTAAATGGCTTCGTTGGGAGGTAGGATGGTGTATGTCATGGAAATGGAGTTAGATTGAGCTAAAAAGCTTTGTCCCGCCAGCACATCGGTGATAATGTCTCCGAGGTTTACTGGTTGTGTTTCGATTTTTGCTCCAGCTTGCTCCAGTTGGGATAGGGCCAGCAGGTCGTCTATGATGTTGTTCAGACGATAGGATTGCTGCGCCATGATTTCCAAAAAGTAGCTGGCGGTTTCTTTGTCCTGTATGGCGCCATCTTGCAGCGTTTCGATAAAGCCTGCAATGGCGGTAACGGGAGTTTTCAGTTCGTGGGAAACATTTGCCACAAAGTCCTTGCGTACCCGCTCCAGTCGCTTTAGTTCGTCTCGGCTTTGGGACAGGTCTAAGATGTTTTGTTGGATGGTTTTTCCCATGGACTCAAGGTTTTCTGCTAGCTCGATGAATTCACGGGGAGAATGAACTTCTGGCTTGTAGTCAAAGTTTCCATCCTCATAGTGGCGGGCTGTTTCTTTGAGCTCGTTCAAGGGATGGAGAATTTTTGCGGCAATTACAAAGGTAACGATAAGAATGGCCGAAAGCACCAGCACCATGGAAAAAATGCTATCCTGCCGCACGTTAGATGAAAAGAATACGTTTCGTCGCATGGGAATGGAAAGTCGCAGCACCAAATCTCTTTCTTGCAAATTCAAAGGAATTGCGTAATAGATTTGCAATTCGTTGTATACGGTACTCGTTCGTATGTCGGCAGCTTCCCGCCCAGCCAAGGCTTCCTGTACTTCGTGGCGATTCAGGTGGTTTTCCAAGGAATTGAGCTGGGCATCGGAGTCTCCCACAACGGTTCCGTCTCGGTCAATGACGGTAATGCGGAATCCTGTGTCGTGGGATGCAGTTTCTCGAACCAGCTGGTCTATGGCCTGAAAGAAATCCGCTTGATTCTGGGTTTGGGTCAGCTGGTTGTTTTGGATAACCTGTTCAATGGCATAGGCAAAGGTTCTGAGATTTTCCTTTGTTTGGGTAATGGCAGTTTGCTCCAAGGTGTGGAGGCTGATAATAATAAAGAACACAAAACCACCGCAAAGGGTTAATCCGTTGATGAGAAAGAGGTAGAAGGGAGTGGATAGCGGCTGCCGTTTATTTTTCACTGTGCTCAAAGGTTTCTACAAATCGATAGCCCACACCACGAACGGTTTCAATCATGTTGGCAAAGCTGGGGGAGTCAGCCGCTTCTGCCAATTTTTTTCTGATGCTGAGAATTTGCACATCGATGGACCGTTCTGTAACAGGATATGAAGAGCCTTTTATATCGTTGATAATTTGAATGCGGGAAAAAACCTGTCCTGGATGGCGAGCCAAATGGTATAGAATGGAAAATTCTGTGGCAGAAAAAATGATGGGAGAACCATTCAGGCTTACTTCAAACTTATGGGGAATGATTTGCAACCCATGGATAAATACTAAGCCTTCGTTTTTTGTGGCGGTAGTTCCGTGCTCTTGTCGTTCTTGGAAGCGGCGGAGAACACTTTTTACTCTGGCTACCAGTACCTTTGGGGAAAAGGGTTTGGTGATGTAGTCGTCGGCTCCCAATTCCAGTCCGGAAACAATATCTGAGTCGGAGGTTTTTGCGGTAACCATAATGATGGGAATGTGGGCGGTGCTGGTGTCATTGCGGAGAATGCGGCAAATGTCAAAGCCACCCATGTCTGGTAGCATCAAGTCCAGAATAATGAGGTCAGGTTTTTCTGAACGGGCCAGCTCCAATGCCTGGGCTCCCTTTTCTGCGGTGAGAACGGCAAAGCCTTCTTTTTTCAGGTTATACTGAATCAATTCGATGATGGGAAGCTCATCGTCAACTACAAGGATAGTCATGGCTTGATTTTATCTGTAAATTTCTATTTTGTGTAGATCGAAAAACTTTCTGAATATGAATTCTTTGTAAAGAATTTAACTTCTCTCTATTAAATCTGTTTATCAAGTGTCGATTTAAGTCGATTTTGAAAAAAAAGCTTCTGGTGATGCTTGTATTTGGAGGCTGATGGTATGAAATCAATTCTTAATAAATGGAATATTCTTTGGACATACTTATGTATTTTGCTGTTGGGAGGACTTGTGCTCTCCTGTACGTCTGATGATGTGGTGGAGCAGCCTGTGGATAAAGATGGTTTGTTTGTAATGGATTTCCAGCCAGCGGGGGAGCTGCCCACTGCGGTAAAGTATCCTGCAATTTACGTGCAATTTTCCAAGGCGGTGGTTCCCGTGGCAAAGCTGGGGGAGCCTTCTGATAAGTCTGACTTGATGAAGATTGAGCCTCCGCTGAAGGGGGTGTTCCGCTGGTATGGCACCAGTCTTTTGTGCTTTGATGCAGAGGAAGCGGTGATTCCCCAGCGGGAATACAAGGTAACTTTATCTAAAGACATTACTGCTGTAGACGGTAGTCCCATTTCTGGCCAGCGAGTTTTTACCTTCCGTACGGAACCCCTCAAATTGGAAAGCATTACCCCAGGCTACAGGGCTGCCTTAGAAGGGCTGTATCTGAACAGAAACGATTTGCCTGTGGAGGAGGCCCGTTCCGTGGCTCTGTATTTTTCCTATCCTGTGGAGCCAAAGGAAATTGCCAAGCAGCTGAAGATTGTGGATGGCTCAGGAAAGTCTTATAAATTTGATATCAGCCGCCCAGACAAGAAAAACGAAAAGCTGGTGGAGCTTTTTTTGAAGGAAACCCCACCTGACAACACCTCCATGACAGTAGTGGTTCAAGCAGGAGCTCGCTCCGATTCCAAGTCCATTGGCACGGTGGAAGAGGACAGAAGTCACCGCTATCACACCTTGCGTCCCTTTGAGCTAGAAAGTGTGTATTACGATAGAGGAAGCTCGGGAAGTCAGGCCTATCCTGTGAGCCTGCAGTTTTCCCATCAGCTGGATAAAAATCAAGATGTAAGTGCCATTGCTCAAGCTATTACTGCTATAAAGCTTGTTGATGAAGCTGGCACTGAAATAGACCTTCCCATGGCGGTGACTGCAGAAAATATCAGCATTGTGGGAAATCGGCTGAGAGTTCACAGTTTGCCGGTAACCTACGAGGAAACCTATCGTGTGGCTGTGGCTGCTGGTGTTGTCCGTGATGTGTATGGCCGTGTGTACGAAAAAGCCATTGGCCCAGAAATAATTACAGTGCCCGCTGCCGCAAGCTTTGCTCGGTTCAAGAACTATGGCTTTAGTATGCTGGAAGCAAGCTTTCCGCCCCAGTTGGCCTTTGCCTACCAAAATCTTTTGCCAAAATCAAGCTATGTGGTAGAAGCCCTTTCTGGCAGCCAGTGGAAGCAGGTACAGAAGGTGGTGTTTGAGCCTGATGATGTGCCAAAGAACCAGCAGCTGGTGGAGGCGGTGGATTTGTCTCCCGCTTTGAAGGATGGCTTTGGGGCTGCCAAGTTTACAGCGGATCTGGAGTACCAGTGGACTAATTGGCAGGGTAAAACGGAGATTTCCCACACAAAGAATCAGCAGGTGATTCAGGTGACTGACTTGGGCCTTACGGTGCGCTATGGCTTTAACCGAGCAGTGGTGCTGGTAAGTCAGCTTTCCACAGGAAAACCTGTGGAAGGAGCTACCGTGTCTTTGTATGCCAAGGAAAAATACTTGGATGATGTAGATATTCTTACCAGCTTAGGACAGGCTCAGGTTTCTGGCACTACGGACAAGGACGGCTTGGTGGTGCTGCATCTTGACGAAAAGCTTTTGAGCGAAGCTGTGGCTCAGGTTTTTATTTCTGCAGAAAAGGGTGCAGACAAGGTGGTATTTGCTCCCTCTGCCAATGAGCTGTGGCGGTATGGTGCTACCTCTGCCAATGAGCTGTGGCGGTATGGTGCTACCTCTCCCGCCGCTGTTCAAAATACCAAGATGGTTACCTTTATGTTTAGCGACCGTGGTTTGTACAAGCCAGGAGAAAAGGTGACAGTGCGGGGCATTGACCGCAACTTGACCTTGGGAGAATACGATGCTTACACCGGCAAGGCTACCATTACTTTGAAGCAAAGTCATTGGCGTGCAGAGCCTATTGAAACTCAGCAGCTTGAAGTTTCTGCCTCTGGCGGTTTTTGGGCTAGCTTTCAGTTGAAAGAAGATCTTGCTCCCGGCTCTTATCAGCTGGTTTATGAACGAAAGCTCCCCGACGGAGGCAGTGCTTCTGAAGCCTTACAGTTTACGGTGGCCTACTTTGAGCGGCTTCGATTTGAATCCTCTGTGGCTATGGAAGAGGGAACCTTTATCAGTGGAGACCGTCTTTCTGCAGAGCTTTCTGCCTCCTACCTTGGTGGGGGAAGCTTGGCTGGCTCTAGCTGGAGAAGTGATTGGTATCGGGAGTTCACGTATTTTACAGCAGAAGGAAAGGAGTTTCAGGATTATACCTTTGGCCCTCAAGAAGGCTTTGAAGGACGACGGCACCTGTCATCAGAGGAGGGGCAGCTGGATAGCTCTGGCCTTGCTTCTACAGCCCAATTTTCGGGAGAAGAGGCGGTTCAGGGAAAGCCCTACTTGTATCAGGTGGAAACCACAGTAACTGATTCTGGCGGACAGGCAATTTCTGCTACAGGAAAAATGGTGGTTCACCCAGCAAGCTTTTATATCGGTATTTCTCAGCCTCAGGATGTGAAGGGCTTTCCCAAAAAAGAAGTTCCCCTGACCTTTGATTTTGCCCTTGTGACCCCAGAAAGTCAGCTGGCAGATGAAGCTCTTTTCCCAAAAAGCTCCAAGGAAGCAGTGATTTCTGTGGAGCTGCTTCGGGAAAACTGGGCCCTGCTACGGGAAATGAATAGCCGTGGTCAAGTCATAAGTCGCCACAACAAGGAACTGGTGAGTGAATATACGGGCACCGTAAAATTGCAGCAAAGGGGCTTCATCACTGTAAAGCCACCACAGGGCGGTGTGTATTTGCTGCGACTTACGAGTCAGGATAGCCATGGTCGTAAAGTTGTAACGGAACGAAACTTTTACGTCAGCGGTTCTGATTGGAGCTATTACCACGGTGAGTCTCAGCAGATAAATCTCATTCCAGACAAGGAGCTGTATCAGGTGGAAGACACCGCCCAAATTATGGTGCAAAGTCCTCTGCCAAAGGGTCAGTACCTTGTGACCATTGAACGGGAAGGAATTTTCTCTCAAGAGGTAATCTCCTTGCAGGAGCCCACCACGGTACTGGACATTCCTATTACGGATCGGTATTTGCCTGTGGTATATGTTACTCTGTCCTCTTATTCTGTCCGTGAAAATGAGCCCAGCCACGACTTTACCTCTCAGGATCAGGAAAAGCCCAAGGGATACTTTGGTGCCACCGCCCTTCACGTAAGTCCAAAGGTACGGGAATTCAATGTGGAAATCCAGCTAGACAAGACCTTGTATCAGCCAGGAGAAGAAGCCACCGTTACCTTGAAGGCTACCTCTCAAGACGGTCAGCCCTTGGCAGGAGCGGAGTTAAGTTTTATGGCGGTGGATCGTGGTGTTATCGATTTAATTGGCTACCATGTACCAGATCCATTGGCACATTTTTACAATGAAAGCCTTTTCCCCAGCGGTGTCCGTGGTGGAGATTCTCGTTCCCTGCTGCTTGATCCAGTAACCTACGAGACGGAAAATATCTTTGGCGGTGAAGAGGCCTTGGAAAAATCCATGCTGGTTCAAGAGTCCGCCGAGATGGACATGATGCGACCCATGAATACAGCCGCCGCTGGAGCTGGCCCTCAGCTTCGCAGCAACTTTGACCCCACCGCCGTCTTTGCTCCAGCGCTTGTAACCGGTGCTGATGGAACTGTTTCCCATAGCTTTACCTTGCCCGACAGCCTTACAGAATATCGGCTTACAGCAGTGGGTATGCTGGGAACTACTCATTTTGCCTTGGAGGAAGGGGAGCTTTCGGTAAACAATCCTGTGAGCGTGCGGGATGTGCTGCCACGGCGGCTTCGGGAGTATGACCGTTCTGACTTGGGAGTGGTGGTGTCCAATTTGGACAGTCAGGCTCATGAGGTTACGGTTTCTTTGGAATTGATTTCGGGGCTGGAGGCTGCGGGGCTTCCTGCTGAGGCGGCAGGAATTCGCCGTCAGGAAGGTGCTGCCAAGGTGATTGGCTCTGCTACAAAGACTGTTTCCGTTCCAGCAGAAAGAACCGTTCCCATTCTCTTTGACATGGAAGCCCTGCAAGAAGGCTTTATATCTGTGGTATTTACCGTGGATTCAGCTGTGGTGCAGGAAAAAATTGTAAAGCCCTTGGAAATTGATCGTCCCTACATTTACGAAACTGTAACCACAGTGGGAGAGGTTTCCGCTGATACTGCAGATGGGGCAGCCTCCCTTCAAGAGGCCATTGTCTTACCTTTGGGCATGGAGGATGAGAAAAGCGGTGGCCTACAGGTGGTGCTGGATCCCACTCGTTTGGGAACCTTGACGGAAGCTATTACCTATGTATTCCGCTATCCCTATGGCTGCCTTGAGCAGCGAACTTCTGCCATGTTGCCCTTGGTGTATTTTGGGGATTACATTGATGTGTTCGGGCTGAAAAGTGAGGTGGAAAATCCCTTTAAGGTGGTGGAAGCAGAAATTGCCGATTGGGCTACCTTGCAAAAGGCTGACGGCGGCTTTCCCTACTGGCGGAGCAATACTGCCTCATCCCTGGCAGCTTCCCTGCGGATTGCAGAATTGCTGGCTGCTGCACGAGACCACAAAATTACCATTCCCCAGGAAATCAACCTGGATAAGCTTGTGAGCTACATCAGCAAGGAATCCGCATCTCGTTGGTACAAGCAGAATGGCTATGTGCAAGCCTATAGTCTTTTTGTTCTGGATAAGCTTACGGGCTCCGTGTCCCAAGCTCAGGTGAACCAGGTGCTGGCTATGGAAAACCTCGGTTTTGCAGAAAAAGCCATGTGTGGCATTGTGTCCTTGAACAATGGGGCCAGTGATAGGGCTTTGGAAATTGCCGCTGATGTTCGCCGTCATAGTCGGCCTACAGTGCGGGGTGTGGATATTACTGATGGAGCTTCTAATGGCTGGATGTATTTTAGCGGAAAGTCTGAAGAAAACGCCTTGTTGCTCCAGTTCTTTACTCAGTTGAATGCTGCAGATGACATGAATGGTCGGCTTTTATTCAATTTGCTGGAAATTCAGCGAGCAGGAAATGGCTACTGGAAAAATACTGCCAGCACAGCTAGAGTACTTGAGGCTGTTGCTTGTTTTATTGAAGCAAATGATTTGGAAAGCTTAAATCTTGAAGGTATGTTCTCTATTGAAGATAAAACCCTTGTAACAGGCTCCTTCCAAGGTCTTGGTGCAAAACCTGTGGAAAAGTCCCTGTCCTTTGGAGAAATGGCAGAAGTTGGGCTGGAATCAGGGAAAACCTTGCCGGTGGAAATAACCAAGTTGGGAAGAGGAACCTTGTTCTACAGTCTTTCCATGAAGTATGCCTTGCCTGTGGAAGAGCAAATTGCTCGTGACGAGGGATTAAGCGTTTACGTGGAGATTTCTGAGCTAGATTCTGGTAAGGTGGTAAAGAGCAACGCTTTGCAGGCGGGAACCATTTACAAGGCACAAGTTACCCTTTCTTCCACAAAAAATAGAACCTTTGTGGCTCTTCGTGTTCCCATTCCCTCTGGTGCAGAAGTGTTGAATGCAGACTTTGCCACCATGCCTCAGCTGGCAGGAACCGCCTCCAAGGATGAAGCTGCTTCTACAGAAGGCACCCTTGATGAATGGGGCAACTGGTTTGCACCAGGCTATAACTTTGGCCTTTCCAGTCGAGAGATTTACGACAACGAGGTACGCTATTTCTGGGATGCCTTCCGACGTGGTCGCCAGCAGGTGGAATTCTTATTCCGCCCTGTTCGTTCAGGCTCCTTCACCGTGCCTTCTGCCACGGCAGAGTGTATGTACGAGCCAGAGATTTTTGGTCGCACTCAGGGAGCGATGGTGGAGATACAGTAAATTTAGAAGGGGACACCCCCTCTACTCAGAAGCGGTGCAAGGGGCTACGATGTCTTGCCCCTTGTCCCCTAAAACCCCATCTTTCCCCAGCACGCTTAGGTAGGGAGCGACGGCAAAGCCGGAAAATCGCGATAAATTGAGCGATTTTAGCGAGTCTCGGTTGAGCCTCTGCGAAACCGCTTCCTGCCCCTAAGAACCCCGGGAGAAACACTTTTCTATAAATAATGATAAAATGCTTGAAGTTTCTGGTCAAGGGTGATTTCTGAGTTTTGGTCATGGCCAATCCCAAAGAGTAAATTCCCAGCGGTACTGGTCCACGGTGGAATTTTTTATCACCCGATTTTTACCTCAGGAGGCTCCATCCCAAGTGACTCCTTTGCCTGAAAGGAGCTTTGATTCAAAGTAATTTTTTAGGTATAGTAAAACCATGCGAAAGTCTGCAAAAATGATTTTATTTCTTATTTTATCTCTCTGTGTGCTGGCGGTGATTGCCCTAGTTTTTGCTGCAAACTATATGTTTACCTATGCCTTGGATTCCCAGTTTGGTGGTGGTGTTGATATCAGAAGCTTTGAGGTGCTACCTGGAACTGTAGAGGAATGGCTGGTGCAAAATAGTTCCATAGAATCCTTGCAAAGTCACGACGGCTTGAATCTCAAAGCCTACTTCATTCCCGCTGCTACTAAAACAAACAAGTACGTGTTACTGGTGCATGGCTACAAGGCTGGCCCCTTGAGCATGGCTCCCTACGCCCAGCACTATCATCGGCAGGGATGGAATGTGCTGCTGCCCCATCATCGTGCCCACGGAGAAAGCGAAGGTCGCTACATCGGTATGGGCTGGCTGGAGCATCTTGATATGCTAGGCTGGCTTTCCCTCCTGATAGAAAAATCCCCTGATGTAGAAATTTTGATGCATGGTGTTTCCATGGGATCTACTACCACCATGATTGCTACTGGTTCTGATCAGCTGCCTGCCAACGTAAAGGTTGCCATTGCTGACTGTGGATATTCTACTCTCACAAAGGAATTCACCCACCAGCTACAAGACCTTTTTGGATTGCCTCCCTTTCCCATCATTCCAGCCACCTCCCTTGTAACCAAGCTGAGGGCAAAATATTTCTTCTCTCAGGTGGACAGTGTTTCTGCAGTGGTGCAATCAAAAACACCTACGCTTTTTATCCACGGTGATGCAGACACCTTTGTTCCCTTTGCAATGCTGGAGGAAGTGTACCAAGCTGCAGTGTGCCCCAAAGAGAAATTGGTGGTGGCTGGTGCTGCCCACGCTGATTCACGGGAAGTTGCTCCCGAATTATATTGGGAAACAGTGGATACCTTCGTTTCTCGCTATATGGAGTAGAAAATAGCTTCTTTTCTTCCTATTGCTTCAGTGATGAAAACTTTACAGATTATCTCATGACTGATATACTTAAAGTTCAGGAGTTTTTATGACCATTATCCCCGTAATTTTGTCCGGTGGAGCAGGAACCCGTTTGTGGCCCCTGTCTCGAAGCCAATATCCCAAGCAGTTTTTATCTTTGGCAGCTCAAAATACTATGATTCAGGAAACCTTGCTTCGGCTTGAAGGTATTGGTGTTGCTTCTCCCATTGTTATTTGTAACGAAAGCCACCGATTTATTGTGGCAGACCAGTTGGCCCAAATCAATGTGAAAAATCCCTTCATCATTCTGGAGCCTCTGGGACGCAATACTGCTCCTGCCATTGCCGCTGGAGCATTTAAGGCACAGGCTCTGGACAAGGATGCGGTGATGGTGGTGCTGCCTTCAGATCACGTGATTCAAAACAAGGCTGTGTTGGCCCATGGCGTGGAGTTGGCATGTAAAACTGCTGCAGAGGGCTTTTTGGTAACCTTTGGAATTACTCCCACCGCTCCAGAAACAGGCTATGGTTACATCAAGGCTGAAGTAAAAAGTGGGGATTCTGTTTTCCCCTTGGACAAGTTTGTGGAAAAGCCCAACCGTGAGACGGCTCAAAAATATCTGGACAGCGGGGACTATTTCTGGAACAGCGGTATGTTCGTGTTCAAGGCTTCTACCTTTTTGGCAGAATTGCAGCATTTTGAACCAGAAATTTTTGCCAGTGTAGAAGCAGCCTACACCAAAGCCGCCGTTGACGTGGACTTTATCCGCTTGGAAAAAGAATCCTTTGCCACTAGTCCTTCCCGCTCCATTGACTACGCGGTTATGGAAAAGACCTCCAAGGGCAAGGTGATTCCCCTTGATGCAGGCTGGAACGATGTGGGTTCTTGGTCTGCCCTGTGGGAAGTAAACAAGAAGGACGAGAATCAGAATGTTATTTTTGGTGACGTTCTTACCCAAAACACCAAGGATTCCTACATTTACAGCCAAGGTCGGCTGGTAGCTGCCGTTGGTTTACGTAACATAGTGGTGGTGGAGACAAAGGATGCTGTTTTGGTGGCAGAACGAAGACAGGTTCAAGGGGTAAAGGACATTGTAGAGGAGCTTAAGCGACAGGAACGCTACAGCTGTGTGGAAGAAAATCAAGTTGGTGTTCGTCCTTGGGGTAGCTACGAGGCCATTGAACGGGGACACCGTTACAAGGTAAAGCATATTACTGTAAAGCCTGGTGCAAAGCTTTCCGTTCAGATGCATTACCATCGTGCAGAGCACTGGATTGTGGTTTCTGGTACTGCCTTGGTACGAAATGGCGACCAAGAGCTGTTGTTGGGAGAAAATCAGTCAACCTTTATTCCTCTGGGAACTGTGCATGCACTGGAAAACCCTGGAAAGGTGCCACTGGAGCTGATAGAGGTTCAGTCTGGTCCCTATCTAGAGGAAGACGATATCATTCGATTTGAAGACCGCTACGGACGTTGCTAGGCTGTTATAAAGGAGGCTTTATGAAGAAGGTGATTCTATTTTTGGTGCTGATTCTTTGCGCCCTTTCTAGTTTTGCTGTACCGCTGCCAGATGGAAGCGATGCCCGCATTACAGAAATTCGACAGAGCAATGGAAAGATTGTGTCTGTTCGCTTGAAGGAAGTAGCTATACTGAATACGCCACTTGGTGCCTTGGAGGCGGTGGAGGAAGTATTCTTTTACGAAAATGGAAGCATAAAGTCATTCCAGCCCGCAGCTTCTGGTGAATACGACAGTCCTGTGGGAACATTGGCTTATACCACTTCTCCCATATCTTTTTACGAGTCTGGTGCTGTGGAGGAAATGGAGTTGGCCTCCGTAACTGATATAACTGGTTCTGTGGGCCGCATCAAGGTAGCCGCAAAACCCATTTCCTTTTATGATAACTGGATTCCTTCTTCCGTGGAGTTGGCGGAGGATTGTCAAGTAAAGCTGAAGTCCGGGATTGTGGCTGCTCGGAGCGGATATCCCATGTATTTCCATGAAAATGGAGCCATTCAGTCATTTACCGTCAGCCGATCTGACCCCTTGGATTCATCTATTGGAAAGATTTATCCTCAGGAAGGCTCTGTTATGGAGCTGCATCCCAACGGAAGCTTGGCCCTTGTTTCTCCTGAAGATATTTGCATGGTAACGGTGGACGATTGCCTGTACTTCACCAAGGCTCGAAGTCCCATTGCCTTTAAAGATGGTGGACAGGTGTTGCGTTTTTTTGCAGAAGCCCAGGATTTTACCTTTGGAAAGTTCAAGTTCACCTTGGAAAGCGGTTCTACAGAAATGTTCGTGTATGAAGATGGTAGCGTGTTCTTTACTAATCCCGGCTATGTTCATTTGGCTGGCTTGGAATATCGCCGCCATTGCGATGGGCTTTTTGTTTCTCCTGTACACAATCGACTCATTTACTGGGAAGAAAGCTTTAATGATACTTCTGTGTACAACTATTCCTACAATGCTGAGGAAAAGCTGGTTTCCACTTCCTTGAACATGAATGTGCTGCAGTACACTGCTGACACCATGAAGTATTTTGAAAATCCACCTTTTAGCTTTGATCAGGAGAGCAATATTGTAAGCTATCTCGGCTTTGAAAAGCGCAAGGATCCAGAAACTAAAACCACCTACAACCATCCAGTGATTGTAAAGGTGGCGATTAAGCAAAATAATCGTGTGCCAGTAGAGCTTCAGCAGCCCCTAGAAGAATAAGTTTTTTGAACAGGCCCCATAGTTTTATGGGGCTTTTATATTTTGATTTCGGTACTCCATGGGAGTGGTACCAGTGTATTGGTGGAAAAGTCGGGAAAGGTAGGTGGTGTTTTCCAAGCCGAGCTGCATGGCTATTTCGTAAATCTTTAGGTTTGTGTTGGCCAAAAGCTCCTTTGCCTTTTCCATTTTGATGGTATTGATTCTGTTCTTAATGGAAGTTCCTGTCTTGCTTTTGAATACCCGACTCAGATAGCTTTCGTTCACTCCAATGTAGGCGGCAATTTGGTTCAAGGTAATGGCTTCATCAAGGTGCTGCTTGATGTATTGGGTTGTTTCCAGTACCAAGTCCACGCCGCCCCGCTGTTCTTGGAGCTGCTGGCTGTTAGGGCTTAGCTGGGTAATCAAGTGGGTGTAATGCTGGGCTAGGTTGTTGTAGTGCTGTGCAACCTGGGAGCTGGTTTGAAGTGCTTCTTGTTTTTGTCGTTCTTGCTCCAGCTGTTGGATTGATTTTTTGACTGCCGCCACCACATCCTCAAAGTCTCCTGTTTTTGTGACGTATTCCACCACATTGTAGCTAATGGCCTGCTTTGCATAGGAAAAGTCTGCGTAGGCAGTCAGGAGAATCACCTTGGTGCTACTGTGATTTTCGTGAAAATATTTTGCCACTGCAATGCCGTCTGCTTCTGGCATTTTGATGTCGGTTACTACAATATCCGGCTGATTCTTTTCTGCATACTCAATAAGCTCTTTGCCGTTGGAGGCCACATAGTCCAAGTGGCAGTTCAGGCTTTCCCAGTCTATGAGGCTTTCCAAAGCCTTACGAACCATGGGTTCATCGTCGGCGGCTATTACTTTGTACATAATTCCTCCTGAATGTTAGTGGTTGTCTGTGGTATAAGAATGGTGACGGTAGTTCCCTTGCCAGACTGGCTAAAGATAGAAAGTCCGTATTCCTGTCCGTACAAGAGCTTTATCAGCTGATGAAGATTGTTGATTCCCACCCGATTGTGTCTATGAGCCGCTTGGTCTTGGTGAGTGGGAAGCTCCAAGGGCAGGGGAATCTCTCCTTCCAGTCCTTCTGCTCCAGCCTTGCTGCCAAAGCCCATACCGTTATCCTTTACCTGCATTTCCAGCAAGCCCTGCCGCTGGTTCACCAGTATTTCCACAGTACCACCGCCACTTTTAGGCTCCAGTCCGTGAACGACAGCGTTTTCTACAATGAACTGCAGGCATAGCTTAGGCACCTGACAGTCCAGCAGGCTATCATCCTCCAAGGTGATTTTGTAGGAAAGGCTCCCGTCGTATCGGGTACATTGCAGGTACAGGTAGAATTCCACATATTCCAGCTCCTGCCGCAGCGATACTAGCTCCTTGTCCTTGCGGTAGATGCTAGCCTGCACCAAACGGGAAAAGGCGGTGGTCATTTTGTGGATTTCGTGATTCTTGTCTAGCTGAGCTTTGATGGCAATCATGTTCAGCACGTTGAACATAAAGTGGGGATTCATCTGGGATTGAAGGAATTTCAGCTCCTCCTCCTGTAGCAAAAGCTTTTTCTGGTACACCTCTGTAATCAGGTAATTGATTCGCTCTGTCATCTGGTTAAAGACGCTGGAAATTTCTTGGAATTCACGGCTATTGTAGTCTGGTAGCTTGGTATTGTATTGGCCTTCCTTTACCAAGGTAATCTTCTTTCTGATTTCCCGCAGGGGAACGGTAAGCCTCAGAATCAGCAGGACAGACAAGCCTACAATGGCTACTCCCAGAATGACGGCGTAAATCAGGTAAGAGCGGATGGTTTGGAAAATTAATCCCATAAGCTGGTTCTCTGGAATTGCAATCACCACCTTAAGTCCCAGCCGTAGGTTTTGGGTGTGGTAGCGATATTTTTGTCCGTTCATGGTAAGTGCATGAGGAGCGGATATGGTTTGAAGCAGCTGTTGGTTGCTTTTACTTTGCTCAAGATACTGGGGAGAGCCGCACAGTGGCTGGTTGTATTTGTTGAACAATCCCCAAAAGGTTTGCTGGTAGCGGTCTGTGGTTTTCATCAGCTGGAAAATGGTGTCCTTGCTAAGAGTAAAGGCCACGGTACCAATGTTTTGCATAAAGTTGGTGTACAGGGTGAGAAAAACGTGGATATTGTCTTGGTCAGAAAAGAATTGCACGTCTCTACCGTTTCCCTTGAACTGAGTGTGGAGATTTGCAATCTTCAAAGATAATTCCTGCTCCTGACTAAAAAGTTTTTGGTAGTAGTGGACTGCAAGTATTTCTTCTTGGTGATTCAAAAGATAGACTGAGGTTAAAAAAGGTGCGGAAACTAAGTCCGTGTTCTTGTCGGAATACAGGTTCACCACCTTTTTGAATTCCTGTAGATATTCCTCGTTAGTAGTTTTGGGATTTTGCAAAAAATCAAGCAAAACGGAATTCCGCCGTAAATCCAGTACAATGTCCTCTGCAAAAAGGGTCTTTGTTTCTAGATTTGTTCCTGTTTCCTGCAAGAAAAAGTCGATGTCCTCCTGAAGATAGGAACCGATGATGGAGCTCATGGAAAAAAGCAGAAAGGCAACCAAAAGCACCAAGGAGCCCAAGATAATGGAGCAGTTGAGGATAATGATTTTTAGTCGTAGAGATTTTGGGTGGTTGGTCTTCATCCTTTTTTAGACTCCTTTGAAAAAGTATAGCACAGAATCTAGAGGGGAGTAACTGGAGAAGTTGCAATTTTTGATAATCTGGTCTATTGTGCAAACTAGTGGAGGCGAAAAATGAAGGGTAAAGCGATTCGTTTGTCATGGTTGGTACTGGGATTCCTGCTGCTTGGAGGAATCCTTGTGTCCTGTAAAAAAGCTCCTGCTCAAGAGCCTCCTGTTGAAATAAAGTTTATGCATGGCTGGGGTGGAAACGGTACCGACCATATTGCCATGCGAGATATTTTTGAAGGCTTTCAGCAGCTCCATCCTCAGGTAAAGGTGGTGGTGGATTCAGCTCCGGATATTTCTGTGGTGATAGATAAGGCCTGCGATATGCTGGCTGTTGATAGAATGCCAGACATCATCAGTACCAATGGGCGAGGAATTTACGTTGCCAATGCTACCGCCAAGGGGACGGCTTTAAATCTTACGCCCCATATTCTCAACGACCAAGAATTATATAACAGTGTTCCTCAAGCCTTGTTGAGCCAAATCAAGAACAATCAGCCCTTGTATTCCATTCCCGATGTGCTGGAGGTACAGGCCCTGTGGTACAACAGGAGCATCTTGGAGGAAGCGGGGCTTTTGCAACCAGGGGAATCCTTGCCCACAGATTGGGATGATTTTATGGTACTTTGTCAAAGGCTTGTGGAATGGAGCCAACAGACGGGGCGGCAGATTATGCCCTTTGCACTGGATCAGCAGCGCTACCTCACTATTTTTATGGCATTGTTGGCCAGCCGTGGTGGGGAGCCTTATCTTCGGCAGCTGTCTCAGGGCTACCTTGATGGTGGCATGATTCAAAGTTTAGAGCTTTTGCGAGATTTAAGTCGGTTTTCTTGGCCTGATCATTTTCCGTTAGGTATAAACGATGGACGGCAAGCCTTTGTAGATGGACGATCCGTGTTTTTCCTCAATGGTGTGTGGGACAATATGGTATTTGCAGGTACTGACCTAGAGAAGGATATTGGCTACAGTCCTTATCCTGGCTTGAATGGGGTGACTGTTTCCTATGTGTCCTTGTCGGAGGGCTATGTTATTAGCTCCATGGCATCCCAGACCCAGCAATCAGTTTGCCTTGATTTTCTCAAATATATTCTTTCTGAGGAAGTGCAGACTCGGATTGTGGAAGAAACCTTGCAGGTCCCTCTGAATCCAGCGGTAAAGGTGGAGCTGATTCGTGAAGCTCATCCCCTGTTGGGAATGGCTTTGGAAGAAGCCTACAAGGCCCAGGTTCAAGTGCCAACGGTGTATTCTCTGTGGCATGAGTCTGTAATAGAATCCTTTCATGCCAATATCGCTTCCTTTTTGGAGGGGAAAATTTCTGCTAAAGAAATGGCTTTGTTGATGGATAAAGCAAGAATACTTTTGTAAAATCCTGCACAAAAGTAAAAAAAGTGCAAAAACTGGTAAAAAATTTACAAACCTGAAAATTTTGGCATGATAGAATTAAAACCAGAGTTACTAACTACTGGAGGAAATCATGAAAAAGATTTTGTTAGGTACTATTGCCCTGTTGCTGGTTGGCAGCATGGTATTTGCAGGCGGAAAGAAAGATGCCGCTAAGGAAGAAGTTGTAGAATTCTATCACGGATTTTTCCACTCAGAAAGTGAATGGCCCCCTGCCAAGGCAATGCGGGACATTTATGACGAATTTGCTGCACGCTACGCAGATGGTCCTGTAAAGTTCAAGGCTATTCCCCTTGAGACACGTGATGATATGGCAAGTGCCCAGATTGCTGGTGGAAACTTCCCCGACATTGTAGACTTGGGTCGCCCCCTTTCTCCCTCTGCTATTTCTCAGGGATTGGTAATGGATCTGAAGCCCTACATCGACTCCAACAACCTGAAGGCTGCTGTTGGAATCAACTACGTACAGAACAGTGTTAACGGTGGTGTTTACTCCGTTCACGACCAGGTTGAAAACCGCGGTATTTGGTACAACGAGGCTATCTTGAGAAAGGCTGGAGTTTCCATTAACGACTTGGGAACTTGGGACGGATTTGCAAAGGCTATGGAAGCTGTTCGCAACTTGAACGATGGTTCCTATGGTTACATTGCTGGACAGGGTTCTGTAATGATGTTGGCTGCTCACATGGCTCAGACTGAAAGCGGACGCAAGCTTGTTGCTTCTGAGCTGACCACTGATGTTATCAATTCCAAGGAATTCGAAAACAGCTTTAAGGCTATTGCTGCCATGGACAAGGCTAACGGTTCTGCTCACACAACTGTAGACACTGGTAACTTGATGGCTGACTTCAACACTGCTGGAAAGGTTGCCGTGTTGAACAACGGTGCATGGAATGCAAGTAGCGTTTCCAAGGACATGATTGGAACACTGAAGCCTGCTATCTATCCTGGAAATGTTTCTATCTCTTCTGCTGGATACGGAATCACCATCTCTAACAAGATGAGCGAAGCAAAGAAGAAGGTTGCTCTTGATTTCTTGGCCTACATGGTAAGCCCAGAAGTTCAGGAGAAGATCTTCACATTGGTTCAGGCAACACCCTGTAATTCCAACGTAGACTTGAACAAGTTGGCAGCACAGACAACTGATCCTAATACAGCTCTCTTGGCAGATGCTTGTTCACAGATCAACAATGCCCAGATCGTAGTAAAGAGCTTGTACTACTCTTGGGGTAACGATGTTGTAAACTCCTTGATCAACGCCTTCATGGAGTGTGCAGTTTCTGCAACTGACATCAACCAGCGCTTTAACCAGCTGAAGCAGGAATTGACTGCTCTCATCAGCTAAAGTTCACACTAGATTTTGAGAGGGAGGCCTGAATGCTCGTAAGGGCACAAAGGGCTTCCCTTTCTTTTATCCAACGAGGAGTTTTTTATGGCTGCCAATAAAAGTGGTTTATCCCGTCACAAGGATTGGAAACGGACAGGCTTTATTCTTGCCTTTCTTGCTCCCACTATTATTTCCTTTTGTGTCTATTACTTGTATCCCATTATCACCGTTTTTGCCACTTCATTCTGTAAGTGGGACTATACCAATGTGGCTAATCCTGAGTTCTTTGGCTTCAAAGATATGTGGAACAACTACAAGTATCTTTTCCAGACCTATCCCTACTTTTGGGAAGCTTTGAAAAACTCTTTCTCCTGGGCAGCCTTGGCAGTGTTTCTGCAGGTTCCTGTGGCAACCTTGGTGGCCATGACACTGGCTCAACCAATTCGTGGAATCAATGTGGTGAGAAATATCTTTGTTGTGCCCAACATGATTTCTTCTGCCGCCATGGGTATGATCTTCCTGCAGGTGTATAGCCCCTTGTATGGCTTGATAAATCCCATCATTGCCCTTTTTGACCAGGGCTTCAATGAAAATATTCTGCTGCTGAAAGGTCCCGCTTTCTGGGCTATGACTGGTGCTTACATCTTCTTTACTGGAACCACCACCTTGATGATTCTTGGAAACATTAAGGCTATTCCTGAGGAGGTTCGGGAAGCAGCCATTATTGATGGGGTTACGGGAATCAAGCTAGACTGGTACATCACCCTGCCCATGATTAAGGACACATTGAGAACCGTTTCTATTCTCTGTTCCACTGCAGGCTTCCTTTTGTACAACGAGGTATATTTCTTAACCAAGGGTGCTGCCGGTACCTACAGTATCAGCTATGTTATCCGAGAATTAGCTATTACCAGCCCACGAACCCAGTTTGGGCGAGCCAACGCTGTGGCAACCATCCAGATTTTGGCTGGTTTGGTGATTATCCTTTTAGTACGGTTGCTGTATAGCATTTCATTCCAGAAAAAAAGAAGGAGCATAATATGATTATCAAAAATAGATTCGCTAACTTTTACAATTACATCATTATCTTTTTTGTGTTGCTGGTAGCCTTGGGCCCCATCGTCTGGCTCATTCTTTCCAGCTTGAAGGTTGATCCACAGGCTCGCCCTGGCTTTATGCTGCCAGAATCAATCTATCTGCAGGGATATATTTCTACCTTCCGAGACTTAAATGTAATGCAATATTTCGGCAACAGTATGTTTATTGCTGGAGTTTCTGTAGTACTGAGTATTCTCATGATTTCCATGTCTGCCTACGTTGTGGCTCGTATGGATTTTCCAGGAAAATCCTTGGTAAGCATTATGCTGTACAGCACCATGTTTATTCCCGCTACAGCCTTGACCTATCCGGTATACAACTTGATTAACCGCTTGGGACTTCACGACACACGGGCTGCCTTGATTTTGATTTACGCCTGTAGCGGTGTTGCCACCAGCTTTTTTATCATCAAGAACTACTACGGCAACGTTCCTCGTGACATGGAGGATGCCGCTCGTATCGATGGGTGCGGTTATGCTCAAACTTGGGCCAAGATTATCTTCCCCATGGCTCGTCCTGGAATTATGACTGCTGCAATCCTTGCCTTCTTTAACAACTGGAATGAGTTCTACTGGGCATCATTGGTTATTGTTACCAGAGAAAAGTTGCCAGTACCAGCTCTGCTTTCTACCTTTACGAACTCCTTCCGAACCAATTACAACGGATTGTTCTCTGCCATTGTTGTAATCATTTTGCCACCAATCATCCTTTATTGTATCTTCAGCAAATTCTTTATCGAAGCCTTGTCTGGCGGTGCTGTTAAGGGCTAGGAGGAAGGATGAAAAAGCTTACAGCAATTTTACTTGGTGCTGGCCACAGAGGAACCGATGCCTATGCAGAGTATGCACGCTCCTTTCCCAATGAGCTGGAATTTGTGGCGGTGGCGGAGCCTCGGCAGGATAGACGAGAGGAATTTTGTCGTCTTCATAATATCCCTGCTGAAAAAAGCTTTGATCACTGGGAAAAGCTTTTGGCTTTGCCAAAGCAGGCAGATTGTATCTTTATCTGTACCCAAGACCGAATGCACTACGAGCCTTTGCTGAAGGCAGTGGAATTAGGCTATGAGATTCTCATAGAAAAACCCATAACTCCAGACAAACAGGAGCTTTTGGCAATTCGTGATTTGGCTCAAAAATATACAGGTGTTATTAGCGTAGCCCACGTGCTGCGATATTCTGCCTTCTTTTCCAAAATCAAGGAGCTGGTGGAGCAAGGTGCAATCGGCGACTTGGTGAACATTCAGCACATGGAAAGTGTGGGCTGGTGGCATGCAGCTCATAGCTTTGTGCGGGGCAACTGGCGAAACACAGAAGAATCCTGCCCCATGATTCTTGCAAAATGCTGTCATGACTTTGATATTCTTTTGTGGCTGGTGGGAAAACCCTGTAAGGCAGTTTCTAGCTTTGGTAGCCTAAAGCTGTTTAAGGAGGAAAATGCTCCTGCCAACAGCCCCAGCCATTGTCTTGAAGGCTGTTCCCATCGTGATACCTGTCCCTTCTATGCTCCTCGCTTCTATCTGGAAAATCCCCAGGCTCCCTCTGGAAACCTGCGTCGAGTGGTGGCTATTGAAGACACCGATGAAGCCCTTCTCAAGGCTCTTGCAAAGGGACCCTACGGTCGCTGTGTGTACCGCTGCGACAACAATGTAGTGGATCACCAGATTGTAAACATGCTCTTTGAGGACGACATTACCGTGAGCCTCACCATGAGTGCCTTTACCGAGCATTGTCAGCGAAACATTACCTTGCAGGGAAGCCGTGGACAAATCACAGGTTGTATGGAAGAAAACAAGGTGGTACTGACGGACTTTACCTCTGGCAACGTAACGGAATTTAATCTTCGCGTTCCGCCTACAGGCCATAGCGGTAGCGATACCCTGCTGATGCGAACCTTTGTAGAAGCGGTAACAGAAAAGCTTGGTGGAGCTGGAGGTACAGGAAAGAATTGCAGCAATGCTATTCAGGCGGTGGAAAGCCATCTTGTAGCCTTGGCTGCAGAAGAAAGCCGCCTTGCAGGTGGTAAGCTTGTAATCATGGATGAATTCTTAAGGAGATAGTATGAATCAAGAGATTTGGCAGCGAACCCAATGGTTTAGAGAGGCTCGATTTGGCATGTTCATTCACTGGGGGCTGTACGCCATTCCTGCCCGTGGTGAATGGGTGCGTTCCCACGAGGAGCTTTCTATTCAGGACTATGAACCGTATTTCCGTGACTTTGACCCTGTGGACTACAATCCCCGGGAATGGGTGCGCTTGGCAAAGGCTGCTGGCATGAAATACGCAGTGCTTACCGCAAAGCACCACGACGGATTCTGTCTCTTTGATTCAGCCTACACCGACTATAAATGTACCAACACAAAGGCTGGCAGAGATTTAGTGCGGGAATTCGTGGATGCTTGCCGTGCAGAAGGCATTAAAGCTGGGCTTTATTTTTCCATCATCGACTGGCACCATCCCGACTATCCTAAATACGGCGACTTGTACCATCCCATGCGGAATAATGAAGCCTTCAAGGATGAAAGCATCGATTTTGACCGCTACTTGGATTTTATGCACAATCAGGTTCGCGAATTAGTTACAAACTACGGGCAGCTAGATATTCTCTGGTTCGACTTTGCATACGGCGATATGACTGGAGAAAAATGGCGGGCTACAGAGCTTATCAAGATGGTGCGTCAGTACCAGCCCAACGTGATTATCGACAACCGACTGGAGGGTAATGGCGACAAGCACGGTAGTATCCTCACTGCTGAGCCTTCTATCTTTAGTGGGGACTTTGTAAGTCCTGAACAGCTGTTGCCACCAACTGGTGTTCTCGATGAAGCTGGAAATCAGGTTCCCTGGGAGCTCTGTGCCACCATGAATAATCACTGGGGCTACTGCAACTTTGACTACGATTACAAGCCTGCTTCCATGATTATTCGCAAGCTGGTGGAATGTGTCAGCAAGGGTGGCAACATGATGATGAACGTGGGGCCTGATGCCAGAGGAAATATTCCTCCCCAAAGTGTAGCAATTCTGAAGGAAATTGGCCACTGGATGGATTTGAACAGCGAAAGCGTGTATGGTTGTGGTATCTGTTCTCTGCCAAAACCTGAATGGGGCCGCTATACCCAAAAGGGCGACACCATCTATGCCCATGTGCAAGAAACTCCACTGGGAGCCTTGCCGCTTACTGGCATTCCCCCAGAAAAGCTGGAGTCTGTGCATTACCTTGCTAACGGAAGCCAAGTGCGGTCTGGCTATGGCTGGAATACTGCCCTGTATAAGGATGTAAGCTTTGTTTCCTTTGGACAAGACCCTGTATTCACCTATCCCTTGCCAGACCCTGTGGATACAGTTTTAAAGATTAAGCTGAAGGAGCAGTAGTCTTTCTGTGTCGGATTATTCCCAGCACCGATGAGGTGATGGCCACCGCTTCGTTCATCATGCCGCCAATGGAAAATACAAAGACGTTGTAGGCAAAGATAAAGCTGCATGAAATTGCCATACAGTAGCGGGTGGCTTGGGGATTAGTCAAGGACAGGGCAAAGGTATTGATAATCAATCCAATGGTAATGAGGATTGAGTAGGTTCCCTCGCTGGTACACAGACTCAATCCTCCAATAATTACCATCAAAAGATAGGGATAAAACTTGTAGGAAAAAATCTTCTTGTCCCGATTCATAAAAATAAGGTTCCTGATAACACAAACCACGTTCAAAATCATACCAGTGGTGGCTCCAATAAAGGCATAGTTCAAGAGTATAGCCACTGTTACCAAGAGATTCATAAAAAGAATTTTCTTTTGGGTGGGCATTTGGTACGCCACAAAGGAAATTGCCACTGCAATAAGCCCAAAAATCTGGCCAATAAGCTCCATCACTGTCATTCCGAAAATCATCATTTCTCCTTCTCTTTTCGCCGTCGCACAACAAATTCAATGGGAACGGCGGTACTGCAAGTTTCTGCCCGCTGTTTATATTGTAATTGTAATTTTTCTTGTACCCGTACTGGCTGCTGGCCTAGTCTGGGTATTACTGGAATCCAGCTTCCATCCTTTTGTAGCTGATGTGCGTGGCTTGTATCCTCAAAATACATATTGAGAATCTGCTTCACATCTTTAAAAATATCTTCCTGCAGCACAGGGAACATAAGCTCCACCCGCCGCTCCATATTTCGGGGCATCCAGTCTGCACTGGAAAGGTACAGCTCCTGGTCGCCACCGTTCTGGAAAAAGAAAATTCTCGTATGCTCCAAGTAGCGGTCAATGATGCTCACCACCTGGATGTTTTCGCTTTGGCCCGGTACGCCAGGCACCAGCATACAGATTCCTCGCACATTCAGCAATATCCGCACACCTTTTCGGCTCGCCTCATAGAGCTTTTGAATAATCTGCTCGTCTCCCAAGCTGTTCATTTTGGCTATAATCAGACCAGGAACGCTTTCTGTGGAAAGGCGGATTTCCTGTTCAATCAGTTCCAGCAGTCGGTCTTTTAAGGTGATTGGTGCCATCAGCATCCGTTCCATAGGCAAAATCATGGAGTAGCCAGAAATCATGTTAAAGAACAGTGTGGCATCGTTGGCAATTTCTTGGTTGGTGGTAAATAGGCTCATGTCCACGTAGAGCTTTGCCGTCTTATCGTTGTAGTTTCCAGTAGCTAAGTGAACATAACGGTGCAATCCTGTTTCTTCCTTTCGCACCACCAGCAACAGCTTTCCGTGAACCTTCAGGTGAACAATCCCCTGCACCACAATGACACCAGCCTTTTCCAGCTGGTTTGCCCAAGAAAGATTCTGTCGTTCATCAAAGCGGGCTTTTAACTCCACAAACACCGTAACGTGCTTTCCCTTCTTTGCAGCCCGTTCCAAGGCCCGAATAATGGGAGAGTTGCCGCTGGTTCGGTACAGGGTCATTTTTATGGCCAGTGTATTGGGATCATCAGCTGCATCATTCAAAAAGGACACCACTGGGTCATAGGATTCAAAGGGAACATGAATCAGCACGTCCCGCTGCTTTAAAGTATCCCATAAAGGCTGGCCCTTTTCTAGCTGGGCTGGATAGTAATGCTCCCATTTTTCATAGGACAGGGGAATTGCCTGGGGCCACTCCGTCAATGCCAGCAAGGTAGAAGGATCAATAGGGCCTTCCACCATGTACACATCCTGCTCCTGAAGATCCAGCTTTTTCTGGAGAAAATTCTTCAGATAGCTAGTAGTTCTGGTACAAAGCAGCCGCACTGGTAGCGAGGATTGTCGCTTTTCCAAAACAGCTTCCATGGCCTCGGACAAATCGATGGATTCATCCTCATCCACCGCAAAGTCCGCATCCCGCGTCACCTTGAATAGCATTCCCTCGGTAACTTTATAGCCGGGAAACAGGAATGTGGCATATTCATAGATGATGTCATCCAGCAGGGTAAACTGTAGGACAATCTTCTCTCCTTCCTCGGAAGGCAGGGCAACAATTCGTGGAATGCTGGCTGGAATCTGCACCAGTGCCACAGGAATGTCCTCTGTTGTTGGAGCCAAGGGATTTTTCTTTCCTTCGTTTTTGGAAATATGCTCCAAGGCAAAGGCTCCATGGAGCATCAAATTGGATACATGAGGAAAGCAGCGTCCATCGGTGCGGATGGGGGTAAGCAGGGGAAAAATCTCCTGAATGAACTTTGTCTTGGTAAAGGCTTGCTGTCGTGGAGTATAATTTTTTGCAGGAACATATTGAATGCCCTTTTCTGCCAGCTGGGGTAGCACCTGTTCCATTAGGGTTTTGTATTGCAGTCCAATAACTTGGTGGGCACGAGTGGCAATTTTTTCCAGCTGCTCCTTTGGGGTAAGTCCCGCTAAATCGCGCTGCTCAGGATTATGACGCATTTGCCGCTTAAGTCCTGCCACTCGAACCATAAAGAATTCGTCAAAGTTGGAGGACACAATGGCCAAGAACTTTAGTCGTTCCATGAGGGGAATATCTTCACGACATGCCTCGTACAAAACCCGATTGTTGAATTCAATCCAAGAAAGTTCCCGATTAAAAAATAATGCTGCTTCCTCTGCCATAATCTTAATCTCTCTGAAAAAAATCTTTTGTGATCTACCGTTCTAGCTCAGAATAACCTTGTAGCCAAAGACGGCTTCAAATAGGTTTGACTTTTCCTCCAGGGCTCGCTGCTCCAGAGCCAGTGAATGAGTTCCTGCACACCTAATAATAAGTGTATCGGAATGAAACTGGATGGTAAAGTCTTGGATTTTTTTTCCATGTCCACGGTCAAGGGCATCTGCAATCCGCAGCAAGGCCGTGAGCTTGAGAATGGTCATTCGTGTTTCTCTATCCTGTTTTGCAAAGTGGGGTAAATCACGAGAGGAGGTTTTTCCCCGATGTCCGTAGGAGATTTGAGAAATCATGTCCAGCTGATCTCGGCTCAAGCCAAAAATGTCGGAATGATTGATGATGTAGCTGCTGTGAAGGTGATGGTCGTCCACCCCGATGAACACACCAATGTCGTGGAGAATGGCTGCCACCTCCAGAATGATTCTTCCTTCTGGAGCCAAGCCCAGCTCATCCTTTAATCCGTCAAAGAGCTTCAATGCAATGATTCGAACGGAATCAGCGTGCTGCTCGTCGGTTTTGTAGCGACGGGCCAAGTTCCAGGCAGAGGCTGCAATCTGGCTCAAGAAATTTTCTTGCAGCTCTTGGTTTGGTTGCTGAATTACGCTGAGAATCAAACCTTCACGAGTGTTTGTGTTGGGAACAAGAATGTAGTCCGCCTGGGTAAACTGCAGGAAGAACTTGTAGGTCATGAGGGAAATAGCAAAGGTTTGGGCTTCGTTGTAGGAAATCTTGAATTTCAGCACGCATTCCTCTGCTGAATAGGATTGCACCTCATCGGTAAAGGCTGAAAATTGCTCCCGACTGATACGCCATAGCTTGGAACCAATGTGAACACCACAGTTTTTTGCAATAATCTGGGCGTCCTGTCCCACTGCCACAAACTGGGTGATGTTAGAAAAATTCAGCTCCTGATCCATGGAGCTTCGCATAACACGGATATAATCTTCCAGAAATCGGTAGGTATCTCTGGCAGATGCCATGGACTTTAAATGCTGTTCAATGATGATTGTTCCCAATTTAAGGGTGTGTACACCGGCAATCTTTCCTTGGGCCATAAGCATGATGTCGGTGGCACCACCACCAACTTCCAGAATGATGGCATTATGGTTTTCGATTATATCTCGGTTGTCTGCAAAGGAATCCCAGACACCCAGGTACATGAGACGATTTTGCTCAATGCCGTCAATCACCTTGACCCGAAATCCAGTCTTTACCATGATTCTGTCCAGCACCGCATCACGATTCCGTGCCAATCGCAGGGCACTAGTGGCAATGACTGCAATGTTTTCTGGCTCAATGTACCATGCCTTTAGCTGTTCTTGAAAACGATAGATGATGTGTAGACAGCTAAGCAAGGTATCACGAGACACAATTCCCGTGGTAAACACATCGCGGCCCAAAGGAATGGGCAGCTCGGACTTGTCTACTGTGTGCCATTGGGGGGTGGCTGAACTTGATTGTGTCAGTTCAACCACCAAGAGCCTGATTCCCGTGGAACCAATTTCTATAACGGCCTTTGTTTCTGTCATATCCTAGAGCTTGTCAATGAGCATTGAACATTTACCGGATGGTATGGGCAAGGTCTTTTTCTTCTGGCCCAAAATATTGATGGTAAAGTAATAGAGCTTTTCGCTTTCCATCTGGATTTCCCATCCACGCTGACTTTTGTTGGACAGAATGGTAATAAGGTTCCGCTTGAGGGCAAGGTTTTCAATACCCATAATCTCCAAGTTGGGAATAATCCAGTCAACGGTTTTGCGGGGCAGACTGATGGCAAGACCAATAACGTTCTCAATCATCAATGCAATGGTAGACAGGGCTGCATAGGGAAGATAACGCTTTCGTGGGAAATTTTCGTCTCCCTCGATGGAGGCAACTCCTTCTTTACATGGCAGATATGCTTCCCATAGGTCTCCCTTAATGTCAGGATTATTGGGGAACATGGCATCAATCATGTAGTA
Organism: Treponema sp.; assembly: GCA_016294105.1. Classification (GTDB taxonomy): domain Bacteria; phylum Spirochaetota; class Spirochaetia; order Treponematales; family Treponemataceae; genus Treponema_F. Next base: position 56,613 of record JAEDCN010000004.1, read on the forward strand.
CAGATGGCGAATGGCACATTCTCGTGCAGTATCCCAGCGCTGGTACTTTTCCAGTCCCTTGATAACCATAAAGTTAAAGGGTGGGTATACGCTTCCGTGGAAACCGTTTCCTGCTTCGCTAAAGTCTGGGCTGTCAGCAGAAAGGGTGGGGAAGGGATGGTCTGTTCCAAAGATAGTAGGATCTGAAAGATGGGCAATCATCTGGGTTGCCTTGTCCTCATTGGGGATTTCTGCCAGCAAGGGCAAGAAGCCTGCAATGGTTTTCTGTGGCAAATGCTCTGCCTTTTCGTCCAAGTCGTGATAAAAGGATGTGTCATCATTCCACATCATGGAATTGATGCGGGTTTTAAGGGAGAAATACTGCCGCTTGTACTGGAAGTTTATGTCCTTGTCGTTCAAAATATCACCCAAGGCAGCCATGTACATGGCGTTTACTGCTAGCAGGGAGTTAAAGTCAACAGGATAATGAGTTCCAGCCCGTGGAGCGTCATACATACCACAACTTTCTGTCGGAACTGCGTACAAGCCGTTTTCCTGCTTGAAGGTGGCATCAATCCATTCCATGTATTTTTTGAGAATGGGCATGACTTCTTTAACTCGCTTTTTGTTGCCAGACTTGTGATACAGGTTGAATTCAGCCCAAGCAAAAAGAGGAATTCCAATACCCTCTGGATTTGTTGCTGTGGAGACAGGAGCATCGGTCAAGGCATTGTATTTCCAACGGATAGCCCCATCAACCTCTTGCCGTGCATAAAAATAATCAATGTTCTGATATGCAGGGTAATTTCTATTGGAATAAACGAGAAAGAATGACGAGAAAATAGACTCAAGCTGGTCTAATATATATGTATCATTTTGAGGATGAATAAAGTACCCATCAGTACTATTTTCTCCAGTCTTGGGCAGAATCCAATAGTCCTGAATCCAAGCCCAAGTCTTATCATAAATATCTACAAAATCCTGATCATAAAAATGAATTTTTGGAAAATCACGTTTGTTCACAGACGCTCCTATACAATCTACAGTATATCATAAAATACTAAAAATTGGTATAAGAAAGAAAATTTTTTCTGTTATTGTGGCACAAATCATGAGTTAGAAACTGGTACTGTATCTTCTGTCACTACAGGCTCAGCCGTGGCCTCTGTTTGGGCTGTTGGCTGAGAGGTGGTGGTATTTGCTGCACTGTAATACAGCTTGACTGTTTCCCTCTGTACTTTGTGGAGCGACTTAAGGAACATGGTCTGAGTTTCCGCATTGTACACATAACCAGATGAATTGTAGGATTCAAACTTGGGATCCGTACGGAAGGCAATATCATAAATATCGATGCGGCGGAAGGGTTTGATTCCGTTGATAATGCTGTGGTTTATCTCTCCCTGGGGGAAGTCGATGGTAAGGGTAACGTCTCCGCTGGAATTCTTTACATAACCGATATCCCTGGCGATTGTCCAAGCCCACACAGGCTTGTCATTTCCTGTTTTTGCAGTGTTGGCTATAATCTGTATGTGAGGATAGTAGGGGTTGTTTGGCACAACGATAGGATATAGCTCTGTCATGATGTACAGGTTGGAGGATACCTCTGGAGTGATATAGGAGTTCACAATCAGGTTTCCTGTTGCCTTGTAATCGATGTTTCCAGTGAGCTGCCCATAGGTAACAAGGGCCATTCCCACTGAAATGGAGTCCAAGATGGGCAGGGAAGCTTCGTTTTCCTCCAGCCGGATAACATTATTTTCGATGGAGCAGGCTGCAGAAATTGTTGCAAGACAACTTTCCAACACGGGCTGGAGGGTTTGTGCCAAGACTGCATCCAAGGAATGGAGCCGGGTGTAGGTGTTAATGATACCTGCTGCCTGGGCAATGGTGGGATTGAAGCTGGGACTGTTTGCAGGCATTGCCAAAAGCTCTCTTACAACATCCTTTCCTTCCATGGTGCAGAGAATTTCTGCCAAATCCTGAATGGTGAAGATGTCAAGGCTTTCCTGCTGCAGGGCATAGGAAATCATGCTGGCTCTGTTTTCCATGTGACGTACCAAGCTGGCGTTCATGGACACAAGAGTATTGAAGTAGGGGGCAGACAGATAGGTTCTGCGGCTACCAGTTTTGAGGCTAGAGGGAATCTTGTTGATGGCTTCCTTATACTGGCGATTTTCTGCCATGGCGGCAACGTAAGCCACTACTAGCTGCTCAGTGGATGAGTCTGACAAGGACTGGGCTGCCAGCTGGATAAAATCTCCCTTGAACTTATTGATGGTTTCTGTAAAGGTTGTTTCAGCAGACAGGGGCAGGGCTGTGGTCATGGAGAACTCAAAGGCATTGAGGGGGGCAAACATGCTGTAGGTGGCAAACTGTTCCTTGTCGTTAAGCACCAAATAGCCAGGGGTGATTTCTGCTGCAGAAATTTCGTACTGCTGGTTTTTTGAGCTGATAATGACTCTCCGTGCAGTTTGTTCTGTAACAAAATAGCCGCTGGTGGGTTTATATGACAAGGCAATACTCTCAATGTCTTCTGGTAGCTGGGCTTCTAGGGAAAGGAAGTCATGGGTTCCATCTCCCCGAACGGAAAACTGTAGTGCAATGTCTTGGTCAAAGTTCAGGATAAAATTTGAGTCATCCAATTGCTGCCAGCTTTGCAGCTTGATTTCCTGGATTGTTCCATCTGCTTTGGTGATGATGGCAGGATTCTGCTCGTCGGCAAAAAGATTCAACCCCTTGTATGTGGATTGGAAGGTATTTTTCAGCTTTTTTTGCTGGGACTCAGCTTGGGTTTCTACCAACTGGAGTCGTAATCCACCAAATGATTGTGATACAGCTGTTTCACTTCTAAATTGGAGGAGAAAAATGCCGAGAATAATAAGGCTATAAAGGACACTCAGTCCAATAAACTTTCGGATAGGATGTTTACTCATTTGTATTAGTTTAGCTAATGACAGCGACAAAATCAACTATCCTAAGGAAAAAATGGAGTCAGTATGAACAAACAACTTGTGAAATGGGCAGCCTTGGTTGGGCTTTGCGCATATGTATTCTTTTCTTGTAGCTCAACCCCTACAGAGGTACCTACTACAACTCAAGAGGCTGGAGAATCAGCCCCTTCAATTTCTGAGCCAGCTGTGCAGGAGCCAGAAGTTTTTACTACGGTAAATTTTGCCCAGCGTCTGCAAAAAACATTGGATGAAGGCACCATCGAAGATGCCTTGGCCTTGTTTCAGGAGCTTCCTCCAGAGTATGAAGATGACTTGGATATGCAGCTGATTTATGCTTCCCTGCTGGTGTCTGCCGGCAAACTGGATGAGGCATCTACTGTTACTGACAAGCTCCTTGCAAGTCATCCTGAAAATAGTGATGTAATGATGCTGTCTGTGATGCTGGCTAAGGCTTCTGGTGATTCTACTGCAAAGAATGCCAAGCTGAAGGAGCTTTTGAAGAACGATCCCTCCAATAGCGATGCCAACGTGGCATTGGCTGACGACCAGATGCTGCGACGAAACTACAAGCTGGCTGGTCAGTATTACCGTAAGGGCTTGGAAGGGGATCCAAATCATATCGATGCTTTGTCTGGTTATGGTCAGGCTTCCTATTATAATGGTGATGACAGGGCTTCTCGCAGTGCCTTTAACAAGATTCTGGAGCTGGATCCAGACAATAGCATTGCCTATTCATTCTTGGGTAAGCTGGATGCTGCAGATGAGAACTATTATTCTGCCACAAAGAATATCGAAAAGGCCATTGCCATTGATGATGATATCCTTGATTATTGGCTGGACTACGGCCAGTATTTGCGGTATCAGGGAAAATTTCAGGAGGCTGAGGCTGCCTGGATAAAGGCAAAGGACTTGAAGCCTGATTATTTCTTGGGCTATGCTTATCTTGCAGGCTTGTACGATGAGCAAAATCGCCTTGATGAATCTCTGGAAATGTATCGCAAGGTGGTTCAGTATAATCCTAAGTATTACTTTGCCTATGAATCCATTGGAATGCTGGCTTGGAACAAGAAGAATTATGCTGAGGCACGGGCAGCCTTTCAAAAAGCATATACTGCCTATTCTGACAATATTTCCTATCCGCTGATGATTGCAGCTACTTATTTGAAGGAAAACAATACAAAGGATTGCAAGACCTTCTTGACCAAGGTGATGAAGAATCGCCCTACAGATAGCCTTGAATATGTGATGCTTCGGCTTTATTACGATGGATTGGCAGATCAGCGGGTAGCTCAAAAGATTGCCAATGAATCTAATAAGAATCTCAAAGGAAAGATGATGTATTATTACGGTCTGTTTAACGAAATTCATGGTAATGACGTTCAGTCAAAAAAGTATTATACTGACGTCCTTGCCCTTAACAGCCCCATGTTCTTTGAATACCGACTTGCAGAGTGGGCTGTTGGCGAAAGCATGAAATAAGAAGGAGCCTTGATGAGCCAGACAGAAAAACGCCTTATGTTGCAGGGGCGGGAATTTATACTTTTGGGAACAGCCCATATTTCCCAGGAAAGCATTGTACAAGTTACCACCTCCATTCGGCAGGAACAGCCCGATTGTGTGGCCATTGAGCTTGATGAGCAACGCTATGCTTCCATGAAAAATCCTGAGGCTTGGAAAAATCTGGATATCGTCAAGGTGCTTAAAAATGGTCAGGGCTTTGTGTTGATGGCCAATTTGATTCTTTCCTCATTTCAGAAGCGGATGGGAGCTGATGTGGGGGTAAAGCCTGGAGAGGAAATGAAGGCTGCTATTGCCGTAGCAGAGGAGTTGAATATTCCTGCGGTGATGGTAGACCGTCCCATCCAAATGACACTGAAACGGGCTTGGGCAAAAAATTCCTTGTGGGGAAAATGCAAGCTACTGGCGGTGTTGCTTTCCAGTGCCTTTGAAAAGTCCGAGATTTCTGCTGAGGAAATTGAAAAGCTTAAAAATGAAAGTGAAATGGACTCCATGATGAATGAGATTGCAGAATATCTGCCAGCGGTAAAGGCTGTTCTCATTGACGAGCGAGACCGCTACTTGGCTAGCCATATTTGGGAAGCTCAAGTGAATGGAGAACCAGCAAAAAAGACCGTTGCAGTTTTGGGGGCTGGTCATTTGCCTGGTGTTGTCCGCTATTTGGAGGCATTGGCTGCTGGAACAGCTTCCTCCGACACCACTGATATTTCTCAGCTGCCTCCTGCTGGAATTGGTAGCAAGGTGCTGGGGTTGGTATTCCCCATTTTGATTGTGGGCCTGATTGCTGCTGGCTTCTTTACAGGTGGAGCAAAGGCTTCTTTGGATATGCTGGTACAGTGGATTTTGTGGAATGGTTCTCTGGCTGCATTGGGAACATTGCTGGCAGGAGGCCATATTATCACTGTGATAGCTGGCTTTGTAGGTGCTCCCTTGGCTACCTTGAATCCTGTGGTGGCGGTGGGCTTGTTTACTGGACTGGTTCAGGCTTGGATAAACAAACCCAAGGTGGAGGACATGGAGCGACTTTCTGATGATGCCACCTCCTTCAAGGGATTTTACAAGAATAGAATCCTGCGGGTATTGCTGGTATTCTTCTTCTCATCCTTGGGCGGTGTTATTGGTAACTTTATTGCAGTGCCTTCCTTGGTGGCTACAATAGCACGGTAGTTTGGAGAAAATAACTATGGAAAGATGTGTTCTGTTTGCTGGAAAGGAATATCCTGATGGCAGTGAGTTTGCCATTGCAGCAACAAAATATAATAGAGCTGCTGTTATTACTGTTGCTACCATGCCTGAAGACCGTGAAGATGGCTGTATCTCAGAAAATATTTATCCTGCAAAATGGAGTCGGAATTCTCCCCTTTCTGCTCGTTCTGTAATTCTTCAAGCGGAAAATGCCTGCGGGGCATTCCAAGAAGCGGTGATTATCTTTGATACAAATTGGTATTCAGGTGATTTTGAGGAATTGACTCCCAGCGTCTGTTCCAAGGCTATTGATACGATGATTACTAGCTACACCCATTTGGTTGGGGAAATTGTAGCTCGCTTTAAGAAAAAAGGTAGCGGAACAATTATTTTTGTGCTGAAAAAGGCTACTGGAGATGAGGCCAATGGAGGCTTCAGTAAACCAGTAGGTGTTTTACCAGGAATGGCTGAAGGTGCTTTTAGAGGCTTGGCAGAATCCATGGCAACAACCTTTGGTCAGGATGAGTCCATGAAGATTGTCCTTGCCAAGGCTGATTACGGTACTACTGACAATCAGTTTGCTAGCTGGTTGTTTGAAGTATTGGATGCTCCCAATAGCATTCTGGGGAAATATGATGCTAAGAAAGGACCCCAGTGGTTTAAAATGGGTGCTAAAACGGGAAAAAGTAGCTTTTTCAATCCCTTCCAGAAGAAATAGGGTGGATCATGGATATGTTTTTTTCTGAGCTTGTTGGTACAGCCCTGTCTTGGGAGATTTGTTTTGTGAGAATTTTTCTCAGCTTTTTGGCTGGCTGTATTATGGGCTTGGAGCGAAAGTTCAGAATGCGCTTTGTGGGAATCAGAACCCTGGTTCTTATCTGTGTTTCCTCCTGCGTTATCATGTTGCTTTCCATCTATCTATCACGAGTGCTGTTTGCTGGCAGTGGAGATCCAGCCCGTTTGGCAGCCCAAGTGGTGTCTGGCATTGGATTTTTGGGAGGAGGTGCCATCCTTCGGGAAGGCTTTAACGTGAAGGGCCTTACCTCTGCAACCATTATTTGGACTGGTGCGGCTTTAGGCTTGTCCATTGGTGCAGGATTTTTGTTTCCTGCATTTGTTGCGTTGATATTTTCCTTAGTAGCCTTGATTTTGATTGAGTTTTTGGAAGAACATTTTTTTCCTGCAGAGGAATTGAAGGTTCTGTATCTTACTTGCACTGAAAATCAACCTACTTTGAAGGATTTAAAGCCGTTAGCAGCAAAGTACGGCGTCATCGTTACAAACTTGAACAATGCTAGCTTGGTGGACAATGTGTTGAAAGTGAGCTACGAGGCCCGCATTCCCAAGTCTGTAGACTTTGAAAAGCTTGCCCAAGACCTGTGCCAACGGTTCAAGGTTACTGCTGTAGAGCTACGCTAGCTTTCCATTTTCAACCGATAGTAAAGTTTTCCATTCCTTGCATTGTTTTTCATAAAATTTCTATTCTAACCCTTGACAGTTTTTTTCTTCCGTGATATTATAATGGAACATTACGACGCAGGGTAGAGCAGTTGGCAGCTCGTCGGGCTCATAACCCGGAGGTCGCAGGTTCAAGTCCTGTCCCTGCTAAATAAAGAGGCTTCTCGCAAGAGAAGCCTCTGTCTTTCTTATGAGCTTTTCGGTGTATCTTCCCCAACTCAGGAGAATAGAAGGTAAAGTTATTCTTGCCGTTTTTCTTCACCTGATACAAGGCCAAGTCAGCCTGGTGATAGAGGATTTCGTAGGTGGAATTCTCTTGTTCTATGGTGCAGCCAATTCAAGTAGTTTAGAGATTTAAAACAAAAAAATTTTTACCTGCGTTTGCCCTGACATCAGACGCAGGATCGCTTGACAGCCCTTTATTTGCAGGCTAATATACATTTAGCTGGCAATAGATAAGATTGCTTAAATAAATCTGATTATGTAAAAACTTAAAATATTCTAAAACAGGAGGATGTATTTTTATGAAGAAAATAAACTGGCTGACTACTATTGCGTTATGCGTCGTGCTGCTGAATTTTGCTGCCGGATGCAGCAACGTCGGCCTGTCAGGTTCGGTTCAGGCAGACAGCAGTGCAGGACATAGTGAAAACGCATACGGCGGCGGAACTGGAAATCCTGCAGGGGCAGACAACAGTGCTGCAGCTGAAAATGTGCCTGCTGAATTCAACATACCGTCTATTACAATTGCAGTCGGAGAGCGGCACGCTTTTTCTGTCCGTGGCTGGACAGCGAACAATCCTAATGCTCGGGCGTTTTATGTTTCAGACAATGCCGTTATAGGCCAGAAGTCAGGAGACGACGATCTGATTATTTTCTATAACGGTTCTACGTATACTATACCTGTAACAGTTACGGAAAAAAAGCAGGCGGAAGCGGAAGTGGAAGTCGAAGAAGAAACGAGAAAAGATCCGGTCTGGATGAAGCAGGCTCTAGAACCGAACGCCTCCGTGTGGGCAGACGGAGTGAATGTGCCTACAGGGCTTGGAGACATTTGGGTTGAGGATGAAGGCTCAGGCTTTTTTAATGTGCTTAAAACTGCTTACGCACTCACACTTGATGAGCACACCGAAAAACGCTCTGACGCGAACTTTTGCTACGGAGCCGCTGCGGCAAACCTTGTACACTGGTGGGAGAAAGCAAACCAGGGATCTACAAGCTATAAACTCAACGGCGACTACACAACAGGATATATGGAAAGCTCCGTATACAATATGTTTTTGAGAAAATATAACAACGGCAGCGGCGGAGACGAAACACAGCCGCTGTACGACTATTTTACCGATAAAACAGGAACGAAGCAGACAGACAGCCTGCGGTATGTGTACACTTTCGGCGCGGACAACGCATTTGATGCCTTTTGCAAGCGGATGGCGTGGATATACAAAAGCCACGGGACCGCGGCAATCACATATTATGATGCACGGTTTCCGTCTTTCAGAGGAAAGCATATTGTGAACGTGTGGGGCTACGAAACGGACTCGTCCGGGAAAATTTCGTATGTCTGGATAGGCGACTCCAACATGGGAGACTCAAACATGAAGCTGCTTAGAAACTCACGGCTTTACAAATGCCAGGTTACATATGGAGCGGACAATGCGGTTTATCTGCATCACCGCGGCGTGTCTAACATGCTTGAAAGCATGACTGCCGTATTCAAAGAACTTACAGAAGAATGACATGCGTATGCGATGGCAGCTTCCGGCATGTCTGACTGCAACGGTCTTGCTCCTAAATTTTAAAAACGCAGCCAAAAAGGTATGCACAATGTGCTTTGCTGAATGCAAAAGTCGCCTGATTTCAGCTGGGTTTTGGTGTACTAGTTTATATATGTGCGGTCTTTTGCCGAAATATCGCACAGGTAGCAGATGGCGCAGACGGGACATATGGCTTTGATAAATGTACAGCCGTTGTCTGATTCTGCCTGCTGCGTTTCATCTGACATAGCAATGTAATATTCCTGCCTGATGAAACGTTTTACTTCGATTTGAAACGTTTTTGTCCTGCCATTTTGCGACCCCTTAATTTTTTTGTCTAGTCTAGTGTAGCCGATTCAGATTATGTTAATTCAAATGTAAGAGATGTTACTGCCTCTGTTGTCGCTATGGAAAGTGCAGTGGTAGTTGCTCAGCAGAACTTGATCGTCAAGTTATTGTGGATACTAATGTGCTCGTGGAAGGTTCTACCTATGCAAAATTCCTCGAAATTAGTAATGGTCGAGTTGTTTATGGTGGAGATGTGAATGCACCTACCGTTAAAATGCGAAATTGCATGGTATGCGGTTCAATTTACGGAAAGGTTAGTTTTGATGAACTTAAAAAGAATTTTGAGTGAAAAATAAGTCATTCCTTTCTCAATTCCCTTTTCGTTCAGCAGTATAGCCGATGAACGAAAGCGTTGGGGCAACAGGGAGGTCCCCTGAGCAGCCGAACTGTGAGCGTAGCGAAGTGCGAGGCTGATTAGGGTTTCCCTGTTGCCCCTTTTACTTTCAATTTACCTATGCTATACTGCCTCCATGAAGTATGAAATTCTTTCCAAAGACTTTACCAATGGGCTCTTAGAGCGATTTTTGCGATATACTCGGCAGTGGACCACCAGTGACCCTGACCGTGCAGACCAGGGAATCGTTCCCTCTACCGACAGACAATGGGACTTTGCCAAAAGCATGGTGCAGGAGTTGCAGGAGCTTGGCATTACCGATGTTTCTATCAGTGAGCATTGTTACGTTTGTGCCAGACTTCCTGCCACTGCTGGTATGGAAGCAGTTCCTGCTGTAGGATTTATTGCCCACATGGATACCTCTTCTGAGGTTTCTGGTGAAAACGTGCAGCCCCAGGTGGTGCAGAATTACGACGGTAATCCCATCCAGCTGAAGGGTGGTGCAACCCTGGATCCTGCCGTTGATACAAAGCTGCAGCAGGTGGTGGGTGACACCATCATCACCAGTGACGGAACCACCTTGCTCGGCTCCGACGATAAGGCTGGAATCGCCATCATCATGACTGGCTTACAGGAAATTATCCAAAAGAAGCTGCCCCACGGCACCATCGAAATTATCTTTTCTCCCGATGAGGAAACAGGTCACGGCATGGACTTTGTTCCTATTGAATGGCTCACCGCTAAGCAGTGCTACACCTTTGACGGCAGCACTGGTGGCGAGATTGAAGATGAATGCTTCAATGCCTGGCGAAGCGATGTTGTATTTACTGGAAAGGCAAAGCACACTGGGTATGCTCGTCCCGACATGGTAAATGCCGTGTCCATGATGGCAGACTTCCTTTCACTGCTTCCTCGCCACGAAGCACCTGAAACCACTGACAACTACCAGGGCTTCTACTGTCCCATGGATATGAGTGGTCATATCGAAGAATCTAAGGTAAGCATTTATCTGCGAGACTTTGATGCTGCTTCCATGGAACGCCGCAAGGAGACCGTAGAAATTCTTGCAAAGGCTGTGGTGGCTAAGTATGCAGGTTCTTCTGTAGAGGTAAATCACAATTTTCAGTATTTGAATATGAAGGCAAAGCTGGATCAGCAGCCTCACATTATGGAAAACTTGGTAAAGGCTGTGAAAATGGCTGGAATTGAGCCTATTTTCCGTCCCATTCGTGGTGGTACAGATGGTTCTCGTCTTACAGAAATGGGAATTCCTTGTCCAAATATTTTTACAGGTGGACACAATTTCCATTCCCGCATGGAGTGGGCTTCTCTGTCTCAGATGGCTTACGGTGTTCTTACACTGCTTAACCTTGTATCATTACAAGCCGATAAATAAAGAAATACCCGTGGGAGGGGATTAATGAATACAATGTATAGTTATCTGATTGAGGGTGGCTTCCCTATTAAGGGAACCATTACTGCTAGCGGTAACAAGAATGCCGCTTTACCCTGTTTGGCTGCCACCCTGCTCACCAGCGAACCTGTTATCCTTGAGAATATTCCCAATATCAAGGATACAGGCGTAATGATTGAGATTTTGCAGGCTCTCGGTGCATCTGTAAAGAAGTTGTCTGAAAATAGCTGTGAGATTTGTGCTGGTGCAGGACTGGGAACAGAAATTCCCCAGGAACTGGCCCAAAAGCTCCGTGCTTCCATCCTTTTTGCAGGTCCTCTTGTTGCTCGAATGGGAAAGGTGAATTTGCCACCTCCTGGTGGAGACGTTATCGGGCGGCGGCGGCTGGACACCCACTTTTTGGCTCTCACTGAGCTGGGAGCACGGGTTTCCATTAACGGACAATTTACCTTCAGCACAAACAAGCTGGCAGGGGCAGACATCTTCCTTGATGAAGCTTCGGTAACTGCCACAGAAAATGCTGTTATGGCCGCTGTATTGGCAGAAGGTCACACCACCATCACTAATGCCGCCAGCGAACCTCACATCCAGGATTTGTGCAAGATGCTCAACGCCATGGGTGCAAAAATTTCTGGTGTAGGAAGCAACATTCTGGAAATTGATGGTGTTTCAGAGCTGCACGGTTGTACCTATCGTATTGGGCCTGACTTCATGGAGGTGGGTTCATTTATTGGGCTTGCAGCAGCTACTCGTGGAAGTATTACCATCAAGGGGGTGAATCCCAAGGATATGCGTCCCATTAAGCTGGCATTTGGCAAGCTGGGTATTACCTGGAACATTGAAGGTGATGTGCTGACGGTGCCAGAAACCCAATCTATGCAGGTAAACACCGATCTTGGTGGTATGATTCCCAAAATTGATGATTCCCCATGGCCGGGATTCCCACCAGATCTTACCAGTATCATGACGGTGGTGGCCACCCAAGTGGACGGAACTGTTTTGATACATGAAAAGATGTATGAGTCACGAATGTTCTTTGTGGATAAGCTGATTTCCATGGGTGCCCGCATTACCCTGTGTGATCCTCACCGTGCCGTTGTATCTGGTGCTTGTACTCTCCATGGAGATAACCTTGTATCTCCCGATGTGCGGGCTGGTATGGCCATGATTATTGCTGCCATGGCTGCTCGTGGTGAAAGTCGTATCAGCAATGTGTACCAGGTGGAGCGTGGCTACGAAAATCTGACAGAACGACTTCAGAGCTTGGGAGCCCGCATCACTAAGGTGTATCCCGAAGACTAATCTGCTATTTTAGGTGGATTGTAAAATCAGTGTAAAACAAACAAGCCAGTGTCCTTGAAGTGCTTTATGAAGCAGCTTCAAGTCACTGGCTTTTTTTATGGAAGCTCTGTACTTATTGGCTTCGTCTGCTTACAAAGAACAAGGAAGCCCAGAATATTCCAATGAGGGATAGTACAAAGATAATGGGGACTGCCGTAATTTGGAAGAAACCAAAAAGACCGTAGTTCAATAGCTTTTGGGCGTATTTTCCCACCTCTAGCAAAAGGTAGAGCACGACTGATAGGAATATGGGCATCAAAATCCAAGAAAAGCGGAATCTGCCAGACATAATTCGATAGTTCCAGCCCATACTGGCTATAATGATGAAAAATACGATGTACAAGAAGGGCTTACTGACTCTGGAACAGGTATCTTGTCCATATATAACAGGTGAGTAACCATAATCAGCTGCCTTGAAGGACATTTGGATTACATCCACCAAGGTCATTTCCTCTGGGGCATGGGAGGTGTTCTTCAGCAAAAGGAAGTCGGAATAAGCGATTGGCAGGGTGATAATCTGCTTCGTTGCGGTGGGTTGTCCTTCTGCAAAGGTGTACACAGGCTTATTGAAGCTATTGGGTTGAACTCTATCAACAGACTCTAGCATAATCAGTGGCACCGTTCCCTTTTCCATATCTAAGCCGGTATATTCCAGCTCCCTTTGGCTAGCCTTATCCAGAGAGGATATGGTTTGACTTAGGATTTTTGCGTAAGGTACATACAAAGACTGCTGGAATTGTCCTGCCTTGTTAAAGCGGTAGATATTCAGTCCACGAGCATATTGTACTAAGCCACCTGTATTCCGTACCGAAGAGAGACCCTTGATAAATACCACCTGCTGGCCACCATCCTGCAGCTCCAATCGGAATGCTACATCTCGTCTGTCTTCCAGTCCATAGGAAATAGGAATTTCATCCAAGAAGAAGTATTGTGCTTCCATTTCCTGTACTGCAGTAGCATAATATCGTCGGATATCCTCGTCGCCAGGATAGCGTTGTAGAAGCTCACTAAAGCTATAGTAGGCTTCTACCATATTACCTGCCATTAGCTGTGAGTAGGCCAGCTTTTTCAGTCGATACTGCTCCTCCATTGCATCGTTTTCAAAGCGCCCTGGTTCATCCAGCATATTCCAAGCATCGGCAGCCATTAGTTTGGCATCATCCACATTAGCACTGCCTGGTTCTGCCACCTTTTGTGCCATTATGGCGTAGTAGTGGGCGTCAATCCAGTTTTCCTTTTTGAAGGCTGCCTGTGCCTTTTGTAGCAACTCGTAGGCATTTGCATTTCTGTTTTGTGTTGGAAAATCAAGGTTTCCCTGGGCAAGAATTGCTGAAGTTAAGGTTTCGTCATAGTCAGTTCCTTCCAGCTGAACCTCTAAATCGCTTTTTAAGGTGGAAGCCTCCTGGGAATGGGGATACAAGCCTTCTGCTGCCTCTGCATATTGCACGGCAAAAACCAAGTCTCCACTTTGCTGATATTTGTGGGCAGCCTGCATATACTCCTTGTACAAGGCTGGAGCTTCCTCCATGTGACGCAATCGTTGTTTTACCAAAGGAGAACAAACCTCTTGTCCACATATAATGATGGTGGTACCGATGATGGCAAAAAATGCTACATACTTGAACTGAGCAAGCATGTAAGGAGAGTATTTTATCATGATGTGCTTGTCATCCTTACCAAAGATATTGGCATAGGCTACGATATAGGCACTTCCTAAGATTGCAGGTAGCCAGTTCAACAGCAGCTTTACAGTTGTAAGAAGCTTGTAGGAAAACTCTGTTCCAGGAATCAGCTCTGGAACCTGCCATTTAAAATTGACGTAGCAAAACAAACAAATGAATACAATTAAACAGTGAAAAATAAATGCGATTAAAACTCGTTTCATTCTACGTGCTCCGTGTTAGGATCTTTGCGGAAAATGGCTAGGAGTATACCCAAGCAAGAACAAACCGCTGCAATGATGCAGTTTAAAAGCCACTGGGGCAGGGTTATAAGGTCAAAGAGATTGCCATTCCAGCCTAGTGAATAGAACAGGTTCAGTATACAAATGCCAATAAAAACCAAAAGGATTGTACAAAAGTTCAACAGTCTCCATTGGAATAAGCGTCGCAGTCCAATGGTAGCATATGCTGCTAAGCCCCAGCTGGCAAATACCAACCATGGGAAAAATCCCTTTGAAAAGGTGTCTTGGGCCTGCTGCTTGGAAAGGATGAAGGCAGGAATAACCACTTCCATAAATTTTGAAATTTGCAGGGTGTCATAAACCAATACATCAGAAAAGGGCTGGATAGAAGCTTGAAACTGTGGACCATTTTCCAAAAGCTTTGAGCTATCGGTTGCACTGTCTATATCGTTCAGTGTAAAGGAGACACCATTGACTGTCATGGTTTGTGAGTTTACCGTAGTGTAATAGTACAGGGTTCCGTCGTTAGGTCTAAAATAATTGGTTGTGAGTACAGGATGTTTTGCTTTCAACAGGTCAATAGATTCGAACTTTTGGGATACCACTAAACAAGCTGGGATAATCACTAACCAAGCAAGTGCTGTAAGAATTGTATAGGTAATGATTCGAGCAAATCCATTGTGTGGGTATCGAATGGAATGGGCTACAAGGAATGGGGTGGTGGCAATGGTGGCTACTCCCCCGCAAACAAAAAAGAGGGAAGCCATTTGTTCCCAAGACATGCGTTCCACTGTTTCTCCTACCACAAGATTGGTAGAATAGAACAAAAGTGAAGCCACACAAAAACTGAGAATTGCACCTAAAATTATAACGGCAAAAAAGATACCAACGAGGGATGCGATAGTTTTCATATTATCTATAGAATACCATGAACAGTCTACAAATACAACTAAGATTTAGAACAATGAAAAATTTTATTTACAGGACTTCTTTTAAAAAAAAAGACTCGGAAAACATCCGAGTCTTTGATACAACACTGTGTGGTCGTTATCCCACAAGAACCTTTCCTTGTTCATCTACTGCCAGAATTGACTTGCACTCTGAGCAACGGAATCGTCCGGGGCTGGTGGTTTTAAGCCGCTTTGAACAAACAGGGCAGCTAAAAATCATGGGGAATACAGGAACTTCAGTTTCTACTTCTTGATGGAAGAAACCAATGGCATTTTCAACGTTATCCTGGAACTGGAAAAGCTGTGAAAAACCTAAAAGCTGGAATACTTCCAAAACCTTTTCTGGCATATCCACAAGAATTACATCGCCACTTTGCAGCTTTATGTTCTTCAGTAATGATGAGAACACACCAATACCAGTAGATGAAACATAATTCAAGTTCTTGCAAACAAAGATTAGATTTATATAACCAGCCTTCACAATCTTTTCAATCTGCTCCTGAAAAAACTGTGAGGTATAAATATCGATATAACCATTTAATGTTATAA
Source organism: Treponema sp. (assembly GCA_016294105.1). Lineage (GTDB taxonomy): Bacteria > Spirochaetota > Spirochaetia > Treponematales > Treponemataceae > Treponema_F. Next base: position 72,300 of record JAEDCN010000004.1, read on the forward strand.
TAATTCCGTCTTTCAACTCGTCACAGGATGAAAGGGTAATCTTGAGGCTGTCATTAGTAGTATCGTCAAAGCCGTTGATTAAAGCGTTGTTGTCCATAAAACCCCCTTCTAAAGACTCAACTTTGCAATAATACATTACAAATAATATAACAGTTTTTTTATTCTGTCAAATTTTATCTTTTATAAAATAGAGAATTTATAGCTTTCTTTTCTTACTGGGGGTTAGGGGTTCCACCCATCATCAATATTCAAGAGGGCTCCATTTATTTCCTTTACAGATATAAGATCGATGGCAGCGGTAGCAATGGTTTCCGATGCAATAATTTTTCCAGAAGGATTTTTCTGTGCCAGCACAGAGAGCATTTGTGGACTTTGGTACTCGGTTTCCGTAAGACCAGGAAGAATTCCGTTACAGGTGATTCCCCAGCTGCTGTATTGTGCTGCCGTGGATTTAACCAAGCTGCAAAGGGCTGTTTTTGCTCCACCGTAGGCTGCGTTTGTGCGGTAGGCTCGCACGTTGTGGGTAAGCGTACCTCCAAAAAGCAGGATTCTTCCCCAGTGGTTTTCCTTCATGTGGGGAAGGGCTGATGAAACGCAGATGCCCGGAAGGGTATAGTTCAACAGGGTTATATCTATCCATTGTTTTGGGGTTGTTTCTTCTAGGGAGCCTTGTAAAAATGGTCCAAAGGCCACGCACAGGATGTCTGCTTTTTTAACATGCTCCATCAAGGGGCTTGTAGGAAATGCTGTCAGGTTGGCCCCAGTAATTTTTTGTATTAGGGATTGATGGTGGGCTGCAGATGGCGATTGTGTTTCCAGAGTCTGCATCAGGTCATCCAGCTTTTGGGAGTTGTGGCCACCGTGTACAAGGACAGAGGCTCCTTCTTGAGCCAGCTTGATGGAAAGCTTTGCTCCAATTCCCCCAGAGCCGCCAATAACAACTGCTTTTTTCTGTGTAAAAATACCCATAATCCTTCTGTAAATTGCTTGAAAGGAGTATAGTGTATTTATGGATTTAACGCAAACATACATCGTGCTGTGCCGGCCAGAGGAAAGCCGCAATATTGGCTCCGTGTGTCGGGCAATGGCCAATTCTGGCTTGTCAAAACTACGGATTGTGGGCCGCCGTGAAGATTATGACGACGAAAAGGTGCGGGTTCTGGCCATTCATTCTGCGTATATTTGGGAGCAAGCTGAATTTTACGAAAGTATTACGGAAGCTACCAAGGATTGCTTTTTTGTAGCTGGAACTACTCGGCGGCAGGGGAAGCGGCGCAAGGATAAATTGCTTTTACCAGAGGAATTGGCGAATCAGGTGATACAAAGCGGTGGTGGTGCCATTGTGTTTGGAAACGAGCGCACTGGCCTTACCGACAGCGATCTAGATGAATGTACCATGGGAGTAACCATTCCCAGCCATCCTGATTTTGGTTCCTTGAATCTGTCCCATGCAGTTCAGGTGATTGGATACACGGTTTTTCGTGCCATGAGCCTTCATTCTCCACGGGTAACTCCCGTTTCCATGGAGCGGCTGGATGGTACGGTTCACGTAATTACTGATGATTTACAGAAAATCGGATTTTTTAGCATAACTGGGCGTGATGATATGGAACGATTTTGGCGAGGAATCCTTTCCAGAGCTTGTCTTTCTGAGGGGGAATGCAAATACATAGAAAAAATCTTTAACAAGGCAGCTGGTTTGGCGGGAAAAAATACTCAGTGATTTTTTGAAGGAAGTTGGATTTTAGAAGGAAATGCAACCGTCGTGAATCATTTCTTTCGTAGAAAGAATACTTGCTCTTATTAAACAATTTTTAAGTTCTCGAACATTACCGGGCCAGTGGTGGTCCATAAGTTTTTGAATGCTGCTGGATGATAAATCTTTTTTAAATGGTTTTAGAAAATGCTGTGCCAGTTGGGGAATGTCTGTTTTTCGTTCCCGCAAGGGAGGCACCTCTATAGGTAAGATGGAGATGCGATAAAATAAGTCTCTGCGAAACTGTCCTTTATCAACCAAAAGTCGCAAATCCGCATTGGTGGCAAAAAGAAATCGGGTGTCGCAGGTGATTTTCTTTGGAGAACCTACCTTGCTGTAACATTGTTCTTCCAGCACATGGAGCAGTTTTGGCTGGATGGAAATGGGCAGGTCTCCAATTTCATCAAGAAAGAGGGTACCAGATCGGGCTGAAGAAAAATACCCTTCACGAGAGATTGCATCAGTATAGGCTCCCTTGGTGGTACCAAAAAACTCTGCCTCCGCCAGAGAAATTGGAATACTGGTCATGTTGATGGCGCAAAAAGGATGGGCTTGGCGGGGAGAAAGCTCGTGGATGAGTCGTGCTAAATAGGTTTTTCCTGTTCCACTTTCACCAGTAAGCAGTAGTGGTGTATCTGTTTGGGCATAGTGGTAGATGGTGTTCTTTAGCTCTGTCATTTTGTAGGAATTTCCCAATAGCTGGTCAAGCTTGGTACAAGCTGGAATAGGATAGGACTGTAAATTGGAAAAACAAAGCTGAGTGGAATGATGTTCTAGAAGGATTTTTTTTAATTTGTTTTTTTCGCAAGGAAGGTGAATCACCTGCTTGATTCCAAGTTGGTGGAAGTATTGTAAAAAATAAGAACAGTCAGAACAGGTTAGAAGATAACAGGGAATGCTGAAAAATTGCTTGTGAAAATCTTCCAAGACGTGGGGCCCATTTGAAATGAAAAAGGAATAATCAATCAAGATAAGCCGTGGACTGTATTTTATTGTGCCATCATACACCTTGTTCCAGTCACTATAAAAATACAGCCTGCATATTTCCTGTAAATATCGACAGAAATCCCGAACAAAGGGGTCTTGGGAGACTATAAAAATACTTTCCGTCAACAGGGCTTCCCCTTGTTAGTCGTTTTTTTTCTTTGATAATTTGCACCAAAGTAATGATAGTCTATACCAGATGTACGGCAAAATAAGGAATATCTTTAATGGATTGTAAAGTATTTCCACCCAAACTTCCAAGCCCTTGTCAAAAATTGAGGCGGGAATTCGTTTTGTTCTTTTTGCAAAGATGTTAATAATATCCTTATTATAGAGGAATAAGCTAGAAGAAAAATTGTTCCGTCGATTGTATGCCCAGCAATCCTTTTCTGGAACACCGTCACTTACCAGCACAAAGGAGGGGGTAGCCTTGTACATGGCGGAGATAATGTCCTTTTCCATGTCCTTGGGATAATGTCCTACGTAGCGACCCACCAAACGAATATTTCTGAAGGTAGCCTGAACGTTTTTTGTAGCCTTGTTCAGAGCCCGCTTTCTGCCTCCAAAAAGATAGAGGCTTTTGTAATGAGAATCTAAAATTGCAAGACAGGAAATAATTGTGGAAAAGGGATTGTAACGCACAGGTTTTTCCAAATTCAAGAACGCTGCTCCTTTCAGCAGGCTTTTGGAAATAGGAAGCACCAGTTCTGCATTAGCAAGACATTCCCGCAATTTAGTGTTGCGACGAGCCTTTAGAAAATCCCATAGACTGAGAAAAATAATTTGCTTTGTTCCAGGTCGTTCCAAAAGTCCCAGTAGGGTTTCTTCCATTTTTTCTGGTGGAAGAATGTCTATGGGAACATTCAGCAGGTGGATTCGTTTAACAGCCATTGAGGTCTCTCCGTCAATAAGTTTTGCAATACGGCCAAGCCATAGATGGTTGCCGTTTCTGCTCGTAATATGTTGGTATCAAGATGTACTGGAATAAAACCATTTTTCTTGAGTGTTTCAATTTCTTCTGGGGAAAATCCCCCTTCACAGCCAGATACAAGGGCAACCAGGTCAGGCGTTTCTTTGGGCTCAATTTTTGCTTGGCCCACAGCCTGATGAAAGCTCTGTGTATCCTGGCTTTTTTCATACAAGACGATTCCCAGCTTTGACTGTGACAATTCATGCCATAATTCCATGGCTTCTATCAAGGGGAGGGGCGTTGAAATTACTGTTTCCACGGGAGAGCCACTTTGCTGGCGGGCTTCACGAATAATCCGTTCCCAGCGGTCGCTTCTTTGGAAAACTGCATCTTTTTGGCAATGGGCACCCATTACAGGAATTACCTTGTCCACTCCCAGCTCTGTGGCTTGTCGCAGAATCACGTCTAGCTTTTGGGCCTTGGGCATAAACTGAAACAGCCACAGCGGAATGCGTACGTGGGAATGGGTTTCTTCCACCTGAGTAGCAGTAACACCTGTTTCCTGAGTTATAGCTCCCTGACAGGGAGAAAGAATCAAACTTTTGCCAAAAACCGCAGAAACAGCCATTGTTTGCAAAAGACCTGAGGGCAATCGCACGTGGATGGCGTCTCCAATTCTGAGGCGTAACACTTGATGCAGGTATCTAAAGTCCTTGCCAGTCAGGGTGAGATTTCCCTGACTGTCTGGCATGGTGGGTGCTAGGAATTGCCGCATTTTATTTTGTAGTAGTTGCCAAATCCTTGTCTTCTGCTTCTGCATCTTGCTGAAGCTCCTTCAAGGTTTTAGCCTCTTTTACCAGCTTGTTAAAGTCCTTCTTTTGAACAACCTCCAGCGCCGCATTTAGCTGAATATCGTAGTCCAAGTCGTAGAGCCGAGGCTCCCGTACCTTGTCTGTTTCCAATCGAATGAGGCGTCGCAAAAGGCTCAAGTTCATGGGATAGGTTTTGTTCAATTCCTTTGCCAACTGAGCAATTTCATTTTCACTCATATTAGGATTGGTCACTCGTTTTGTAAGCACCTCATCTTCCATAAACTTGATGTAGGCTTCCTGCTCCTGCTCGGTAAGCTCTGGGAAGAGAACTTCCATGTCTGGTGGAATACCAATCTTGTCGATGTTGGTGTCTGTTGGAGTGTAGTAGCGAGCCGTGGTGATTTTGATTCCATCAGTGGCGGAAAGTGCCAAGGGCTTTTGTACCGAACCCTTTCCGTAGGTTCGTTCTCCTACTAAATATGCCAGGTGATTGTCCTTCAGGGCTCCTGCTAGAATCTCTGATGCACTGGCAGAACCTTGGTTAATCAGCACCACAATAGGAATATTCTTTGGCATGGTGGTTTGCTTTGGAGAGGCTGTGTACATAAAGTTTTCGTAAGTTAGCCGACTCTTTGTGGAAACGATGGGGCCGTTGTCAATGAACTTATCTGCTACCTCTACAACACTGGTAATCAGTCCACCAGGATTGTTCCGCAGGTCAATAACAAGGCTAGTAAAATTATTCTTCTGGAAGGAATCCAATGCATCCTGCACTCGCTGAGGAGTTTGTGGAGTGAATTCGATGATGCGAAGATATCCTGTTTGTCCAATCATGGCATATTTTACCGTGGGAACTTCAATCAAGGCTCGCTTTAAGGTAACGGGAAACTCCATGGAAGTGCCACGGCGGATTATCAAATCAACGGTGGTGCCAATTTCTCCACGTAAAAGATTCAGCACCTCGTCCATGGTGATGGTGGAGGTATCAGTTCCATCGATGGAGATAATCTTGTCCAAGGGTTGAATACCTGCCAAATAACCTGGGGTGTCTTCCATTGGATGGGAAACCTCTACGTAGGCTGGTTTTTCTGGAGTTGATTCCACTGCCTTGGTAATCTGAAGTCCAACGCCACCAAAGTTACCAGAGGTGGTATCGGTAATATCTCGAGTCATGGAAAGATCCATATAGGTAGTGTAGGGGTCTTCTAGAGAATCCATAAGGCCTTTCATGGCTCCTTGGTAAAGAATCTCTGGGTCAACTTCATCTACATAATTGCGATGTACAAAGTCAAAAACACTTCCTAATAAATCAATGTATTGTCGTTTTTTTGCATTATATGAGGAACTGTCGTTGTTTGCTTTTGGAGCAGTCTGGGAAAAAACACTGACTGTGGGAAGGAATACCAAAACAAGGGAAATAAACACAATGAGCAGGGTTCCTGCCCAAAATTTTTTTTCATTTTTTGTTGAACATGACATATTGTTTATTGTACTTTACTGATAGAGTTTGTCAAGTCAAATATTTTAGTTATATGAGATTAAGAATAAAAAAGAAGATGTATTTTCTCGCTTGACAAAATACTTTTTCCTTGCTAATATAATCAAGCATTTTTCTGGAGCGGTGGCCGAGTGGTTTAAGGCGGCGGTCTTGAAAACCGTTGTGCTGCAAGGTACCGGGGGTTCGAATCCCCCCTGCTCCGATCCTCATGGAAAAGGTGCGTAAAGGAAGCGTGGTAGAGCGGTAATACAACGGATTGCTAATCCGTCGGTTCTTCACAGGCCGGGCAGGTTCGACTCCTGTCGCTTCCGATACAAGAGACTATAGCTCAGCTGGATAGAGCGTCAGATTGCGGATCTGAAGGCCGGTGGTTCGAATCCACTTAGTCTCGTAAAACTAGAAACAAGTAAGTTTCAAGTTATTATTTTGAATGGAAAGATGCGAGAGCGGTCGAATCGGGCGGTCTCGAAAACCGTTGAACTGAAAAGTTCCGGGGGTTCGAATCCCCCTCTTTCCGATAGGAAAGAGTTATGGGAAGAAGGACTTAAAGTCTTTCTTTTATTATTTGGAAAGATGTCCGAGTGGTCGATGGTGCAGTCTTGGAAAGGCTGTGTACCGAAAGGTACCGGGGGTTCGAATCCCCCTCTTTCCGAATTTACCCCAAAATGGGGATTCGAAACGGAAGCACGCCGAGTGAATACGAGGTAAGCCAGCATGGATGCTGGCGCCAGTGCTGGAGGGCGGGTTGGAGCGAGCCTACAGGACGTAGGGGAGCGGAAACCGAATCCCCCTCTTTCCGAATCTACCCCAAAATGGGGATTCATCAGACTCTTTAGATGAGTCCAGGTGCTATGCAAGAAATTGCTATCCAACCCCGTCAGGTTCGGAAGAAAGCAGCGGCAGATTGACAGTTTCTGTGCCGTAGATTACCTGGGCTCTTCCAAAGGGTCTTTTTTTTACAGGAACAGATAATCAGAATATGCCCTCTGAGGGAAGCAGAAGCGAAGCCTGCGGGATATGACTAAAAAACACATCCCTGCAGGACAAGACATTTACTGCGGAATAATATTGACCGTTACATTTTGTAGATGGGATAACTCCCATTCGTTGGCAGTAGCAATTAACTGCTCCCACTCCTTCTGAGTGCCATGGAAATTGATTGTCTGTAAATTTCTGCAATCACTAAAGGCCGAATAAAAATCTGAGACCGTCTTGAAGTTGTTGTGGATGGTTATGGTGGTTATATTTTGGCAACTACCGAAGACCTCTGCACCCAACGAGACAATGTTAGCTGGAACCATTACACTGGTGATGGTGTCGTTATAGATAAAGGCTTTCGAGCCTACGGCAGTTATGTCCGAGGGCAGTACAATGTCCCCTGTTGCACTGGGATATGAAACCAGTGTCTTTCTGTCCTTAGTATAAAGGATTTTTCCATCATCAGAAACACTGAAGTTTCTGTTGTTCCCTAGCTTGAATTGCGTCAAATTCACACATCCGCTAAAGGTGCCATCCAACTCAGATCCGTCAACGAGGGCAAGGTTTTCTGGCAGGGAAAAGGATTCCAAACTGGTACACTGGCGGAACCAGTGTTCAAGACCGGTTTCTATAGTACCATTGATGATGACATTCTTCAGATTTGTACACTCGTCAAATAGCCAGCCACTACTACCGGACACTGGGGGATAGTAGTTTTCTGGAAACTTATTCGTTATAGTGCCGTTTATGACAACTGTTTCCAGGTTTTGACATTGATAAAAGGTGTGGCTATCCAAGTAGACGGTGCCATTAAGTACGACCTTTTTGATAGTGGTTTTCATGAACCCTTCGTGGCCAATGTACTGTATATTTTCCGGAATGGTAAGGGTATCTATCTTGTAGCCACGCAACAGGGTGTCATTTTGCAGTATGCTGACACCAGTGGGGAGCGTCACGTTTCCAGAGACATAAGACATACCGTAGAGCACCCTGCCGTCCTTGGAGGTCAGCAGCTTTCCGTTGTCGGCGGACTTGAAGTGCCGGTTCTTTGGATCCACCTGGAACCGCATGTGGGGGCTGTCGGGAAAAGCGGGAAAACCATAGGGGAAGGCCGGATTGCCGTCGGTGTAGCAGAGAGATTCAACGCTGGCGGGAATTTTCATTCTTTCCAAATTTTTGCAGCCTATAAAGGGTTCTTCGTAAAAAGAGAATTCCTTCACACCGTTTTCTATGACAACTTCCTTTAGGTTTGTACATCCCTCAAAAGAAATGTAGCAGTCTTCCGGAAGGTATACGACCTCTATGCTGGTGCATCCCTAAAGACTCGCTCTTGCCCCCTTGGGTAATCGAACATATTGCAATTTGGGGCAATCCTCAAATATTGACACCTGATTCGACCAGTAGGGCCATTGCTGGTCACTATCTTTAAAATACACTTTGATGAGGTTTGCACAATCCTTGAAGATGGGTGGGGCTATATACGAGAGGCCTGGAAGCACCATCTCCCGTAAACTGGAGCAACCGGCAAATGCCTCCTCGCCAATGAAAGACACCGTTTCAGGAATAAGCAGCTGAGTCAGGCTGGAGCAGCCTGAGAAGGCATGTCTTTCAATTTTTTCCAAGCTGTTGGGCAGGATGAGTTCCGCCAGATTCTGGCAATTTTGGAACGCACGAGATGCTATACTCGTTATTGTTGCTGGCAGTTCTACACGCTGCAAGGTGGTACATTCAGAAAAAAGCTCTGCAGGTACCTCATGCATATTCTCGACCCTAGAGAAGTCCACCACCAGCCGATTCACATTGTCTAGTGTGGATGCCAAGGCTATGATTTTTTCCCTGTCATATTCACCAGATACGAGAATGACATTATCATGCTGACTGTCGGAAAAATTTCTATCTGCAAAGACTTCTGAGAAGGTCTGGGGAGTCACTTCAAAGATAAAATCCTGGGCAGACTCTTCCTTGGGCTCTTTTCTTGTGGCTTTTACCGGCTTCTCTGGAAACTTTTCTGCCAACCGCTTCTCAGATTCATCCTCGGTATCTTCGTTGATGCTGGCTATGTCTGTGTTGAGTTGTTCTTCCGGATTGGAGTCTTCCTTGTCTGGGAGCAGCAGTGCAATGAGACCCACCACGCCAACCACAGCACCAGCTATGTACAGGTCGCTCAAATCCTTGTTGGTGGCACAACCAGACAGTGCGATGGAAGCACTGAGAACACAGAGAACAGGAAACCAGATAATTTTTTGCTTCATTTTGAATCTCAAAAAAAATCGGACAAGAAGAATCTTGCCCGATTCAGTTATGTTTATTTGAACAGGATGCCCATATCCTCACGCTCGTCATCTATTTGTGTGAACATCTCTCTGTTGGGGTTATAATTAAGAATTTCCTTGTTTGAAACAAATTCTTTTGTGTCCATTTCAGGTCTAGAGAAATCAAAGAGGCCAACTTTCTTGTCCAGATTACTTGCAGCAAGGTTCGTCGACTTTTTCATCAGATCGGAAAACTGACTTGTAAGGACTGCTGGATCAGCAAGGAAGTCTTCCTTGCTGACAAGGTCAGAAAAGGCCAATGCGTTGATTTCTTTTATGATCCAACCATCTTTGTCTGTAATATATACGCTAGTGGAACAGTATGCTCTCGCATTGATACCTGTTGTGGTTTTGAATTCATCTAGACCGTACTCAATGTTTCCATATACATAGGATTTTGTCTTAAATTTATTCTTTTTAGCTGCCTTTGTAACTTGTTCAATGTAAAGTGTATCGGTAGGAAGAATATTATAATAACCTGGTGCTGGACTGATTTCCTTTGAGTTTTCAATCTCTGCATCCGATTCTACTGATTTTAGGAATCCGAACAAAGATCCGTCGGACATTGTTGCTTTTTTTGCTTTTTTATCTTTCTTTATAGCATTTTCAATACCGAGTTTTACGATATCTGCATATACAAACTCAAATCCACCTCCAGTTTCCAATGCGGCCTTGAATGTCTCTGCTGACTCTTGTGCAAATTGAGGTGTAATGGCATATCCATCCTTTACTGCAGTTTTGAAAATTCCCAAAAAGGCTTCCTTCTCACCAGTCTCCCATACTACCTCATTGGAAACATAGACCGACATAAGGGCTGCCGGTGAATTTTTTGCACCAATTACTTGACTTGGGCTTAATCCCGCTGTAGATGTACAACTGGTCAGAGCGATGACTACAGTAGATATAAACAATAAACCGAAAAGACTCCTTTTCATTGAAAACCTCCAAATTAGAGAAAAGTGTTAATTATATTATAAATCTTGAAATTTGCTTTGTCAAATTTGCTTAATATAAAAATTATAATAGTTATTATATTATATTTGTATATATTATAATACCCCTCCCCCTACACACATAGCCCACCCATATATATAAATGTGTATATCAGCAACTTGTACTGTGCTGATTAGTATATGTGGGTGATTTTATGCAAATATATTGATGTTTTTTTTCTTGACTTGTATTCCATGTGGAGTACAATGAAAAATATGGAGATAATATATTTTTTGGGAGGATGATATGAGAGTGATTAAGCTGGTGTTGTTCATCTTTTTTTCTTTGATAGTTGCACTTTCGTTGACTGGATGCAAGGAATTTCTTGATCAATTTCCAAACAAGGTGGATGTCACTTTTGATCCCAATGGCGGACGATGGAAAGATGGAGGCACGGATAACGTGACTCAAAATGGTACCGAGGGAGAGGAATTTAAGCTCCCCTATCGTCCGTACAAAGTATATGATGCAAAATATGATAAATCTACCGATAAGACTGTTATTCGACAATGCAAGTTTTTAGGATGGACATTACAGGGGAGCTCAACATTGATTTACAATGAGTATGACACCCATGGAGCATATCCTGAGGAAGACAAAGTGTACGCTGCAAAATGGGGTAGCCAAGAGAAAATCACGGAATCTGGCAATACGGAATCTAATTATCAATGAGCGAGAGGTTTGAAGATGAAGAAAAGCTTTGTTCTGGGATTGGTTCTTGTAGTTTTATCGCTTTCTGGTTGTAAAATGCTCATAGCTCTCTTTGACAATGTAACTGTTACCTTTGATTTGAATGGGGGACACATAAACGGAAGCACAGAGAAGGTGACACGGACTGGAAATCCTGAGGATGAATTCCTTTTACCACAAAATCCATTCAAAAATGCTGACGAAAGTACTCGTTACAGGTTTGATGGTTGGAAGGCAAAGGAGCGCTCCTATGATTTTGACTATGAAACATTTATCGACAAAAAAAAGCAGGTGGCCACCTTCCCAGAGGGAGATATAACCTATGTAGCAACCTGGACTATTGTTCAGTAAGTCATGGAGGCAGTTATTTCCTTGTCATGACTCTATAGATATTTATAATCAAAGAACTTATAAAATTGATACCTATCGACAGATGCTTTCTCTACCATCCAATACCCCCGACTGGCTGTATTGGTATGGACAGTCAAAGGGAATTTCCAACCCATGCTACATTATGACGGTAAAATAAGGAGGCAACTATGAAGAAAGACGTTTTTTTTGTAAGTATCATTATCCTGATGGTGTGTTCCTGCAACATTGAAAAGCTGGCGTTCCAGCAGCCCCAGACTCAGAATCTGAATATTTCCCACATCCAGCCCTACATGGTGGAGGGAGCCCAGCTTTCCGCCGAACGTCCCGCCCCAGATCTCCTTTCCGAGCAGGAGGTGATGATTCGGGCGGCGGAGTATGTGGTGCAGCAGGGCTACCTTGACCCTGCCCACCCCATCTACGAGGAGGTGCCGGAGCTTGCCATCGCAAAGGTGGCAGAACCGATTTTTTTATACTATGGGGATGAGCTGCAGCAGGGAAAGGTCAATGGATTTTATACATTATATGCGACTACAAAAACTGGAAAGGTATGCCTTGTGTCTTCTGCCTGGGCACAAGAAATAATCCCAGATAAATCTTCAGATAGACCTGATTTCGCCCGGGGGTATGGATGGGACTCTTTAGACATGAACATTGTAAGTCAAAAAGAAACCCTTCAGATTTGCCAAAACATTTTCCCGGGGAAAACAATATCAGAGCCTATGGCTATCTGTACTAAAACAGATGTACATCAATTTCTCGTTGACGCATGGTATGTGGAGGTGAGTGACGGAAACCGCAGTGCCGGTGGCAGCCACGAGGAGTACCTGCTGGACATGACGGTCTTTGACCTGCCGCCACAGCAGAGCATCTCCGCCAATCCCCGTGCAGCCCTTTCCCGCAGCACCGTGTCCGGGGGCTGGGGAACCCGCATTGCCCGCATAGACGAGCCGCTGCACCTGCACGAAAAGCTTGCCCAAGCCAAGGCACGAGCTGCAGCCGGGGAGCCGGAGCCAGCAGTGGGGCCCACAGAGCCGGTGAAGATCACCCCGGTGGAGTTCTAGGAGGCAGGCGGGATGCGGCGTAGGTTCGGGATGGGATTTCTGGCGGCGGCATTGGTGGTGGTGCTTGCCGGGATGTGGATTCCCCTGATACTCCAGGCAAATAACCTCGTCACCTCCCGCTTTGACTCCCACCGCAAAAAAGGCTAACCCTCTCCTCGTGCTGGCAAAGTCAGTCTCCATGATTTTACAAAACGTCGAAAAAAAAGTTTACAAAACGCCGAAAGATTGCATAATAAGAATATGGCTGATTATAAGGCAAGAATTGTGGATGCAATTTTGCAGAAGAGATTGGAATCCAAGGGTGCAGTTTTGATTGAGGGGCCAAAATGGTGCGGCAAGACCACTACGGCCCTGCAACAAGCAGGCAGCGTTCTGCGGGTGGACAATCCTGAGTCAAAGGAGCAGAATCTTCAACTGGCAAAGCTCAATCCCCTGCGGCTGCTGCGAGGAGACACCTTGATTGGGGAGGGAGCCAAGAACCTGCTGCGGCTACAGAAAAAGCTGGACACCACTAGGATGAAGGAGCCATCATTTCTGATGGTGCTGACAGGCGTGGGGCAGTATCCATACCAGCTGGAGGATGGTGTGCTTGTGGTGCCAATCGGTTGCATGGGGAGTTAGGAGCATGGAGCAGATATACGACGTTGCGGTGATTGGTGGCGGGGCGGCGGGGCTGTGGGCCCTGCGGGGATTGAAGGACAAGAGCGTCATAATTATAGAAGGAAATGATAGGCTGGGGGCAAAGCTTTTGGCCACTGGCGGGGGAAAGTGCAACTTTACCAACCGGTTCTTGGCCCCGGAGCACTTCATCTCCAGCAATCCCCACTTCATCAAGTCATTTCTGCACAAGCTCACCACGGAGGACATGCTGGACTTTGTGGAGGGCCACGGCATTCCCTATGAGGAGCGGGACAACGGCAAGCTTTTTACCCTCAGCGGCGCCGCCTCCATCCTGGAGGCCCTGCTGGAGGAGGGCCGTGGCGGGAACCACACCTTTATGCTGGGCTGTCTCGTCCAGGATGTGTCCAAGGTTGAGGGGGAGGCTGGCGGCCAGCTGTTCTCGGTGGCGACCTCCTGCGGGGAGGTGCGTGCCCGCAAAGTGGTGGTGGCCAGCGGCGGCCTGTCCTATCCCAGGCTGGGGGCCACCAACATTGGGGCAAAGATAGCCCGGAAATTCGGCATGAGAGTGATGCCCATGGTGCCAGCCCTGGCAGGACTGCGGTATCCAGATGAGATTGCGGGTCAGTTCTCCAGCCTGTCGGGAATTGCCATTACGGCGGGGCTTGCGGTGGGGAAGCGAAGGCTTCAGGACCAGCTGCTGTTCACCCACCGTGGATTCAGCGGCCCCCTGGCTTTGAACGCCTCCCTCTTTGTGGAGGGGCCTACGGAAATCACCGTGGATTTTGCTCCCGGCTTGGATGTGGCCCGCCTGATTGAGAACAGTCGGGGAAGCAGAAAGTCTTTGGCAGGCCTCTTGTCCGAGCGTCTGCCCAGGGCCCTGGTGCGGGTGCTGCTGGCGGGGCGGGAATATGACCTGGCCCAGATAAGGCGGGGCGAGGTGACGGCTGTTTCCGACACCTTCAACCGGAGCAGGCTGGTCATCTCCCAGGTGGACGGTTATGATCGGGCGGAGGTGACTCGTGGCGGCGTGTCCGTGGACGAGATTTTCCCCAAGACCATGGAGAGCCGCACCTGTCCGGGGCTGTATTTCATCGGGGAGGCACTGGACGTGACCGGAATGCTGGGAGGCTACAACCTCCACTGGGCTTGGGCCTCCGCCCAGATGCTGGTGGAGGGGCTGGCGGACTAGTAGCTCCGTGGGAGCTCCTGACGGAGGGACTGGATATCCGAGTGGAGTCGCTGATAAAGGGTTTCAATCTTTGAGTTCATTAGATTGTGTATCATCGACTGGAGTATAGCAAGATGACGACTTCCTATATCACCTCCAAAAAGCATACCTGGAGTAACGTCTAGTTCCTTGCAGAGGCGGGAGATGAGGGAGGCGGAGGCAAACTGGGCTCCCGTTTCTATGACGGAAAGATGCTTTTGGGTGATTTCAAGTTTTTCGGAGAGCTGGCTCTGGGTGAGCCCCGCCATTTTGCGGAATTTGCGAATATTTTGCCCTAAAAGGAGCGGGATGTCCACCAGTTCTTCTTCGTTCATGTATTAAATTATGATGGACTTTGCCCCGATAAAGAACAATTTTATAAGTAATATTTATCACCTTTTAGATTGTATAATTTTTTGACTTTTCCTCCAAACAGCTGTATACTAGTACTTATCTAGTAATAAATATACTTTCATGGAGGCGGTTAGATGAGAAGAATTTTTGCTTGTGCGCTGCTTTTTTCCTGCGCCCTGCTCCTTTGGGCAGACCTGCGGTACGTGGAAATCGGTTCAATCGGAAACGCTCCCTCGGTGCGGGTGGAAAATATTGGGGACCTGCAATTTCTGATAAAGCATCATGGAATCGAGGTTGGCTATCTTTTGAAGGGGAAGGAAAATCCATCTGATGTCCGGCTCGTCGTCATAGGTGATGGAACCTATTTTTTCTTCGACATGAACGGCCACCTCAGCATAGAAGGCTATCTTGCAGGAGAAAGGGGCGGATTCAGGAACGGCCTTGACTTTCAGGAGGCGGTGGAGCTGGGCTTGACCCAAGCCGCCAAGCCAGACTCGGCGTGCTACTATTTCTACAAGCGGAATCAGTTCAAGTCTGTGGAGGACTGCACGGATGCCTTCAAGAAGGGATTTGCCTTTCGGGAGACACAGTGGACTGCCCGCAATGGCCGGGAGGAGGTAAAGGTGGAAGGCACGGAGTCTTCCGCTTACTATCGGGCGGTGGCGGCCCAGCTTGCAGACTATAAGGAGTACCAGGAATTCATGCCGGGCTTGGAGCAGGGCTACAAGACAAAGGCGGACATTCAGGATGCCAAGAAGAAGGGCTTTGATGCCGCCAAGGGCTGGGAATACTACACCGCCATGGAGCGGGGCTTCTCCAAATACGAGGACTACAAGCTGGCCACCGACCTGGGGTTGGAAAGCCAAGCCTCCTACGACACCTACTGCAAGATTGTGGCGGAGGTGGAGTCCATCATGAAGCGAGAAAAGCTGGAAAGGCGGGAAGCCATCATCTACTTTTACCTGTGCCAGATTCCCAAGGGACAGCAATCATTTGAGGTGCTGACAAAGACCCTTGAGGAAATGCAGGGGGAGCAGGACGCCACCCTGACCAAGGCACTGGACCTGTACTACAGCGACATCCCCAGTCTGGAAGAGTGGAACAAGAGCCGCAGCCGCAGCTATAGCACCAGTCAGTATCGCTATCAAACTGTGAGCTCTCTCCTTTCCAGCTCCAGCCTCGCCAGCTTCTTCAAGACTGTGGACATCAGCGGAATCGGCAGATACGATGAGGCAAGCGGGATTTTCACACGGAACGGCAGCGGCTTCATCCAGCTGGCGACACAGGCGAGACAGCCATCCCCACCGAATCAGGTTCCGGCGAGTGGCGGGCAGACCGAAGGGCTTCCCCTGATTCCTGAGTGCGGCATTGTGGACTGGATTGGCGGCAACACCTCTCGGCAGGCAGTAATTCCTGTTTCCCAAGAATACGGAAGCAAGCGGGAAGTTCTGGACTGGTATACCTCCTTGGGTCAGGTTAGCACCAAGACAAGTGATGCAATTCCTGCCAATGTTATTGTAGAGGTTGCTCTTGGTTACAAGCAGGCGGACAAAGCCGCATCAACTGAGATTACCCAGCGCCAGACTGAAATCAAGGATTATTTACGGCGGTATTTTACTGCGTTGACTGTGGAGGATTTACGTCCCCGAAATGAAGAAAAACGCAGAATAGAGATAAAACAAGCTATCAATCAAAAGATTTTGAAAGATTCAGAGATTAGAGATGTCCGTTTTTTGAGCTTACAGATAATCGAACAGTGACGAGGAGGTTAGGGAGTTTCCCTTGTGGGAAACTCCCCCTTATTTTTACTCTGACTTAAACACTTCCTGACCACGATGGTAGGTGGCAAGGACTTTTCCTGTGAGGCTTTTTCCTTCCAGCGGGGTGTACTTTCCCTTTGAAGCAAAGTTTTGGCCACAGACGGTCCACTGGGCGGTGGGGTTGCAAAGGGTTAGGTCTGCCATAAAGCCTGGTTGCAAAAGACCACGAGGTTCGGCTCCTTGGTGGAGCTTTAGCAGGCGAGCAGGATTGGCGGCCATAAGCTGGGAAAGCTGGCTAGCGGTGAGGGTTTTGCCACTGGCTGCACCTTGGATTCCCTGCACCAGCACTGAATTACACACGCCGTAGGCTGTTTCTAAGCCAGAAAAGCCTGGTGCTCCGTTGTCCTTGTCTTGGGCGGTGTGGGGAGCATGATCTGTGGAAATGCAGTCGGCAGTTCCATCCAGTAGGGCTTGAATCATAGACTGACGATCCTGTTCGCTTCGAAGAGGCGGATTTACGATGTGCCGTAAGCTGGGGTCATTGTCTGCAACGCTGAGGCCCAGGTGATGGGGCGTTATCTCGCAGCTAACTCGGTAGCCTTTGGCTTTTGCGGCACGGATGGCCTCCATGGCTCCAGCGGTACTTACGTGGGACAGGTGGATGTGACAGCCTGCTTGGTGGGCAAGGCGAATATTTCGGTCTGTGGCAATATCTTCTGCCAAGGATAAGAGTTTGTTGGCTTTTTCCAAGGATGCCAGGGCTTTTTTGATTTCAGGATTGCCAGAATCTGTGGCGGCAGGAATTACTCCCAGGGCTTCTTGTGATTGAGGAGCATGGGCAGTAAAAATATCTGTGGCAACCTTTCTGAAAGGGCGGGCAGCGGCAGCTAAGGTCATGTCCTCGCTGTGACAGGCCACGGTGATATTCTTTTGTCCGCAAATTTTCATGGCCTCTAGCATGGTGGATGAAGATTCCACGTCCTTGCCATCTTCTGTAGCCATGGCAACCTGACCTGCAGAAGGTGGAGTGCCATCAACAAAGGCTGAAAGCTGTTGCAAATGGCTGGTGTCATTGCCAGAATAATCCTTGGTGAGGGTGATGGACTGAATTACATCGGCAATTCCCAAGGCATGGGCATCCTGACAAACCTGTTCCACTAGCTCCTTGGAGGAAATGGCTGGGATAGTGTTGGGCATGAGTACCAGTGTACCAAATCCACCAGCGGCAGCGGCGGCGAGGGCAGTGGTCAGCTCTTCCTTTTGGCCCTGTCCTGGATAGCGGAAGTGAGCGTGGAGGTCGATGAAGGCTGGTTGTAAAATCATGCCGTTACAATCGATAAAATTGATGGCAACATCAGTCTCTTGATCTGCAAAGAAATTTTCTGCTAGGGACTTTGCTGATTCAGCTGAAAATTCTCCCAACAACACTGCTGCAATTTTTCCTTCTGCTACCAATAGCATTCCGAGAGTATCGGTATTGGCATCCACCAAGCGGGCATTGTAAAAACAGGTCTTGTTCATGTGGCTTAAACTCCCATTTCTCCACGATGCAGCTCGTCGCAGTACTCGCAGCGGTATTCACGACGAGTTCTGTCTACCAAGCGGAAAATCTGGTTCAAGTAGGATTCCGTGGTGGTGATACAGCGGGGATTCTTGCAGCGAATTACGTTTTCCACCTTGTCTGGCAGCACCAGCTCGATTTTTCGCACAATTTCTTCATTTTGTACCACGTTTACGGTGATGTTGGGGTCGATGAAGCCCAGCACGGAATAATCTATGTTGATAATGTTGTCGATTTTAATGATGTCCTTTTTTCCCAGGCGCTGGGAAGGCACATTCATAATCAGTGCAACTCGATAGCTGGCCTTGTCTAGTCCCAGCCAAGAAAAGATTCTGGGGCCACTGCCTGCACGAATGTGGTCAATTACCAAGCCGTTTTTAATGGTGTTTACGCTGAGCATTAGAGTACTCCTGTTAATTTTGCGATTAAGGCCATGCGGGCAAACATACCGTATTTTACCTGCTTAAAGTAGGCGGCCCGTGGGTCATTGTCCACCTCTGGGGAAATTTCGTTCACACGTGGCAGGGGATGCAGCACAATCATGGAATCCTTTGCCATCTTCATTTTTTCCTTGTCCAGAATGTAGCTGTCCTTTAAGCGGATATAATCCTGCTCGTTAAAGAAGCGTTCTGCTTGTACTCGTGTCATGTAGAGAATGTCCAAATCTCCGATAACTTCTTCCAGTCTCAAGGCTTGAACACATTCAATACCTGCAGGTTGAAATACCTGCTGAGTGATGTACTGGGGAATTTCCAATTCTGGAGGATTGATGAGAACGAACTTGTTGTTTTTGTAACGGCTCATGGCTTTTGCAAGACTGTGAACGGTGCGACCAAACTTTAAGTCGCCGCAAAAGCCGATGGTGTGACCTTCAAAACCACCTTTGAGGGAGCGAATGGTGAGCAGGTCGGTGAGGGTTTGGGTGGGGTGATGATGACCACCGTCTCCCGCATTGATGACAGGCACAGTGGAATACTGGGAGCCTACCAGTGCAGAGCCTTCCTTGGGATTGCGCATGGCGATAACGTCCACGTAGGATGCCACGGTGCGGATGGTATCTGCAAGGGTTTCTCCCTTTGTGGTGGAGCTATTGGATGAGTCGGAAAAGCCTAAAACAGAACCGCCCAGTCGAAGCATGGCAGCCTCGAAGGAGAGTCGAGTTCTGGTGCTTGGCTCAAAAAAAAGTGTCGCAAGAATTTTCCCACGACACACATCAGAAAAAGTAGCTGGATCAACAATCATTTGGTCTGCTAAGTCGCAAATCTCGTCGATTTCCTGTATTGTTAGGTTCGCTGGTTCAATTAGATGTTTCCCTTTGAGCATGATGCCTCCATTGCTCCAGTGTACCATAAATCGGCACGGGAAACAATGGGAGGAAAATGCTGACGAAAGATGCGTGTAGCAGCTACTTGGAGAACAGGGCCTTGATAAGGGATTTTAAGTCTTTTACACAGGTAACCCCTTCTTCTTTTTCTGGGGCTAGTACCGTGGAATAGCCTAATCCACTGGCGGCTTTTGCCCGCTGCTTGATGCGGTTCACGGGGCGGATTTCTCCTGCAAGGCTCAGCTCCCCCACAATGGCGGCATTTTCTGGCAGAGGAAGGTCGGTGCGGGCGGAATAGAGGGCTGCTGCCAAGGCTCCATCAATGGCACTTTCTGTTAGCCGAACGCCACCTGCCACGTTGATGTAAATATCTTGGTCGCTGAATCGTAAGCCCGCTCGTTTTTCCAGTACTGCTGCCACACGGCTTACTCGTGCAGAATCGATTTTGTCAGAATAAACCCTCGTGATAGAAGCCTTGGCAGGTACGGTGAGGGCTTGGATTTCCACCAGGAAGACGCGGCTTCCTTCAAAAACGGGGACAGAAGCCACTCCTGCAGGAAGCTGGCCACTGCGGCGGGTGATAAAGAGGGTGGAGGGATCCTCCACTGGAATAAGGCCTGCTTCTGTCATGGCAAAAATTCCCAGTTCATCCACTGAGCCAAATCGATTTTTCTGGGCCCGAAGGAAGCGAACTTGTTCTTCGTTTTTTTCAAAGGAGATAACGGCATCCACCATGTGTTCTAGGGATTTAGGGCCAGCGATGGTGCCTTCCTTGGTAACGTGGGCAGTGATAACCAGCACTGCATCCCGCTCCTTTACCCAGCCAATAAGCTCGTTGGTGCAATATTTCAGCTGGTTCACGGTACCGGGAACAATGCCTGCATCTGGGCTATATACCGTCTGAATTGAGTCGATGACCACAAAGCTGGGATTCATGGAGTTAAGGGCATCTTCGATGTCAGCAAGGTGGGTGGTGCATAAAAGATCTAGGCCACCGTTTTTTACCAAGTTAGTCAGTCCCAGCCGATCTGCTCTGGCTCGAATCTGGGCAGCTGATTCTTCTCCCGAAACGTAGAGAATGGGGCCTGTGGCTTTTGAGGTGGCCATTTGGGCTGCAGTTTGCAGGAGCAGGGTGGATTTTCCAATTCCTGGCTCCCCACCGATGAGGACGGCAGAGCGCTTCATGGCTCCACCTCCCAGCACTCGGTCAAATTCCATGATGCCAGTGGAAATGCGGCTGCCTTCCATGGGATTTACGGAAGCTAGGGAAACGGGCTTTGCCCGCACGGTGAGGGAACCAGAAACTCCTGCAAATGAGGGAATGCGAGCAGCTTCGTCGGCCACATGCTCCACAAGGCTATTCCATTCTCCACACTCAGGGCAACGTCCAAGCCAACGGGGCTGAGTGTAACCGCAGGAGGTACATTTGTAGATGATAGATCCAGTTTTTTTCTTTGCCATACTGATACTATGAAGTTAGAAGGCCATTATGTCAATGTCGGTGGCGCTGTTGGAGGAGGTGTTCTCCACCCGCATAAAAATACCGTTGGGAAGACAGGCTGACCACTCTCCGTTGCGGTGAATGGGACTTGCGGCCACACAGGTTTTATTGGCACAGGGAGAGTCTAGATACTGAGCCTGTCCTTGCTGAATTTGGATAGTGGAAACGCCCTCCAACCCAGGAATTTGGACGGTGGTGTCTGTATCAAGTGGATAGATATATTCCTTTGTGGGACTTGTTAAAATGAGAAGGGGCGTACCATCCTGCCGGGTGGTTGCAGAAAGAATGGAAAGTGTGCAAAAGGTAATGCCTATGAGAATCAGCAGATAGTCCAACGGTTTGAAAAAAGACAAAATTGCTCCTACAAGCTTGATTGAATTTGGTGGAGGATTTCTAGGGGAAGAGTCTTGTGAGGGATTGTGCTTGCCCATCTGCTTTGTTCTCCTCTATGAGCTTGAGAAATTTCACGAATTGCTCCAAGTCGGGACAATTTTGTACTACGGGACTTGGTGTTTCACTTTTAATTTTACACACTTTAACCACTAATTCAAGGGGAAGTTCTTTAGGAGGGGACACCCCCTCTACTCGGAAGCGGTGGGTTTCCCCTCCTAAAACCTCCCTTTCCCCCAGCACCGCTTGGGGACTTCCTGCCCCCAAGACCCCCGGAGGTGTAGTTTCACCATTTATTTTTTGCTCCAGAATGCATCGGATAGGTACAGGTAGCTTTCTGGCGGGATGTTTTCCTTACCGGTATAAAAGACAAAGAACTCAGGCTTGGCCAAGGGGATGAGTTTGTTTGAAAACTTTGTTTTAGAATCTACTTTGTTGCCGTAGATTCGAGTCACGTATTCCAACAATCGTAACGGCATGTTTGGGTTGATGGTAGACTGATGTTCAATCATGAGAATAAATTGGTCGTTTACCATGACGGCAATGTCGTTGTAGTAATCCATGTACAAGACTTGCTCTAGATTCCCTCGTTCCAGCTCCACCTGTGGCGAGGTTTTTTTTATACCAGCCCTAGAACTGGTCATTACTATGATTTTAACAGAAGAAGTGAATTTCTCCGAATTGTTCGAGCCATTTTTAACAAATAAAATCGAATCGAGTTTCAATAACCGCAAGGATATCATTTAAAACATGGAGAGGTATTTTTGAAGAATTTTTTGCTACGATACAATGACCTGCTTTTGTAAGCCAAACCTTGGTGCCATGAGCAGTCTCTATTAAAAGTCCTACCCAGTAGCCCACTACGTAAAATCTGGGGAGCAGAGGAACCCCCGAAAATTATACTGGGGAGCAGGGAAGCTCCCTGCACAGCCGCCCTCTGAACGTAGTGAAGTGTAAGGCTGGGTAGGGCTTCCCTGTCCCCAAGATAAATTTGGTTCCCCTGTTCCCCGTGATGGAACCTCTGGGATGCGGGCACTGGAATCCTCCCTGACGGGCAAACTTATAGATAAGATGAGAGCCTTTTCTAATAATATCCTCAAATAAAGCTATATCATCTGTGGAAAATCCTGTTACATCAGACCATTCATAAGAAGGTAGGGTGCAAAAAGCATTGGCAAAGCCTCCATCAATAGGCCGTTCAACATACACAGTAATGTTTTCCACTCCATTTACTATACGGATATCAGAGTGAGTTATTTCTGTTTCATCTGGAAATGTCATGTAAGGATATTTCATACATTTATACTAAACCCTTTATCTTTAAAAAACAAGTAGCCCGCAAGATTGAAGCCCCACCCAGCAGCCATCAGCTAAAGTGGAGGGGCTGCCAATGGGTGCCTGCCGATGCCGGCGGTTTCGCAGGGGCTCAACCGAGACTCGCTAAAATCGCTCAATGTATCGCGATTTTCCCAGCCTAACGGCCGGTCGCTCCCTACCTCTGAGCGAAGCGAAGTGTAAGGCGAGGGTGGGCTATTGGCAGACCCGTCATTGTAGATGAGGCTGTTGGGATGTGGCTGGGATTCAGTCTCCTGGGATGCTATTCTAACCTGCCTTTCCAGTCCACAATTCCGCCACATTCCACCACATTGGTGTAGCCCTGGTTTGCCAAGAATTTTGCGGACATCATGCTGCGCATTCCGCTGTGGCAATAGACAAAAATCAGCTGATCCTTGTTGGGGAGCTTTGTGGCAGCCTCTCCTGCAATCATTTCGTTGGGAATACAAATGGCTCCAGGAATGTGGCCTTCTTCAAATTCTTCGTGGGTACGAACATCCAGAAGAATAAAATCCTTTTCTGTTTGGAGCCGCTGAGCTAGCTCCTGCATGGTGCCCTGGGAAAAGCCTTGATTGTTCTTGCGACCAAACATATTTCCCAGCATCATCATAAAATTTCTATTCATTGTGTGACTCCTTTTGAATCCTGCTTATCCTTGTTGCAGCCTGAAGAATGGTTTATGGAATAAAATATACCGATTTTTTTTGCGAGAGGAAAGTTTTTGTCTATTGACAAGGCAAGAAAGCTGGTGGTGTCTTGAGTGCAAGAATCCTTGCTGCTTCAGCATCGTCTGTTTCGAATTGTGTTGGCCTGTTTGGTGGGCTGTAGTCTCACTGCTGCTGGGGCTGCTTATCAAGGGGGGGGGGCAAAATCCCATGGCTGCCCCTGATATTTTGGGAGAGGGGGAACGCCATTGATTCAGGTTGAAAACCTTAGTTTTTCCTACGCAAACCATGTCGAATTTGCTCTGGAACGGCTGGAAATTGCCCACTTGCGGGACAGAGGCTATGGTTCCATTAGTGGCGGTGAGCCAAAGGAAGTGTATACTTCTCAGCCTGTTTTAGAGTACCAGCCACAGGGTGTAGAACAGTCCCAACAAGCCATTGAGAGCCGCAATGTTTTTCATGGCTTTGGGGCGGCAGGGTGGATTCAAGTCGAATTTTAGCTGCTTGAGTAAAGCCTTGCCACAGAGGATTGCCAAGAAAATGCAGCACAGGAGAAGGGACCATGTCCAAGAATCCTGTACTGGAAAACGGAAGGCTGCATAGCCACCCAGAAGAAAAAGCCAGATTAAAAGCAACACTCGATACACTTTTCTTGCACCAGCTCTCCCTAGCAGTATGGGTAGGGTGGAACGCTGTACCCGCAAATCTTTTTCAATGTCGCAGGTGTTGTTTGTCATCATCATGAGGCTAATGCCCAAGGTAATAGGTAGGCTATCCAGTATTACGGGAGGATAGAATTTTCCTGTAAGAGCAGCGACGCAAGCCATTGGAATAAAGGTGCCCATGGTAACTCCAGAAGCTACCTCTCCAAAGGGAGTGCTGGAAATTGGTGTTGCTCCGGCAGAATAGGCCAGCAAAATAATGCCACCAAGAATACCAATTCCCAAAACTAAAAATCCTCCTTCCATAATGGGATAGATGGAAAGTGCCAACGCGGCCACCATGGTGCCAATTCCCAAAAACAGAGCCTGCTTGGGAGGAATCTTGTTGTAGACTAAAATGGCATCGTCTGGTTCCACAAAGTCCTCGGTGGAATCGGTACCTCGCAGCAGATCAAAATAATCGTTAAAGATGTTGGCTCCACTTTGCATCAATATGCTGATGAGAATCAGCGAAATCCACAGCACCCAATTCAAGGTATAGGTTTGACGAAACACTAGGGCACCAGAAAAAAGCACTGGTATGACAGAAGCGGGCCAGGTGTGTGGGGCGGCCATTTGAATTGAAAGCTTAAAGTTGAGTCGCTGATGCACGTTGGTTGTTTCTTCCATTCCTTTGTTCTGTCTTGAATTATAATTCGTCATTTTGTGGTGATTTCTTTATCTGTCTCATGCCGATGGTGCAGGCAATAAGCACCGCCGCCACTAGTTTAAAGGTATAGGCTTGTTTGTTCGTAACAGGGACAGGTTTGGTGCCCCTTCCTGAATTGCCAAATTGACGGTGTACAAGCCCAACATGGTAAGAAATCCTGCAAGAATGGGTGCCACCCGTAGCTTAATTTGCAAAAAGACTCATGAACTACTGCCTTGCCTCAGCAGCTACGTTGTCGGTGTTGGTAGGAGAATCCACCTTGGCGGGAACACCAGTTTTTTCTGCAGCCCATTCTATCTGTGAATATTAGTTTGTTCTACCGATGAATACGTCCTGTACCTGCAGCTTGTCGTTCAACAGGACAAAATCAGCACGGCGGCCAACTTCAATTAAACCTCGGTCGGAAAGACCCAAAACACGGGCAGGATTGGTGCTGGCAATGCGGAAGAAGCCAGCCACATCAATGAGGCCTGCTTCCACCAGCTGGCGGCCAGTGTCGTGAGTCAGCATGGCAGAACCGATGAGGATGTTGCCCTCCTTGTAGCGGCTTACCTTGCCGTCGCAGATAACCTGCCGTCCCAAATATACTGATTCTCCGGGGCCCATGCCTGCCGCCGCCATTGCATCTGAAATCAAGCACAAACGATCTGTTCCCAAAGTGTGAATCAAAAACTCCATGGTGCGCTGGTTCACGTGAACAGTATCTGCAATGAGCTCGTAGGTGGCGTCTTGATACTGCTTCAGGAAGGGTACAATGGCCAGACCAGGACGGCGGTGATCGATGCCGTTCATGGCATTGAAAATATGGGTTAGGTGAACGCCCTTGTTGGCAGGAAGCATATCTGCATAGGAGGCTGTATGTCCCCAAGCAACCTTGGATCCAGCTTTTGCAGCAATATCCCAGGCTACATCTGCCCCTTCAAGCTCAGGAGCCACGGTCATGGTACCCAGCAGGGTGCGATTTGTTTCTGGATGATGGAAGGACAAAAGCTGCTCCATGTACTCTGCAGTGAAATTCCGCAGGCTTTCTGCAGGAAGGCCGCCCTTCTTTTCCAATGCAATGAAGGGACCCTCGTTGTAAATGGAGCAAACGTGGTATGCAGCCATGGGGCTTGCTTCCAAGGCTGCTTGAGCCTTTGCCATAACTTTCACACTGGGAAAAACTGCTGGCTGAAAGCTGGTAATACCTCGCTGGCTCATGAACTGTGCCATGGTTTCCAAGGCTGTTTGCAGGTCTTCCTGGCCAGTATCTGTACCTCCACAACCGTGAATGTGCATATCGATAAGTCCGGGGCCAAGATAGGCTCCCTGGGCATCGATAATTTCCAGTCCCAGCTTTTGTGCCTGAGCTTGAGCCTCTGTGGAGTCTGGGAAAATCTCCTGGATTTTTCCCTGTGCAACAAGGATTCCCCCCTCATGGATGGTGTGGGGCTGGCTTCCGGCAAGGATTTCTGCATGGATGATGGCGTAGTCTGTCTTGTAGTGCGTCATGAGGGTAGTATATCGTACATTCCATGGAATGGAAAGGTCGGAGGATGAAAATGCCTTGCCTTTGCTTTAATTCCCATTGACAAAGTAGGAAATATTGGGTATAGATATATTACCTACTTGTTTGGTAGGTAATATTCTTCTGAAGGAGGTACGCTTGTGGCATTGAGATTGGCCGCCATCTATTTTGAGAAGCTTGTCAGGGCGAATTTCCGCTTTGGGAGAATGTGTCCCTCCTGTTGCTGAATTCCATCGTATTTGTTGATTATGTCCGCCGTTGTGTGGATTCATTTGGCTTCGTACCAGCCATAAACTATTATTTTGCCGCCACCTAGGGATGCCTCGTGGCGGCTGTAACAGGAGAAACCTATGTCAAACTACAAATTTGAAACCTTGCAGCTGCATGTGGGGCAGGAACAGCCTGACCCAGCCACCGATGCCCGTGCGGTTCCCATCTATGCCACTACATCCTACGTGTTCCATGACTGCGCCCATGCCGCCGCCCGCTTCAACCTAAGCGATGTGGGCAACATTTATGGTCGCCTCACCAATTCCACCCAAGATGTACTGGAAAAGAGGATTGCTGCTCTGGAAGGCGGCGTTGCAGCCTTGGCGGTGGCATCCGGTGCTGCTGCCATTGCCTACACCATTCAAGCCCTTGCTCAAAATGGCGGCCACATCGTCTCCCAGAAGACCATCTACGGCGGCACCTACAACCTGCTGGCCAACACCCTCACGGGGTTCGGTATCTCCACCACTTTTGTGGACATTCACAATCTTGCAGAGGTGGAGGCTGCCATTCAGGAAAATACTCGTGGAATTTATATTGAAACCTTGGGTAATCCTAACAGCGACATTCCTGATGTAGATGCCTTGGCAGCTTTAGCTCATAAGCATGGTATTCCCCTTGTGGTGGACAATACCTTTGGAACTCCCTTCCTGTTCCGTCCCATTGAGCATGGAGCCGACATTGTGGTTCATTCTGCCACAAAATTCATCGGTGGACATGGAACAACCTTAGGTGGAATTGTGGTGGATTCTGGTAATTTTGATTGGGCTGCTTCTGGAAAGTATTCTGCCATTGCCCAGCCAAATCCTAGCTATCACGGGGTATCCTTTACCCAGGCTGCGGGGCCTGCTGCCTTTGTAACCTACATCCGTGCCATCTTACTTCGAGACATGGGAGCTTGTATTTCTCCCTTTGCAGCCTTTCTCTTGTTGCAGGGTGTGGAAACACTTTCTTTGCGAATGGAGCGCCATGCAGAAAACACGGCCAAGGTTTTGAAGTTCCTTTCTCACCATCCCTTGGTAGAAAAGGTAAATCATCCAGCTCTGGCTGGTCATCCCAATAACGACTTGTATAAAAAATACTTCCCCAACGGCGGTGGCTCCATCTTTACCATGGAGATTCGTGGTGGGCAGGAGGAGGCCTTCAAGTTCATCGACAACTTGAAGCTTTTCTCTCTACTGGCAAATGTGGCAGACGTAAAGAGCTTGGTAATCCATCCCGCCACCACCACCCACAGTCAGCTTACTGCTGCAGAGCTGGAGGAGCAGGGAATTAAGCCTAACACAGTACGACTGTCCATCGGTACCGAGCATATCAAGGATATTCTTGAAGACTTGCAGCGAGGCTTTGATAGCATAGCCTAGTACTAGCCCACTTAAAAACAAGAAAGCCCCCGCCACAAGCGGAGGCTTAGCTTTTGACCACCAATTATATTTCTAGCTTAAATCCTAGATTAAAGGCAAAGGGGGATTCATCTTCTTCTGGGAAGAATCGATACTTGAAGTCAAAATTCAAAGTGGGGTGAAGACTGGCTCCCTGACCTAGGTTAGGAGTCAAGGTAAGAGCAAGTCGAGTGATAAACTCATCGCTATAGCTCATGTTTCCTGCTCCAAGGGATTTGAAGTGGCTACCTATGTTTGCAATGTCCCAGGATGTATTTTTTCCGTTGGAGAATTTGCTAACATATTCCATCTCGGTGGTGATGGTGTTAAAGAACACAATGGGGAACCACGTAAAGGCCTTCTGGAGTTCAAGAGAAAACAGCACCAATTTTCCTTGTGTGGCCAAGAAGTAGCTTTGAGAGGGGTACAAGTCAGCAGATGCGGTAAAGGGCAGATTCCATGTTCCTAAAGTACGTGTGTCTATAGGAAGCAGTTGTGGCACATGAACGTGCAGTCCAATTCCCAAGTTGTTGTAGTTGGTTAATGGAGAACCAAAGTCGGTAATATCAGCGGCAAATACGGTATCAATAAAGGTGCGTCCAGTGAAACTCAACACTTCAAAGTCGCCCTTTCCCATTAAAGGTTGATACTTAATGCTTAATTTACCAATATTGCGAACAAAGAAAATATCACGAGTATCGGATACAATCTTTGTACTGCTTTTGAATAATCCGCTATCAGCATTTTTTTCTTCATCTGTCTTTTCTACTTGCATGGTTTGGCGACCTTCAAACAAATCAATGGAGTCAGCAAGACTGATGCTCAAGACAGAGTTCAATTTTGTTCCTGATGAAAGCCCAATCTTGTGGTAGGTTTGTTTGTATCCAGAACCGTCCACTTCCAAATTATTTGCCATCTCATATTTGAAGAGAGCTGTTTCTGTGCCACCCTTGAAGGTTGTCTGGAAGGTTCCAGATTTTGCAACGATATTATAACCAGCACTCAATGTATAGGAGGGGCTACTCCAAGGTAAGGCACCCATAAAAGTGGCTCCGAGGAAAGAATTGAATGAGTTTACGCTACTGTAACCTTTGTCAAGTCCATAGGAGTCACTCTGAGAGAAGGGATACCAAGTACCTTTAATCAAATAGGGCCAGACTGAAAAGTCCTTGGCATTGTTCAAGATAGAAGTGTCCACAAGGGCCATGGATTGATTTTCGACTTCACTGCGTACACCTAAATCTGTTACTACACCAGTTACTGTGGTAGCATTCAGACCTCGTATGTTGGCGGTATAGATGTGATTACCCTTCAGGAAGTTAGCCACATACATAATGTCATTTTCATCAAGGGCTACAGGAGCAAAAATACCACCAGAAAGATCTTGCTGATACAAGTTGTATTCAACACCAGTGGGATGAATTCGTGCCTCTCCCAAACGGGGCATGGTTCCTGGCTGCACGTAGGTGAATAAGGCTCGTGTGGAACCGTCTGCTGCAGGAGAAATACTCAAACCTTGAATCAGCATATCTGGGTGAGGAAGTTCATACTGCTTGTGCACCTTTCTGATAAAGTCATAGGATTTGATGAGGTATTCAACTCCCTGCTTGCTGAGGTAGTAAATGGTTCCCTTATCATCAGCCTGAAGGTTTGTGGAAAAGTTATTGAACTTGTTGTTGATGGTTTCAACTAATTCCATGTCCTTCAACTTTCCCTTGGAATTTTCTTCCAGACGGAAAATGTTGATAGAAGAATCCTGGCTGATGTTTTTGTTTGCGGCAAGGTACTTTGTCTTGGCTCCACCTTCTGTAATGGTGAACACCACACCATTGTTCAGTCTTTCTTCTGGAACTTTGAATTTTGACTTAGTTTCAAAGTCGTAAATCACCATTTTATTTCTTGGTAAGGCTCCTGCTGTGGACTGGTAGACATAGGTAAGGTATCTTCCATCGGCAGAAAGATTCATGGATTGAATGGAATCCTGATGTAGGAATTTCTTTGGCTTCGTATAGCCTGTAGGAGAGGGGGCATCTTTGACTGCGTAGTAAAATTCTGCAGTGTTCTTGTTATGATAAACGATTTTCTCTCCTGCACTGGCAACGTAATTGTATTGTTCAAAATCTTTGTCGTTGTTGAACCGAGAAACTAACCCTGTTTCTGCGGGGTCTGCTGGAATGGCTGGTACAGGGAAGGCTTCTTTAAAGTCATTCCAGGCATCATCCATAGAAATACCGTACACTGTGTCGAAGATGGTAAAATAGCTTAATCCACCCAGGTTTGTCATTCGCTTCCAGTATTCAGCCAGCTTTTCTTCGCCATAGCGTTGGCGAACGTATTCCATGAATTCGCCACCAAACTTGTAGTTGTAATCATACACATAGATGCTGCGGGCACCAGTTATTTCTGCAAAATTGGGAAAGTCATCCTCCAGCTTTGCTTGTTTTACAATGTGGCGGGCAAATTCACTGTGTAGACGGCCTTCTCCCGTGCGGCTTTCTTCGGTAACAGCAATACCTTCCAGCTGGCCACTGGTGGCAATGAGGGGAGTGGGATTAATCATGTCTCCAAAGATTTTCGACACTACAACCCAAAATGGAGTCTTGATGTTTATAGTAATTGCATGGGTCAACTCATGGCGGAATACCATCAACAGGTCTTCTTCAAAAACTGCCATGCTTGCAGGAGATTGTGTGTCAAACAGAACAATGCGATTGTAAGGAGCTTGGCTAAAATATGCATTGAACATATCTTGGGAGCTCGTAATGGTAACAGGTAGTCTAAAATCATGGATGAGATTGTAGGTATCGTGTAATTCTCGATACAAATCATCTCCATGCTCTGCAATAATTGCCGCAGCCTTTTCTGAATCCGGGGTGTAAATGATGTCAAAGAATTCAGTTTTAATAACCTTCAAATCCTTTTGACCAGCCAACATTCCCTCGTATGCAAATACAGAGGTAAAACACAAAAGACAGATCAAGCTTGATAAAATCTTTCTCATACAAAACTCCTTATTTAGTTTAGCTACTAACAGAATAGTATTTTGAATAAAAATTTATGTACAATTGTACTGACACGATTGAAACTGTCAAATGAAGATTCTATAACTTAAAGGCCGTGGTAGATTGAATCTTGTTTTCAGTGTATAGTTGAGATATGAAACTGGCTATTGATTGCAGGATGATTGGAAGCGGTGGAATCGGAACTTATTTGTGCGGTCTCCTTCCATATTTTGTAGAAGAACACGAATGTATATTGCTGGGACGTGCTGCCGATTTAGCTGAATATACAGGGCGTGGTGGAGTGCAGGTCCTAGACTGTCCCATCAAAACTTTTTCCCTGCAGGAGCTTGTTGCCTTTCCCACTCCACTTTTAAAAGCTATCAATAGCTGTGATGCCTATTATTCTCCCTATTGCAATATTCCTGGCCGATTTTTTGGCGGCATAAAGGTTCCTGTTTTTTCTACCATCCACGATGTAGTTTTCCTTGATATACCTGAATTGGCTGGTGGTTTTGGCACTGCGGTAAGAAAGTGGTTTTATCAGTACGCCATCAAAAAATCCTGCTGTATTTTTACCGTGTCTCAGTTTTCTGCCGAGCGAATTCGTAGTCTGCTGAAATTTCCTGCAAAAAAGCCCTTGGTGGTAACCTACAATGCAGTGCCACACTGGTTTACAGATGATACTGCTGGTTCTGGTGCAAAAGATGGGACTGGAGCAGTAGCTGGTACCGCTGGTGATGAAGCTGGCAAAACCAAGGATCTTTTGTTTGTAGGTAATATCAAAGCCCACAAGGGATTGCATATTTTGCTGCCTGCCTTTAAGCTTGCTCGGCAACGGGGCTTGGATGGACGGCTGGTAATTGTAGGCAATGCAAGCAATTTCCGCACGGGAGATAGCGGCATCTTGGAGCAGTTTCAGTCCCTGCCAGAAGAAGCCTTTTCCTTTACTGGTAGAGTCAGCGACAGTGAATTGCGGGATTTGTACCGCCGTTGCAGGCTTTTGGTGCAGCCTTCCTTATATGAAGGCTTTGGAATGCCCCCCTTGGAAGCCCTTTCTCAAGGAACTAACGTGGTGCTTTCCGATATTCCTGTGTTCAAGGAAATTTACGGGAGCTTGCCAGTTACCTTTTTCAAGACAGCTGAAGTAGAGGACTTGGCAGAAAAACTATTGTCCGCTTGGAAATTGCCTGCTCCCTTGCTGGGAGACACGGGGTATTCGTTTAAAAAATCTGCCACTGTGATTTTTGATGCTATAAGGAGTGTTTTATGAAGGTTGCAATCGTTCACTACTGGCTGGTAAATATGCGTGGTGGAGAAAAGGTTCTGGAAGCCCTGCTGGATATGTTTCCCCAGGCTGATATTTACACCCACGTGTGTGTACCAGAAGCCATCTCCGAAAAAATTCGTAGCCATCGTGTTTTTACTACAAAAATCAGCAAACTTCCCCTGGCTGCAAAGTTGTATCAAAAATACATGCCCCTTATGCCCGATGCCCTGAAGGAGCTGAACTTGTCGGACTATGACCTGATTATTTCCAGTGAGTCAGGCCCAGCAAAGGGCGTGGTTCCCAATCCCGATGCCTTTCACCTGTGCTATTGTCACAGCCCCATGCGGTATTTGTGGGATATGTACCATGAATATTTCCGCACCGCCTCTGGCTTTGTTCGCTTTTTTATGAAAAAGCTGGTGCCTTCTCTGCGGCTGTGGGATGTCATGTCCGCCAACTTGGTAGATTGCTTTGTGGCAAATTCCCACTATGTAGCCAAACGAATTAACCGCTACTACAATCGGCCTGCAGAAATTGTGTATCCACCTGTGGCCATTGATAAATTTGCCTCTGTTCAGCGAAATCCCAAGGACTACTATCTGTTCTTTGGTCAGTTGGTGGGCTACAAGCGAGCAGATTTGGCTCTGGAAGCCTGTGTTCGCTCTGGTCGCAAGCTGGTGGTGGTGGGAGAAGGTGGATCTGCCAAGGAGCGGAAAAAATATGAGGCTTCTGGCTTAGTAACCTTTGCGGGGCGTGCCTCTCAGCAGCAGTTGGAAGAATACATGGGTGGAGCCAAGGCCCTGTTGTTCCCGGGCGTGGAGGATTTTGGCATTATTCCAGTGGAAGCCAATGCTGCTGGCTGTCCTGTTATTGCCTATCGCAAGGGTGGGGCCTTGGACTCCATCAAAGAGGGTGTAACGGGAATTTTCTTTGATGAGCAAACACCTGAATCCTTAATTCAAGCCATGACTGAATTTGAAGCTCTGCCACCTGAAACCTTTGCTGACAGAAGTAAATTTGCTGCCCATGTGGAGCAGTTCAGTCAGGCTGCCTTTACCGCAAAGATTCAAAAGCTGGTGGAGGAGCGCCGCCGCCGCTAGGAGGGGAAGCTATTTTTCTTTGGAAATACGCAGACCAATTTGTTCCAGCAGGAAGCGTGTCTTTGAGAGCATCTCTTCTGGTGCCATGGGATTGTAGTGGGTAATCCACCGCTGGATGGCACCAGTGAGGCCATCAGTCATAAAATAGACGTAGAAGTCGTTGTTTGTGTTTTCCTGCAGCTCCATAAGGTCGTGGGTGACGGCCTGCTTGATGGTTTCCTGAAAATAGAGCAGGAAATAGTTGTGCTGGTGGGGACGAAAGATGTGGCGGTAAACGTCACGGTTTTCATAGAGATACTGGCAGAGCTGATAAAAGCTTTCTCCTCTGAAAGGCGTGTCAAAGGGATGGTGCTGCATGAATTCCGACTGGAAAATATATTTCAATAGGTCGTACTTGTCCCTAAAATGATAGTAGAAAGACTTGCGGTTCATGCCACTACTGGCGCAAATATCTGCGATTGTAATCTTTTCCAAGGGGATTTCCTGCACCAGCTCCTTGAGGGAGTTGGCCAGCACCCGCTTCGTAACGTTTGAATTTGCCATCTTCATATTTAAAATACTCACGAGGGGATGGTTTGTCCAAGACAGGTTGAGAAAAAAAACAGGACAGTTTTGTCCATGTGTCTAAAAAACTTTTTCTTTCCCTTTGGCGCTTCTGGCTGCCTTCCGTTGCTGCCGTTCCTCTTTGACACGATGACGCAGGGCCTCCACTCCCTGATGAAATTCGAGGCTGCGCATAGTGGGGAATTTCCTGATGTGGCGGAGCATCTTGTCCTGACGCTGACTCAGTGACTCCAACTGCTCCAGAAGATGCTGGTTCGCCCTGCTTGTGTCCTCCTGCAGCCGTTCCCGCACCTGCTGGAAGAGTTGGTTCAGGGACTGCTCCTTCTCCTCAAGCCACTGCTCCCCGTGGAATCGGTCCCGCAGGGACTCGACGAAATCCTTCAGCCGAGTCTCGTAGATGGTGAAGTCCACCAGGCCACGGATGGTGGTGATGAGGTCCAGCAGGAAGGCCGCAAAGAGAGCCCAGGCAATGATGCGGGCGGTGGGCAGCGGGATGGAAAGAATCCGTGACTCCAGCCAGGGATGCAGGAAGTGGGCGATGAGGGTTCCCATCACGCCAAAACAGATGGCGCCGCCCAGGAAGATTCTGCCGTGGAGGTTGAATTTCTCGTTGGAATAGTCCCACCAGCGGGTGTGGAAGAGGGTTTCCAGCAGCCAGCCGGTGAAGTATTCCAGAACCGAGACAATCACCATGCTGGCAAAGAAGAGGGGGATCCAGGTGTGGGCCCAGGGTTGCAGCAGGTACATGATGAGCATTCCGCCGAATCCGTAGACAGGACACAGCGGCCCCCGCAGGAATCCCCGGTTGATGAAGTGGCCATGACGGATGGAGCAGTAGCTGGTTTCCCATATCCAGCCGATGAGACTGTAGGCCAAAAAGAGCATGAAAACGTATGAGAGATGGATGGGTGGCATACTCTAAAGTATAGGTGATGTAAATTCTGTCTTCAACAGGCAGCTGCTTTTATTTGTCCAAAAAAGTGACGGGTAGGAATCGGTGGGTGGAGCGGTAGACTGGTTGCTGCAGGCTCCTCCACTCACAAAACCTCACCGCCCCTTTATTTTTCCTTCTGAGCCTGATATACTTGTAATACAGAGAATACTTATAATACAGGAGGCATGAGTATGACAAAGGCTGTTGTCACTAGGTTTGACGTTGAGATTGTTGAGCGGCTCACGGAGCTGGCCCGCCGCACCGGCCGCACCAGGTCCTACTACATCAAGGAGGCGGTGGAGGAGAAGCTGGTGGACATGGAGCTCATCTATCTGGCCCAGAGCCGCGCGGAGGATTTGCGGGCTGGCAGAAGCAGCACAATCTCCCTTGATGAAATAGGGGAGAAATATGGCTTATAAAGTGTCCTTGGACCGAAAGGCTGAGGAGGATTTCTCAAAGCTGGACAAGGCTGTTCAAAGGCGACTGTTCAAGTACATGAAGCGGATTGAGGAGCGGGATGATCCCAGGACTTTGGGGGAGCAGCTGCAGGACAACCTGTCTGCCTACTGGAAGTTCCGGGTGGGGGACTATCGGCTCATTGCGGAAATCATCGATGAGCGGGTCATCGTGCTGATGCTGGTGGTCGCCCACCGTCGGGAGGTCTACGCCACTGCCAAGAAGCGGCTGTCGGAAAGGTAGAAGAAATTAACTTCATCTTTCCATCAGCATTAATCTCATGTTACATATAAATCCCCATCTATTGCACTTGAATTGCACAGATTCTGATGGTATATTGAAAGGAGAAATCTTTTCAGGAGGCAAACCATGACAAACATAACTATCAGACTAGACAACAACGACAAAATCGAATTCGCCCGTATCTGCGAAAAAATCGGACTTTCAGTATCTACTGCCTTCAATGTTTTTGTGAAGACGGTCATCAAGGAGGAGAAAATCCCCTTTGAGCTTTCTGCCAGGGACCGGGACGACTTCTACAGCGAGGCCAACATCCGCCACCTGGAGGAGCTGAAACGCCTTGATGATGCCGGTCAGCTTCATTTTGTCACGAAGACTTGGGAAGAGTTGAAGGCGATGGAAAAATGAGCAAGATTGTCTTCTATGAGTTGGCCTGGGAGCAATATCTGTACTGGCAGACCCAGGACAAAAAATTCATCAAGAAGTTGAACAAGCTGCTGGCTGACATAGACCGCAACGGCAATGCGGGGCTTGGCCACCCGGAGCCCTTGAAGGGTAACTTGTCCGGGTGGTGGAGCCGGGAGATTGACGAGAAGAACCGGCTCATCTACAAGATTGAGGACGGCTGCATCAAGATTTACCAGTGCAAGAACCATTATGAGGACAAATAAATGAACCTACAAGGCTTCCCCATTCAAGAAGTCCAAGGCGTACAGCTGTTTTATGCCGTTGTGGTAGGTTGCAGGGGCGTTGTCCATGGTGAGGATGGTTTTGGGAAAGTTGTCCTTGATGGTCAGCAGGGGGCGAAGTTCCCGATGCAGCGTTGCCTCCTCCCGCACTGTTAGAGACACCTGCACATAGTGGGGAATGGCATCTTTGATGGCCACAAAGTCCACTTTTAGGGTGTCAATTTTTCCAATGAAAAGCTGGTACCCCCGCCGCTTCAATTCCAGAAAGATGATATTTTCCAAGATATGCCCTTCATCCCCGGTTTTTGCTCCCAGCATGAAGAACCGTAGTCCCATATCCACCGCATAATATTTTTCCAAGGTTTTAAGAATTTCCTTTCCTTTGATGTCGTAGCGGTTGATTTTGTAGAATAAATACGTTTCACATAGGGCAGAAAGGCAGTGCTCCACCATGGCCGGAGATGTTTTTTTTCCAGCAGAAACGAAGGTGTCGCTGATTTTTTTTGGAGAGATGAGATTGCTGGTGTTTTGGAGGGTAAATCTAACGATTCGTTCCAGGAGCATAGTGTCGTTGATTTTTTTCCGTTGCTGAATGTCTTTCAGCACAATCGTAGCATAGAGTCCAGCAATATATTCTCTTATATTTTCTTGTTGTTCATAAATATTGTGGAGATAAGGAAAACCTCCATAGGTAATAAATTTTGTATAGAGGCTTTCTTTGTCTAAGTTGTTGTTGGGAAAACGTTTTTCATATCCCAGTTGGAATTCCTGAAATGAGAAGGGCTGTATGTGTATTTCCACGTATCGACCACTGAGCAGTGTTGCAATTTCGCTGGAAAGCATATTTGCGTTGGAACCAGTAAGATAGATGTCCACATTGGGAAGGAGAAACAGAGAATCCACTGCCTTTTCAAATTGAGGGACCAACTGAATCTCGTCCAGCAAGATATAGTTCATGCTAGATGGCTGAATCCGACTTTTCAGTGCGGTATACAATGCATGGTACTCTTGCAGCTCTTCGTTTTCCAGCATTTCAAAATTCAAAAACGTGATATTGGTGTATGGAATTGATTTGGAAAGCTCTTTGCACAGTTCGGTCATAACCATGGATTTTCCACATCTACGGACACCTGTAATCACCTTGATCACTCGTTTGTCTTTCCATGCAAGGAGTTTGTGAAAATAATCATGCCTGAAAATGGAGTATTCTTGATACTGCGGTGTTTCTCGTATATCCAGCATAGACTTAGTATATTGGCTCAAAGGAGGAAGGTCAATATATTAACTTATAAGTTAAAAATATACATATTGTTTATAGTCTTTAACTTGTAAATCAATATATTTGTGTTCTGTATACTTTTTAAATTTATATATTTAAAAAAAGTGCCACCTCTCAGGCGGCACTAAAGAAAAGTCTTGGCGGTGAGGAATCCTATCCCTCGATTTCCTTGATGAGGTTTACCATTTCGATGGCGCCTAAGGCACAGTCATAGCCCTTGTTGCCAGCCTTTGTACCAGCTCGTTCAATGGCCTGCTCAATGTTTTCGGTGGTGAGAATACCGAACATTACGGGAACTTGGCTAGAAAGAGACACCTGTGCAATTCCCTTAGAGACTTCGCTACAAACATAGTCGTAGTGAGTGGTGCTCCCACGGATAACGGCTCCAAGGCAGATTACAGCATCGTACTTGCCACTTTTTGCCATCTTGGAAGCAATGAGGGGAATCTCAAAGGCTCCGGGAACCCAAGCCACGTGAACATTTTCTTCCTGAACTCCGTGACGCAAAAGTCCGTCCATAGCTCCAGACAAAAGCTTTGAACCGATAAACTCGTTAAAACGAGCAACGATAATTCCCACCTTCATAGTGGAAGCAACTAATGAACCTTCAAATTTCTTCATATATTTCTCCTTGTAGTTTAGTTTTACGGTAAAGCTTGAGTCAACAAGCTGTTACCAGCTGCTGACTCACGGTGCATCTCATTGATAATTCAAGAAATGGCCCATTTTATGCTGCTTTGTTTTCAGATAGAACAGGTCATCCTTGGTGGCATCCATCTGGATGGGAATACGCTGGGTGATTTCCATGCCAAAGTCAGAAAGCTGGTACATCTTGTCGGGATTGTTGGTTAAAAGCCGCATGGTCTTTACTCCCAAGTCCCGCAGAATCTGAGCTCCAATGTAGTATTCACGCTGGTCGGCTTCAAATCCCAAGGCAATGTTGGCTTCCATGGTATCCATACCCTTTTCCTGCAGTTCGTAGGCCTTCAGCTTGTTGATAAGACCAATTCCTCGGCCTTCCTGTCTCATGTACAAGAGAATTCCTCGGCCTTCTGCTTCAATCTGGGTCATGGCAGCGGCAAATTGCTGGCCACAGTCACAACGGAGGGATCCGAATGCATCTCCAGTGAGACATTCAGAGTGCACACGACAGAGAATGTCTTTTCCGTCCCCAATATCACCCTTAACCAAGGCCACGTGGTGCTCGCCGTTGAGCTTGTTTACGTAGCTATATGCCACAAAGTCGCCGTATTTGGTGGGCATCTTGGTAACAGTCATGCGGTCTACCAGTTTTTCGTAACGCTTACGGTAGGTTTGCAGATCCTTGATGGTGATGAATTTCAGGTTGTGCTTCTTTGCCAGCTCCTTCAGCTCTGGTGTTCGCATCATGGAACCGTCGTCCTTCATGATTTCGCAGCACAAACCACATTCCTTCAATCCAGCCAGACGCATCAGGTCAACGGTGGCTTCTGTGTGACCATTGCGAACAAGTACACCATTAGGTTTTGCTTCCAGTGGGAACATGTGACCAGGACGGCGGAAATCGTCTGGTTTAGCATCCTCTTCTACACATTTCATGGCAGTGAAGGAACGTTCTGCGGCAGAAATTCCAGTGGTGGTGTCTACATGGTCAATAGAAACAGTAAAGGCTGTTTCATGATTATCTGTGTTGTAGCTTACCATTTGAGGAAGTCGCAACTTTTGAATGTAATCAACAGACATTGGCATACAAATTAAGCCACGACCGTGAACAGCCATAAAGTTAATTGCTTCTGTGGTAGCAAACTGGGCGGCACAGATAAAGTCACCTTCGTTTTCTCGATCTGGATCGTCGGTTACTAAAATAATTTTGCCCTGACGCAAATCCTCTAGGGCTTCTTCAATAGTGTTGAAGTCAGACATAGCTGCTCTCCTTATGTATGATGTGGCGATTTTATTGTCGCCGAGATTTATTTATTGGATTTAAAATCCATTGGCGGCTAAAAACTCCATGGTTATGCCGCTTTTTTCTTGTTTTTGATTTCCATTGGCTTTCGATTGAAAATCAGCTTGCTGCCAGCTGGACTGAACTCCCCCTTGCAGGAGTTTTTCCACATACTTCCCGATGATGTCGTTTTCCAGGTTCACCTTGTCTCCCACCTTTTTCTGGCCCAAAATAGTGATGGCCACTGTGTGGGGAATGGCAGAAATGGCAAAATCCTTGTCAGAAACCCGTGCCACCGTAAGACTTGTTCCGTCAATGGTGATGGAACCCTTTTCCACAATGTACCTGAGGATTTCTGGGTCAGTAGAAATGGTGTACCAAATGGCATTATCGTCCCGCTGGATATTGGAAACGGTGCCCACGCCGTCTACGTGGCCAGACACAATGTGGCCTCCAAAGTGCCCGTTGGCAGCCATGGCTCGCTCTAGGTTTACAGAGCTTCCTTGTCGTAGCTGCCCCAGGTTGGTGCGGTTCAAGGTTTCGTGCATTACGTCGGCGGCAAAATCACTGGCACTGAATTCTGTTACCGTCAAACAGATTCCGTTAACAGCAATGCTGTCTCCAATATGCATATCTGCCATAATCTTTGCCGCTTGAATCCGCAAAATGGCAGAGTTGCGGCCCTTTTGAATGGCCTTTATGGTACCGATTTCTTCAACTATTCCAGTAAACATAAATTATTTTCTCCTAAAGCTCGTTGCAGCTACAGTCTGCTGAGTGGCAAGAAGGAAGGACTTCTTGTTCCAAAAGGAAATCTTCTCCTAGCTGTTGAGTGGCTACAACACGCATCTGAAAGGCTTGTTGTGGATTATCTACTCCAATGCCTCCTACGGGAGACTTGGCGGCAGCTCCTCCAAAGATTTTTGGAGCAATATAGGTATACACCCGCTGCACCAAGCCTGCCTGTAGCAAGGACCAGTTCAGCTGTCCGCCACCTTCCACTAAAACACTATCAATTTTTTCTTGGCCCAATCGATGAACCAATGCTTGTAGGTCAACCCCTCCATTTTTTGAGGGCACCACCCAAATCTGGCAACCAGCTTCTTGGTAGGGCTTGTGACGAGACTCCTCCTGACAGCAGGTGGCAATGATGGTGGGAACTTCCTTGGCGGTGGTAACCAGCTTGGAGGAAAGGGGAGTGCGGAGCTGAGTGTCGCATACAATCCTCAGTGGATTATTGCCATTTTCTATGCGACAGGTTAATTCTGGATCATCTGCCAAAACTGTTCCAGTTCCCACCATAATGGCAGCATACTTGTTCCGTAGTTGGTGCACGTGGTGGCGGGCTACCTCTCCAGTAATCCAACGAGAGGCTCCTGTGTGGCAGGCAATTTTTCCGTCGGTAGTCATGGCATATTTCAATGCAAGATAGGGCTTGTTGGTGGTAATGTAATGGAAAAAGATAAAATTAATGGCGTCACATTCAGCTTGGAGAAAACCTTCTTCCACCTGAATACCTGCTGCCTTGAGCTGGGCAATTCCCTTGCCAGCTACTAAGGGGTTGGGGTCAGGAGAACCTACTACAACTCGACTAATACCTGCTGCAATAAGTGCTTCTGTACAGGGGGGATTTGTTCCGTGATGACAGCAGGGCTCCAAGGTGACATAGATGGTGGCCCCTGCTGGGGATTCAGTGCAGGCAGCTAAGGCATTTCGCTCTGCATGGGGGCAGCCGTATTGCTGATGATAGCCTTCTCCAATGATTCGGCCATCTTTTACAACAACGGCCCCCACTAAAGGATTGGGATTTACCCTTCCTGTTCCCTTAAGAGCCAGTGCAATGGCCTGTCGCATGTATTTTTCATCGTCTAAGTTCATAGTCACCTTGGGTTGCTTGTCTACAGGGAGGGGAAATGACAGAAAACGGCAGGTTTACCGTGGAAGGATTTCTGAGAGTCATCTTCTTTCATCCAGACTGTAACTGTCGGCCTCGGAATTGCACCGAATCATGCCTTGCGGCTCGTGGGCTGTACCACCGGTAGGAACTTTCATCCTGCCCTGAAGACGTATATTTGGAAATGGGTGCTTTTACAAGCGAATTTCCGTCTATACTATAATCTAGTGCCTAGTATCTGTCAAGGTAAAAAAAAAGCACCATCTGTAGAAGATGGTGCCTTGTAGTGACTTATGGATAAATCTTGAATCCTACAGTCGTAATGAATTGTGTCTGGGTGGGATATTCAGAAGTGTTAATTTTGTGGATATCGTATCGGACAGCAGAATTAGGCTTGCCGTCAATGTCGGTGTAGTAGGAATAAACTACACCCATGTCACAGAAAATGCTAACGGGAATGTTAAGTCCCCGCATATCAAAGGATCCACCGACTTTGAAAATATGTTGCCACTGATAAGCTCCGTCATGAAGGAAATATTTCCACAGTTCAGGTTTGCCTTCCTTATCATTGCGGCCAGTTGTATCCAATTGGGAGTTAAGGCCACTACCGTCTACGGCTCTACTACCATATTCAGCACCATGACGTATCATCTGATACTGGGCGTGGAACCGGAATACCCCCCCCCCTATAAGAGATGAGTCAAATCGAATCTTTAATTCATCGGAGTTGGGTGGCAGGTAGTAGCCCAAGGAAACACCGTTGTTCATGTAGGGTTCTTCCATCCAGATATCGTCATACCACGGAGTTTTTACTAACTGATGGGTATAAACATAGGGTTCAATCTTTGTGTACTGGAATGTGAAGTTAGAAAATGCAAGCTTAGGAATAGGTAGTGCTGCAGAGATACCAACCTGTACTGCATGCATATTTCTATCTTGGCTAAAGAAAGCTGGACTGGTAAGATCCATTTCATCAACGTATGCAGAACCCCAAATCTTTCCAATTCCAGGATATTGTAGAATTAATGTGGCAAACATGGCTAGGTTGTCAAAGTCTCCCACGTTATTCTGGTAGAAGAAGCGACTGAGCAAAGGAAATGAATATCCCAATTCAAATCTTTTTGGGAATACGGCACTGGAACCAAAGCTAAAGTGAAGGTAATTTTTGTAGTTTGCCTCAGCCATTCCAATTGCAAAGGCATTTTGGAAGGTAGCGGAGCTAACACTGATTCCGTTCATGTTATAATATTCTAGGATACCTGTGAGAGTAGCCATTCTAAGCCAGCTGAAAGGTTCAAAGTTTACTTCCACTCCAAAAAAAGGACGAGCAGAAGCATTTAATGCTAAACTACTGCCATTTGTTCCTGCGGCCCACTCTCGTTGCAATCGGCCAGCTCGTACAAAAATCGCATCATCTAAAAAAGATACTGCCATTTCTCCATTCATCTGGTATCCAAAGGACATGCCGTAGGGCCACTCATAGAAGCCGCTGGAAGAAAGACTATCTCCTTTGAAAATGGAACCATCCCAGTTCTTTTGATAGGTGTAGGGAAAAAATGTTGTTGGTTCGCTAAAGACTATATATTCCTTATTTTGATCCTTTCTGGCAGGGTCAATCTCCTTGTTTTCAAATCCTTCGTAAAAGGTATAGGCTGTTCCGAGCTCCTTTCTTGGAGCTTTCATCAATCCACCGCCAGCAGAAAAATTCCAAGAAAAAGAACTTCCCATATCACCGCCGATAAAAGCTGTTCCCCAGTTATCTGTTCCCCATGAAAAATCCTTCCCAAGAAATTCATAGGAACCAGAGACCACGGATTGCCAAGAAGCTCCCGCGTTGAAAGTCATGGTTATGCCAGATTTTGTTGTATGCTCTTGATAGGTTTCTCCTGTAAGCCAGTTCCAGCCTTCTTCTTTTTCAAAGGAAGCCAAGGTTTGCTGGAGGATTGCTTTTTCTGAGGAAGTAAGGGCAGCCCATGGTAATTCAGCCTCTGTAGAAAGAATTATATTGATTATGCTCTTTATCTTGTGCTGGGAATAGGGCTTGGCCTCGCTTAAAGTAGGGCAGAGACCTTTAAGTTGGGCTTGTTCAATGACGTAGTAAATAGGGTCATCCAGAGGCACTGAGGTGTGACTTTGGGCTGCCATGGGCAGTGCAAGTGCAACAGTCAAGAGAAAAAAAACAAGAAACCTTTTCATGATTACAGTATATCAACATTTGTATAAAAGTGAAAGGGTGAAAGAATGGTACTG
This sequence comes from Treponema sp., assembly GCA_016294105.1. Lineage (GTDB taxonomy): Bacteria > Spirochaetota > Spirochaetia > Treponematales > Treponemataceae > Treponema_F. The sequence continues at coordinate 115,513 of JAEDCN010000004.1, forward strand.
AAGGCGAGAAAATGAGCTGAAGCGCTGGGTACACAGAGGAAAATAAACAAAAAATAGACTAAGATTTTTTTTTCTGTTATATTGAACGTTATGGAAACGTACAAAGGTCTTTCTGCCTCGGAAGGAATTGGTATTGGTGAGGTTTTCCTTGTTCCTCCCCCAGCTCCTCGCTTAATTCCCCAATACAAGATTCGAGAAACCGATGTGGAAGCTGAGTGGCAGCGACTGGAAGCTGCTTTGACAAAGGTGAAGCAGCGGTTGCAGGAGCAATCTGCCACAGCAGACAGCCAATATGCTGCCATTTTGGAAACCTACATTGTCATGCTGATGGATGTGGAATTTCTGTCCCAGGTGAAAAGTCTTTTGATAAAGAGCCTGCAGAATATTGAAATTGTATTGCAAAAAAAAGCTACTGAAATGGCTGAAATTCTGCGGGGAGCAGGTGATGAATACTTGGCAGAACGAGCCCAGGATATAACCGACGTTTTTGATCAGGTTATTGACGAGCTTTTAGGCTATAAAACCTTTGATTACGACTTTGTTCCAGAAAATACCGTAGTGGTGGCTGATTCGGTGAGCCCCGCCGATGCTGTTGCATTGTTCAAGAAAAAATTGCGGGGCTTGGTGGCCTGTGAAGGTGGTGCTTCCAGTCATTTAGCCATTTTAGCCCGAAACCATCGGTTGCCAGCAGTTTTGGGAATAAAGGCCATTACCGATAAGCTGGAATCTGGCCAGCAGGTTATTGTAGACGGAACAGAAGGTTTGGTGATTGTTCAGCCTGACGAAAAGACCCTTAAAAAATACCATAAAAGCGAGGTGGCAAAGCAAAAGGAGGAAAAAAGTCTTTCCAAGTTGAAGCACAAGATTGCCTCCACAAAAGATGGTGTGGGTTTTACCCTGCTGGCAAATATTGGTTCTCCGGAAGAAGCTCAGCTTGCCTTGGATGAGGGGGCGGAAGGAATCGGTTTGTTCCGTACAGAATTCCTTTTTATGGGTGCGGTTCAAGATGCTCGTAAAACAGGTTCCTCTGGAATGAAGTCTGTTTCAGAAGCTGCCCAGCTAGAAGCCTATCGTCAGGTTTTGGAAACCATGGGTAATCGTCCTGTGGTTATTCGTACCCTGGATGCTGGTGGCGATAAATTTATCAAGGATGCAGGCTTTGATAGCGGCCCAGAGCAAAATCCCCTGCTGGGAAGACGTGCCATTCGCCTTACCTTGGCAAACAAGCCCTTGTTCAAGCGTCAGCTACGGGCCTTGTATCGGGCTGGAGTGTATGGCGACCTGCGGATTATGATTCCCATGGTAACTCACCTGTCTCAGATTAAGGAAACCCTAGAGATTATCAGAGAGGTAAAGGATGAGCTGCAAAAGGAAGGTTTGGAGTTTAATCCAAATGTTCCTGTGGGAATCATGGTGGAAACTGCTGCCGCCGCTGTTTCTGCTGATATTTTTGCCCGTTATTCTGATTTTTTCTCCATCGGAACAAATGACTTGACCCAGTATGTGCTGGGAATCGATCGTGAAAATCCTTCGGTGGCAGATTTATATGATGACAAGAATGTGGCTGTGCTACGGCTCATTAAAAATATTGTTGATAGTGCCTCCCAGTCAAAAATCTCTGTCTCTGTGTGTGGTGAAATGGCTGGTACCCCAGACAGAGCCTTGCTGCTGGCAGGTATGGGGGTACGTACCCTAAGTATGTCTCCAGTGAGAATCGGTGCGGTGAAAAAAGCCTTGGCAAACCACTCCATCAAGGAGCTGGAGGAAATGGCACAAGTAGCCTTGTCTGGAGAAGCTTTATAAATCCAAGGAGTAAAAAATACTATGAGCAAAAAATTTTCTAAGAAAGATAATCAAGCTGATATGATGGAGCTGGAGAATCAGGAAGAGGATTCTCTTGATTTTGCAGGAACTGGTTTTAGTCGGGACAAGAAATATAAAAATCTACCACTGGTAGTTATTGCGGGGCGACCAAACGTAGGTAAATCCACCTTGTTCAATCGCTTGCTGCATCGTCGTCGAGCCATCACTGATCCTACACCAGGTGTAACTAGAGATCCTATTCAAGAAACTGCATTTATCAACGGGTATCCTGTAAATCTTATGGATACTGGCGGATTCAAGCTTGACCGTGACATCGGTTCCATGGAAGCAGTAATGGACGAGCTGGTTGTGGAGCAAAGTCTCAAGGCACTGGAAAAGGCCGATGTAATTTTGCTACTGCTGGACGCTGGCTTGATTACCGGCGAAGACGAGGAATTTATTGAGCTATTGCGTCCCTTCTGGAAAAAGGTAATTGCCACGGTAAACAAGACAGAGGGTGGACGGCTGGAAGAAGAAGCCTGGAATTACATGCGTTTTGGCTTTGATTCCCTGCTGTTGATTTCTGCCGAGCATGGAGACCGAATCTCAGAGCTGAAAGACCAGCTGATTTCCCGCCTTGATTTTTCGGCGGTGGAAGAGGACGAAGGAGGTGAGCCTGTTCGCATTGCTATTATGGGTAAGCCAAACACTGGAAAATCCACCTTGGCCAACCGTCTTACTCATACCGAAGCTTCCATCGTTTGCGATTATGCTGGAACTACCCGTGACGTGGTGGAAGGAAGCTTTCAGTACAAGGGACGGAATTTTCAGGTGCTGGATACAGCGGGAATTCGGCGTAAGGCAAAGGTAAAGGAAAACGTGGAGTATTACTCTGTAAACCGAGCCATCAAGACACTGGATAGGGCTGAAGTTGTCTTCCTGATGATTGATGCCCAAGAAGGTCTGTCCGACCAAGACAAAAAGATTGCCGCCCTTGCCCACAATAAGGGCCGTGGTGTGATTTTTGTCTTGAACAAGTGGGATACCCAGGAGCAGGGACGAACTGCTTTGAAAAAGGCTGAGGAAAATATCCGCATTATGTTTGGTCACATGAACTATGCTCCCGTCATTGCCATTTCCGCCTTGGAGGGCAAGGGTATGCAGGAGCTTTTGAACATGGCACTGGAAATGCAGGCTCAGCTCCACCGTAAAATTGACACGGGAAGCTTGAATCTGGCTCTCAAGGATTGGGTTGCCGCTTATCCGCCTCCAGCCAGTCGTACTGCCCACTTCAAGATGCGGTACATGGTGCAAACCTCTTCCAACCCCGTTAGCTTCTTGATTTTTGCCAGCCGCCCAGAGGTTGTTTCTGACTCCTACTTGGCCTACATCAAAAACAAGATTCGCAGCGACCTAGGATTTGATAAAATCCCTGTGTTACTGGAGTTGAAGGCTAGCCGTAAAAAATGGGAAGATAGGGAGCGTGACTAGTGGCTTCCTATTCGATTGGGGAAATGGAGGAGCTGACGGGAATTAAGACCCATGTATTGCGGTATTGGGAGGATGTGATTCCCAGTCTGGCGCCAAAAAAGGATCTTGGTGGGCGGCGTGTGTATTCCCAGCGAGATTTTCAGACCATTATGCGGCTGAAATACCTGATTCAGGAGCGACGGTTTACCATTGAAGGTGCTCGTGCCGAAATGATTGCCGAGGCAGTTTCATACGTTTCCCCTTGCCAAGAGCTTTCTTCTGCCTTGGAATCAATCTGTGAAATACGTTCAAGTCTTACAGACTTGTATCTTCTTGTGAAAAAATATCGTAAACCAGGAGGAATTACTGGTGGAAAAAAATAAATCAACTGTGGAAAAGTCTGTTAGACCAGTAAAACCTCAGGAAAAAGCTAGAAAAAAATCAGCTTTTAATTCTAATTCCGCTTCCAAGAAAGAGACTGTACTTCCTCAGAAAAAATCCCTTGTGGAGGAATTGTTGCCAGAGCTTCCTGCCGAAAGCCGCCAGATTCTGGAAAACTTTGAGGCCATTGTCCAAGGAGTACGTCCTCTTTCCTCTCGGCAGCTGCTTCGTCTGCCAGAAAATATTCGTGATGTCTCCCACCTGCTGACAGACCAACGTGGGGGTCGCAGAATGGGCTACTTGAACGACTCCGTTGCCCTTTCGGCTTATATGCGGTACTTCCAGTGGTGGAACCTTTTGCGGCTCACACGGCTTTTTGCGGGGCTGAAACCAAGTCAGCTGAATGTGCCTGACAATGGCATTTGTCTTGACATCGGTTCTGGCCCACTCACAGTGCCCATTGCCTTGTGGCTTGCTCGTCCCGATTTACGGGAAAAAAAACTCACCTGGTATTGCCTCGATCATTCCCAAACAGCCCTGTCCCTTGGTGAAGAACTCTACCTTGCCATTGCCGCCCGAACCATTGCCGATTTAGGTTCGGCCCGGACCATCGCAGATTTAGGTTCGGCTCGAACCATCGCCGATTTAGGTTCGGGGCAAAAGGCTTTGGAGTCCTGGCGAATTGTTCGGGTAAAGGGGGAGCTTGGAGTGCAAGTGCGGCAACGAGCCCACTTGGTAACGGCTGCCAATGTCTTTAACGAGGTGGTAGAAGAATCGGGTAAGCCACCAGAGTTTACCGCCAAACGTGCTGCCGACATCATCATGCATTACAAGGAAGCTGCTGCCCAGGTGCTGGTGGTGGAGCCTGGAACTCCACCTGCAGTACGGTTTCTCACAGCTTTTCGTGGAGCCTTGGCTCGAAAGGGCTTGAATGTGGTAGCTCCCTGTCCTCAGGGCATGGAATGGACCGAAGGTACAGCGGAAGGCAGGGCTTGTGCTTGCCCCATGGACGGAGGGCGTGGAAACAAGTGGTGTCACTTTACCTTTTCCACCGAGGATGCTCCTGAAAAGCTTCAAAAATTGTCTGCTCGTGCGGGGCTTCCAAAGGAGCGGGCAAGCTTAGCCTTTGTACTTGCTTCTACCGTTGCTGCAAAAGCCGTTGCAAAAGAAAGCCCACTAGAAATCCGAGTGATTTCCGAACCAATTAAGTTGCCTGGGGATAGAACTGGTTATTATGGTTGCTGTCGTCAGGGCTTGGTTCTGGTGGAATCCGCCACAAGCCTTGTTCCCGGTCAGCTACTACGGGTAAAAGAGCTGGAAAATCCTCGTCAGGACAAAAAAAGTGGTGCCCTGATGTATCAGTACTGATACAACTTTTCATTTAACTTACATACAAGATTATAGAAATTCTCCTCTAGTTTTATTGACAATAACCTCTAGTGGTAGTATACTCACTTTGAATCTAACACTACATATAGTGTACACTATATGTAGTGTTAAAATGTATTTAAATTGAGTATTTTAATTATATTTAGAGGTGTGCAATGAATATTATCAAGCGGAATGGTGAGGAAGTCTCTTTTGACATAAAAAAGATTGAGGTTGCAATCTCCAAGGCCAACCAAGAGGTTCCTTTGAAGGAGCAGCTTTCCCCAGAAACGGTAAAAAAACTGGCGGAAAATGTTGCCAATGCTTGTTATCAAAGTCACACTGCCATGAACGTGGAAGCCATTCAGGATTTGGTGGAAGAAGAAATCATGAAGGCTGGTGGTTTTTCCATTGCCAAGAAGTATATCACCTACCGCTACCAGCATGAGCTGATGCGAAAGGCAAATTCCACTGACCGCCAGATTTTGTCCCTGTTGGAATGTTCCAACGAGGAAGTAAAGCAGGAAAATTCCAACAAGAATTCTACCGTGGTAAGCGTTCAGCGTGATTATATGGCTGGAGAGGTAAGCAAGGATATTACCAAGCGCTTTTTGCTGGATGAAGACATTGTTAAGGCCCATCAGGAAGGTGTTATCCATTTTCACGACTCCGACTATTTTGCCCAGCACATGCATAACTGCGACTTAGTAAATCTTGAAGACATGCTGCAAAACGGCACCGTTATCAGCGGAACCTACATCGATACACCACGATCCTTTTCCACTGCTTGTAATATTGCCACACAAATCATCGCTCAAGTTGCCAGCTGCCAGTACGGTGGTCAGAGCATTTCCCTCACTCACTTGGCTCCCTTTGTGGATGTAAGCCGCAAGCGAATTGCCCGTGATGTAGCCGAATCTGCAAAGGAATTGGGGCTTTCCTACACTCCTGAGCAGTTTGGCTATCTGGTAAACCGTCGTCTGAAGGAAGAAATTCAGCGTGGCGTTCAAACCATCCAGTATCAGGTGGTAACTCTCATGACCACCAATGGCCAGTCTCCCTTTGTGTCCGTGTTCATGTACCTGAACGAAGCCCGCAATCAGCAGGAAAAGGCCGACCTTGCCATGATTATCGAGGAGGTTTTACGCCAGCGGTACCAAGGCGTAAAGAATGAAAGCGGCCACTGGGTAACTCCCGCCTTTCCAAAGCTGATTTATGTTCTCGAGCCAGACAATATTGAAGAAGGCAGCACCTACTATTATCTCACTGAATTGGCTGCCAAATGTACCGCTCGTCGCATGGTGCCTGATTATATTTCAGAAAAGAAGATGCTGGAGCTAAAAGATGGCTGCTGCTATCCTTGCATGGGCTGCCGTTCCTTCTTGACGGTGTATCGTGATGAGGCTGGAAAACCAAAGTTCTACGGACGATTTAATCAAGGTGTTGTTACCTTGAATTTGGTGGATGTGGCTTGTTCTGCTAACGGAAACATGGAGGATTTTTGGCGGATTCTTGATGAGCGACTGGAATTGTGTCATCGGGCATTGATGGCTCGCCACAATCGGCTCAAAGGAACCCTTTCTGATGCCGCTCCTATTTTGTGGCAAAATGGTGCCTTGGCTCGTCTCCAAAAGGGAGAGCCCATCGACAAGCTCTTGTACAATAATTACTCTACTATTTCTTTGGGATATGCTGGTCTTACAGAAACTGTTCGTCGCATGACTGGTAAGCCCCACACTGCCCCAGAAGCCACACCCTTTGCCTTGGAGATTCTTTCCCACCTAAATGATGCCTGCAACAAATGGCGCGCAGAAACCACCATTGCCTTCTCCCTTTACGGAACACCGCTGGAAAGTACCACCTATAAATTTGCCAAGTGTCTCAAGCAGCGATTCGGCATTATTCCCGGTGTTACGGACAAGAATTATATTACTAACAGCTATCATGTTCACGTAACAGAACCCATCGATGCCTTTAGTAAGCTTACCTTTGAGTCTCAGTTCCAGGAGCTTTCTCCCGGTGGTGCCATTAGCTATGTGGAAGTACCCAACATGGAGGGCAATATTCCTGCAGTTATGGCTCTGTTGCGTCATATTTATCAACACATCATGTACGCGGAATTGAATACCAAAAGCGATTGCTGCCAACTGTGCGACTACACTGGAGAAATCGCCATTGTAAAAGATGAAAATGAAAAACTGGTGTGGGAATGTCCCAACTGTGGTAATCGTGACCAAACAAAGATGAATGTTGCCAGAAGAACCTGTGGATATATCGGTACCCAGTACTGGAATCAGGGCCGTACCGAGGAAATCAAGGAGCGGGTGCTGCACCTGTAGCCTATGTATTACAGTGAAATAAAGAAGACGGACATTGCTAACGGGGAGGGAGTGCGGGTAAGCCTCTTTGTGTCTGGGTGTAGAAATTGCTGTTCTGGCTGCTTTAATCAGGAAACCTGGGATTTTTGCTATGGCCAGGAATTTACCCCTGCCACAGAAGACGAGCTTTTGTATGCTCTGGAGCCTGCCTTTATCAATGGACTTACTATTTTGGGTGGAGAACCCTTTGAACCAGAAAATCAACAGGTTTTGGCTCCTTTTTTGCAGCGGGTAAAACAAAAATTTCCCCAAAAGACAATTTGGTGCTATACTGGAGGTGTTCTGGAAAGGGATATTCTTTCTGCTACAGGTCGCTGCAATACACCGTTTACAGAGCAAATGCTTTCCTGTATTGATGTACTGGTAGACGGCCCCTTTGTGGAATCAGAAAAGGATATTACTTTACAATTTCGGGGGTCAAGGAATCAGCGGATTTTAAATGCCCCCTTTAAGTGAGGTAAGGTCTTTCCGATACATTAAAAGAGATAGATTCTTTGTCTAAGGGGGTTTTTATGGCAAAGCATATTGCGTGGGACGCTAGTTTTAAGGTAGGTCATCCCATGATAGATAGTCAGCACAAGCGTTTGTTTGAAATTGCTGACGAATTATATGAGCTGATTATGGCTCCAGAGGAAAAAAGGGAAGCTGATACAACTCTCGTTTTGCAGGATTGTGCAAAGTATGTAAACTTCCACTTTGCCTTTGAAGAAAAGCTTATGCGTGATTCAAAGTATGAGGATGTGGAAGGACACCTGAACCAGCATAAAGCCTTTACAACCTATGTTGCCTCATTGATGAGTGATTCTAGTCGAGGCTCAAAGGTTGATTTGGAAAAACTGTATGAATTCCTTTCTGACTGGTTGGTAAAGCACATTTGTTCAGAAGACAAAAAGCTTGCTACCTACATCTCCTCCACTCCACAGTAATAGCTGATTTTAGTTGTTTGACAAAATCCCTGCTACTACCAGGTGAAAGGGTCGCCGAAGCTCACTGATTTCTTTTTGGTCAAGAACAGCCAGCCTGAAAATTGCAGCTTCTATAACGCTGTATAAAAGTTCGTTGGTGTCATGCACATTGACCTTTTTGAACTCGCCTCTGTTGATTCCTTCAATGATGATTAAGGACAATAGGTGGCGCAGTCGGATGATTCTTCGGCGTACCCGTACCGCTGGATCCTTTCCTGATTTTTGCAACTGTAAAAGATAGGTGAGGGTAACGGTAAAAAGCAGGTGATTTTCCGAACATTTTTCCAGAATCTTATCAAGAACACTTAAAAGTCTGTCCTGTACCGTTTTTGACTCATCGTGGATAATATCCATCAGTGAGGCTTCTATTTCCGAGGTGAGCTGCTTGATGCTCCACACGAAAATTTCCTTTTTGTTCTTAAAGTAAATGTACAGAGTTGTTCTGGTGATGCCACATCGATCTGCAATTTTCTGAAAGGTTACGTCCTCGTAGCCCTTTTCCATAAACAAATCTAAGGCTGTTTCAAGAATCTCCTTTTTACGCTTGTCGTGTTCAACTATTATTGCCATTAACCTTTATCCTTTTGTGAGCCTTGCACACCTTGGATGAATTGATAGAAATAGGTGTCAAGGTTTCCGCCCTTCAGTTTTTTTGTAGTGTTTGCCTTGCGACCCAAGTGGGCTTCAAAGTCGTCACGAGAGGTAATAAAGCCCATGTCCCAGCCAGGAAAGGAGTCAAAGAGTTCTGCCATATCTTTGTACAAAAGCTGGGCAGACTCTGCATCCTCCAGACGCTCGCCGTAGGGTGGGTTTCCCAACAAAAGACCTGTGTCGTAGGGGGCACCCAAGTCACGGAAATCTGCTTGGTCAAAGTCGGGACGTTGAATTCGCTGGTCACTTCCAATGAGCTGCAAGGCTCGGCCAGCAGTTACTCCTGCTCGCTCCGCATTGGCTCTAGCTCGCTCCACGGCGTCGGGGTCAATGTCGGTACCAGTAATACGAGTTTGACATTCTGGCTGAATTTTTTCTGCTTCTTGGCATTTGATTTCGTAGGCTCGTGCTTCGTCGTAGACCTTCAGATTTTCCAAGGCAAAGCGACGGCCAAATCCAGGTGCCACGTTATAGGCATAGAGCATGGCCTCGCTGGCAATGGTTCCTGAGCCACAAAATGGGTCGTGAAGGGGTGTTTTTCGCCGCCAGTTCATGAGTTGGAGTAACACTGCTGCCATGGTTTCTCGGATTGGAGCAATGCCGCCGTCTTTGCGGTAGCCACGTCGATGGAGGGGTACTCCAGACAAATCTAGCAGAACGGTAACTATGTTATTTTCGATATAAATGCGGACATCGCTACGGTCACCACTTTCGGGCATGGTGTGAATGTGCCACACATCTCCCAACTTGGTGTAAATGGCCTTGTGAACAATTCCTTGGATGCTGTGCTCGGAAGAAAGGCGGCTCTTGTGGCTACGAACCTTGTCCACCACCACTCGCACATCCTTGTAAAAGAAATCCTGCCAGGGAATGGAATAGACGCTGTCAAAGAGGGCATCAAAATCTTCTGCTTTGTAGGAAGCCAGCTGAAGATAGACTCGGTCAGCAGTGCGCAAGCAAAGATTGCTTCTAAAAAGTGCGTCATCGTCGCCTAAAAAAGTAACCCTCCCTAAAGGTCGTGGACTTCCCATGTCTTTGAGGGTGTAACCAAGTTTCTTAATTTCATTTCCGAGAATTCTTTCTGCACCAATTGGACAGAGTGCCACCAGCGTATTCATGGGGTGAGAATAACACTTTTTCATGAAATGTTCAATTGTCAGAATAAAGTGGAGGGAATTCCTAAGTTGAACTGAGACTGTTCTTTTTTGAAAGTGAGGTTTATATGTTTGCTAAATTGTTTACTAATGTGTTCACGAGGTTTTACTTTTTTTCTGAAAAACCTTCCATTTTTTCTATAAAAGGAGGTTTTATTGACTTGATAAAATTATGATAATATACTGATAATATAATTCTTTGTTTGGAGGACTATATGATTCAGATTAGACCGGTTTCAGATTTGCGAAATAAGTTTACAGAGATTGAAGAAATTGTTACATCAACACAATCACCTGTTTTTTTAACAAAAAATGGATATGGTTCTATGGTAGTTATGAGTCTTAAAGCTTATGAGAATATGACTAACAACATAGAAGCAAAACTTGATGAAGCAGATAATTATGCAGAAGTTTCTGATGTTAGACTTTCACATGATGAGGTTTTGGTAAATTAAGAAACAAAATAAGGAAATAAGATGAAAAATTATAAACTTCAATATCTTCCTTTGGCAGAGCAAGATTTAGCAGAAATAATTTTTTATATCCAGAACAATTTGCAAAATCCTATTGCTGCAGAAATCTACGCTGACGGAAATCGTGATGTGGCAGTTATAGAATCAATTTTGAAAGGATATCCACTTGGCATTTTGTATTTTGTAAAAACAGCGGAAGATGCTTCCGAAGTTTTAGACGGTCAACAGAGAATTACAAGTTTTGGTCGTTACGTAATTGGAAAATTTGCTGTAAAAGTTAATGGATAAGTTTGTGATAAACTCCGTTAAATGGGAGATTGGGATAGACCGTGAGGAAGGTGAAGTTGTTTTTTTATGATTTTTTCATTTAACTTCTTGCATTTTCTCAGAAAGTTTTAATGAAAAATGGAGGTAAATCCATTATAGTTAGTTCAGATGGCAGCGAGAGGAGCTGCACAACAAGGATTCAAGGAGTTTTTTATGAAGAAGATTGGTTTGGTTTTGGTTGCTTTGGTTTTAGCATTGGCTACAGTGAGTGCTGATGACAGGATTGTTTCTCCGGATCAGTTGCCTCAAAAGGCAAAGGATTTTATCGCCTCCAAATTTGCTGGAAAGACCGTGCAGTACGTGGAAAAGGACTTCAATGAATATGAGGTTCAGCTAAACGACCGTTCCGAAATCAACTTCGGTGGAAATGGAGAGTGGGAAACCATCAAATGCTATCAAGGAATTCCTGCCGGCATTTTGCCTGAAGCTGTAACTTCCTATGTGACAAGCAATTTTGCCGATGCAAAGATTGTCGAGGCGGAGATGGATTGGAATGGCATTGAGCTGAAGCTTTCCAACCGCATGGAAGTTCATTTTGACAAGAACGGCAAGTTCTTGGGGCAGAAATACGACGACTAGGCTTGAGCTGACAGGGCCGGCAATTCTGGTTTTCCTTGGAAAAAAGGATTGCTGACTCCATTGATTCGTGCCGAGGGTTTGATTCCAAATACTGTATTTCATGATGGGACATGGTATAATGACGAAGGGATTTGTTATGTCAAAAAAAAGCCTTTTGTTTTTTCTGGTGATGCTTGCTTCCTTTCCCACATTTTCCGACAGGTGGCATTCCCACTTTGCGAATTCTCCGTTTTATATCGAGGAGATTGAGCGTGACGACGGGGAGATTTCCCTGGAATTCAGCGTTCCCGTCAATCCTGAGTCGGTGATTCGCGAGAATATCCTGGTGAATGGAAAGCCGTTGCCAGAGGAGTCAAGAATATTTTTCAACCGGCGGGGAGATGAGATGGAGATTCAGGAGCTGCCGGAATGGTGGAGCAAGACACTCTGTGTGGAAATACGGAACCTACGCTCGGCTGTCGGTCAGGAGATGAGAAGGCTCCCCGCCTTTCATCTGGGGCCTGATGATGAGGTTGAGTGGGACGAGGTGTATTGGTGTCATCATTATCAGCAGGAGGAACAGTAATGGAGCGAATCTTGGTGGTGGAGGATGAGCTTGGAATCTCGTCGTTTGTGCGGCTGGAGCTGACCCACGAGGGGTATCAGGTACAGGTGGCAGAGGATGGCCGTCAGGCTCTGGAGCTTTTTCAGCAGCAGGAGTGGGACTTGATTCTACTGGACATCATGCTTCCCGGCATCAATGGCCTGGAGGTGCTGCGTCGAATCAGGAAGACCTCCTCCGTGCCAGTGATTTTGCTGACTGCCCGGGGAGACACCATGGACAGGGTGACTGGTCTGGATGCCGGGGCCGACGACTACCTGCCAAAGCCCTTTGCCCTGGAGGAGCTCTTGGCCCGAATCCGTAGCCTCCTGCGGAGAAGGAATTCCTGGAGTGGTTCCGCTGAATCTAATGGAGACAGGGAATCAGTGGAGGGGGAAAGGGCCGGCCTTGAGTCTGGCCTGAATGCCACTCCAAAAATCCTGAGCTTTGGTACCATCACCCTGAACCCCAAGTCCTGTACTGTTACCCTTTCCGATCAGGAGCTTGCCCTCACCAAGACAGAGTACCAGCTGCTCCACTGCTTTATGTCCCACAAGAACGAGGCCCTTTCCCGGGAACGAATCATGGACCTGGTGTGGGGCGAGGATCACTACATCGATCCCAACTCCGTGGACGTGTATGTTCGGCATCTTCGGAACAAGCTGGACAAAGGCAGCGAGACATCCTGCATCACCACCCTGCGGGGAATCGGCTATATCATGAAGGACCTGTAGTGGAATGAAATGCAAACTCACCCTTTCCATAAAGTTGACGGCAATCTTCACCCTGCTGATTTTTGTCTCGGTGTTTTTCTTTTCCTTCCTGATGATTGCCTTTACAAAATCCTCCTTTGAGCGTCAGCAGACAACAGAATTGCTTCATTTTCTGAATATAGTGGAATTGGGATACGAGAATTTTGTCAATAGGACAAGCAATTTTCCTTCCGATGCCATTCCCTATTACATCCTCTACCGAATTTCACGGGAGGATGGCTCCTTGCTGCGGACAAACGATGCCCTGATTCCAGTCTTGCCGGATACGGAGCCAGGGAGGTCGGCCATAAAGTTTCGGGAAGGCTTCTTTATCGACGGCAACTTGAATCTCCTGTATGTGGCAAGAACTGTAACCGGCACCAGTACAGGCACCTATCGTGTTCAGGTAGCCATGGACTTGTATCAGGACAATGCCAACCTGATTCTTCAGGATTTGCCTCGAATATTCCTGCTGTTCAGTATTCCCTTGCTGCTTGTTTCCAGCTGTATCGCCTATCTGGTGAGCCGCCGAATCCTTCGTCCCCTGCGGCAAATCATTGGTCAGGCACAGGAGATTACCAGCGAAAAGCTGGACAGCCGCTTGGATGAGTCCGGGGCAAAAGATGAGCTGCAGGAGCTGGCTACAACCTTCAACCAATTATTTTGCCGATTAGAAGAAGATTTTGAACGGCAACGACGCTTTACCTCCGATGCAGCCCATGAGCTGAAAACCCCGCTGGCGGTGATTTCCGGCCATGTGGACCTGCTGTGCCGCTGGGGTAAGGACAACCCTGAGGTGCTGGAGGAATCCCTGCAAACCCTGCAGAAGGAAATCCGTTCCATGGCGGGACTCATTGAGAGCCTTTTGCAGCTTGCCCGTGCGGAAAACAATCCCAATTCCACCTATCCTTTTGAAGGGATACTGCTGGCAGATTTTCTGCAAGGGATTGTGGTGGACTTTAGCCTGATTCATCCCGATGGGGAATTCCATGTTGTCTGTCCTGAAAACGCTGTGGTTGATTGTAACCAAGAGGCTCTAAAGCAAATTTTACGTATATTTATACGGAATAGTCTCACCTATAGCGACAAGCCAGCCTATATAGAAATCGGTTGGAATCAAGAAAAATCATGTCTGTGGGTAAAGGATAAGGGATGGGGAATCGAAAGTCATCATCTGCCACAGCTTTTTGACAGGTTTTATCGGGTGGATCAGGCTCGAAACAGAAAGGCTGGTGGCACTGGATTGGGCTTAGCAATCGCCAAGGCTCTAGCAGAAAGGCTGAGTTTGGGGCTGGAAGTGCAAAGTCTTGTGGGACAGGGAACTACCATGATTTTGAAGTTCCCGCATTGACATGAATTTGAGGGGAGCATTATACTATGGCCATGAGTCAGAAGAAAAGAGAACGTAAAATTGGTGTGGGAGTGATTGTATGGTTGATTTTGGCTCTTGCTCTTCTCATTGCCTTTTTAGTTAAGCGAGATGATATATTAGCTACCCTTAAAAGAACTGAATTTTTCACCCATTTGCTGGGTTCAGAGCCTTCCTTTGTGAAAAACTATCAGATTAAGGGGGAGCCTCCCGCTGATGTCCCTGCGACACAAACAAGCTCGCCGGTAATTATTCAGGATAATTCTGGAGTGAATACCGATTTAGTGGTGGAATTCCAGGATTTGTCTACCATCGATTTGAATAGCTTGTCTGCTACTGAGTCAGCACTGCCAGCACCAATAACCTCTGCCGATGAACTGGCAGCCATTCCCCAGGAGCCATTGCCTTCTCCCAGTGATGTGCTCATTGAGACACCCTATGGTACTATCACCGCAGAACAAAGTGCTGGTCTTGTAACAGAGTATACTGACGTGCGACTTTTCTTTGTGCAGCTGAATAACGATGGTTCGGTAAGTCGTAAAGAGGTGGTACGATCCATTCCAAAGACCAACTCTCCCCTTACGGCTGCCATCAACAGCTTGTTGGAAGGCCCCAATTCCGATGATGTTATCCAAAATTGTATGACCTTGATTCCTGCTGGAACTCGGCTCCTTTCTGCTTCCGTAAAAGATAAGGTAGCCACATTGAATTTTAGCGATGATTTTGAGTTCAATTCCTATGGTGTGGATGGTTTGGTAAATCAGTTGATGCAGGTGGTGTACACAGCCTGTTCCTTTTCTTCAGTTAACAGCGTGCAGTTCATCATAGATGGACAAAAGAAGGAAT
The DNA here is from genome assembly GCA_016294105.1 of Treponema sp. Taxonomy (GTDB): domain Bacteria; phylum Spirochaetota; class Spirochaetia; order Treponematales; family Treponemataceae; genus Treponema_F. The sequence continues at coordinate 130,609 of JAEDCN010000004.1, forward strand.
ACTTGGGAAGCGAGGGAATCTGGATAGGTACGCCACTTTCCGTTACCAGCTTTAAGTAAACAAACAGGGCTTGTTTTCCACCAAGTATGCTGTTTCATATACCAGTAACTCCTATTTTCTCAACCCCATGTATTTATTTCTGCAATGAATGTACCAAATGCATCAATGCATTTTGATCGGCAGAATCAAGTTGTTTGAAGTGTTCCATAAATCGGAGAACAGTGGCATCACACTTTGGGGGGAACTTTTTCAAGGGAGTACCATTTACCAAATCTTCCACAGTTGTATGAAGAGCTGCTGCAATTTTACAAGCATAATCTGCAGGAGGCATACTACTGCGAGCATTCAAATAATTCTCTATGGAGCGCTTTGATATTCCTGTGATGTAGGATAATTCTTTTACTGTCATGTCGTGATAATTCAACATTTCTCGTAAATTTTCTTTGAATGAAGTTCCCATGAAATTAAGAATACTTCAAATGAAGTGATTTTTTTCTTGACACACTCAATTAGAGTGTTTTAAGATAGAATAACATACTTTAATTGAAGTATAAAAATTTATTTGTCATGAGAGGAAGATATGGACGAGTTGAGCAAGCCTGAATTCTCCTGTAGCGAATTTGCAATAACAGAACCAGAAAAGATTTCATGTTGGAAAAGATTTAAATCTTGGTTATTCAAGTTATTTCTCACTACACACACAAGTTCCCAGAAAGTTGACTGCATTTCTTTGGAACTACTGAAGGGGTATTTTCTGGAACCCAAACGACGGCAATTACTGAAGGACAACAAGGAGTTACTAGCAGTAGCAATCCGAGGGCAGAACGAGGATTGTAGTCTTTTTGTCACCGCCGCCGTGTATGACAAGCTGAAGGAAGAAATCCTAAATCAGGAAAATCCCATCACATACATGGCACCTAAGATGGATGCAGAGTTGGAAAATGCCTTTGGTAATAAGGACATGATTGTTTTGATGTAAAGTTTTCTATGTTTTGCTGTTCGCAATGTGGAATATGTTGCAGGAATTTACCTAAAATCACACCTTTTAAAGAGCTTCATGACGGAGATGGAATATGCAAATATTTATCTGAAAATAAATGTTCCATCTATGAAAAACGTCCCTCTTTTTGCAGGGTAGATGAAAGCTATCACCTGTTTGAACATATTATAAGTTACCAAGAATATTTAGAAGTAAATTATATATCTTGCAAAATTTTGCAAAAAAATAGGCATGAATAAGGAGGAAATTATGCCATTACCATTTATACCAGTTGTTGCTGCCTTGGCAGCAAAAGGTGCCGCTGTTGCAGGAACAGTTCTAGCTTCAAAGGCAGCCATTGGAGTTGGAGTCGCCCTTGCTGCTACTGTTGTTTCTGTTACTGTTGTAACGGTAGATGTTATTCGGAAGAAAATCCGTGAATGGAGGAAAAAAACTGGAAAAACTGTTACAGGCGCAAAGGTAACAGAATGTCTCAAAAGAGGCAATTTTAGTGAGGTCAAAGTTAATTTGTATGATGATGAGAATGATCTCTGTGGAGAGATGGAGTTTGATGGAAAAGAGATAGCTTCAGACATCAGAGTTGGAATGGTTTTCTCTGTATGAGCAACATTATTTTTTTACCATCAGAGTCAGAGAATGAACTACATCCCAATTTTAAAAAACAATTGGAAGAATGTTATGAAAAACTGCCTGCCAAAATTACCGACTCCGTATATCTTTATGTGGTAGAAAATCATCTTTCATATTTTCCTAATGCCACAAAGAAAAAACCTCACTTTCAGTACTGCGAAGAAAGACGATATCCTGCTGGTGAGCAAGAGCAGGTGAATAATTTTGTACGTGCGGTGCAAAATTTTTCTGAAATCTGGACAATCAACGGAGTTCTGCCTAAAAAAGACACTCGTATCTATGTTTTTTTGAATTTTAAAGATAGAAGCCAGATAGAAAAACAATACTTTTCTATAGGTGGAAGCAAAACAAATTCAGGAAATCAAGAAGACACCCCGCCATTGAATGTGGTGCCAGTAGAACCAAAGTATCGCTTTGCCAACATGGTTTTGAATCAAGAAGTGAAAGATCAGCTGGATTCCTGTGTCACCATGATTCATAATCTCGATAAGATTTATGATGAATGGGGCTTTAGTGAGGTTGACCCAGTAAAAAAGTCGGTGTTGAATTTTTACGGTCCTCCAGGTACAGGAAAGACCATGGCAGCCCATGCACTTTCTGCTGAATTGGGGAAGATGATTCTTGCTATTAATTATTCCGATGTGGAATCAAAGTTTGTGGGAGATGCACCAAAGAACTTAGTTTCAGTATTTAAGATTGCAGAGGAAAGGAACTGCGTATTGTTTTTTGATGAGGCAGATTCCTTTCTAGGCAAACGAGTCACCAATGTTAGTTCTAGTAGTGACCAAGCAGTAAATTCTCTGCGTAGTCAAATGCTCATTCTTTTAGAATCCTTTCCTGGCACGGTGATTTTTGCCACTAACCTAAACGAAAACTACGACCAGGCATTTGTGAGTCGAATTATTAGTAGCATTCAATTCCAGCTTCCAGACACAGCATTGCGGAAAGACGCTATCACTAGAATGATTCCTACAAGGGCACCTATAGACCGTTCCATTCTAACTGATGAATTACTGGACGACTTAGCGGAATTATGCGACGGCTTTTCTCACAGGGAAATTAAAAATGTTGCTTTATCTGTGCTGACGGAGTGTTGTAAGAATGATTCCCCTATCACGGAACAGTTATTGAGGGATGTATTCAAGACTAAGAAAGCATCTTTTGAAATTGAAAGAAAAAAATCCAAAAATGGGGAGTCACTTGGCAAGGAAATAAAGAAAAAGCTCGAAAGCGGAAACTACAAAGTTCTTGGGCAGAAAGAGGAACTCAAAGAACTAAGAACGAGTATTGGGTATGACCACCTATCCGCAGATTTTTTTAATATGACTACGGAAAAAGGTGAGACTACATAAAGAAAACTCAGGAGGGAAGGAATGAATGAGAGTTTAGGAAGGATTATAGGAGAAATTTTTGATGATTTGACAAAGATGGCATCAAAAACTTGGGACAATCTCTTTAATTTTTTCAAATCAGTATCAAAGGAACAGTATGATGCAATCAATCAATATGGTGGATTTGGAAAGGTACTGCAAGATGCTTGGAACATTGAAAATCAATCTAAGGGAGAATTGGCATTGAAAGATGTCATTGCTTGGCTCAAAAGTCATTTACCCAAGGATATGAGATGCAGGGGATGTATGATAGTGTTGGACAAAACTTTGGTTACTCCAACAGATCTCAGTTTTCCCCACCATTACTATGTCTGTTTTTTAGATACAAACAATGAAATTCTACATGAAAAACCTCAGATATTTTTTCATTGTAATGTCATTGATGCAGAATTGCAGCAAAGTTTTGCTGGCAAAGACATGATTATTTTTGGCTGATAATAAATTTGGAGGATAAGATGCTGTGGCTCTTTGAAAAATTATGGGAAGTCTTAAAAAGACTTGGAAGATGGCTTCGTACTAAAATATTGAATTTTGCAAAAAACATTAAAGCATTCTTTTTTGAAAAAAAACAGAAAGAACTTCTTCAAAAAAAGAGAGAAGTCATTGCTTGTTCAATTAAGGAAAATCTGAATAATGGCAACTATGGTGTAGTAAATTGTCTTTATAATACAGAAACAGAAGATGTTGTAAGCATGGATTATGCTACAGAAGTAGAAGCTGAACAACTTGACGCTGAAACAGTTAGTTACTTTGGCAGCAAAGATATGATTGTTCTTACCTAAAACATCAAACAGGGCTTGTTTTCCACCAAGCCCCTTCTTATATTCCGGCTACTTTACCTTGTAGCTTTTTACAATGGCATCAAAGTAGTTGCGATTGGCTTTATAGGCATTATCAAAAATTGTAAGGGTCATGATGGAGTAGCCACCAGCCTTGTTTTTAGTGACAAACTTAAAGTTTTGAGAAACAGCTTGCTCCTGGGGCAGGTGGCTGCGAATGGTAATTTCCAGCTCATTCTTGCCCTGCTTGATTTTGCGATTACCCCAGTCTGTGTAGGAGCCGGTGGTTCCCAAGGACAGGTTTCGGCACAGAGCATCAAAAATAGCCTGACTTCCTGCTGCAGCCACCTGTTCTGTTGGTTGGAATTCGCTGAACATGATCATGGCCACGTCCCCAAGGAGATACATATTTTCGGCTGCCTGGGTCCACTGGCTGTCCAGCTTGATTTCCTGGCTTCCTAGCTGAATCTTTTGGTTGGGCTTTTTCTCTGTGGAAACAAAGCTTCGTGGTTTGTCCTGCATAGGAGCGGGAAAACCAGTGAATTCAAAAAAACTATTGTCACTAGATGAGGTTAAGGCTCCCACGGTGGCCACTTGGAAGGCAGGCTTTCCGTCAATGTCGATGATTTCCTTCAGATTGAAGATAGGAATATCAAAGGAATACTTCATGGTCACCTTGCCGCCAAACTGGGAAAAATCCTCCCGACTAGAAACTTCACTTGCTACCACTGGCTCTGTCAACTTGCGGCGACGAGCAGAAAACTCGTAAATCAAGTCATGGAGATAGTTCACAATGTCCGTGTCGCTGCCGGTGATGTTGGTGAGGAATCTTTCCCCGGTCATCTCCGTCACGTCGGCTTCGGTGTTCACGGTAAAGAGAATCTCCACGGACTTTGGTGCTCCCACCATGCCCCCCTTGGTGGCCACTCCTGCCTGGGCCGCTGCCAAAGAAATTCCTTCCAATGGCTGGCTGGGGGCGTAGAAGCGCATTCCGTAGGTTCCCTCGTCGTAGTGGAGAATACCCACGTAGGCTTCGTAGGGAAAGGTGTAGTCTCGATAGTACACGTACTGGCCAGAATCGTCCTTTAAGTAACTTTGAATTCCAGGGAAGGCAAAAAGACTTGAGGCGCTCATCATCAATAGTAAAGAATAAAGTAAGGAAAGAAGGTGTGTTTTTTTCATACTAGTCCTGTTCACAAAAATTTTTTTTGACAGAATAAAGGTGTCTACAAAGGGTTTTGTTTTAGGTGAAACAATCTGGTCAAAAGAGAACCTTTCAACCAGATTGTTTTTGAATCTATCTTAGCTATCCAGCTGGGCTAAAGCCTCTCGAACAATGGTGGCAACCTGTTCTGCTGCCTTGTCCTGGGGTACTAAGCTTGCATCCTTTTCGGAGCGCAGCTTGATTTCCACATTGGGCAGGTTCTTGTCACCAACAACGATTCGTACGGGAATACCAATGAGATCCATATCCTTGAACTTAACACCAGGACGCTCGTTCCTGTCATCAAGTAAAACCTCTACGCCCAGCTTTTGTAACTGATTGTAGAGAGAATCTGCAACTTCTTTCATCTGACCGTCGTATTTTACGGGAACGATAACCACCTGATAAGGGGCTGCGTTCATGGGCCAAATGATACCGTTTTCGTCGTGGTGCTCCTCGATGATAGAAGCCAAGGCGCGGTCTACACCGATACCGTAGCAGCCCATAATAGGAGTTTGCTGCTTGCCGTTTTCGTCAAGGTAGGTAACGTTCATGGATTTGCTGTACTTGTAGCCCAGCTTAAAGATGTGCCCTAGCTCGTTACCCTTCTTGCTGTAGAACTCTCCACCGCAGCAGGGGCACTTGTCTCCAGCTACAACGGTGCGAACATCGGCAGTGATAAAGGGAACAAAGTCACGAATGGGCTCCACGTGGATATTGTCCACATCCGCTGTTCCGCCACCAGTTACGGTGTCGTGGACGTGGGCTTCAAAGCTACCGTCCTCTTTTTGTGTCATAACACTGAAATCTGCCAACAAGGGCAGCTTGGTAAGACCAACGGGGCCAACAAAGCCGTGGGGAGCACCAGAATAAGCGATAACATCAGCTTCTTCTGCTAACTCCACCTCGCTGGCTTTGAGATTGGCTGCCAACTTTGCTTCGTTTACATCCAAGTCGCCACGGATGGCAACAGCCACAAAGCACACTGGATATACAGGTACGCCACCTTCCATCTCGCGCTTAAAGCTTTGTCCGCCAGGAGCTGTCCGCAGGTCAAGCTCGCAGTTGTATACCTTGTAAATCAGTACCTTAATAAACTGGGTGGCAGGCATCTTGAAGAATTCTTCCATCTGGGCAATGGTTTCTACTCCAGGGCAGGGCACCTTTTCAATGGCAAGCTCTGTTGCCACCTGGGGATTCCCGTCCTTGTCCAAAGCCACGTCAGGAGCACAGGCAGCCTTTTCGGTGTTGGCAGCGTAATCGCAGTTGGGGCAAAGAATCAAGGTATCGTCACCAACGGCACTTTCCACCATGAATTCCTCGGAACCACTTCCACCCATGGCACCAGAGTCAGCAGAAACAGGGATAACGGAAAGACCAAGCCGCTTGAAAATCCGCTTGTAGGCGGCCTCCATGGCAAGGTAGGTTTCATCCAAGCTTTCTGCAGTGGTGTGGAAGGAATAAGCATCCTTCATGGTGAATTCACGGCCACGCATAACGCCATAGCGGGGACGAATCTCGTCACGATATTTTGTGTTAATTTGGTACAGTGTAAGGGGGAGCTGCTTGTAGGATTCCAATTCATCCCGAACAAGTGCGGTAAAGGCTTCCTCGGCAGTAGGGCTTACCACCAATTCCTGGTCAACGCGGTTTTTTACACGGAGCATTCCAGCTCCCATGGTTTCCCAGCGGCCAGACTCACGCCACAATTCACCTGGAACCACCACAGATGGCTTACATTCCAATGCGCCAATGGCATCCATTTCTTGGCGAACAATATTTTCCACCTTGCGGAAGGCTTTCAGTCCCAAGGGAAAATAGGTAAAAAGGCCGTTGCCCAACTTACGAATCAAACCGGCTCGCAGCATCAGCTGATGGCTGGCAATAACAGCCTCTGCAGGTACTTCCCGCAGAGTAGCAATCAATGTATTGGAAGCTTTCATAATGAAGCTATTTTATAGCAGATACGGGATTTGGTAAAGTAAGGGAATTTAGGTGTTCTACAAGAACGCAAGTTCTAAAATACAAGATTAAACCTTGAAAAAATAAGATTTTACAGATACACTTTTTATAAATCATGAAGATACTTTAGTATTGATTCAGGAGGAAGTAATGAATAAGAAATTTTTGATTCTAGGACTTGTTTGTATCCTAGGATTCATGACAGCTTGTAGCAAACAGGAAGGTGCAAGTGGAACAGTCTCTGTTCAGGATCCAGAAATCCCTAACGTTCCACAAAAAACATTCACACAGAAGGCTGCCGTTAGCTTGTATCCCGGTACCCCCTTGTATCGGGAAAACTCAGAGGGAAAAATGGTGTATGCAGATGAAGTGGTGAAAGGCGAAGTGCTTTCAGTTTGTTATGATGCTGCCACAGATCAAATTGAGGAGAAAGAGACTATTCGTCTTCTTTCTAGTGGCAAGGAAGACACACTGAATTTCGTAATGGTAGCCTTTGACGGTGAAGAATACTGGACTCGTGATATTTTCATTGCTAAAGACTCAGACAGTGCTTGTACTGTAATTGAAGAAGTCTATATCTATAGTTCTCCAGAAAATATTGGCATTACCAGTGAAAAGATTTCTGCCGGTGATATGTTGGCAGTGAATCTGTCCCAAACTCCATCAAATGGTTTTAGGGAAGTTACCATCTACAATGGAAAGCCCTATGGTCGTCAAGTATATCTTCAGGACGCAGACCTAATCACAAGTCAGGAAAATATAACTGCTATCAAAACCATCAATCGACTTAAAGAATTAGCAGCTAATCCTGATGCCAAGCTCAAGCCAGAAGTGGCAGTACAAATAGAAGAGTTGGTATCAGACATGGCAATTTTCCCCGATGTGTGGAATTATCTTTTTGGCGAAAGTCTGTAATAAGGTGAGGTAAAATCTATGGAAAAGAAAATGAATAAATTTTTTGCAGCTCTGGGATTGAGCCTGATTCTTGGAGCCTTTGCAATGGCCCAAACGGTAGTTGCTTTGCGGGATAATACACCTCTTCGTTCCGACAACGGCAAAGGTGGCGTTGAATGGGCATTGGAGATTCTCGCTGGCCAAAAGTTGGAGCTTCTAGATCCAACTCCTGTTCAGATGGATTTAGTGACCAGCAGTGAAACTACTCCCAACGTAGATTTTTACAAGGTACGACATCAAGGGAAGAATTATTTTATCAGAACCAGCGAAGCCACTCCAGCTTCTCAGGCAGCAGTTATTACCCAAGATGCGGTTTTGTTTACCAGACCACGTCTTTCTGACTTCAGAAACGCTCTCTTGGAAGCTGGCAGCATTGTGGTAGCAGGAAATCAAGTGACTCATGCTGGAATCGATTTTACCGAGGTATTTTTCTTTGACACTGCAGCCTGGCAAATCAGAAGCCGCTACGTAGTTACAGACATGGTAAGCAAGTCCAACAGCGATGTGGAAGCTGTTCAGTTGTTGCAAAAAGCTTCCACCATGAAGGACAAGGGGATACAACAAGAATTGGTCCACAGTGCCATGAACTTAAACACTTCTTCAGAAATCGAAAAGCTACTTCAGGATTTTGCCCAAGAGCTAGAAGGTTCTACCATCACTCAGGAAGATATCATTGCCTTGGAAGCACCACAAGTTGGAGTTATTTCCACTGGAGATGGGGATAACGTAAATGTTCGTTCCTTCCCTGGAACTGGCTCAGAAAGTCAGGTAGTGGGCCAATTGCCTCAAGAAACCATGGTAGAGATTATTGCCACAACTGCAAAAAATCAGACTATCGATGGAATTGAAGCCCCTTGGTATCAGGTAAAAGCCACACTTAGTGAGGGAGAAACAGCTGTAGAAGGCTGGATTTTTGGTGGTTACATAAAAACTGAATAAAATAACAATGAAGGCAGCCTTTTCCCTGGGAAAAGGCTGTGCATGGAGGAAAAATGGGTGGACTACTAAAAAAACTTTTCGGATTTGGAAATCCTCTGCAAAAAGTTGTTCAAACAGCTCCAACCTCTGCTTCTAGCCAAGGTGAAAAGCAGGAAGGATTTTTTAGCTTGGAGCAACAGCAGCTCCTTGTGGCTCAGCTTCAAAAAGCTATTATGGCTACTGGGCTTCCTCTGCCACCAGAAGGAACCAGCCTTTACGATATATTCTGTGAAGATATGTATAATCAGATGGCAGATTGGAATGAAGGTTATTGGTTAGGTGGTTATCCCTGCTTTACCCAGGATACTCCTCGTTTTTCTCGCTCAGACTATGCTGCTTGCACCAATCTTTTGTTCCAGATGGATAGCTGTGGAAGAGAGGATGCTGAGATTTTGTGGGGAGACACAGGAGTGGGGAACTTCCTGATAGCTCCAGAGGATCTTCAGCAGCTGGATTTTTCTAGAGTTTTGTATAACTGGGATTGTTTGTAAAAGCAAAAGGTGGCTTTTTAGCCACCTTTTGCTTTTACTTACATTCGGCTCGGTACATTTGCCCCATTGCTACATAGGATTGGCAGTTTTTGGCAAAGCCTTCAATTTCTTCTGGTCGCATTTCACGAGCAACCTTAGCAGGAGACCCCATAATCATGCTGTTGTCAGGAAATTCTTTTCCAGGAGGTACTACTGAACCTGCTGCAACCATGGAGTTGGCTCCAATTTTGGCTCCATCAAGTACGATGGCTCCCATTCCAACGGTGGTATTGTTGCCAATGGTACAAGAATGAAGTATCGCACCATGTCCAATAGTTACATTGTCACCAATAACAGCTGGACGATTTGAATCAGTGTGAATTACTGCATTGTCCTGCACATTGGAGCCTTTTCCGATGGAAACACTGTTCATGTCTCCTCGAATTGAAGCAGAAAACCACACAGAAGCATCTTCTGCAATGGAAACCTGTCCTGTTACGGCTGCGTTCCATGCTACGAATACATTTTCGTGAATCTTTGGGGTATGTCCCTTGATTGTATGAACCATAATTCCTCCTTATTTGGTAAACATCAAATCGCCATAGGTTGGCATGGGCCAATATTCCTTGCCCATTATCATTTCCAGCTCATCCACAGCTTGCCGTAGACCTTCCATGGCGGGGATAATCCAAGTGGTGTAAAAATTAGCAGTGGCTGTAAGATCATCGCTGCCTTTGGTGTCTTCAAGAATTTGACGCAGTGAACCCATTTCACGATGAATCTTATCGATGGATTCCTGTAAATGACGAAGATTTTCACTTTGACAACGACATTCCAGCCCCATCATGGTAGCCCGCACTTGGGTGAGAGAGGTTGCTACCACTGCCACGTATTTAAATGCTGCAGGGAGAATTTGCTTTTGAGTCATGTCCAGCATGGTGCGGGCTTCTATCTTAAGTACGTTGGCATATTCTTCCAAAAGAATGTCGGAGCGGGCCTTCATTTCCGTTGCGGAATATACGCCATGCTGACTAAAGAGCTTGATGTTCTTTTCCTGCAAGTAGAGGGGCAATGCATCGGAGGTGGTTTTCAGATTCAAAAGACCTCGTCGTGCAGCCTCTTCTACCCATTCCTGGGAATAACCGTTACCGTTAAAGATAATTCGATGGTGGTTCAGCAGGGTCGTTTTAATCAGCTGGTTCAAGTCCTTGGTAAAGTCCGTTGACTGCTCCAGAATATCTGCAAACTGACGGAACTCCTCTGCCACGATGGTATTCAAGGTGAGGTTGGGACAGGAAATAGAAAGACTGGAACCAAGGGAGCGGAACTCGAACTTGTTACCAGTAAAGGCAAAGGGAGAGGTTCTGTTTCTATCTGTATTGTCCTTAGGGAAGGCTGGCAGGGCATCTACACCTAGCTGCATTACCTGCTTGGCCTTACGGTCAAAGGGCTTGCCTTGCTTGATGGCATCCAAGATAGCTCCCAGTTCATCACCTAAGAACATGGAAATAATGGCTGGTGGAGCCTCGTTAGCTCCCAAACGGTGGTCATTGCCAGCAGAAGCTACAGAAATACGCAACAAGTCCTGATATTCGTCAATTCCCTTGATGATGGCACAGAGAATCAGCAGGAACTGGGCGTTATCTTCTGGAGTGTTTCCTGGCTCCAAGAGATTTTCTCCCTTGTCGGTACACAAGGACCAGTTACTGTGCTTACCAGAACCATTGACTCCTTCAAAGGGTTTTTCGTGAAGCAAACAAACAAGGCCGTGGCGTGGAGCAACCTTTTTCATAATCTCCATGGTGAGCTGATTGTTGTCGGCGGCAATATTTGTTGTGGTAAAAACGGGAGCCAGCTCATGCTGACCAGGAGCTACCTCGTTATGACGAGTTTTTGCAGAAACTCCTAGCTTCCACAACTCTTCATCAAGCTCTTGCATATAAGCCAAAATACGAGGCTGAATCGTTCCGTAATAATGATCGTCTAATTCTTGGGTTTTAGGTGGAACAGCCCCAAAGAGGGTTCTACCAGTATAGATTAAATCCCGACGCTGTTCCCAAAGCTTTTTATCTACCAGAAAATATTCCTGCTCAGCTCCTACCATGGGAGTAACACGACGAACATCCTTGCCAAAAAGCTTGAGAATACGCTTTGATTGCTTGTCGATGGCATCCATGGAACGAAGCAAGGGAGTTTTTTTATCCAGAGCTTCACCACCATAGGAGCAGAAGGCGGTAGGAATACACAGGGTTCCATCTTTAATAAAGGCTGGAGAGGTGGGATCCCAGGCAGTGTATCCACGGGCTTCACAGGTATCTCGAATTCCACCAGAAGGAAAACTGGAACCATCAGATTCACCTTTTACCAGTTCCTTTCCAGAAAACTCCATGATAACAGTTCCGTTCCCCTGGGGAGTGATAAAGCTGTCATGTTTTTCTGCGGTAATACCTGTCATGGGCTGGAACCAGTGAGTAAAATGAGTTGCACCTCGTTCCACCGCCCAGTCTTTCATGGCATTTGCCACAATATTCGCCACACCTTGGTCAAGAGGAGTTCCCTCTGCCATGGTTTTTTTCAGTGCCTTGAATGTTTCCTTAGGAAGCCGTTCCCGCATGATTGTTTCGTTGAACACCATGCTACTAAAAATTTCTGATAACTTGCTCACTGGACTACTCTATACCTTTCTCTTGAAAATTTCAATGTTTCAGTTGCGTTATCTCACGATTTTAATTCATATCCCCTTGACAAAAATCAATTTCCTGTATATAGTGGTGAAACCTTTTGGGGGTGTAGCTCATCTGGCTAGAGCGCTTGCATGGCATGCAAGAGGTAAGGGGTTCAAGTCCCCTCATCTCCACAAATAAAAGACTTCCGTTAGGAAGTCTTTTTTTGTTTTAAACAATCATCAGTTAACAAGAAATTGCATCTTAGAAAATAAATACGCAGAGCCCGACGGAAAACCACTCTTATTCTGAGTAAAGAAAGTTATCTAAATACTTGCTAAATAATGATTTAGATAATATTATACTGTGCTTTATTTTGCAAAAAATCTAGCGAAAAAAGCACTTTAAGTAAGTATTTTAAGTAAAAAATGTTTGGCAATGAGTTCAAATATACTTTACAAAAGTATCGTATTTTAGTATATTTAAACCATAATCTCTGTCTGCCCAAGATAGGAGATTAAAATGAACAAACCTTATTTACTGTTCAGAAACCACAATTCACCTTATTGGTATGCACAAATCCGTCTTGCAGATGGAAGTCTTTCTAACAACAAAAGCACTGGAAAAGAATCTAGAACAGAAGCTGAAAAAGTTGTTATGGAATGGGTTGTAAAAGTTGAATGTCCAAAATGGGTTTCAAAAAAAGGGAATTCAAAAAATAGCAATTCTCTAGACACCCTTGCAATTCTAAATCAGCTTAAAACAAAACCTTTCACTGAGCTAAAAATCACACAAATTCATGATATCCTAAAAGAAAGAAATTTTATAAAGACGTCAGTTCGTACAGAATCAAAAGCTGCTCGAGATGCTATGGAATTTCTTATTGAATTTTGGGATTACGAAAAATCACCTTACATTCGCGAACTTCATTTGCGAGGAAAATCTTTTCACAAAAAACATTCTAACAGAATGACAAGAATCATTTTCAATTATTGGGAGCCGATTATAAGCGGGAAATTGGTTGGTGAAATTACAAGAGATGATATCAATAAATTTTATGATGTTGAATCAACTCAAAAACTTGCACCAAAAACTGTTAAATCCATTATTAATGCAATAACGGTGGCTTTGAAATGGGCATATTTGCACGGATTAACTGAAATAAATTGTTATGATGGAATAATAAAACCCAAAGACAATCCACAAAAACGTGCGATTTTAACAATGGAAGAAATTAAGCTGCTTTTTGCAGCAAAATGGGAAAATGAAACAGCAAAGTTAGCCTGTCTTATTGCAAGTTACACAGGAATGCGACAAGGTGAAATTGCAGCCCTCAGACTTCATGATATTGGAGAAGATAGAATTTATATTCGTCACTCATGGGGAAAATATGATGGGTTGAAAACTCCAAAAAATGGAGAAGAAAGAGAAATAAGAATTCCTCATCAACTTCGAGATATGATAATTATGCAAGCATTGAAAAATCCATGGAGACAAGATTTATCAGCGTTTGTTTTTTTTAGTAAGAGCCGAGCCGATAGACCAATGGATACTGATGCATGGTCTGTTTATATGTGACGAGCTCTAAAATTAATTGGCTATCCAAATCCAGAAAAAATTTGCTTCCACAGTTTTAGGCATAGTTGGTGTACAACTACACTTTCAGAGATTGGAGATCAGCGAATTTGTATGATTGGTTCAGGACACAAAACGGATAAAGTTTTTGCACATTATGCTAATCATATCAAATATTTTAGATGAGGAAGCTAAAAATGAAAGAGAAATAACTTTAGCATAAAGGTTTTAAGAATGTATTTGAAAATCAATGAAAATACATTCTTAAAAAGGTTTTCTTACAACCATAGGAGTACAGCATGAGAAAAGAAAAAGAACAAGAAGAGTTATGGCTTCAGAAAGAAGTCATAGAGTTTTTAAGATGTGCTTCATCAACATTTTTTACAGCTAAACGCTATGAAAAACTTAGAGCAAAAACAATAAAAGATGGAAGCCGAAGGAAGTACAAAAAATCTGATGTTTTTGCATTTGTTGAATATTTGCAAAAATCAGTTTAAGCCAGAGGCGACACGCGTCACTTGGTGGGTGTGATGTGTTCAAAAAAAAATTGACAGGGACGTTATTTGACACTGTGGGTGTGGTAGAATGGAGTGAACAATTAAGAAATTTGTGATATAATACCAAAACAAGGAAGAATAAGATGATTACAGGTGAAATTAAAAATAAAATAGATTCTATTTGGGATGACTTTTTTAGTGCGGGAATGAGTGAGTATCTCACCGTTATAGAACAATTTTCATATCTTATGTTTATTCATTCTCTAGATGAGGTGGAACACGAGATTGAGCAATATGAAAAATTTTCAGGCGAAAAAAAGGAACATATATTCCCTGCCGATAAACAAAATTATCGTTGGCATATTTTTAAAACTTTTGAAGAAACAGAACTTTTCAAGTTAATGGATGAAGAAATTTTTCCATTTATAAAAGCAATTAACGGAAATGAAGAAAGTGCTTTTGCTCGATATATGAAAGATGCAGCTTTTTCTATTCCTAGTCCACAAACATTAAAAGCAGTAATTACAAAGCTTGATGAACTATTTGAAAATCCAGAAGTTCAAGCTCGTGATATGCTTGGAGATATTTACGAATATGTTTTAAGTAAAATGAATTCTTCTGGACAAGTTGGAATGTTCCGTACACCAAAACAAATTCGCGATATGATGGTTCAACTAGTTAGACCAGAACCAATGGATACAATTTGTGATCCAGCTTGTGGTACTGCGGGATTTCTTATTTCATCAGCAGAGTTTATTCGTGATGTTTACGAAACAAAAATGGGTGATAAAGAATGGGAACACTATTCTAAAGGACTTTTAACAGGATTTGATACAGGTTCAACAATGTTAAAAATTTCTGCAATGAACCTTCTTTTACACTCTATTCATGAACCACATATTGCATATCAAGATAGTGTTAGCAAAAATAATGAAATTGAAGGAGAATTTGATGTTATTCTGGCAAATCCTCCTTTTACAGGAAGCGTGAACAAATCTACAATTTCTGAAAGTTTAACAAATATTTGTAGTACAACAAAAACAGAATTGCTCTTTGTGGCTTTATTTTTGCGAATGCTCAAAAAAGGTGGGCGATGTGCTTGTATTGTTCCTGATGGCGTTTTGTTTGGTTCATCAAATGCACATAAAGCTCTTAGAAAAGAACTTGTAGAAAATCATCAGCTTCAAGCTGTAATAAGTATGCCTAGTGGCGTATTCAAACCTTATGCTGGAGTCAGTACAGGTATTCTGATTTTTACAAAAACAGGTGCTGGTGGAACAGACAATGTTTGGTTTTATGATATGAAAGCCGACGGCTACAGTTTGGATGATAAACGTCAACCAATTGAAGCAAATGACATTCCTGATATTATTGAACGCTATCACAATCTTGAAAAAGAAACAGACCGAAAACGTACAGAGCAATCTTTCTTTGTGCCAAAAGCAGAAATTGTACAAAATAATTATGACCTTTCAATCAATAAATACAAAGAAATAATTTATGAAAAAGTTGAATATCCATCTCCAAAAACTCTTATAGCTGAAATAAAAGATTTGCAAAACGAAATTGCAACTGATTTGGCAGAGCTAGAAAAAATGCTTGGAGAATAATTGATGGAAAATCAAAACATAGAATATAAAAAAACATGGCGAGATGAATATCTCAAATGGATTTGTGCCTTTGCAAATACTGAGGGCGGAAAACTTTATATTGGCATAGATGATAATGGTAATGTTTGTGGTATTGAAGATGCACATAAACTAAGTGAAGATATTCCAAATAAAATCCGCAATTCAATGGGGTTAATCTGTACAGTAAATCTTCTTAACCAAAATGGATTGGATTATTTTGAAATCATAACAGAAAAATATCCATTTCCCGTAAGCTATCACGGAAAATATTACAAGAGAACTGGTTCAACAATGCAAGAAGTAAGCGGTATTGAACTTGATAAAATGATTCTTAGCGTTCAAGGTCGTACTTGGGATTCAGTTCCCGTTCCTCATATTACAGTTGATGATTTGGAAAATGATGCCATCAAACTGTTCAAAAAAAAGGCAAAGGAATCTGGCCGCTTAGATGATGCAGCTTTAGATGTATCAAATACAACGCTTATCCAGAATCTTCATCTTACAGAAGGAAAATATTTAACTCGAGCCTGTATGCTTGCTTTTCATCCAGACCCAGAGATGTGGGTAACAGGCGCATACATCAAAGTCGCATTTTTTGAAAATGATGCTGATATTTTATATCAAGACGAAATACACGGCCCACTTATTTTGCAAGTTGAAAAGACAATGGACCTTATTTATTCAAAATATATGAAGGCTTTGATTTCTTATGATGACATTTACAGAAAAGAAACCTTCTTTTTTCCACGAGCTGCTTTTCGTGAACTTTTGTTAAATGCAGTAATTCATAAGGATTATCTTTCTACAACACCAATTCAGATTAGAATTTACAAAGATAAAATCCGCCTTTGGAATGACGGTGCTTTACCAAAAGAAGTTCCTGTAGAAGATTTGTACAAAGAGCATGTTTCAAAACCTTGTAATCCAAACCTTGCAAATATTTTCTTTAAATGTGGAATGATTGAAAGTTGGGCTCGTGGTTTTAATAAAATCAAAGGATATTGTGAAGAAGAAAATGCAAAACTTCCTGTAATTGACCTTTCTCTTGGAGGCATAACTGCAAGATGTTTTGCTTCTGATAAATATCTGGCACTTATGAATGAGCATAAAGAGTTAGAAAATGTCCCTTTATCTCCCAAAATGTCCGATAAAATGTCCGATAAAATGTCCGATAAAGACAAATCTCGTTTATCAGTAGTACTTGGTTATTTGCAAAAGTCAAACAACATTTCCAGTAGTAAAGCTGCCGAATTATTGAATGTTGAAATAAAAACCGCGAACAGACTTCTTGTAAAGGCTGTTGAACTTGGAATATTGGATGCAACTGGTATTAACAAAACCCGAACTTATTCAATAAAGATGTGTGGAGAAGAAAAATGAGCAAATGGAAAACGGTTAGACTTGGGGATGTGTGCGAAATAGCTGCTGGACAAGGAGCTCCTCAGGGTGATTCAAATTATTGTGATGAAGGAACTCCATTTGTTAAAGCTGGAAATTTAATTGAATTGATTGAAGGAAAATCTGAAAAACAAATTCAGAAAGTTTCGGAAGAAGTTGCAAAATCTCATAAGTTAAAAAAATATAAAGCAAGTTCTATCCTTTTCGCAAAAAGTGGAATGTCTTGTATGAAAGGTTATGTCTATCAATTAAAAAATGATTGTTATGTTGTTAGTCACCTTGCTATTGTAAAGCCTAAAGAAGATTTTTCAGATTACATAGAATATTGTCTAAGACATATAAAACCAAATACCCTTGTAAAAGATGAAGCTTATCCTTCAATATCTTTACAAGACATTTCAAATCTTCAAATCCCACTTCCACCGCTTGAAACACAAAAACAAATTGCGGCAGTTTTAGATAAATGTACTTCTCTTATCTCAAAATACAAAAAAATTCTCAAAAAATACGACACTCTAATCAAATCCCGATTTATCGAGATGTTTGATAACTATCAGAACTCAGAATGTCAGACATTA
>JAEDCN010000014.1 GCA_016294105.1 Treponema sp.
CTCCTTTACGTTCCAAGTAATCTTTTAAGATGTTGTGACGTACCGCCTCTCGAATAGCTCTTGTGAGGGGCTGTGCTTGTCCATCTGCTTTTGCCTTGTCTATGAGCTTGAGAAATTGCACGTATTGCTCCAAGTCGGGGCAATTCTGTACTATTTGACTCGGCTCTTCACCCTTAATTTTACATACTTTTACCACTAATTCAAGGGTGAGTTCTGAATCTGAGAGCTGGTTCTCGGATGGGTCTTTGGGGAAGGCATCCGACAGGTATAGGTAGCTTTCTGGGGGTAGGTCTTGGTTGCCGGTGTAAAAGACAAAGAACTCTGGCTTAGCTAGCGGAATCAACTGGTTTGAAAACTTTGTTTTAGAATCCACTTTGTTGCCGTAGATTCGTGTCACGTATTCCAGTAATCGTAACGGCATATTGGGGTTGATGGTGGACTGATGTTCAATCATGAGAATAAATTGGTCGTTTACCATGACGGCAATGTCGTTGTAGTAGTCCATGTACAAAACTTGTTCTAGGTTGACCCGTTCTAGTTTGGTGGTTTCAACTTGCAGGTTGGTGCCGTGGAGGGCGTTGTACAAAGATAAAAAATGTTGCTTCCAGTCTCTGTCCTTGGAAAAATAATCTACAAAGAGGGAATCTTTGTGTTTGCGGTTTTCGGTGGTGGTTTGGTTCTCCATGGAATCTCCGTGAAAAAAGTTTTCCAAGATGGGGCTTTTGAAGGAACCCCTAGAACCAGCTCCCATCTATTTAGAGTATAGCCCAATGAACGAAAAACTTGGTGGAGGATGCCAGCGGGTGCCTACCGATGCCGAACTCTGAACGCCAGTGAAGCGTAAGGCTGCGGTGGGCTGCTGGCATCCTCCACCGCTTTTAATTTCATTAAACCTATGCTATACTGAAATGATGGACAAGAAGAATACTGCGATTTTGTGGGACATTGAAAATGTTACACCTCCTTCAGGAACGAACTACATTCAGTCAATTATAGATAAGATTTCAGAGACGGGAAGCATTTCTTATGCTATGGCCTTTGGAGACTGGAATAAGGGAAACATCAGAAATATTGCTGCGGAATTGGCGGCAAATAGCTTTGAGCTGATTCACATTCCAGCCTCCCGCAAGGATAGCTCTGATATGTCCATGGTGGCCCATGGGGTGGAGTTAATTTTTCAGTATCCCCACATTGGCCGTTATGTGCTGATTACTGGTGATGCGGATTTCCGTCCCCTGCTGCTTTCCCTGCGAAAGTACGGCAAGGACACGTTGATTGTCTGTGACGTTAAGCGAAATGCCTCCGAGGATTTGCTGAAGATGGCCGACGAGTATCTTGATTATCGTGAGATTATTTCTGATGATGATGATTCTGATGATGAAAAAGATGACGAGAAGGAAGGAAAGGGTAGCAAGGGAAAGGCTGAGCAGGAGCTGACCAAGCAGCAGGCCTTTGAGCTGTTGCAGGAAGCAGTAAACATGATGGTAACGGAAAAAGGTGGAAAGCCCGCTCCCATCAGCGCGGTAAAAATCCGCATGAAGCTACTGAACGCCACCTTTGATGAGCGCAAGCTTGGGTTCCGCAGCTGGAAATCCTTTGTAAGCAATGCGGTAAAGCAAAGTCACGTGCGGTACGCTGGTATTGATGAAGCCAACTTGATGCTGGACGGTGAGGCTGCTGCTAAGCTGATTCCAGAAGTTTTTTCTGCTCTGCTGAAGGTGTTGCCTGCTCCTGGCCCCAACGAGGAAACAGGGTGGGTGCGCTTTGATGAGGTGGCCAAAAAACTCCCGTATCGCAAGCTGGGCTATAATCAGTTTAAAAAGCTGGCCTTAGATGCAGAAAAGCGAGGCTTTGTGCTGGTACGCAATAGTGGTAGCAACTGGCAGATGAAAAAGAATCAAGGCTAAGGTGGAGCTGCTAAAATAATTTTAGAGCATGAAAAAAGCCACCTCCTCGGTGGCTTTTTTTGTCTTAATTTGGCTTAGAAGCCGTAGAACTGAGCCAGTGTAGAAACCTCTTCTCGGCCAGTCAGTACAGCGTTTGCGGCAAAATCTGGGTCAGCATAACCAAGGGCTACACCCACGATAAACTTCTTGTCATCCCCAAGTCCCAAGTGCTTTCTCAGAGCCTTTTCGTACATTACAGCTTGGTAGGCAACACAGGTTCCCAGTCCATGTTCCATGGCAGCAACGGTAATCAGCTGGGTTACAGCACCTACGTCAAAGCGGGTGATGCCATTGTCCATGTTTGCATCAACATACAAGATGATGGCTACTGGTGCGTCAAAGAAGCGGAACCCACGCTCCATCCACCAGTCTCGTTTTTCCTTGTCTTCACGTCCAATTTCCATGGCGGTAAAAAGCTTCTTTGCTACATCAATCTGGCGGGTGCGGTATACACCTTCGTATACGGTGTCTGGCACATCAAATTCGTCGCCGTTTCTCAGTTGGGCAACGTTTTCTTCTCCAATCTTTTTGAGAACCTCCCCAGTAATAACGGCATATTGCCAAGGCTGGGTATTCTTGCTTGAAACAGCATATCCGGCAGTTTTAAGGATGTCTTCCAGCACTTCCTTGGAAACACTCTGGTTGGTAAAGCCTCTGATTGAATGCCGATTGATGATGGCATCTTTTAATTCCATATTCTTCCTCCTGAAAATGAAGATTTCACGGGATAAAACCTATTCTAGCGTGAAATCCTAAGTAACAATAAATACTATACTATGGAGTTTATTTTGGAACAAGCCCCGAAAGTCCGAGGCTTGTAAAATAGGAGGAGAAGTCTAATAAAGGCTTTACTTTAGGTAGGGAATCAGGATGGCTTGGGTGCCTGCTGAACCAGGTGCTACCTGATATTTCTGGAAGTAGATGGTGAGTCCTTCCTCAGAAATAGTAAAAATCTGGTAGTTTTCTGCGACAGGCTCTGTTCCTTCCAGAATCACTTGCTGCAGAATGGTGTCGTTTTCAGCAGAAAGGGCTGAAGTCAATTCATCCCTACAAACTGCTGCCAAGGCTTCCAAGGTCGGTTTTTCCAACACCAAGGGCAAAAAGCTTTCCAGTGGAATAAGATTCTGGGTAATTTTATTCCAGGTGAAAGATGCTATCTGCTCTAAACCATTGGCTCCTCCAGTAAACTGGTAGGCTGTCAGCAATACGCTGGTACATTCCTCATTGTTCAAAGGAACCTTCCACTGAGTTTCAAAGGTAAAGGGCTGGCCATATTCTTCTACCATTTGACTGTTGAGCTGGGCCTCGGTGATAAAATCATCGTACCAGCCGTTGATTTTCTTGGAAATCAAGGAGTTCAGCTGGGGTTGTCCAGCAATTTCTGGAATGTCCATGTCTGCCTGAGCAATGTCGTTACCTGCCAATGAGCGGATTGAAGTAACTCCCGGAACAGTGCTTTTCTGAGAAATGCAAGCAGTACATACCACCACCACTAAAATTGCGAGTATAAGGGATTGGGTTAATCGTTTCATAAAATAAATATAAGAAAAAAAGTTGCGACAGTCCAGTGGACTCAGTGAAATTACCATTTGCTAACTGTTGACGATAGTTTGTTTTATGTGTATTTTATCTTATATACTTGTTACGGAAAGGAGTGCGTATGTCACTGGAAGATAAAGTAAAAGAAGCATTGGACACCATTCGTCCTCAGTTGCAGGCTGACGGTGGTGATTTGGAATATGTTAAGATGGAAGAAAGCAAGGTATACGTTAAGTTAACTGGTGCCTGTGGAAGCTGTCCTATGGCTACTATGACCCTCAAGCAGGGGGTTGAGCGCCGCTTGAAGGACACAATCCCTGAGGTAACTGAGGTTATCCAGGCCTTCTAGTGTATGCCCTGTGGAGGGGCACTACACAAATAATTTTTCAGGAGTTGAAATGACAATCTCAAAAGACAAGATGGTATCCATCGAGTATACCCTTAAAAACACTGCTGGTGAAGTTATCGATTCTTCCCAGGATGCTGGTCCACTGGACTATATTCATGGTCGTGGTGAATTGATTACTGGTTTGGAGTCTGCACTGGAAGGTAAGACTGCTGGTGATGCCTTTGCTGTGGAAATTGAAGCTGCTGATGCTTACGGAGAAAAGAGTCCTGAGATGATTTTTGATGTTCCCAAGTCTCAGTTTGACGGTGCTGACATTGAAGTTGGTATGCAGTTTGAAGCCTCCTCTCCTGCTGGAAGCCACATTGTAACTGTTGTGGAAATTTCCGATGAGAGCGTAAAGGTTGACGCAAACCATCCTTTGGCTGGAGAAAAGCTTTTCTTTGACATCAAGGTTGTGGAAGTACGTGAGGCTACTGCTGAGGAGCTGGCTGGTGACGGTTGTGGCTGCGGCTGTGGTTGTGGCGACGATGATGACGACTACGATGGTGGCTGTGGCGGTGGTTGCAGTAGCTGTGGATGTGGTTGCCACTAATTGATTCAATCTAAATAAAGAGTCGGTTCTTGAGTTCCGACTCTTTTTTGTTTTAGTTACAATCTTGGCTGAATAAGGCCTGTTGAATCAGCTGGCAGTTTTCTTCTGGGCTGCCATTTGACAAGGGACAGCTGATTTGAGCTAGCTGACGATAGAGCTTTGTTCGTTCTCGATAAAATCCACTGAAAATTTTAGTAACATCTTCTATGTTTTTTGGATTTTCCTTTTGGATGTAGGCAGGAAGATTTTTCATTACGTCACCTTCCCATTCAATTTCCTGGATAATCCTGTTGAGGGCAACCTCTTCTGGCACCTCTAAGAATATGAAGAAGCCCAAAAACTTCAGCGCTTCCAATGCCTCCTGGTTGTTACAAATGCCGCCACCTGTTGCAATGACGTATTCATTTTCTCCCAAGGCGGCAAGATAGCGGGCAAGATACTGACAAGCCTTTGTTTCTGCCTCCATAAAAGCTTGAGGACCCTGCTCCTGATAAATTTGTCGTGGAGACAAACCGGTCATTTCTAAAATGACATCATCGGTGTCGTAAAAGGGGCATTGGAATTTTTTGCTGAGAAACCGACCTAAGGTGGATTTTCCGCAATGCTTAATGCCCAATAGAATAATTCCTTGACTCATAGTGTGATTATATCCTGTGTGGGGATAGCTTGCAACAGAAAATGCTTTTGCAGTATGGTATAGGTATGTCTGTGTATGTGATGATGGGCTTGAGCTTCTTACCCTTGATTTTAATTTTTTTGATTTTTGCTTTTTCTCTTCCCGGATTTAAAATTCGCTATGGCTTGATAGCCATTTTGCTGGGGCTTCTTTCACTGATTCCCATTGTGATTATCCAGAGTATTGTAAGAAATATTCCTGTTTTTACCAACACTACCTTGGTATCTGCCCTTATTACCGTTATGGTCTTTAACGGATTTATTGAAGAATCAGTAAAGATGCTGACATTGAATCTGCTTCCACACAAAAAAACATCTTTTTCCACCTTTTTTGCATTAAGCCTTATGGCTGGCTTGGCCTTGGGCTGCTTTGAAACGGTAATCTATCTCTTTTCTGGATACCATGAAGTTGAACTGCGAACAGTAACTGCGGTGGCTATGCATTCCTTGTGTACTTCCCTTTCTGGAGTATTTGTGTGGACATGGAGAAATCCTGTAGTCACTGCCGACGGAAAGAAAAAGCCATTTTTTCAGCCTTATGTGTGGGCAGTGATTCTTCACGGAAGCTATAATTTCTTTGCTGGCTTTAGCGGATTTTATCGCTGGTTTTCCGTTGCTACAATTATTCTAACGGCCTTGGAGTGCAGAATCTGGTTCCAAAAGATTCTGAACGTGAATAATGGTGAGCCAGTTCTTGGCATTGAGTCCAGCGACCTGACAAAACTATGAGTTCGATTCTAGATTATATTGCTTGGCGGGGAGATTTGTCCCTGGAAGCAGCTCCCTTTAATGAGATTGATGCCCTTATTTTTTGTGAATTTGCCTATTTGAAGCTGAAGGGAATCGTTCCTGAAGAAGTAAGCAGTGATGGAATTTCTCTGGAAACAGCTGCAACACTTTTTTTTGATTCACCTGACGTGGAAGTTCGTTCCGATATGGGAATTTTCTTTGGAACGGAGGTGGTGAATTTATTCAAACTTATGGCCACTACTGTTCGGTATAAAAATCTGCGGCTCTGCGGCTTTGTGGAGCATTCGGATGATTTTCATGAAAAGCAATTTGCTGCCTTGACTGTATTGCTGGGGGATGGGACTTCCTTTGTGGTATTTCGAGGAACAGATGATACCTTGGTAGGCTGGAAGGAAGATTTTAACATGTGTTTTATGACACCTGTTCCTTCTCAGCAAGAGGCATTGGACTATTTGGTACAGGCTTCTAGTCGTTTATCTGGAAAAATTCGAGTAGGAGGCCACTCCAAGGGCGGGAATTTGGCAGTGTATTCGGCTACCTTTTGTGGAAAAAAAATCCAAAAACGAATTTGTGATGTTTATAACTTTGATGGGCCTGGTTTTGAGTTGAATATCAATACTGCTCCAGAATTTCAAAGAATTCGTCACTGTGTACAAAGATTTGTGCCAGATCAGTCTATTGTGGGAATGCTGCTGGAGCAGGATGGTGAGTATCAGGTGGTGAAAAGCCAGGAAATTGGCTTGATGCAGCACAATCTTTTTTCATGGGAACTGGATGGTCCCCATTTTAAAGAGGTAGAGCAGGTTGCCGATAGCAGCAGCATCATTGACCGTGGTGTGAAAAGCTGGCTTCATCAGCATTCCAGTGCAGAGCGGGAGCAATTTGTGGAAGCTATCTACGAAATGCTTACTAGTTCCCATGCTACAACCCTGTCGGAGCTTGCTGAACACTGGAAGTCAAATCCTGCAAAAGCTCTGTCTGCACTGTTGGTTGTAGAACCCCAGACACGAAAAACTGTGATACAGGCTTTACACCAGCTGTTTCATACAACTCGACAGGAGCTAAAGCTTGATGTAAAGACCTGGTTCCAGGAAAAGCTTCAGGAGGTAATGCCTACCTTGGAAACCTGATGGCTTGGCATTTGTTCTTTTTTACAGATCCTTTACAAAAAAATGATCCATAGTGCTATGAACTGTACCAGGAAGGGCTTGGGGAATCTGGGTGTAGCCGAGCTTTTTGTACAGAAGGATAGCAATAGGGAGATTGTGATGGGTTTCAAGATAGACCTGTTTATAGCCAGCCTTTTTTGCTTCCTGTTCCACCAGCTCCCCCTAAAACTTCATCTTCTTGATTCACCAATACAAAATATTTTCGTTGGGGGTGGTTTAAATAAAATTTGCTCATTGCCTTGATGGATTCATCAAAATAAGCGGTTCCAGGAATATAGACAGGAACTTTTCTTAATGATACACTGAAAAAAAATTAGAGATAGCTGTTTTTTTCGCGGGACTTTGGGAGGGAACATGAACAACAACTATTTTACCAAACAAATTGATACTTCTCGGCGGCCTTTAACCAGTAAGCAACGGGCTGCATTGCTTTTTTCATTATTGGGACGAGACGGCTTTGAAAGCCTTACCCCCTATTTAACCGATCAAGAGATTGTTAAGCTTCGCAAGGCCATGAAGTCCATAAAAGATCGTATTGATGTAGAAGATGATGTGTCTGTTTTGGAATCCTTGGAAAAATACGGCGAGGCAATCGGTGTTTGGCCACAAAAAAGCTTGCCGAACCAAGGATATACAAAGGGCTATTTTGAAAACTACAATCAATATCAATCCCCTGTTACTCCCAGTGGAGACAAGGGCCTGGATGGCATGGGGGTAAATGCTGCTGACATTGCTCGGGTGTTGAGTTTATGGCTCAGTGACGACAAGGAAGCTTGAGTTTACTTACCGTTTTTACTTGATGCTTCTCTTTAGCTTTAAGCTTATGTGCGGTTTTTTTTCCACTGCTCCCGACTCAAATAGAGCAGGTGGACAACTCGTGGTTCACCTGTTTTAGTACGAGCATTTTCGTTGGAGTGGTGGTATTGAAAGCCACATTTTTCCTGTACTCGTTTTGACTGGATGTTGCCATGGTAGTGGCAGCACCACAAGCCTGTAAGCTGGAGATTTTCAAAGCAGTGCTGAATCAAAAGCTGGGCTGCCTCTGGAACGAGTCCTTGTCCCCAATATTCTTCTCCGATCCAGTAGCTTAATTCTGCTTCATTGGAGGCTAGGGGAGCAGTATGGAAGTCAGCTTCTGTCATTACCTCTATGTTTCCCACTGGAAGACCAGAAGATTTTAGTACGATGGCATAGGTTTCCTTGCCACC
This sequence comes from Treponema sp., assembly GCA_016294105.1. GTDB lineage: Bacteria > Spirochaetota > Spirochaetia > Treponematales > Treponemataceae > Treponema_F. The sequence goes on from JAEDCN010000014.1 coordinate 8,229, forward strand.
AAAAATTGTAGGTAAAACTTCTCGGCTGTGTTCAAGATTTTTATGGGGTTCCCAGCCTGCAGCATTTCCTAGGGCTGGATTTCCTGCGTGGCGAAAAAGCTCCTCTTCATCGCCCTTTTTCCAGTTTCTTAGTAGAATGCGTTCTGTTTCCACCTTGTTCTCCTAGATATAATTTTTACTTTTTCCAAAATGATGGCATAAAAAAAATCAATATGGTGTAGAGCTCCAATCGGCCAGCAATCATTACAAAAGAAAACCACCATTTTGTGGCAGGAGAAAAGAAGTCGTAATTGCACAATGGGCCAACGGCTCCCAGTCCGGGCCCCACGTTGCCTACTATTGCCATGGAAGCGGTAATTGATGACATGGCATCTATGTTGTTACAGGCGGCTACCAAGGCAGTGATGGCAATGATAAAGAAATACAAAAAGATAAATCCTGCCACAGAAAATACCACGTCTTTGCGACCCACTCTGCCGTTAATCTGTACGTTGAATACTCCGTGGGGATGGAGCATTTTTTTTACTTCATTGGTGGTTTGCTTGGACAAGATTACCCAACGAATAACCTTTACACCACCAGCTGTAGAGCCAGAACATCCGCCTACTAACATCAGCAGTAACAAAAAGATTTGTGCACTTGAGGGCCAAAGGTCAAAGTTCACGGAAGAAAAGCCTGTGGTGCTGATGATGGAGGTGGTTTGGAAAAATGCTTCTCGTAAGCTGAGTCCTAAATTATTGTATGTTTGATAAATGAAAAAACAGATTCCCAGACCAGTGATACAAACAATAACCAAATATGCTTTAAACTCACTATTTTGGATGATTTCCTTGAACTTAAGCGTAGCAGCATAATAATAGAGACTAAAGTTTATACCAGCGAGAAACATAAATATTGTACAAATCCATTCAATGGCAGGGGAATGGTAAAAGGCTATGCTGGTGTTTTTTGTGGAAAAGCCTCCTGTTCCCAATGTGGAAAGCGTGTGGGCTAGGGCATCGTACCAGTCCATGCCTGCCAATTTTAGCAGTACTGTTTGAATAATGGTAAAGGAAAAATAAATTATCCATAGGATTTTTGCTGTGGTGGCGATTTTGGGCGTTACCTTGCCCTTTTCCACTCCCGTTGTTTCTGCCTTAATGAGTTTAAAGCCACCAACTCCAAGAAGAGGCATCAATGCCACCGTGAGAGCAACAATTCCCATGCCTCCTAGCCAGTGCATTTGACAGCGCCACATGTTGATTGTCTTGGGAAGAATTTCCACATCAGGAAGGTTGGTGGCTCCTGTGGTGGTAAAACCTGAAACACTTTCAAAGAAGGCATCGGTAAAGCTGGGAACCCAGCCAGAAAAAAACAAGGGTAGGGCGCCTAAAAGACTAGCAAAAAACCAAGCTGCAGCCACCACGATAAAGGCATCTCGTGGGGTCATGGCAATCTTTTTTCCTTTGCCTAGCAACAATACAATTACAGCCAATGCAATGCAGATAATTCCAGGGATAAAAAAAGAAGGAATCACTGCATATTCTTGGTAATACACCGCCACACCGATGGGGAGCAGAAAGGTGATGGAAATAATGGCCAATAGCAAAATATTTATTCTAAAAAAGTTGAAGAAATTCATTCGCGGCTACTCTTCCGAGCCTCCAAAATACTCAATGACCTTAGCTGTTTCTTCTATATTGGAGATGAGAACAAGGTTGTCGCCACCGTTCAAAATGGTGTTACCTGCGGGGATGATGTATTCTGATTGATCCTTTCCCTTCAGCAGCAATACTAGGAAGCTACCTGGCTCAGCAATGTCCTTTAGGGCTTTCCCATTTAGGTGGGAGTCTTCGGGCATAACGTACTCAATGATTTCTAGGTCTCCGTCAGAAACGGTATGGACTCCAGTAATGCTTTTTCCCCGCAGGTGTCCGATGATGGCGTCTACAACGGTATCCTTGATAGGAATTGCTACGTCAACCCCAATGTGCCGAGCAATTTCTGCAAAGCTACTGCTGGGAACAAGGCAGATGGTTTTTCCTACACCCAAGGATTTTAAGTAGGCAGAAATAACCATGTTCTTTTCATGATTGTGGGTAGCGCAGATAACCAAGTCATAAGCGCCTAGGTTTTCTTCCTGAATAAAATCCTCGTCGGTAATATCTGCCTTGAATACATCAGTGGAAGGATACCGTTCTGCGGCTGATTTTATCCGTTGGGCATCTTTGTCAATGATGATGAATTTCTGCTTTGATTTGTGGAGCGAGTTGAAAAACTTAGGAAGCTTTGATGCTTTTCGTGGAGTAATCAAAGAGTCGGCAATCAATGTTCCGATATGACCAGCTCCCACCAAGGCGATTTTATTTAACTCTATAATCTGGGAGCCACATAATTCCAAGAACTGGTTCATGTGACTTTTGTGAGCGAGAATTCCAAGGTAGTCTTCTGCTTGGATAACGGTGGAACCCATGGGCAAAGAGGCTTCTGTTTTGTTTTCCAAATATACCAGCAGGAAGGGCACGTTGATAAAGGTACGCAGGTCTTGAACCTTTTTCCCATCAAGACGACTTCCCTTTTCCACTTCCACTCGCATAATCTCGTATTCAGAGTTGTCAAAGGAAAGTACATCGGTAACAGCCCCATGCTCAATGGCTCTAAGAATTGCCATGGCTGCTTCCTTATCGGGATACACCATGTAGTCAATTCCATAGAGGGGACGAACCTCTTTCTCTGCTTCCAATGCCTTGTGTTTTTCTGTTTTTTTCGCCTTTACGTGGTACTCGTAGTTGCGGACTCGTGCGATTTTCTTTACCTCTGGATAGAGAGCTTCTACCAGAGAACAGGTAATCATGTTGATTTCATCAGAGTTGGTGAGCATAATCAAGGCATCTGCCTTTGCAATGCCCGCCTCCTCCAATGATTCTAGACTGTTGCCGTCTGCATGGATAACCATGCAGTCCAGCTTATTAGATACGTGTCGTACAGTTTCTTCGTCGTTGTCGATGATGACAACATCGTTTTTTTCGGAGATAAGCTTTTTGGCAAGCTCGGTACCAGTAAGTCCCGCTCCTATAATTATTATCTTCATAATGAAGTGTTAATTACCCCTAGAAATTAAGACTCCTGAGACAATTTTGATTTCTTTCCAGCAGTGGCATAGAGTACACTGGTTACTCCACCACAGATGATTCCTGCTGCAATAGCTTCAGCGGCTGCGTTGGGCAACAGGAGCAGAATAAAGGCTCCAAGTCCAGCACCTTCCATTAAGGCTGTTACCTGAGAACCTGCAAAAGCATACAGTGCCAAAGCTACAAAGATGGTGTGACACAGGGTTGCCAATACTGCTGACAGTGCTGAGCCCACTGCCTTGGGAAGCTTTGCCTTTGTAAGCCCAATGAAGATGTAGGCTGCCACCAAACCAAGAAGAATGCGGGGCAACACGGAAATCGAGGGATTCACAAAGAGAATATCAAGTCCACCGGCACTTTGTGATGCTTGGTAGAGGCTGGTAAGTCCAAAGATAAGACCAACACAAGCACCAGCAATGGGACCTGCAATCAATGCTCCCAAAATGGTAGGAATGTGCAGCAGGGTAATGGCCAGTCCCCAAGGCAGGCGAATATACCCAATAACAGGCAGAAGCCCGAACAAAACAGTAAGAGCACCTAAGGCTCCAATGATAGCAAGCTTTTTATTTAAGCTACGGTTTGCATTAATAGTATTCATAGTCTTTCACTATAGTTAATGGCTAGATATAAAGTCAAGGGGGCAGTATTGAACAGGAGCCTAAAAAATGGGTATACTCACAGCATGAGTAATGCTAAAACTACTTGTCCCTGCGGTTCTGGCCGGGACTATTCAGCTTGTTGTGAGCCCATTATCAAGGGAACCAGTCTTGCCACTACAGCGGAAGAACTGATGCGGGCTCGGTATACTGCCTACGAAAAGCAGGAAATCGACTTTATCATCAATACTTGTGAAGCAAATGGTGATAAAACAGACATTGACCGTGATGCCACCAAGGCTTGGAGCGAAGAGTCCACCTGGCATGGTCTTAAGATTCTCCGCACTGAAAAGGGTGGAGCTGATGATACTGAAGGTATAGTAGAATTCCAAGCTACCTACAGCCGCAAGGGTTTGAAGGATGTTCACCACGAAACAGGCTACTTCAAGAAGATTGAAGGTAAATGGATGTATTCCACTGGTAGCTTAAAGACCACAACTGTTGTTCGTGACGGACGCAAGATTGGTCGCAACGAGCCTTGTCCCTGTGGTTCTGGAAAGAAATACAAGGTCTGCTGTGGCAGATAAATATATTTCTGGCTTTCACGCCATTGAAGAGCGCTTACGAAACTTTCGTCCAGCTGAAACAACAGGTGAATGGGAGCTTTTGTATGCAAATCTAGGTCCTCGTGTAAAAAAGATTTTGGCTCAGGCCAAGGATGCCGGTGTCGCTGCTACCCAAGTGGAAAAGAAGGTACTGGACTCCTTGGTTTCTTCCTTGCCTGAAACAGCCCAGGATCATCGAGGACTTTTGCTACGTCTGGCAGGAGAGTCTGCTGACCCACAGAATTTGGTAGATTTTTCCCAGTGGATTAAAAGTCCACGGGAGCGAGCCCTGGTTCTGGTGCTTGATTCCATTACCGATCCCCATAACGTGGGTGCCATCCTCCGTAGTTGTGATCAGTTTGGGGTGGATTTGGTAGTAATGCCCGAACGCAGAAGCCTAAAGGATCCCTTGGAAAATGAGGTGGTGGGAAGGTCCAGTGCTGGAGCCAGTGCTTGGGTTCCCGTGGCCACTGTTGCCAATCTCGTTCGGGTGACGGAGCAGCTTAAAGAGGCTGGCTTTTGGGTGTACGGTGCCGATGCAGGGGGAAGCTCTGCTACCACGGTGCAGTTTCCTGAAAAAACAGCCCTTATTATGGGCAGCGAAGGAAAGGGCATTGGTCGGCTTTTGGAGGAGCAATGTGATTCCATCGTTTCCATTCCAACCTGTGGTCGCTTGGATAGTCTGAATGTTTCTGTGGCTACTGGTGTGTTGTTGTACGAGGTACGGCGGCAACGGCCAAAATCCTAGTGATACTGACGGGACTGAGGAGTATTTCATGTCAAAGACAGATACAGAGATGGGAGTCTCTGAACAGCAAATTAAAGAAATCAAGGAAGCTGCCAAGAATCGGATTAAGGCGGTAAAGGCTTCTGCCAAGGAAGAAATCCATCGTATTCAGATGGAGTGTTACGCCGCCTTAAAGCCCGCCAAGGCTGCAAAGAAAGTGGAAAAGGCCCAGCAACGAGCTGAACGCAAGGCTTACGAAGCCACTATCCCCAAGCGGTATTCCATTGGAGAGGAGATTTTCAATTCTATAACCCACGGAATTGGTGCGGGGCTTGCCGTTGCTGCTACAGTGTTGTTGGTGGTTCGAGCAGTGCTATTGGCCCCTACTGGAGAAAAGGGGTTTTACGTTACCAGCTTTGCCATCTTTGGTGCATCTCTGGTAATCCTGTATCTCATGTCCACCTTGTATCACGCCCTCACTCCCTATGGTGCAAAAAAGGTTTTTGCCATCTTTGATCATTCTTCCATCTACCTGTTGATTGCAGGAACTTACACCCCCTTCTGTCTTACCACCCTCCGTGGTGCTGTGGGCTGGACCTTGTTCGGAATTATCTGGGTCTTGGCTGTGGCTGGCATGACCTTCTATGCCATTTTTGGAAGCCGTATGCGGGTGCTTTCTGCCATTACCTATATTTTGATGGGCTGGCTGGTGGTTTTTGCCATTAAACCCATGGTACAAAATCTGAATCCTCTGAGCCTCATGCTTGTGGTGGCTGGTGGCATTGCCTACACTGTGGGTTGCATTTTCTACGCATTGAAAAAAATCAAATGGATGCATTGCATCTGGCATATTTTCACAATCTTTGGAAGTATTCTCCACTTCTTTGCTGTGTATTTTTCTCTTCAGGCATAATTTGGTGGAATGAAGATTTTAAATGCAATCTCTTAAAACTCACTGCTGGGAGTTCATCCTCGTATTGGTTGTGTGGCTTTAAGTGGAGAACCAGAAGCATTGCGGTTAGCTGCTTGCTATGGGAGCTTTGATTCAGTGGAAGAAAAACGTCTTTTTGCTGATTTGCAACGAAAGGTGAGACCTGCCCAACGGAAAGTGGTGAAAGCTGAAATACGAGATTATTGCCGGGAAGATAACGCCTGTGCTTGAGGTGATTATTCAGGATATGTTCGGTTGCTTTGAAACTCCTGTGGTGGCGGGGATTCCCGTAGCATAACTGGGATTACAAAAAATCATAACAATTTTATAAAAAAATAAAAAAATTATTTGCTAATTTTTAAATTTTCCCATTATAATTATGACAGCATAGAAAAGGAGGTGCTGGTGATAAAAGAATTAAAAGATGAAACTGTGTCCCGAAAAACTCAATATTTATTGTTATCTGGAATGCCCCTATTTTTTATTATAGCGGGCTTTTTTTTACAACCAACTACTACCATCGTTCCAGGTATCTGGGCTTTGATGATAGAACCTGATTTTCTTATTACAGATTATTTTGTGGTAGGTGGTATTGGTTCAGCCTTTATTAATGCAGGCTTAATTACTTTAATGTGTCTTTGGCTTGCTTATGCCTTAGGTTTGGAAGTAGAAGGTCATACCGTTACCTCTGCCTACCTTATGTTTGGATTTGCTCTTTTTGGCAAAAACCTGATGAATATTTGGTCAATCCTTGTAGGTGTATTTTTATATTCTTGGTACCACAAGACTTCACTTTCCCGTTATCTTTATGTTGGCTTTTACGGAACAGCTCTTTCTCCCATCATCACCCAGATGATGCATTTAGAAGGGATTCCTTCACCAGTATTGTTTGCTTTGGGTATCCTTATAGGTATTATCATGGGATTCGTGCTTCCACCACTATCAACTCATGTTCACTATTCCCATTTGGGATATTCCTTGTACAATGTTGGTTTTGCCTGTGGAATCATTGCCACGGTGGTGGTTTCCCTGCTTCGGTCTCTTGAGGTAGAGGTGGGGTATAGATTGTATTGGTATACTGGTGGAAACAAGGTTCTTGCTACTGTTTTGTATATATTTTTTATCGGCCTTATAATAATCAGTTTGATTTTCAAGGGGAAACGAACACTCAAAGGTTATGTGAATATTCTGAAAACTCCTGGAATCGGTGGAACAGATTATGTCAAAACTGAAGGCTTTTATGTTTCAGGCTTTAATATGGGAATCAATGGTCTCCTTGCCACCTCCTTTGTGTTGTTGGTGGGAGGTGATTTGAACGGTCCCACCATTGGAGGCATTATGACGGTGGTGGGCTTTGGAACAACAGGAAAGCACTTAAGAAATATTTTACCAGTTATGGTGGGGGTATTGCTTGCTAGCTTGCCTACTACATGGACAATAACTACCCCTGGCCCCATGTTGGCATTGTTGTTTTGTACAACTCTTGCTCCAGTAGCTGGCGAGTTTGGTATTATTCCTGGGGTAATTGCAGGAATCCTTCACTTTGCAGTGGTGATGAACGTGGGAACAGTATATGCCGGCATGAATTTGTATAACAATGGATTTGCAGGTGGTCTTGTGGCCATCTTTATGGTACCCTTCTTAAATTCCATCCGGGACCGCCGTGCTCGTGCCCGTGGCCACTTGTCTCTATAGTTTATCTTGCGGAAAGGCTGTTTTTCCAGTATGCTTGTTTCATGGCTTATGAAGTAACGGCAACTCGTCGTCGCCCCCAGGATTTTGACAGTCTTGCGGGGCAGGAATTTGTAGCATCCACCCTAAAGAACGCAATTCAGTCTGGAAAGATTGCCCACGCATATTTATTCTCTGGCCCCCGTGGTTGTGGAAAAACCTCCTCTGCACGTATTTTGGCCAAGGCTTTGAATTGTCAGCAGGGGCCTGTGGCCCAGCCCTGTGGTCAATGTGCAGCCTGTCAGGAGATTACTCGTGGTGCCAGCATGGATGTGATTGAAATTGACGGTGCTTCAAATACCAGTGTCAATGATATTCGTCAGATTAAGGATGAGGTGCTTTTCCCACCTAATTCTTGTCGTTACAAGATTTACATTATTGACGAAGTTCACATGTTGTCTACCAGTGCCTTCAATGCCTTGCTCAAGACTATTGAGGAGCCTCCTCCATACGTTATCTTTATTTTTGCAACCACGGAATTACACAAGGTTCCAGCCACCATAAAAAGTCGTTGTCAGCAGTTCCATTTCCGTCTTGTGGCGGTGGAGCAGCTGAAGGAGCTATTAGCTCAAGCTGCAGCGGAAATCGGTTTACAGGCAGAAGATGAGGCCTTGTATTGGATTGCACGAGAGGCTACTGGTAGTGTCCGTGATGCTTATACCCTTTTTGATCAGGTAGCTTCTTTCTCCGCTGGTCATATCACCTTTGAAAAGATTCGTGAAACCCTCGGTTTAGTAGGTTTAGATACCATGAATCTGCTTTTTGAAACTTGTGTTACAGCTAATACGGCTTCTGCTCTAGAACAGCTGGATAATCTTTTGCAAAGTGGTGTTTCCATTGAGCAGTTTATTACTGATTGTAGCAACTATATCAGAAGTCTTTTGCTGATTAAGTCTGGTATTACACGAGAATCCCTTCTTGGACAATCTGCCGAACGGTATTCCCAGCAGGTGTTGGCTCAGTGGAATGTTGCCCAGCTGGAGCGCGCTCTGTCCTTGTTCCTGAGCCTGTATCGAGATATTCGGTATTCCACCAGTCCACGGTACGAGGTGGATTTGGCCCTATCCCGGTTATGCGGAATTTCCTCCTTTGTGTCACCACAAGAGGTTTTTCAGGCCATGGAGTCGGTGCGTCAGCTACTCGGTGGGGCTGCAGCTCCAGCAAAATCCCAGAATCTTTCTTCGGTGCCGCAGGGACAGCCACTTTCACAGGGGCATCCAAACCCTTTTGCTAATGGCGGCGCTGTACCGCCTGAACACCGGCATCCTACCAGTGATTTTGGCGGCACTATGGTTTCTCGCCCCAAGCCTGTTGTTCCACCTGTTTCTCCACAGCCTTTGGTACCAGCTGATTCTCCTGGTGTTCCTCAAGATAAGCTGAAGGAAAAGTTGGTGGAAGAATTATCATTGAGCCATGCTTCCACTGCTTCTGCATTATTAAGCTCTCAGTGGCACTTTGACCAAAACCAGCTGAACATCATTGTAGGAAGCTCCTTCTCTTTGAATCAGCTACAAAAGGATGAGTCTTTGGTGCTGGATCTGCTACAGCAGTTTTCTGGTGGAAGCCTTCAGGTGGATTTTCAGCTTCGGCAGGCACGCCAAAAGCCTATGGCAGAGGTAGAACAATCAAATCAAGTAGATATAATTTGCAAGGTGTTTAAAGGCACCGTAGTAGGAGAGTCATAGTATGAATCCCTTTGATATACTGAAAAATGCCCAGAGCTTCAAGGATCAGTTTAACAAGGTTCAGGAAGATCTCAAGTGTTTACAGGCAACAGGTTGTGCTGGCGGTAACATTGTAAAGGTTACCATCAACGGTCAGTTTCAAGTACAGCGGGTAGAATTAGACCCAATCGCTGTGGACCCACGTGATGTCCCCATGCTACAGGATTTGATTGTGGCCGCCAGCAAAGATGCTCATGCACGTATGCTTGAGCTGACTCGTGATCGACTGGGTCCCATGTTAGGTGGATTGAATCTACCTGGAATGGGGCTGTAATCATGAACGCATTGGAAGAACTGGCAGAATCTTTTTCCCGTTTACCTGGCATTGGAAAAAAGAGTGCCAATCGTATTGCCACCCATCTTCTCAAGGCTGACTCCATCTTTTTGCAGCGTTTTGCCCATCAGCTTACCACCCTGCAGGAAAGAATCAAACCCTGTAGTATCTGCGGGGCCTACACAGAGGTGGAGCCCTGTGAAATCTGCTCCAATCCAGCACGGGAACGAAATCTCATCTGTGTTGTAGAGCAGCCTCAAGATGTACAAACCATCGAGGCCTCTCGTGAATATCACGGTTTGTTCCATGTTTTAGGTGGAGTGATTTCTCCCTTAGATGGCATTGGTCCCGAAAATCTTTCCTTTGGTAAATTGCTGGAACGAATCCATTCTGGCACCGTTACCGAAGTGATTATTGCCACCAATCCCACGGTAGAAGGTGATACAACTGCCCTCTATCTTCAGCGGCTTTTAGAGGATTGTGATGTTACCCTTTCTCGTCTGGCCTCTGGGCTTCCTGTTGGTGGCGACTTGGAGTATGCAGATCGCCTTACCCTAGCTCGTAGCTTCCGAGGAAGAACAAGTCTGTAAAATAAACTCGTAGTACAAGTTTTAAAACTATTTTTCTATAAAATCCATCGAAGTGACTAAATAAAAAAAAGCTATCCAGCTTTCACTGGATAGCTTTTCTAAAGAATATCTAAAAAAGCTTAGCGGAGCAAGCTCAAAACATTCTGTGTAGACTGATTTGCCTGGGCAAGAATTGCCATACCAGACTGCTGCAGAACCTGGTTCTTTGTAAAGTCAACCATTTCCTTAGCCATATCTGTGTCACGGATTCTTGATTCAGCAGACTGCAGGTTTTCTGCAGCAATATCGATTCCGCGGATAGCGTGCTCCAAGCGGTTGTAGTAACCACCCAAATCGGCTCTCTGCTTGTTGAGCTTCTTCAAAGCCTCATCAAGAGTTCCGATAGCACGGTTTGCCTCAGCAGGAGATTCAAGGCTCATGATTGTCTCATCGCCCAAGTTTCTCAAGTTAAGAGCAGTTGCGGTCATTGTTCCAATGTAAACTTCCATTCTCTGATCCATGTTTGCACCGATGTGGAACCACATAGAAGCGGTAACAGCATTTGTTCCCTCGTCGCGAGCAAAGCGACCAGTCAGCATGTTCATTCCATTGAACTGAGCCTGGCTGGCGATGCGGTCAACCTCGGCAATCAGCTGGGAAACTTCAACCTGAATCTGCATTCTGTCTTCTTCGGTGTAGATACCGTTGGAAGACTGTACTGCCAATTCACGGATGCGCTGAATGATGTCAGTTGTTTCCTGCAAATAACCTTCGGTGGTCTGGATGAAAGACAGGCCATTCTGAGCGTTTTCAGAAGCCTTGTTCAAACCACGAATCTGGCTACGCATTTTTTCTGAAACGGCAAGGCCGGAGGCGTCATCGCCAGCCCTGTTGATCTTCAGTCCAGAAGACAACTTCTCCATGTTCTTCTGGGCTGCCACATTGGTAAGATTTGTTGAGCGCTGGGAATACATAGCACTCATGTTGTGATTAATTACCATAGTGTATCTCCTTCTTTTTAGCCGGCATTGCTACTTTTGCACACAAGATTCCAAACCTCTGATTGCGGATAAATGAACAATTGTCCACCAATAATGTCTTGCGACACTTCCACATGATCAGCAACCGGAACAATCCAGCTGTTTGTTTCAGCCTACGCTGATAGTAAATTCTCGGAAGAAGAAAATAAATACTTTACATCTTTTTATGACATTCTGTGCAACCAATGATGTGAACATGTCGCCTACCAGACTTTTGCATGGTCATGCGGGCCACCAAGGAGCCTGTCATGGGTACTGGACGGCCACAAACTGGGCAGCTACGGCGTTTTTTCTTTTCCCCATCCTTGCTGTAGCAGTAGGGGCAGCCCTGGATGGTGCAATGCTGGTCATCGTCCAGCTGGGAAGACAGGGGACGATATATCTTTGAGTATAAATTTATTCCTGGAGTTAAGGCTGAATCACATAGGGGGCAATAGGTTTTTGCAGGCGCTGCATTTTTCTTTTGCTCCGAAGCAGCTTCCTTGGGTTTTTGATTCTTGCCCTTGTAATAATCCTTGGCCATTTCCACATACTTACCAAAAAGAAAAAGAATTAAACCGATAAGTGCCCCAATGGCAACAATGATAAATAAATCGCTTCCCATACTTCTATTTCAGCAAAAACGTAATGAATTTTCGTTTACCCTCGTTATAGGGCGGGTATCTTAAAGGGGTGTCCAGTTTTGCTGGTCTGGAAAGAATGGCTTTTTGGTGACTAAAGGTGTCAAAACCAGCTTTGCCGTGGTAATTGCCCATTCCACTGTAGCCAGTTCCTCCCAAAGGTAGCTGAGAAGAAGCGCCATGGAGCAGAGTATCGTTTATACAGCCACCGCCGTACCGCACTGATTCTGAAACACGTTTTTTTGTGGTCTTGTCATTACTAAAGAGATATAGTGCCAAAGGTTCTGGCTTTTCTTGAATAATTGAAAGTGCAACGTCCAAGGTGTTGTAGGGAATGATTGGTAGTATTGGGCCAAAAATTTCATCCTGCATAACTGGTGCATCTAGCTCCGGTGAATCTAACAGTATGGGCTTTATCTTTAAAGCCTCTCTGTTGTAGCTTGCTCCAGCTGGATTTGGTGTCACAACGGTTCCGTTTGCAGGGTTGTTTCCATTTGCCAGATTCAAGAGCCGGAAGAAATGTCGTTCATTTATGATAGAAGAAAGGCCACTATCTTCTGCTACCGGATTGTCTCCGTAGAATTCATTCATGTACATGCACATCTTTTCCATTAGTTCTTGGTGCTTGTCCTCTTGTACCAATACATAATCGGGTGCAAGGCAGTTTTGACCGCTATTTATGAGTTTTCCCCACATAATTCTTTTGGCAGCAGAATCAATGTCAGCAGTGCCATCTACAATACAGGGATTCTTACCTCCTAACTCCAAGCATACTGGTGTTAAATTTCTAGCAGCAGCTTCCATTACTTTTTTACCAGCAGTTGCTCCACCTGTATAAAAGATAAAGTCATACTTTTGGCTCAACAATGAGTGATGTATTTCATTGCCACCTGTGACCACTGCCACCTGCTCTGGGGGGAATGCTTCCTGAATTATGGCTGCTAAAAGCTGCTCTGATTCCTGAGCATGATGAGATGGCTTGAGAATCACACAATTTCCTGCACTGATTGCAGCAGCCACTGCCATCAAAGCTATCTGAAAGGGGAAATTCCATGGACTAATCACCAAGACACATCCGTAGGGTTGGGAAAGAATTTTACTTATCCCAGGAAAGCTGTGGAGTGGTGTCAAGCGAAATTTAGGCTGTGTCCACCAAGAAATTCGCCTTCTTAAAAAGTCGATTTCTTTTAGAATCAGTGCAAATTCAGTAATATATGCTTCTGCAGGAGATTTTCGTAAATCCTTTGCCAATGCTTCCAGTATTTCATTTTGATATTTAAGCAAAATATTTTTGAGGCAAGTCAACTGCTCCTTGCGAAATTTTATATCTCTTGTCTTACCTGTTAAGAAAAAGGCCCTCTGTGTGGCCACCAATTCAGAAAGTTCAGCTGAAATCATGATAAAAATTATACTTAGAAATAGCAAAATGCACAATGCGGATTGAGAAAGCAACAAAGAAAGGGCCGCCCTGCGGACGGCTCCAACTAGAAGGTTTAATGTGCGTTCAAATTAGAACTTCAGGGCGTAACCCAGGGAAATGTTGAAGTTGCGGCGAGTCAGCAAATCGACCTTCTCGTCAAAACCGTCAGACTTTAACTTTACAGGGGTAAAGTCGTTTACATAGCTCAAACCGGCGGTAATAGAACCGGGGCCAACGGGAATGCCCACCTCAACACCAGCAACAATACCAGGGATGAAACCGGTGTCCTTAAGGTCTCCCCTATCCATAGATGCCTCATTTTCATCAGTCTTAAATACGAATTTAGGAGAACCCACAGGAACAGAGAAGTTTATACCAACCATGGGGGTAATCATGATGGAGCCCACCGGAATGTCATAGGTCACCAGCAAGGGGAAGTCCAAGGACAGGTAGGAGGCTGTTACGGTCATTTCCACTCCTTCATACTCAGCTTTCAAACCAGCACCGTTGTTGGCGGTGAGGCCAAACTCCAGCTGCACACCCAGGGCAGGCAGGAAGGGCAGGTTGTAGCGGCCGTAGATGGAATCGCCGCTGTTCACCATGAAGGCGTTCTTGGCATCATCGTTTCTAGCAAAAATCTCCTTGGCTTCATCTGATACTTTTGATCCCAGGTTCATTCCGAATGTTCTCTTTGCACCTACAGTAATCTGTGCACAAACCATGCTTACTGCAACTGCGGCCACTACGGCCATGGCAATAATCTTTTTCATTATACATCTCCTTTGTTGTTACTTAGAAGTAACAACTCAAGATAAGATAATAATTGCTTTAAAAAAACAAATAATCAAGTATCAATTACGTTTTTTAACGTATTTTGTGGAAATGAGTTTTCGGGAAAACTTGAAGGCGGAGCTTGCATACCAGGATGTTCTCGTCAAGGAACTGGCGGCGCTGGCAGGAATCAACAAGCGGATGCTGGACAACTACCTGCGGGAAAAGGCCAATACGCCACCCGCCGACGTGAAAATCCTTTGAAATCCGTAGAAAAATATACCATTCGGTCGATTATCACTTGCAATTATTCTGTTTAAATAGTATAAATAGGAACCACTATTCTACGAAAGTGGAAATGAAGATACAATCTTCGGGTTCTTTGAGAGTCAAGCAGACATTGGAGCGTCTGGCGAAACCGTAAAATTTCTTTCAGTGCAAGAAATAGGATGTTCGCAACCCTTTGATTGTGGTTTGTCGCAAGACAAAACGTGAACGGTGAAAGGGCTTATTGATGTTGAATCGCTCCTGGCTTTAGTGTACCAAACCGTTCATCAAACACGGATTTGATGGTGATAGGTGGTCCGGCCGAAACAGTCCGAATGGATGGACTGTCACGCAGAGAAGAAATCCTTCTCTATCCCTCCTTATCTACGTCCATGTAAATCCGTTTCTATAGTGCTTGAGAATGTAATGTATTTTGCGTTGCGTTCTATATAATATGGCAATTATTTTTTATTTTTATACCTGAGTATCTGGTATAGGAGGATTACATGGCAAAGGAAAAGTTCGAAAGAACGAAGCCCCACATGAACGTAGGAACCATCGGTCACGTAGACCATGGTAAGACAACTCTTTCTGCTGCTATTACTCAGCACTGCGCCAAGAAGTTTGGTGACAAGGCTTTGAAGTATGATGAAATCGACAATGCACCAGAAGAGAAGGAACGCGGTATTACTATCAATACCCGTCACTTGGAGTATCAGTCTAACAAGCGCCACTATGCACACATTGACTGCCCCGGCCACGCAGACTATATCAAGAACATGATTACTGGTGCTGCTCAGATGGATGGTGCTATCCTCGTAGTATCTGCACCTGACTCTGTTATGCCTCAGACAAAGGAGCACATCCTGTTGGCTCGCCAGGTAGGTGTACCTGGAATCATCGTATTCTTGAACAAGGTTGACTTGGTTGACGATCCTGAGTTGTTGGAATTGGTTGAAGAAGAAGTTCGTGATGTTCTCACATCTTATGGCTTCCCCGAGGATACTCCTATTATCAAGGGTTCTGCATTCCATGCCCTCAAGGATGATGCAACCGCTGAGGATACAAAGTGTATCGATGAGTTGCTGGAGGTTATGGACACATACTTCCAGGATCCTGCCCGTGATGCAGATCTCCCCTTCTTGATGCCTGTTGAAGATGTATTCACCATTTCTGGACGCGGTACTGTAGTAACTGGACGTATCGAGCGCGGTATCATCAAGTTGAACGAAGAAGTTGAAATCGTTGGTATCCGTCCTACTCAGAAGACTGTTATCACTGGTATCGAAATGTTCAACAAGTTGTTGGATCAGGGAGAGGCTGGAGACAACGTTGGTCTCTTGCTCCGCGGTATCGACAAGAAGTCTGTAGAGCGCGGACAGGTTTTGGCTAAGCCCGGTTCAATCACTCCTCACACAAAGTTCGAGGGACAGATTTACGTATTGTCAAAGGAAGAAGGTGGACGCCACAGCCCATTCTTCTCTGGATATCGCCCTCAGTTCTATTTCCGCACCACCGACATCACAGGAACAATTACTCTTCCTGAAGGCGTAGATATGGTTAAGCCCGGTGACAACACCAAGATCATTGGTGAGTTGATTCACCCCGTTGCTATGGACAAGGGTCTTAAGTTCGCTATTCGCGAAGGTGGACGCACAATTGCTTCTGGACAGGTAACAGAGGTTAAAGACTAATTTAATTGGCTGGAAGGCTGCCTGAGGAAAACTTAGGTAGCCTCCATATTTTCCAGGAGGAATAATGGCTACCGAAAAGATTCGTGTCAGACTACGGGCATTCGATGTTAGTCTGATCGATCAGAGTGCAAAGTCCATCGTGCAGACAGTTCAGCAGGCTGGTGCAAAGGTTTCAGGACCTATCCCACTGCCTACTAGAATTAATAAGGTGACTGTATTGCGTTCTCCTCACGTAAACAAGAAATCACGTGAGCAGTTCGAAATGCGCACACATAAGCGCCTTATTGACATTATTGAGCCATCAGCTGATGTAATGGATTCACTGATGAAGCTTGAGCTGCCAGCTGGCGTTGATGTAGAAATTAAGCAGTAAGTCGTTGACTTGGTGCTTGCAGCTACTGTTACTAGTGCTGCAAACAGTACGGTTCCCCGGATCAGGGAATGGCGGCTGAGAAAGAAATGAGAGGAAGTTGCTTCCTCAATTAAGGAGAATATCAGAATGAAAGGTCTGATTGCAACAAAAGTGGGAATGACCCAGGTGTTCGACGAAAACGGCAACCTCACACCGGTTACTGTGATCCGCGTTGATCCTAATGTGGTTGTAGCCCGAAAGACAAAGGAAACTGCAGGTTACGACGCTGTTGTTCTTGGTCTCGGAGAGCTCAAGAGCAAGAATGTTACAAAGCCTTATGCAGGACAGTTTCCTGAAGGAATCACCCCTAAGCGGCATCTTAAGGAATTCCGTGATTTTGAATCCGAGCCAGCTGTAGGTGATGAAATTGGTATCGAGCTTTTTGAAGGTACCAGATATGTAGACGTTACCGCTACCTCAAAGGGTAAAGGCTTTCAGGGTGTAATGAAGAGGTGGGGTTTCCACGGTGGACGTGCAACACACGGTTCAAAGTTTCACCGTGAAGCCGGTTCAACAGGAATGTGTACCTCTCCCGGACGCAGCTTTAAGAATATAAAGATGCCCGGTCACATGGGTAATGAGCGGGTTACCGTACAGAACCTGAAGGTTGTAAAGGTTGATCCTGAGTTGAAGGTTGTGATGGTTCGTGGGTCTGTGCCCGGGAATAAAGACTGTACGCTGATCATCAAGTCCGCGGTAAAGAAATAACGGCAGAGGAAGACGATGGAAAAGAAAGTCTATTCAGTCGATGGTAAAGAGCTTAGGACTATTACTCTTGATGATAAGGTGTTCGGACTCCCTGTTAACGAAGACGTTATCTATTATGCCATCACTAACGAGTTAGCAAATAAGCGCGTAGGTACAGCCTGTACAAAAGATCGTTCTGAGGTGCATGGTAGCAATGCCAAGCCCTATAAGCAGAAGGGAACAGGTCGTGCTCGTCGCGGTGATAAAAAATCCCCTCTTACACGGGGTGGCGGTGTGGTTTTCGGACCCAAGCCAAGGGATTTCAGTTTTGCATTGCCTAAGAAGGTTAAGCGCTTGGCAATGAAGTCAATTTTGAGCATGAAGGCTCAGAATGATACTTTGACTGTAATCGAAGATTTTACTGTAGAAAGCGGAAAGACAAAGGATTTGGTGTCCATTCTGAAGAATTTCCCTGCAGAAGGTCGTGTAGTAATCGTTCTGAAGGACGATGATGCAAAGATCAAGCAGGCTGGACGCAATATTCCTACCGTATCCTTCCTTTCTTATAACAGACTTCGTGCCCATGACCTCTTCTATGGAAGAAAGGTAATCATGCTGGAGTCTGCTGCCAAGAATCTTTCTGGCTTTTACAATACGGAGGCTGAATAATGGTGTACGAAGATATCCTTATCGAGCCTGTTCTGTCAGAAAAAGCAACAATCTTGCGGGAAGAGAATAAGTACGTTTTCAAGGTAAGTCCTTTTGCTGGAAAAATCCAGATTAAGGAAGCTGTACGCAAGCTCTTTAATGTGAAAGTTGTGGACTGCACAGTGATGAATGTTGGTGGAAAGAATAAGCGTGTCCGCTACCGGGCAGGAAAAACCTCCAACTGGAAAAAGGCCATCGTCAAGCTTGCGCCTGGCGAAACCATCAAGGTGTTCGAAGGCGTCTAAGCCTTTGGTCACATGATAGTAAGGGGAACCAATAACTATGGCTCTTAAAGTATATAAGCCGATAACCGCAGGTACACGTACACGTATCGACTTGCGGAAAGATGAACTGACTACGGACAAGCCTGAGAAGAGCTTGACCCATGGTCGCAAAGCGCGAGGTGGACGCGGTGCCGGTGGACGGATTTCAGTTCGTCACCAGGGTGGTGGACACAAGCGCAAGTACCGCGAAATCGATTTTAAGCGGGATAAGCATGGTATTCCTGGTACAGTAAAGACCATCGAGTACGATCCAAACCGCAGTGCCAATATTGCATTGATTTTCTATGCAGATGGTGAAAAGCGCTACATCATTGCTCCTAAGGGACTTGTTGTAGGACAGAAGGTTGTATCTGGACAGGATGCAGCTCCAGTAGTTGGAAATGCACTTCCTTTGGAAGCAATCCCTGTTGGATTTACTGTTCACAATATCGAATTGACCTTAGGTCGTGGTGGTCAGCTGGTTCGTTCAGCTGGTGCAAGTGCCCTGGTTGCAGCTAAGGAAGGCGATTATGTAACAATCAAGTTGCCCTCCAGCGAAATGCGCCGTGTGCACAAGAAGTGCTACGCAACAATCGGTGTTGTAGGAAACGAAGACAGAATGAACACCCAGCTTGGTAAAGCTGGACGTAGCAGATGGCGAGGTGTTAGACCTACTGTTCGTGGTATGGCCATGAACCCTGTTGATCATCCGCTTGGTGGTGGTGAAGGCGCCGGAAAGGGACGTAACCCAGTTACTCCTTGGGGACAGCCTTGCCGTGGATACAAGACCCGCAACAAGCGGAAGGTGTCAAGCAAGTTTATTGTTTCACGCCGGAAGAAGAAGTAGCAGGATAGGAGATAACCGTGTCAAGATCTGTTAAGAAGGGCCCTTTTATCGAGAAGAGCCTGTATAAGAAGGTTATTGAGATGAACAAGGTCGAGGATCGTAAGATGATCAAAACGTATTCTCGCTGTTCAACAATTATACCTGAAATGGTTGGAAACACTATTTCAGTTTATAATGGTAAGTCATGGGTGCCAGTTTATATTACAGAAAACCTTGTAGGACACAAGCTCGGAGAGTTTGCTCCTACTCGCATTTTCCGTGGTCACGCTGGTTCTGATAAGAAGTCTGGAAGATAGGTGGTATGATGTCTGAGAAAACTGGATATAAAGCCGTTTCAAAATTCTTGATAGCATCCCCCACTAAGGTTCGTCCTGTGGCTAATGTAGTCAAGCGGAAGACTTGTTCAGAGGCTATGGCTATTCTTGAGAATATGCCTCAGAAGGGTGCTGAGTTGATTCGTGAGACCTTGAAGTCCGCAATTGCTAACGCACTGTATGCTAACAAGCAACTCGATGAAGATATGTTGTATGTAAAGGAAATTCGTATTGACGAAGGTCCTCGATTGAAGCGTGTATGGTTCCGTGCCCGTGGCCGTGCAGATATGCTTCTGAAGCGTATGTGTCATATCACTGTTGTTGTAGACGAAAAGGCGGGGGAATAAGATGGGACAGAAAGTACATCCTATCGGACTGCGACTTGGAATTAACAAGACATGGCAGTCACGCTGGTATGCAGATTCCAGAGAATATGCTGATCTGGTGTTGGAAGACCTGAAGATTAGAAAGATGATCGACGATTTGCCTGAGTGTAAGAATGCTGATATTTCTCATATCGGAATCATTCGTCATCCTCAGCGCGTTACCATCATGATTCACACCGCTCGTCCTGGTGTGATTATTGGTCAGAAAGGTGCCAATATTGAGAAAATCGGTGCTGAAATTCAAAAGCAGCTCACCAAAAAGGTTCAGATTAAGGTAAGCGAGATTAAGCGTGCTGAAGTAAACGCTTCCCTTATTGCACAGAACGTTGCACGTCAGCTGGCAAACCGCGGTTCTTTCCGCAAGGCTTTGAAGCAGGCTGCAGGAAACGCCATGAAGGGCGGAGTTCAGGGAATCAAGATTCGCATTAGCGGTCGTCTTGGTGGTGCTGAAATGTCACGTACAGAGGAACATAAGGAAGGTAGAACACCACTCCACACTCTGAGAGCTGACATTGATTATGGTTTTGCAGAGGCCCATACAACCTTTGGTAAGATTGGTATCAAGGTATGGGTATATAACGGAACAAAGTTTAGTCATGAGCAGAATGAGGATGCAGGTCAGGTTGAAAGAAAGCCTCGTCGCGATCGTTCTGAGCGTGGTGAGCGGTCTTCCCGTGGAGATCGTGGCGCTAAAGCTTCAAGGAGTTAGTGATGGCACTTGCACCTAAAAGAGTAATGCACCGTAAGGTGCAGCGCAGTAGAATCAAGGGAAATGCAACAAGAGGAAATAACATCGATTTCGGTGATATCGCTCTGGTTGCTATGGAGCCTATTTGGTTGTCTGCACGTCATATCGAGGCTGCCCGTGTTGCGATGAATCGTAAGATCAATCGTAAGGGACAGGTTTGGATTCGTGTATTCCCAGATAAGCCTATTTCCAAGAAGCCTGCTGAAACCCGAATGGGTAAGGGAAAAGGTTCTCCAGAGTTCTGGGCTGCTGTAATTAAGCCAGGTCAGATTCTGTTTGAAATTGGTGGTGTTGATTTGGAATTGGCCGCAAGTGCTATGAAGCTTGCTGGTAGCAAATTGCCAATCAAGACAAAGATCGCATATCGCCCCACGATTGACTAAGGAGTAAAAGATGGCAAAGAAAGAAAAAGAACTGTCCTATTCCGAATTGATCGTGAAGCGGAATGAGTTGAAGAAGAAATACATGGATCTGAGATTCCAGATGGTAATCGGCCATGTAGATAACCCCATGCAGAAACGTACAATGCGCCGCGAAATTGCACGCATTAATACGCTGATCCGGCAGAAAGAGATTGCCGGTCAGGACCAGTAGGAGCTGACCCGTGGAAGAGCAGGTTGTTCAAACTAATAAGGCTGCAAAACGTTCTTTTGTTGGTATTGTTACCAGTGACAAGATGGACAAGACTATTGTAGTGTCCGTTACAACAAAGAAGCTGCACCGGCTTTATAAGAAGTATGTTACCCGTGTCAAGAAGTGCAAGGCTCATGATGAGTTGAACGATGCCCACATTGGTGACAAGGTTCGTATCGTTGAGTGCCGGCCCCTGAGTAAGGAAAAATGCTGGCGTCTTGCCGAGATTATCGAGCGAGCAAAATAAGTAGGAGAGAAAGAATGATTCAGATGCAAACTAATTTGAACGTTGCTGATAACTCCGGTGCAAAGCTCGTTCAGTGTATTAAGGTTCTCGGTGGTTCTCACCGCCGTTATGCAAGTATTGGTGATGTAATTGTAGTAGCCGTTAAGGATGCTATTCCTACATCAAACATTAAGAAGGGATCTGTGGAAAAGGCTGTAATCGTACGCATTTCCAAGGAATATCGCCGCCCCGACGGAACTTACATTCGCTTTGATGACAACGCTTGTGTTATCATCGATGCTAACAAGAACCCCAAGGGAAAGCGTATTTTTGGTCCCGTGGCTCGTGAGCTTCGTGACATGGACTACATGAAGATTGTGTCACTGGCCCCAGAAGTTCTGTAAGGAGAATTGGATAGTATGAATAAGAAATTCAAGATCCATAAGGACGACTTGGTAGAGATCATTGCCGGAAAAGACAAGGGAAAGCGCGGAAACGTTGTTCGTGTTGTTCGTGAGAAGGACAAAGTTATCGTTTCTGGTTGCAACATTGTTAAGAAGGCAATGAAGAAGCGGAGTCAGCAGGATGCAGGTGGAATTGCTGAAATTGAAGCTCCCTTGCACATTTCCAATGTAGCGATCGTATGTAAAAAGTGCGGTCCTACTAGAATCGGTTATAAACTCGACGGCGACAAGAAATATCGTGTTTGCCGTAAATGTGGAGACACACTGTAATGAGTAATTACGTACCCCGGCTTAAGAAAGTCTATAATGACACTATCGCCCCAGAGTTGTTTAAGGAACTCGGTTACAAGTCCGTGATGCAGGTTCCTGCAATCAAGAAGATTGTAGTGAGCATGGGCGTGGGTGAAGCACTTAGTAATAAGAAACTCCTTGATGCCGCAGTTACTGATATTACGGCAATTACCGGTCAGAAGGCTGTGAAAACAAAGGCGAAGAAGAGTATTGCTAACTTCAAATTGCGTCAGGGCAATGAGGTTGGTGTAATGGTAACATTGCGTGGAGCTCAGATGTATGAGTTCCTGGATCGTTTGATCAATGTTGCATTACCTCGTGTAAAGGATTTCCGTGGAATCAAGGCAACAGGTTTTGATGGACACGGAAACTTCTCCCTTGGTATTACAGAGCAGATTATCTTCCCTGAAATCGACTTTGACAAGATTGAAAGAGTCGCTGGAATGAATATCTCTATCGTAACAAGTGCAGAGACAGACAGCGATGCTCGCGCTCTGCTTACCAAGTTTGGAATGCCTTTTAGGAAGTAAGAGAGGAATTCATGGCTAAGAAATCATTGATTATTAAAGCTGCCCGGCCTGCCAAATACAGTACACGTAAGTACAATCGGTGTCAGGTTTGTGGCCGTCCCCGTGGATATCTTCGGAAATACAAGATGTGTCGTCTTTGTTTCCGCAAGTTGGCTAGTGAAGGCTTGTTGCCTGGTGTAACAAAATCCAGCTGGTAGTTTAGGAGAAGAGAATGAGCGTTTCAGATCCAATAGCAGATATGCTTACAAAGGTAAGAAATGCGGCAATGGCCCGCCATGAGAAGGTTGACGTTCCAGCTTCTAAGCTTAAGTTGGAAATTGTCAAAATCATGAAGACTGAAGGTTACATCAAGAACTTCAAGAAGCTGACTCAGGATGGAGCTAATAGCATCCGCATTTACCTGAAGTATGACGATTCAAATGAACCAGTAATTCATGGTCTAAAGAAGATCTCTACACCTGGTCGTCGTGTATATTCAGGATACAAGGACCTGCCCCGTGTTCACAACGGATACGGTACAGTAATCGTGTCAACCAGCCAGGGTGTTACCACTGGAAAGCGTGCTGCTGAGCAGATGGTTGGCGGTGAGTTGATTTGCACAATCTGGTAAGGGGAGGAGTACATGTCAAGAATTGGAAAGCTTCCTATTACCGTTCCTGCTGGTGTTAAGGTTGACATTCAGGGAAATTCAATTTGTGTAGAAGGTCCCAAGGGAAAGTTGTGCCAGGACTATACAGCCAATGTAAAGATTGAGCTGAACGACGGTGTAATTACCGTATGTCGTGGTGACGAAACTAAGGCATCAAATGCCGCCCAGGGATTGTACCGCAACTTGATTAACAACATGGTTGTTGGTGTAACAACTGGTTTTACAAAGAACTTGGTTATCACTGGTGTTGGTTTCCGTGCCGAGGTTAAGGGAAATCTTTTGATTTTGAACCTTGGTTATTCAACAGACTTTATTGCCTTGATTCCTGAGAATCTTACAGTAACTGTTGAAGGACAGAACAAAGTATGTGTTTCTGGAATTGACAAGCAGGCTGTTGGTGAGTTCTGTGCACAGATTCGTAAGCTTCGGAAGCCTGAGCCCTACAAGGGTAAGGGTATTCGGTATGAAACTGAGACCATTAGAAGGAAGGTCGGTAAATCCGGCGTTAAATAAGGGTAAGGCGATATGTTGAAGAAACTTAATGAAAAAGACAGAAAGCGTCTGAAGAGAAAGATTCATATCCGAAAGCGAGTTTCTGGTACACCAGAACGGCCTCGAATGACTGTGACTCGCAGTAACTGTAACCTGTACGTACAGGTTATCGACGATACTGTTGGAAAGACATTGGCTTCTATTTCCACTTTGGAAAAGGAGTTTGCTTCATTAAAGCCCACCGTTGCTGATGCAGAGAAGCTGGGAGAGGCAATGGGCAAGCGTCTTATGGAAAAGAATATCAAGACTGTGGTTTTTGACCGAAATGGTTATCTGTATCACGGTGTTGTTAAGGCTCTTGCTGACGGTGCTCGCAAGGCTGGAGTTGAATTCTAGGAGAAGCTATGGAACACCAGAAGAATTTTGATAGAGAGCAGCCAAAAGAGTTTGTAGAAAAACTGATTAAGCTGAATCGTACTGCAAAGGTTGTAAAGGGAGGACGTCGTTTCTCTTTCTCAGCCTTGACTGTAGTAGGTGATCAGAAGGGACGGGTTGGCTTTGGATTTGGTAAGGCCAACGATGTTACAGAGGCTATCAGAAAGAGCATTGATAAGGCAAAGAGAAATCTGGTAACTGTACCTATTAAGAATGGTACAATTCCTCATGATATTCTCGGAGAGTACAAGAGTTCATCTGTACTTCTTAAGCCTGCTTGTTCTGGTACCGGTATTATTGCCGGTGGTCCTGTACGTGCCGTGCTTGAGGCTGCTGGAGCTACTGACGTTTTGGCAAAGTCCTTGGGGTCAAACACATCTGTAAACGTAGTTCGTGCTACTTTTGATGCTGTTTCCAAGTTGATGGATGCTCGTACAGTTGCAAAGAACAGAGGTAAAACTCTGAAGGATCTGTGGGGGTAAGGTATGGCTAAGAAGGTCAAGATTACACTCGTACGAAGTACAATCGGACAGAAGCCTGCTAAAAGGGCAACTGTACGTAGTTTGGGTCTAAAGAAGATTAACTCTGTAGTAGAGCAGGAAGCTACTCCTTCCATCATGGGAATGGTTGCTTCTGTAGCTCACTTGGTTAGAGTTGAGGAGATGAACTAATGTCAGAATTAACTCTTAAAGCACCTGTTGGTGCAAACAAGAAAAAGAGAATTGTTGGTCGTGGTTCTTCCTCTGGTCGTGGTACAACAGCTGGTCGCGGAAATAAGGGACAGCAGTCCCGTTCCGGTGGCAAGGTGTATATCGGATTTGAGGGTGGACAGATGCCCTTGTTCCGTCGTATTGCCCAGCGCGGTTTCTCAAACTATCCTTTCAAGAAGGAGTTTGACATTGTAAACCTGTGCGATATTGAAGCAAAGTACGCAGATGGCGAAACTGTAAACAAGGAAACTTTGGTTGCCAAGGGACTTGTAAAGAATTCTGCCGTTCTGGTTAAGGTGCTGGGTAATGGTGACCTGACAAAGAAGGTTACTGTAGCTGTAGATAAGGTTTCCGCCTCTGCTAAAGAGAAGATCGAGAAAATCGGTGGAACGGTAACTGAAGCTAATAACTAAACGGAGCGAAAAACGACATGGCAAACAATCCAATTGTAAATATGTTTAAGGTAAAGGAACTCAGAGAACGACTTTTCTTTACCTTAGTAGTGCTAGCCGTTTTTCGCCTTGGTAGTGTTCTCACAATTCCTGGAATCAATCCTCAGGCATTAACTGCCTATTTTGATTCCTTGACCCGTGGTAATGCGTTCGTGGATTACATGGACTTTTTTGCCGGTGGAGCCTTCTCTAATTTTTCTGTGTTCATGTTGGGTGTAATGCCCTACATTTCAACACAGATTATTATGCAGTTGGCTCTGATTATCTTCCCTAGCTTGAAAAGAATAGCTCGGGAAGATGGTGGTCAGAAAAAGGTTCAGGCTTGGACTCGAATTGGAACAGTATTTGTCTGTTTGATTCAGTCCTTGGCTGTAACTGTGTATGCTACCAGCATTCCTGGCGCTGTTGTTCTGGAAAGCTCCTTGGCATTCAAATTGATTGCCATGATCAGTGTTACAACCGGAACAATGATTACTATCTGGCTGGGTGAGCAGATTACTGCACGTGGAATCGGAAATGGTATTTCCATGCTGATTTTCGCTGGTATCGTTGCTCGCTTGCCTTCCGCTGTATGGGAGTTGGGCTCAGCTGTTGCTGATGGCTCAATCAACCCCGTATTTGTAATTGTAGTTTTGTGTATGTTCGTTGGAATCATCATCCTGGTTGTTTTCGAGCAGCAAGGGCAAAGAAAGATTCCAGTACATTATGCAAAGCGTGTTGTTGGACGGAAGATGTATGGTGGACAAAGCACTTATATTCCATTCAAGATTAATCCATCTGGAGTAATCCCTGTAATTTTTGCTTCTTCATTCCTACAGTTCCCACTCCAAATTGCTACCAGTCTTGGACCCGACGTGCGTTGGCTCAATAGATTGGCTGCATTTTTGACACCCACAGGTTTGTGGTACAATATTTTCTTAGTATTGCTGATTATTTTCTTTGCATATTTCTACACACAAGTGCAGTTCAATCCCGCTGAAATTGCAAAGAATATCCGGGAGAATGGCGGCTCAATCCCCGGAATCAGAACTGATAAAACAGAAGAATATCTGCAGAAGGTATTGAACCGGATTGTGCTACCTGGTTCTTTGTATCTTGCAGGAATTGCTGTTTTGCCTACAATTATCCAGAGTCTGTTTGGCTTCCCTCAGTCAATTGCAATGTTGATGGGTGGAACCTCACTGTTGATTATTGTTGGTGTAGATCTTGATACAATGAGTCAGATTGAGGCGTTGTTGAAAATGCATCATCATGACGGATTGGTCAAGAAGGGTAGGATTCGGTCACGGAATCTGTAGATTTTGTGAGAAAACTCTAGTATAAGGTAGGGAAGTGTGGTATAATCCTTGAACCCAGATTGTAATCATTGCGATTTGCTAGGATCTGGCTATGTGAACACACTTTTTTACAGGGGGATTTTTGTGAAAGTACGAACCAGCGTAAAGCCCATTTGTGACAAATGTAAGGTAATCAAGCGTTTTGGCGTTGTCCGAATCGTTTGTTCTAACCCTAAGCATAAGCAGAGACAGGGCTGAGGAGTAACAGATGGCTCGAATTGCGGGAGTTGACCTCCCTAACAAGCATGTCAACATTGCATTGACATACATCTATGGTATTGGACGTTCTTCTGCCAATGAAATTTGCAAGAAGACAAAGGTAAATCCTGATGCACTTATCAACGATTTGTCTCAGGATGACTTGGCAGCTCTTCGTGCAGTTATTGACACAGAGTACAAGGTAGAAGGACGACTTCGTTCTGAAATCGGTCTGAACATCAAGCGTTTGATGGATATTGGTTGTTATCGTGGATTGCGCCACAGAAAGGGATTGCCTGTTCGTGGTCAGCGGACTCGCACCAATTCACGTACACGCAAGGGTAAGAAGAAGACCGTTGCAGGTAAGAAGAAGTAGGATGGAGGTGAAATAACGTGGCAACCGTAAAGAAACGTAAGGAAAAGAAAAGCGTTTATGAAGGTAACGTGTATATTCAGGCAACCTTCAATAATACTATCGTAACAATCACAGACCTGAAAGGCAATGCATTGTCTTGGGCCTCTTCTGGTGGTTTGGGATTCCGCGGAGCAAAGAAATCAACTCCGTTTGCCGCACAGTCTGTTGCAGAGACAGCTGTTCAGAAGGCAGCAAGCTATGGCTTGCGGGAAGTTCATGTGTTTGTAAAGGGACCTGGAGTTGGACGTGAGTCTGCTGTTCGCTCCTTGGGTGCTATGGGTCTTAAGGTAAAGTCAATTTCTGATGTTACACCTATTCCTCACAATGGATGTAGACCCCGCAAAACACGCCGTATGTAGTAGAGGAGTACAGGAAGAATGGCTAGATATACAGGTCCTGTTTGTAGGCTTTGTAGAACAGAACAGAAGAAATTGTTCCTGAAGGGCGAGCGCTGTAATAGCGATAAGTGTCCTATCAACAAGAAGCGTGGAGCTCCTGGAAAGGATCCTAAGGGTCGAGTTGGTAAGAAGAGCGAGTATGGCCTTCAGTTGCGTGAAAAGCAGAAGATTAAGCGTATGTATGGAATGCTTGAAAAGCAGTTCCATTTGACCTTTGAACGTGCACAGAGAATGGGCGGTGTAACAGGTGAAAACTTGATTAAGTTGCTGGAATGTCGCTTGGACAACGTAGTATACCGAATGCACTTTGCATCAACTCGTTCTCAGGCTCGTCAGCTTGTTTCTCACAGACATTTCTTGGTAAACGGAAAGTCTGTAAACATTCCCAGCTATGAAGTAAAGCCTGGTGATGTTATTGAGGTTCGGGAAAAGAGCAAGAAGATGACTGCGATTATGGATGCTCTCGGTGAGGTATCCAAGTCCGGAAACATGCCTTGGGTGAGTGTGGATGTAGATGCTCAGAAGGGAACCTTCTCTGCATATCCTCGCCGAGAAGAAGTACTGGATCTTGCTGACATTAAAGAGCAGCTCGTAGTTGAGCTCTATTCTAAGTAAGAGGAGTTCCGATGGCCCGTAAAAATCTGCTTAAAAGTTTTAAGATGCCAAGGGGTATTAACTTCGAACAGGAAGTAACCACAGGTGAATATGGAAAGGTTGTTGCTTATCCATTTGAGCCAGGGTTTGGTACCACTGTTGGTAATACATTACGTCGAATTCTGTTGTCCTCTGTACAGGGATATGCAATTTCTTCTGTACGGATTGCATCCTATGATGCAGACAATGTTGCTCACGTAATTTCCAGCGAGTTCGAGACAATTCCTAACGTTGTTGAAGATACGCTTGAGGTGTTGAACAGCTTAAAACAGATCCGATTACGGTTGACCGGAGACGCTGAGCAGGAAACCTTCCTCTTTGAATTCAAAGGGCCAGGAACAATCACAAGCAATGATTTTGCTCGTGAAAACCTGCAAATCTTTTCCAAGGACTTGCCTGTTCTTACCATGATGGCTGATTCTCACTTGGAAATTGAGATTCAGGTTGATTGTGGTAAGGGATACGTACCTGCAGAAGATAATGAGCATCGCATTGAAGTTGTTGGAACAATGGCAATGGATGCAATTTATACTCCTGTACTGAAAGTAAAGCATGCAATTGAGCCTTGTCGTGTCGGTCAGCGTAATAATTATGAGAAGCTCGTTATGGAAATCTGGACAGATGGAACGACTTCTCCTGAAGATGCACTTGCTGAAGCTGCAAAGATTGCAAAGGAATACTTTGCCGTCTTTATTAACTTCAATGATAGTGACATTGGACATGACAGGGATCTGGACGAAGGGGATGAGAAGATTCGCAAGATTCTTAGCACTCCTGTTGATGAATTGGAATTATCTGTCCGGTCTTCCAATTGTCTTAAGAATGCCAATATCCGCACAATCGGAGAATTGACTAAGAAGACAGAGGATGACATAGCTAAAACACGTAACTTTGGTAGAAAGAGCCTTACAGAAATCAAGGAAAAGCTCATGGAATGGGGCTTGAACTTGGGTATGACCGATTATAGTCATCTGAAGGACACAGAGAAACTGCCAAAGCAGAAGGAAGAATCTGATGAATCATAAGAATGGATTTAACCCTCTTTCTAGGACAACTGCACATCGCCGTGCAATGTCCCGGAACATGGTAACTTCGCTCTTTCGCTATGAGCGAATTACTACAACTAAGGCCAAAGCACTTGAAGTAAGAAAGGCTGCTGAAAAACTGATTACACGAAGCAAGGTTGATACCGTGCACAATCGTCGTCAGGCAGCACGCTACATTCAGGATGAAACAGTTCTGGCTAAGCTGTTTACAGACATTGGTCCTAGAATGAAGGATCGTGCTGGTGGATATACCCGTGTTGTAAAGCTGGGATTCCGTCAGGGTGATGCAGCTGACATGGTTATCCTTGAGCTTGTAGATTACAAGCTTGATTCCGGTGAAAATACCGAGAAGAAGGAAACAAAGAAGGCCAAGGCTCCTGCTGAGAAGAAGGCTTCTGCTGAAAAAAAGGCAACTTCTGAAAAGAAGGCACCTGCAAAGAAAGCAACTACAGCTAAGTCTAAGGCAAAGACAGAAGCTCCTGCAGAGGAATCTGCTGAGAAGGCTTCTGAGTAAGACCGCAGGTTTTCCTGCAGAGGAGTTACGATGTCTAAATCTCATCGCGGAAAAGGTATTCACGATTTGGCTGCCCACGGACGTGGTGTATGTGCACGTTGCAAGAAGGAAAGCATCAAGGTTCTGTATGAACAGGAGATTGATGGCCAGAAGGCAAAGATTTGCAAGTATTGCAAGGCAGCAATCAAGAATGGTAAGTCTGTCTAAGTTTTAAGAAGACAGCGTAGGCCGTCCTAGTTACAGGACGGCTTTTTTTATTAAAACGACGGGAGTGATATATTTGATTGATATTTCTTAAGTGATAGACAAAAAACTTAAGTTTTATTAAAATAACGCAAATTGTAATGGAGGTTACAAATGAAAAATTTTGCAAAAAAAGCACTTGTTGTTCTTTTTGTAGTAGTGATTGCAGGGATGATGTTTACTGGTTGTAGCAAGAAAACATCAGATACAATTAAGATTGGTGGAATTTTCCCCTTGTCTGGTAGCGTAGCTGTTTATGGAACAGAATGCCGCAATGGTGTAGAACTGGCTATCAACGAGATTAATGCTGCTGGTGGAGTCAATGGAAAAATGTTGGAGCTGGTTGCCGAGGATGACGAAGGAAGTCCTGAGAAGTCAGTAAACGCATACAAGAAGTTGGTAACAAAGGATAAGTGCAGTATTATCATCGGTTCTTTGACATCAGGTTGTACTGCTGCAATTTCTTCTTTGGCTCAGGCTCAGAAGGTATTGTTGCTTGCTCCTGCTGCAACTCAGACAGATATTACAGATGCTGGAGACTATGTATTCCGTGCTTGTTTTATCGATCCCTTCCAGGGAACTGTTGGTGGAAAATTTGCTTTGGAAGATTTAGGAGCAAAGAATGCAGCAGTTTTGTATGATGTTCAGAATGATTATTCCATTGGTTTGTATGAGAATTTCAAAGTTGTGTTTGAGCAGGGTGGTGGAAAGGTTGTTGCTGAAGAATCTTACAGTACTGGTGACAAAGATTTTAACGCACAGTTGACCAAAATCAAGACAACAAATCCTGATGTAGTATATCTTCCCGATTACTACGGAACTGTTGCTTTGATTGCAAAGCAGCTGCGTGCTCAGGGAATCAATGCTCCTATCGTTGGTGCTGACGGATGGGACGGAATTATTGATAATGCTGGTGATGAGGTTCTGAACGGATTCTATTCAAACCACTATGCAGCTGACTCTACAGACGGAAAGGTTGTTACCTTCGTAAATAGCTACAAGGCTAAGTACGGTTCAACACCTGTTTCCTTTGCTGCTCTTGGTTATGACTGTGTATACCTGTTAAAGGATGCCATGGGTGCTGCAAAGAGTGCTGATTCAACAACCTTGAAGGATCAGTTGATGAAGACAAACGGTGCCTATGTAACTGGTAACTTGACCTTTGATGCAAAGCGCAACCCTGTTAAGTCTGCAGTAATGCTGGAGATTGTAAAGCAGGATGGCAAGTTGGTTCCTGTATATAAGACAACAGTTAATCCCTAAGTAGGGTGGCTAAGGCCGGATACTTCTTAATGAAGTATCCGGTTTAATTTTTAAATAATAATACAAAAAATTGAATATAATTGAAGTTTTCTCTTTAAAAAACCATAGAAATCGTGTAATATAATTAGGTTAAAATTACATATAAGAAGTTTCTAGAACTTATCTTTTAAAAGAACTGGAATATATGGAGTGAATCATGGATGCGGGAAGTCTTTTTCTTCAGCAATTGATAAACGGTTTATCTTTGGGTAGTGTGTATGCATTGATTGCCTTGGGATATACCATGGTTTATGGAATTGTTAAGCTTATCAATTTTGCCCACGGTGATATTTTGATGTTGGGGGCATATTCAGGGTACTTTGTATTGCGTCAATTTGGAACAACACCTGTTGGAATGTTCTTGGCATTTATCTTCGCCATGGTAGTGTGTGCTGTAATTTCAATATTGATTGAGCGGTTTGCCTACCGACCTTTACGTTCAGCTCCACGATTGAATTCTTTGATAACAGCCATTGCTGTTTCATTGATTTTGCAGAATGGAGCCCGTGTCTTGCCCTTTATTGGACCAAACCCACGTCAGTATCCCACCATGGAAACTATCAACATTAATTTGGGTGTTGTGTCTATTTCCAATATCCAGATGATTGTTATTGCTTTGTCTGCAATTTTGATGTTGATTTTGAACTATATCATCAACTATACCAAGACTGGTAAGGCAATGCGTGCAGTATCTTACGATATGCAGGCAGCTAGCTTGATGGGTATTTCCGTAAACAAGACCATTGCCTTTACCTTTGCCTTAGGTGCAGTTCTGGCTGCTGCAGGTGGCGTGCTGTATGCTACAGCTTACCCTCAGATTGAGCCAACCATGGGAACTATGCCTGGACTGAAGGCCTTCGTAGCTGCAGTTTTAGGTGGAATTGGTTCTGTGCCAGGTGCTATGTTGGGCGGTTATATTTTGGGTGTTGCTGAAACCATGACCAAGGGATTCATTGACTCACAGTATGCAGATGCAATTTCATTTTCAATCCTCATCATCATCTTGTTGGTAAAACCCACGGGAATTCTTGGTGAAAAGATTAGGGTAAAGGTGTAGCCATGAAAAATAAGGTTCTTCGAGACATGCTGATTCCTGGCTGCGTAGCAGTGGCTGCCATTGTGGTTCCATATTTGTTGATTTCAGTTGGTGCTATTGATGCTTATACCGCACAAATTATCACCCTTGGTGGCGTTAATGCCATTATGGCCATCAGTGTAAACGTGATTTGCGGAATCACTGGACAGCTTTCTTTGGGACAGGCTGGATTTATGGCTATTGGTTCCTATGCAACTATTATTTTGACCCAGACTGTTGGCTTGCCGATGCCAGTAAGCATTGCGTTGGCTGCATTGATTACCGTGATTTTTGGTATTCTCATTGGATTTCCAACCTTGAAGTTACAGGGTGACTATTTAGCCATTGTAACCTTGGGATTTGGTGAAATCATTCGTGTTTTGCTGGTGAACTTTAAGGGTATAACAGGTGGAGCTAACGGATTACGTTTTACCACAATCTTTGTTGCTCGTGCTGATTACGCCTATCTAGTGGTAATCGGAATGCTCGTAGTGGTAATTATTCTGTTGCAAAACTTTATTCGTTCAACCTATGGACGTGCAATTCTTGCGGTACGAGAGGATGAAATCGCTGCCAATTCCAATGGTGTGTCCGTATTCAAATACAAGATGATTGGTTTTGCAGTGGCTTCATGTATTGCTGGAATTGGTGGAGCTTTGTATGCTCCTTTCATTGGATTTGTAAAGCCCGACTTGGCATCTTTCAATAGAAGTATTGATTACTTGATCTTCGTTGTACTTGGTGGAATGGGCTCTGTAACAGGTGCTGTAATTGCAGCCTTTGTTCTTACCTATTTGCAGGAGTTCCTGAGATTCCTGCAGGATTATCGACTGCTGATTTATCCATTGATTCTTATCTTTGTAATGCTCTTTAGACCACAGGGCTTGTTGGGAATGAAAGAAATTTCATTTGTAAAGCTGTGGGATTCATTGATAGCAAGAATCGGTTCAAAGGATGCCACAACGAAGAAAGCTGGTAAAAAGGCTAAGGTTGAAAAAGGAGATGCACAATGAGAGATAGTTCTACTTTATTGCTCCAGGCAAATAATATTTCCATTGTGTTTGGTGGATTGCGGGCGGTAAGTGACTTTAATTGCGAGTTACATGCTGGAGAACTGGTGGGCTTGATTGGCCCCAATGGTGCGGGAAAAACCACCGTGTTCAATATGCTTTCTGGAATCTACACTCCCACAGAGGGTGAAATCAACTTTTGGGACAGAAATGGTCACGTTCATGTGGCATCAAAAAAGACCCCTGCTCAGTTGAATCGTATTGGTATTGCCCGCACCTTCCAGAATATTCGCTTGTTTAATAAGTTGACAGTAGCAGATAACGTACGGATTGCCCTCCATTCTCAGCGAAAGGTTAAGCCTTGGGATGTACTGTTCCGAACTCCACGTTTTAGACGGGATGAACGACAGATGACAGAAAAGGTGGAGGAATTGCTACAGCTTTTCAAGATTGATAGCAAGAAGGACGAGATTGCGGCAAACCTGCCTTACGGTGAGCAGCGAAAGCTAGAAATTGTGCGAGCATTGGCTGCAAATCCTTCCATCTTGTTGTTGGATGAGCCTGCTGCGGGAATGAATCCTCAGGAAACTGATGAGTTGATGAAGCTCATTGCCTTTATCCGCAAGGAATTCAACCTGACCATCCTGCTGATTGAGCATGATATGCACCTTGTTATGGGAATTTGCGAGCGATTGATGGTGCTTGATTACGGACGGATTATTGCTAGCGGTACACCAGAGGAAATTAAATCTAACCCTGATGTTATTAAGGCATATTTGGGTGCTGACCACGCCAACGGGGAGGAATAACGTATGATGTTGAAGGTACAAGATCTGGAAGTTTCTTACGGAGCAATTAAGGCTCTCCGTGGCATTAGCTTTGAGGTAAATCAGGGGGAAATTATCACGCTGATTGGCTCCAACGGTGCAGGAAAAACAACCACGCTGCATTCAATTTCAAATATCATCAAAAAGGCCAGCGGAAGCGTAATTTTTGAAGATGAAGATATTACCTCCATGTCTCCTGATGCCATTGTACGAAAGGGCTTGATTCAGGTTCCCGAAGGACGGCGGATTTTTGCAAATCTTAGCGTTCGGGACAATCTGGAAATGGGAGCCTTTACACGAACAGACAAGGGTGGAATCAAGGATGACCTAGAAATGGTATACGAGATGTTCCCTCGATTGAAGGAGCGATTGCGACAGGTCTCAGGAACACTTTCTGGTGGTGAGCAGCAGATGTTGGCCATGGGACGAGCATTGATGTCAAAGCCACGGCTCTTGTTGCTGGATGAACCCTCCATGGGATTGGCTCCCATTCTGGTGGACGAAATCTTTTCGATTATTCAGAAAATCAACAAGGCGGGAACCACTGTATTGTTGGTAGAGCAGAATGCTTACAAGGCTCTATCTATTGCAAATAGAGCATATATTCTAGAAACTGGTTTGGTAACAAAATCTGGTAATGCAGATGTGTTGGCAAAGGATAATGCAGTAAAAGCCGCATATCTTGGTGGCTAAATTATAGATGCCTGAGGAGGGAACATGATTATTGCAAATGTTATGACACGGAATCCGATTTTCGCTTCACCCGACATGTCAGTGAATGATGCCCGGGCGCTGATGACACGGGAAAAAATCGGAAAGCTACCTGTTTTGGACAAGAACAATCGTTTGGTTGGAATTGTTACCAAAAAAGACTTGGTAAAGGCTGGTCCATCTGCTGCTACTACCTTGGATATGTATGAAATCAGCTACCTGTTGACAAAGCTGAAGGTTGAAACTGTGATGGTAAAAAATGTAGTCACTGTTCAGCAGACTGAGGTAGTGGAAGAAGCTGCCCGTATTATGGCAGATTCAGATGTCGGTTGCCTTCCTGTAATGAAGGGTGAACTGTTAGTGGGAATCATTACAGAAACAGACCTGTTCCGAACCTTCGTTGATATGTTTGGTGCCCGCCATGAAGGAATTCGTGCCACATTCCAGGTAGAAGAAAAGCCTGGTATGATTGCAAAGCTTTCTGACGCCATTGCTGCTTCCAATGGAAACATTGTTTCATTGGTTACTTTTGATGTGGATGACTCTGCCCATCGTCGTTGTACACTTAAGGTAACTGGCATTGATCGAGAAAAGTTTGAACAGATACTGAAAGAATCTACCTTAGAGGTGGAGGATATTCGCTAGGATTTTAGCTTGATTTTGTATCAACAAAGTTTACCTAAATAAAGCGAGGCTACCAAGGGATTGTCCCAAGGTAGCCTCTTTGTTTGAAAGGAGGAAGTTAAGACAAAGAAGCTGTAGGTTTATCGAACAGAAATGGCAATCTGTTTTGCCTGAGGTTCTGGCTTTCGGGGAATGTCTACGGAAAGGACACCGTGCTTGAACTCGGCAGTTACCTTTTCTGCATCAATATCCTGAGGTAAGGTAAAACGGCGGGAGAAGCAACTGGAACGTCGCTCTTTGATAAGCCAGTCTCCTTCTTTTTTCTCTTCCTGCTTTTCTTGCTGCTTGGAAGAAATTGACAGAACCCGATCCTTGAGGTTAATTTCAACGTCCTTTTCTGTGAAGCCTGGTAAGTCCATATCGAGAATATATGCATCAGGTGTTTCACGAACGTCTACCCTGGGTGTTACAACTGGTGTGGAAGCCTGAGAAGGTACCAAATCACCTAGATTTCTGTCAATTACATCGAAAAGATCTGATGTAAACCGTGGGTTAAAAAAAGCTAATGAATTCATGTGTTACCTCCATTGGTAAAAAATTAAATAAGTTTATGTGTAAGTTTGCCTTACACTATAAATAATGCAACTACCATGCCAACTTTGCAAGGAATTGAGAAAAAATTAAGTTAAATTTTTAATTTATTATTATATAATGATTTATTACTTTTAGGTAAATTCGATAACTGAAAACGGAAAGCAAAAAATTGTTGATGAGAAGGAGCCAAAAGAACTCACTAAGGTAAAATCTAATAAAATTTGTATCAAAATGATACACTATACTGTATCATTTTATATAATTTGAGGTAAAGTTGAAACAGAGAAGCGGCTTGGCTCAGAGGCTTCTCTTGATTTTTGACCAGTTGCATTATATGATAAGGAAGATGACTCCAGTTATTGAAAACCTGTTAATGGATTTTATTCGCATTCAAACCGAAGAATTTTCTGCACGAGATATTCAAGAAGGCTTTTCCCACATCGGTGTAACTATGCCTTTAGATGAAATAGAGACCTATCTTGGGATGAATCCCTTTGTTTTTGCACTGGAAGGTGGTACTTTTTTAACACGGGCAGGAGCTTTTACCGGTGCGTCCTTTACCATAAAGCCAACTGCACGAGAAATTGAAGGTGGATATTTGTTGGTGGGCCATCGTTGCATTCCCTTTGTGGATTCAGAGCAATCTTCAGGAACCCTCCGTTTTTCCTTTGATAACGAGATTCTTCCCCGAAAGGTGATGGATTTTTCCTTGCGAGAAGTCCTGCCCTTTTATTCTTTGTTTGGAGAAGAATATGCCATCCAGTTTATTCTTTCTGATCCAGCGGCACGGGACAGTATGCTTCGTTCCTTTGAAGAGGAGCTTCCCCAAACGGTGAGCCTAACGGTGATTGACTGCTCCAAGATTTTTAAGGCTTGGAACTTTAAGCGGGGAGATTTGTTGCTAGCAGAGGTTGCAGACTGGCGTGGCGGTGTAGTGAAAATTCATCCGCTGTGCAGCCACAAGGAAAATCCCTTTCAGCAGCAGCCAGTAGATCAGCTGAGAAGCGAGTGGTACAAGCTTTTTGAGCAACGGATGTTGGAAAGTTTTGACGCCTACGGTCCCTGTGGAACAATAGAAGAGCAGCTAGCACGAGTTTTCTTTGTGTATCAAAAGGAATTGTGCAAGGATATTGCAGGAACGATTGAAGATGCAGTAAAACATTCTAAGCGTATTGGCATGGAGCCCTACGGAGTGGAAAGCCGTCTGTGGTTCAAGGGGCAGGAGGTTCCTGCGGTGGGGCCTTGGTTGCAAATAGGCGAAACTGTGGAGGAAAAAGATTCAACAGCCTGGAGCAGTGAGCAGCTGAATGCTGAAATGATGCTGTGGCCACGAGTTGTCTTTGATTCCTGGATTGTGGACGGACTGTATAACAAGAAAAATAATGAGGAAGATATCATCACTATGATTTTGGGAGAGTCTTCTTCTGCCTTGGACATGCTGAAACGAAAGCGACTCCAGGGAACAATTCGCTCCCGACGAAGTAAGCTGGAAGAAACCTATAACTGGTTTGCAGACTTTGAGCGTGGCCCTGTTCGACACCGTTTGCTGGAGCTTCATACAAAGGTTTTTGCGCTGGTGTTGGAGCTGGACGATGTGGATGACCAGCTGGAGGGCTTCCCACAGCAGCCGCTGGTAATTTTGACTCAGCTTTCTACTCACATTCAGTATATGCTGGAAAGCCTACTTCGTGACGTGACTCTAAAGGATGATGATGTTCGGGCTATGTCTGCTTCCTTGGAAGGAATGGAATATAATTTTGAGGAAGTGTCTGCGGAGCTGAAGTCAGCCTTGGCAGCAAGCTATAAGAATCGGTTTACAGTGATTAAAGGTCAGAAAAAAGAATAGGTCATTTTCAGTTTACCTTCAGTTTTCTTTCGTTTTTTGCAGATTTCGTAGTTTTTCGATTGATAATAATAAATTCTCTTGGTATAATTTATAAAATACCTGTTACGTAAGTCAGCATGGATTCAATCCATTTAGGGCGTGGCTTCGTAGCTGAATTGAGGAGTACGATATGAATATGAAGGGCTTGGAGGCCACTGCACTCTCTATTCGCAGTTTATCTATGGATGCAATTCAAAAGGCAAAGTCTGGTCACCCCGGACTTCCTCTGGGTTGTGCAGAGTTGGCCGCTGTACTGTATGGCGAGGTGATGAAGCATAATCCTGCCGATTCAAGCTGGGTTGACCGGGATCGTTTCTTGCTTTCTGCTGGACATGGATCCATGCTTTTGTATTCTATTCTTCATATTAGTGGTTACAAGGTAACACTTGATGATGTAAAATCCTTCCGCCAGATTGGTTCCCATTGTCCTGGGCATCCTGAGTTTGGTGACACCGACGGTGTTGAATGTACCAGCGGTCCTCTTGGTCAGGGAATTGCAGTGGCTGTTGGTGAGGCTATGGCAGAAACAATGCTAGCAGCCCGCTTTAACACTGCTGAACACAAGGTCGTTGACCACTACACCTATGCACTGGTAGGTGAGGGCTGCTTGATGGAAGGTGTTTCTGCAGAAGCATCTAGCTTGGCAGGTCACTTGAAGCTGGGCAAGTTGATTGTATTCTACGATGAGAACAAAATCAGTATTGATGGCTCCACTGACATTACCTTTACAGAAGATATTGCTGGCCGCTACAAGGCTTATGGTTGGCAGGTTTTGGCTGGCGATATGTATGATATGGAAGGAATTGCCAAGCTGGTAGCAGAAGCAAAGGCTGAAACTGATAAGCCCACCTTGATTATGCTGAAGTCCGTTATTGGAAAGGGTTCACCTGTTGCTGGAACTTCTACCGCCCACGGTGCTCCTCTTGGTGACGAAAATATTGTAAAGACAAAGAAGGATTTGGGACTGGATCCTGAAAAGACCTTCTATGTGGTACCCGAAGCCTATGATTATTTCAAGGCTCGTGGTGCTGAACTTGCTCAATCTCAATCTGACTGGAACAAGACCTTTGAAGCTTGGTCTGCTGCAAACCCAGAGCTGAGAAAGTTGTGGGACGATATGCATTCTTGGAATGTAGCCGATGTGGAACTGCCCAGCTACAAGGTAGGGGATTCACTGGCAACACGTGCAGCTTCTGGAAAGGCTTTGCCTGTTATGGCAAAGGCTTGTCCTGCTTTGGTTGGTGGTTCTGCTGACTTGGAAGGCCCCAACTCCACTGCATTGAAGGATTATGGTGTATACACTGTTGACAATCGTGAGGGACGCACCATCCGCTTTGGTATCCGTGAGTTCGCCATGGCAGCTATTAGCTCTGGTATTACCCTCCACGGTGGATTGCGTGGTTTCTGTGCTACCTTTGCTGTTTTTGCTGACTATGAGCGTCCAGCCCTCCGTGTAGCCTCCTTGATGAAGCTGCCTGTAATTTACATTTTGACCCACGATTCCATCTTTGTTGGTGAAGACGGCCCCACCCACCAGCCTATTGAAACACTGGCATCCTTGCGTGGAATTCCTGGGGTTCAAGTTCTTCGTCCTGCTGATGCAGAGGAAACCAACGAGGCTTGGAAGATGGCAATGGAGTCAAAAGACCATCCCGTTTGCTTGCTGTTGAGCCGCCAGAATCTGACGGTATTTGAAAAGGCTGATGCAGACTGGAAGAACACTATCAAGTGTGGTGGATACGTTGCACGAAAGGGTGATGACACACCAGATATTACCATTGTTGCCACTGGTTCCGAAGTGGAAATGGCTTTGAAGGCAGCTGACATGGTAGAAGGAAAGAGAATCCGTGTTGTTTCAATTCTGGACAGAGAGCTGTTCTTGAGCCAGCCTAAGGCTATTCGTGATACCATCCTTGGTAATGCTCCTCGTGTGGTGGTGGCAGAGGCTGGAATCAAGATGGGCTGGGAAGCTGTGGCTACCAGTCAGGAAGACTTGTTCTGCTTGAAGGGATTTGGTGCTTCTGGTCCTGCTACAAAGGTAGCCGAGCATTTTGGCTTTACCGCAGAAAAGCTTGCTGAGAAATTGAAGAAATAAGCTGGAATAGAGTTCTGGGGACTGGCATTAAAAGCTGGTTCTCAGTCATCGCTTACAAAACTAAACGCTAAAAGAAAACACCTGTTAAACTACGCATGAGTTTAGCAGGTGTTTTTTTTGCAAAACGATTGTGCAAGTCGTGGAAAGGTTTGTACCTGTAGGATTTTTGAACTACAACTGTGGCATAAAGCTTGGCATAAGCTGTAGCTTAAATTGATTGATTTTATGCAGATGGTCGATGCGATCCTTGGTGGCTTGGTTTTCGATGATGCCGGTGCGGATATACTTGTCCAGTTCTGCGTAGGTAAAGCCCAGATTGTCTTCGTCGGTTTTACCACAAAGCCCGTCGATGGGGACCTTGTCTATCAAGTCCTGAGGTAAGCCTGCTACCTTGCCCACAGCCTTTACTTCCTGTACGGTGAGATTGCACAAGGGACTAAAGTCACCAGCCGCATCGCCGTAGCGGGTAGAATAGCCCACCCAATCCTCTGACAAATTACAGGTATTGGCCACTCGTCCGTTAAAGCTTTGGGAAACAGCATACAGTGTTGTCATGCGGAGGCGGGGAAGCAGGTTTACGTTGCTTTGCTGGGATAGTTCAAAGGGAATGTTTCGCTTCATAGCTTCGGCTGCTTCTTGAATATTGATTTCAAAATGGCGGATTCCCAGGTGGTGTACTAGCTTGTAAGCCATGTCAATGTCGTGCTGTTGTCCGCAGGGCATCAGTACTCCAAGAACACGCTCCTTTCCAAGGGCTTCTACACAAAGGGCTGCAACTACGGAGCTATCCTTTCCTCCAGAAATGCCAACGACGGCATTACAATCCTTGCCGTTTTCGTCAAAAAACTTGCGAATCCAAGCAACACATTCGTCTTTTACTTTTTGTGGGTTAAACATCCTTATTCCTTCCTTTTTTGCTGCGAATCCAAGCGAACAACATCAATAAAAGCCCGCTGGTAATCATCAGTAGGCAAAGAATCTGTCCGGTGGAAATGTTGAACAAAGAAGCGTTTATGTAGGTGGGAGTGCCAGTTACAGTCTCGATTCGGTAGCCTAAGTCGGCATCTGGTTCCCGGAAATATTCAATACAGAAACGGAAAAATCCATAGCCAATGGTGTAGAGAGCTGAGGTAAAGCCTGTAAAAGGCTTATGTTTTCTGAGGCTCCACAGAATACATCCGAGTACAATTCCTTCAAACAAGGCTTCGTAAAGCTGGCTGGGATGGCGGGGCAGGTTTACGAGCTTTTGTCCTTCTGCAAGCACCATGCCAGCCTCAGCGGCAAATTCCTGTACCCAAGGGATTGAGGCGGAAAATTGCTGGGCATAGGGAAAAACCATTCCCCAAGGCATGGTGGTAATGCGTCCAAAAAGCTCACCGTTTAAGAAGTTTCCTAAGCGTCCAAAGGTGTAGCCAAAGGCAATGGCAATAACCATGGCATCTGTCCATTGCAGGATGGGGCGCTTTTTTTTCAGGCACCAGACAATCATGCCCAAAAGTCCGCCGATAAAACCACCATGGTAGGACATTCCTGCAAGGCCAGTGAATTGTCCAGCCTCGTTGAAGGGCCAAAAAATAAGCCAGGGCTTTTTCCAGTATAAGCCAGAGGTGTCGTATACTAAGGTGGAAAAGACTCTCGCTCCAATCAGCAGGAAGATAATGCCTGTGGCAATACAGCTGAATAAGTCATCCTCGTTGGCAGTATAGTCTGGAGTGTTCAGTGCCCCTTCCTTCATAAGGCGCTTCAGTACAAAAAAAGCTGTACCAAAGGCAAAGATATACATCAAACCGTACCAACGAATGAGGCCGAGCACAGGAACACCGGGAAAGATTTCTGGGTGAATCCAAGAGGGATAATTCAAGTAAAGAGGCATAAGCAAATCCTTTAGAGTCTAAAGCCTTGGGCGGCAGCCTTCAAAAGCTTGGACTTTAACAGTTGGTTTTCCTTTCGTAGCTGGGTCAAGTCATACTGCTGTGATTTGATGATTTCCGCCAAGTCTGCTGTGGTCAGGGCTCCGCTTCCCAGTAGATCTTCCACATAGGACATCTTTGTTTCCAAATCCTCGGCAGCTTCTGCTTCTGCCTGTTCAAAGCTATCTACGGCATTGTCAAAGGTTAAGGTTTGAGAAGCAATTATTTTGTCTGCAATGCGGTAGATTGACTGTGCCAACAGGGATTGAGGCTTGTACACGATGATGGGAAGCCGTGATTCCAGTGCCTTATCCTGCAAGCTGTCACGATAGATAATACCAAGATGCTCCAGTTCTAGTCCCAGATATTCGTTACAGGATCGGCGAATTTTCATGGATTTGTCTGCATCACGTGGCTCGTCAATCATGTTCAGTACAAGCCGTGGTCTAAATTGATTCATACGATGCTTGAACAAGGCGGCACTTTGTGGGTCAATGGCGGCGATATTTTCCACCAGCTTGGGAATATAGAGCCGCTGCAAGGAGGTGGCATCTGATTTCAGCTGCTCCAAATAATTGTAAGCCTTGGAATTTTTCTTGAAGGTGTTGTACATCATGCGGAATACTGCATTTTTCAAGAAGAGGTAGCCGTTCAAGGTGGCGGTAACGGTGGGAGCTGTCACTACAATTCCCTGGGGAGAAAGGAGGAATAAGTCCAAAATGGTAAGATGGGTTCCGGCTCCCAAGTCCAGAATCAGATAATCTGCATCTAGCTTTTGGAGCTTTTTCACCAGATCGTTCTTCTGGCTGATTTTCAAGGCAGTAAGTCCTGGAATTTCAGAGTCTCCGGGAATAAATCGCACGTTCTTGTACTCTGAATCCAGAAGAATGTCCTCGAACTTTGCCTGTCCAGATAGGTAGGTTCCTATGCCCTGTTTTGGTGCTTGATGGCCAATAACAAGATGCAAGTTTGAGGCACCTAAATCCAAGTCTGCCAGAATAACCTTTTTGTCTGCCTGGCCAAGGGCAATGGCTAAGTTTGCTGAAATAAGGCTTTTGCCTACACCCCCTTTACCACTGGCTACTGGAATTATCTGCATGAATTTCATCTCCCTGGTCTTGCTGTGATTCTTCTTCCTTATCTTTATCCAAAAGGAATATCAGTCCTAGTATAACATCTATCAATAAAAATATCAGTAAAATTCCCATGCGTTTCAAAGAATAATAACCGGTAAGTTTCGCATACTCAAAGGCAGGAAGGAGGGCCACCTTCATAAAGGGGAAAAAGCCTGCAATGGAAAGGAATTTGCTGTAGGCATAGATTCTGCCGTAAGCTTTTTTTTCTTCCTCCTGTGGTGCCTGGTAGAAGAAAAAGATCAAAACTAGGGGCAGAATCAACAGGGGAGCTGCCATATACCAAGATGCAGGCAGCATATCAATATCGAATTCTGGACGGAAGGTAAAGACAAAAAAAAGTCGCAGGATTTCGTAGCAAATGAGCAGAAATCTCTTTGTGGGAATAGTTTCTTTCATATAAAAAGTGTACGGAAAGGATGAATAATAGTCAAGGTAGACTAGTTGATGGTGATGATGCTCTTGGGAGGCACCGATTCCGTAACCCAGGTATTACCACCGATAATGCTTCCCTGTCCAATAACGGTATCTCCTCCCAAAATGGTGGCTCCCGCATAGATGGTAACATTGTCCTCGATGGTGGGGTGGCGCTTGCAGCAGCGTTGCTCCTTGCGTACACTTAATGCTCCCAGGGTAACACCTTGGTACAGCTTTACATTGTTGCCGATGACGGTGGTTTCTCCTACGACCACTCCAGTTCCGTGGTCAATGAAGAAGGCCTCTCCAATGGTGGCACCAGGGTGAATGTCGATACCAGTTTTTCCGTGGATATATTCACTCATGATACGAGGAATAATGGGAACACCGTTTTGATGCAGCTCGTGGGCAATGCGGTATACGGCAATAGCCTCGATTCCAGGGTAGGAGAGGATGATTTCTTCTGTGGAACCAGCGGCCGGGTCCCCCTTTAAGGCTGAATCAATATCTAGGATAATCTTACGACGGATTTCTGGAATCTGCTCCATCAAGGCAATGGCTGTTTTTTCTGCCAGCTTTGTACAGGCGGACTGCTCCAGCCCCCGCTGACGGCACAGGTATAAGGTTGCCTTTTTGATTTCTCCCGTAAGCCCAGTAATAATTCTGTTTACTCTGGCACCAGTTACATACCGAAGGTTGTCTTCTGCCAGCTGCTCCACGGTACGGAATCCAGGAAACAGTAAGGTGAGGATTTCCACC
This sequence comes from Treponema sp., assembly GCA_016294105.1. Classification (GTDB taxonomy): domain Bacteria; phylum Spirochaetota; class Spirochaetia; order Treponematales; family Treponemataceae; genus Treponema_F. The sequence goes on from JAEDCN010000014.1 coordinate 52,702, forward strand.
AGCACATCGATTACGTTCTGGCGATTGGGAAAGCTCTGGGAATTGCTCAAATTGATACAGCCATACTCGCTGTATGAAGCTAATATATTAGAAATAAGGTTATCTGTTGTCATAATCTGCTTCAAATATAATTCATTTCAGGGAATTGGACAATGAGTCTGTTGCAATCGGAAATTATTTTTCCCAAGGGGCAAAATCAGCGATGGCCTGTACCTTTTCGCAAGCATCTGCATAGCCTGCTTGGTAAAGCTGCTGCAGGGTTTTCTGATTTTTTGACAGGCGGCCAATTACAACCTCTGGCGCGGGGCGGAATACAAAGGCTTTTCCTTCCTGCTCCAGCTGCTGGATGTAGTCCAAAGTTTCGTTATATTTATGCCATCGCTGTAGGTTTGTTTCGATGAGAGCAGGATAGTTCTTGTACATGAACCGTAGGGCCTTTTCCGTGAAGCTGGAAACAGGCTTTTTTCGGTAGCCAGCTGGCTGGGTCAAGATGATAATGTGCTTGGTGTGGCCATCCTTTTCTGCTTGGCGGATGGGAATTGAATCCGAAATGCCACCGTCGAACCAGTCGAAGCCATCGATGGTAACAGGCTTACCGATGATGGGCAGAGAAGACGAGGCTTCTAGCCACAGGAGAGCTGCTTCTGGGGAATCGGGACAAATATAGTGGGCTTCTCCTGTGGTTGCCTTGGTGGACACCACGTAAAACCTGCGGTTTTCGTTTTGGTTTTGGAAAAAGGTGTATCAATCTACGCAATCGGTGGCGGGAATGGTGCGGAAGATGTAGTCAAAGCCAAAGTAGGTGCCATGACGAAGGAGACACAAGGGACCTGAATAGCGGGCTTTTTTCACATGGTTCACATTGACTCGGCGAGCTCTGTCGAACTGGCGAGAAATATAGGACAAGGCATGGCAAGAGCCAGCACTGACACCATAGGTATTGTTCCAGTACATATTCCGCTGGATAAAGCAATCGAGGATGCCAGCTGCATACATGCCACGCATTCCGCCACCCTCTACAATAACTGAAATTTTTTCCATGGGAGTATTGTATCACAGGAAAGGAATGAAGTCACCCTGTTGCCAGTAAGAACCCCGGGAGAAAAAAAATGAGTTTTCCAAAGGAAATCTCGATAAGTTCGCCAGCGGCGAAGGGCATGCTCCAAGTCAATGGAATGATGTTCCACTGGCTTCTATTAAATCTTGTACCACATCTAACGGGAGATTGGTGCCTTGGGCTACTTGCGTCGGAGTGAAGTTCATGGAAAGAAGATTTTTTGCCGTCTCCAACTTGTTTTCGTAGGCTCCACGTTCCAGCCCACGTTCCAGCCCGATGGCATAAGCTTCTTCTTGCTTCACGGCAATGTCTGTGGCGTAGTCGTATTCTGCTGTTAAGATACTCAAGGTTTCACCTCCTTTACGTTCCAAGTAATCTCTTAAGATGTTGTGACGTACAGCCTCTCGAATCGCTCTTGTGAGGGGCTGTGCTTGTCCATCTGCTTTTGCCTTATCTATGAGTTTGAGAAACTGCACGTATTGCTCCAAGTCGGGGCACTTCTGTACTACGGGACTTGAATTAAACCTTGTACTACGTCTAGGGGAAGGTTTGTACAAAGTTGAACTTGTTCTAGAGGAATTCCCAACCCGATCATTAACTGAGCCGTCTCCAACTTGTTTTCGTAGGCTCCACGTTCCAGCCCACGTTCCAGCCCGATGGCATAAGCTTCTTCTTGCTTCACGGCAATGTCTGTGGCGTAGTCGTATTCTGCTGTTAAGATACTCAAGGTTTCACCTCCTTTACGTTCCAAGTAATCTCTTAAGATGTTGTGACGTACCGCCTCTCGAATAGCTCTTGTGAGGGGCTGTGCTTGTCCATCTGCTTTTGCCTTGTCTATGAGCTTGAGAAATTGCACGTATTGCTCCAAGTCGGGGCAATTCTGTACTATTTGACTCGGCTCTTCACCCTTAATTTTACATACTTTTACCACTAATTCAAGGGTGATTTCTTTAGGAGGGGGCAACCCCTCTACTCGGAAGCGGGGGTTTCCCCCTCCTAAAACCTCCCCTTTCCCCAGCACCGCTTGGGGGCTGCCTGCCCCCAAGACCCCCGGAAGTGAAGCTTCGTCACTTGTATCTTGCTTCGGGAAGGCATCCGACAGGTATAGGTAGCTTTCTGGGGGTAGGTCTTGGTTGCCGGTGTAAAAGACAAAGAACTCTGGCTTAGCTAGCGGAATCAACTGGTTTGAAAACTTTGTTTTAGAATCCACTTTGTTGCCGTAGATTCGTGTCACGTATTCCAGTAATCGTAACGGCATATTGGGGTTGATGGTGGACTGATGTTCAATCATGAGAATAAATTGGTCGTTTACCATGACGGCAATGTCGTTGTAGTAGTCCATGTACAAAACTTGTTCTAGGTTGACCCGTTCTAGTTTGGTGGTTTCAACTTGCAGGTTGGTGCCGTGGAGGGCGTTGTACAAAGATAAAAAATGTTGCTTCCAGTCTCTGTCCTTGGAAAAATAATCTACAAAGAGGGAATCCTTGTGTTTACGGTTTTCGGTGGTGGTTTGGTTCTCCATGGAATCTCCGTGAAAGTCTGTTTATAAATATTATAGACTT
>JAEDCN010000015.1 GCA_016294105.1 Treponema sp.
CTTTTTCTATTTGTATGCCTTTTTAGGCAATCCACAACTTTTGATTATAACTCAGGTTATAGAATAATAAATAATAGAAAAGTAATACTTTAAGTTGAAAATATAATCTAAATATTCTATAATACTATAAAATTATAATGTATAGGTTATTATATGAATGCAAGGGTTTTACAAATCAGAGCTTTGGATAAGAAAACTTCTGACTTAAAGAGTGCAAAAAATATAGTTCCTCAATCTTCCGGCTGGATAAAAACAGTGCGTGAAGCAATCGGAATGACAGTGAGTCAGCTAGCTGCACGGCTTGGAGTTACTCAGCCGCGAATTACAAAAATGGAATCTAATGAAGACAATTTAAAACTCTCAACCATGAAGAAAGCCGCTGAAGCTATGAATTGTGAATTTGTGTATTACTTTAAGCCTAGAACAACTTTTCAGAATCTTGTTGATGAACAGGCTCAAAAAAAGGCTGCAGAAGTTCTGAAAACCGTTAATGTGAATATGGCTCTTGAAAATCAGGAAATTGCAGAAGATGAAGTAGTAAAAGATTTTGCCAGTGATTTAATAAATACAAAAATCAAACAGATTTGGGATTAATGATACATGGACATTTTTGAAGCAGACGATAATTCAACACCTCTTACGGTAGAAGAGAAAAATGGTCTCAAACTGAAGTGGATAACGCTGCGTTCGGAACTAAACGAGGCGGAAGCTCGAAATATAGCACAGGCTCAGCTCTGGCTTGGATCTAACAAGAAAAAGGATGTTTGTTCAGATACATTCTTGCGAAAACTTCATAAAAAAATGTTTTGTGATGTCTGGATATGGGCAGGCGAATATCGAACTACTGAAAGAATTATCGGTGTTGCACCATATCAGATTCCAATGAAACTTATGCAGCTTTTTGATGATTTGAATTTTTGGATTGACAACAAAACATATTCAAATCATGAAATTGCAGTCAGACTCCATCATAAGCTTGTTCAAATTCATCCCTTCCCAAATGGAAATGGGCGTGTTTCTCGTCTTATGGCAGATTTAGTACTCCAGAAACTTGAAGGAAAAACTCTTTATTGGGGAGATACGAATCTTGTAGACGTTTCAGAAGTACGCAGAAAATATATTGATGCTCTTAGAAAAGCAGACGCAGGCGATTATACAGATTTGTTGAATTTTACAATGAAAAAATAAATGAATAGTGACAAATGCGGATTTTTATAAAAAAAACGTCTCAGCGAACTGAACGGCTTTATCTATTCCACATAACGGCAGGACTCTCCACTTTTAAAGTTCCCACTCACAGTAGGGTACACTGCTTTTAATAGTTCTTGTATTTAAATGGAAACTAAAATTCATCCAACGTATTAGGAAAACATATTTCGGGAAAAAGTTCTTTTACATCATTCCAAGTGGTTACGCCACAATATGTATCGAAAATCTTTTTTAAGAGTTTTCTCATCTCTGTGAGGTAGACTTTTCTTGAAATATTCTATGTCAGAATAGTTTTCAAAATTATATAAATCCTTATTTTCTACAAGAAAAAATGAATATACCTCTTTACCAGAATCAATTACTGTATCAATATGCCTGATAAGCTGGTCTCTGTTTTTAAGCCATGTTGTTTCTGTGGTCAGTTTGTCCTCTGTTCGTTTTGCTTCTCCTACTATAATTGTTGTTCGAGTTTCAATATAAATATCAGGCTGAGTATATCCTTCAAAAATATACCATGCTACTTGAGGTAGTTTCTGTTTTTCTAAATTTGAGAGCGCAGTCTTTTTCTGATTTTCATCATTTGAAAATAATTTTGCCCTCTCGATTGATGATTTTTTTGTATCTGCTATGATTTTGGCTTTTTCCGAATCTTTTAATTTGTCCGTATTTTCAACCAGCCATTTTAAAATACTTCTCGGTGGCTGTATTGCTTTTTCATCATAACCATAACGATATTCAATAATCGGGTAGTCAATTTCAATCTTTTTATTGAAAATTGTAAAAAATTTGTCAAAATTTACGGTGTCTTTAATCAGCAGATCCATTAACGGTATAACTCTTGTTAAAGAACTATTTTTGTCTCCCATAGTTTTACTCCTTCATTGAATTACTTCAACATGTAAAAATGGTGAACCATATGTTTTAGTTTTTATTGTTCCATAAAATGTGTATTTATTAAATTTTTCTAGAGTGAGTATTTGGTCTATAAGCGAAGAATCAAACGTACACCCTCTTAGTTCGATATTTATCGAATCTTTTCCAGAAATTCCATAATATGTTCCATAAAGCTTGACTTTTCTCCCAATATAAAACTCAGATTTTAAATCTACGATATCCCAGTTTGCAACTTCTGTGTAGTCATCGATATTTGAATCTAATTTTTCCTGTTCAATGATTTTTTTCGCTTCATCGATATTTTGGATTGCCGTTATTTTATCTCCAGAAATATAAGCTTCTTTTGCCTTATCAAGCAAATCGCTGACATCCGAAGCAGACAGTTCGACTGCCGCTACCATAAGAATTGCAATAACTGAAAAATTTTTTTCATTAAATCCTCCAATATTAAAATTTATTTTCCATTCCAGCTGAAGTATTTTCATCTCCAAACTGAATGGAATTATTATAAAATTTCCTCTCGCCTTTAAAATATGAGCAAAGACAAAGATAAATTATGAAATAAGCAGCAAATAGAACAATTACTAACATCTTAAAAATGAAAAAATACGGAGATGCTTTTTCCAATATTATTTTCTTTGCCCCTTGCAAGAGAGAATCTGCAGAAATTTTCCCGTTTTCTTTTTGAAAATAAGAAATAGTATTTGAAATAATCTCTGTTTTTCCAGTTATTGTATTTATAAATGAATCGAGAACAATACGGGTTATGATTTTTTCTTCATTTGAATTTGCTGATTCAGTAATCTCCGTTTTTAGGTTTAATATTTCGTCTGTAAGTTCTGTAATTGTCGAGGCGTCATATTCAAGTTTAAGAAGTTCCGGTGAAAATTCCTTTATTTTATTTTCTGTAGTCCGAATTGCAAAATCAAGTGTTTTTGAAACATAGATTTTTGCTTGTGCAGAAAAAACAAAAAAATTGCAAATAACAATACTCACTAAAAACGAAAGTAAGTTTATAATACTTTTACATTTTTGATTTCCAACCTTTCTAGCAAAAAGAAGATTCATTACAAGTGCAATTCCTGTACCAATTATGCTGGCTATAAAATATTTTAATACTGTCATTTAATTTCCTCGTTTATGTAAATTACCGTTTTTTCAGGAACAAAGTTGTTTTTTATTGATTTTAAAAATGGAGTTTTATATTTTATAAGGTTTTTATACTCTGATTTTTTACCTAAATCTTTTAGAACTGCTTTTGTCAAAAGTCTTCCACAAGGCATCTGCATAAACGCTTTAAAAGTTTCTGGTCTAAACTCGTTTTTGTTCTTGCCCATAAGAATTTTATATTTTAGTTTTTTATCCGGCCAACTAGAAAATAATTTTATCGATTGGATAAAGATATAAATAGCAAGTATTATCTGAAGAACTAAAAGCCATGCCGTTATTTTGTACAACGGCACAGCAATAATAACAAAACTTAAAAAGAGTAAAAGAAAAGAATATATATTAAGATAGTAAAATCTAAGAATTCTATTCATTTCCCATCTGGGCTCTAGCTATTGCATTGTAGAATGCATCAACAGTTTTCTGTGCTCCCCCTTCATCTACGCCTTTAAGCATAATGCGTGTATTCTCTGTCAGAGTTTCAAACTGAAAATAGTAGGCTGGACAAAAACATCCGCATGTAGCATGTTTTGAGTAGCTTACTTCTTTTACAGCAGATGGAAGTAAATATTTAACCTTTCGGCCAGTATTAAAACAATAACAATTAACGATATTTACGACGTTAATAACGCGTTTGTTTGTAATTACGACAAAGCATTTTCTTCTGTTTCCGAAGATCATAGCAATAACTCGATTAATTTCACCTAATAAACGCGCAAATGGATTTGAACTAGTTGCCCAAAGTTCCGCTTCAATTTCCATGACGAGTTGTTCGCCATCCTTTAAGATCAATCCCGATTTTAAATCTGCCATACAGATTCCTCCTTTTTTATGGTAATGTATATCACCAAAATTTCGCACATTTGTGCTAATACATCTCTATAATAAGTACAAATAGCAGAATAGTCAAGTAGAGAATAGTACATTTGTGCTATTTTTTACTTATGTTGGATTTTTGGTTACGAGTTAAAGATAAATTAGATTTTCAGGACATGACACAGAGAGATTTAGCTGAAAAAATCAATGAAAGTTACAATACATTGCAATCGTGGATTAACAGAGACAGACTTCCGAACGCTGAACAGGCTGTAACAATAGCAGATGCCTTGAACACATCCGTAGAATTTTTGGTAACTGGAAAATCAAGCAACAAAAAAAATGACCATTCAAAAACAATAAAACTGCTCGAAGAAGCTATTGAAAGTTTGCAGAGAGAAATATAATGAAATGCGTTAGCGCTGGTAGGGGCGACCGCCAAGGGCGGGCGTTGCGGAATGAGCGGAGCGAATGGAGTAATGAAGCCGAAAGGCGGAACCCCGAACATAGCGACCCGAAGCGTAGCGAAGGGGAACGCCCTGTATCCTGCTATGTCTGCTATGCACACGGCGAATACCGCATTACGAAAGTTTTATTGTACAAAAGGACTGTCTGCACGCTACTCTTATTTTAGAAAACAATTTACTTTCAGGAGACATATATGGACTACATAACACTTTCAAACGGAATCAAAATGCCACAGCTGGGCTATGGCGTGTATCAGGTGACTAAGGCGGAGGCGGAGGGTGCGTTTCGGATGCGCTGGAAGTGGGCTACCGTTCCATTGACACGGCGCAGTCGTATTTCAACGAAGAAGAAGTGGGGAATGCAATTGCAAAATCGGGCATTGCGCGGGACGATATTTTCCTTACCACAAAAGTCTGGATTGAGCATTACGGCTATGGGGCGTGCAAGAAGTCGGTGGAAGAATCGCTTAAGAAACTCAAGACTGATTACATTGACCTCATGCTGCTTCATCAGCCTTTTGGTGATGCTTACGGTGCATGGCGCGCTCTTGAAGAATTTTATGAAAAAGGAATTTTAAAGGCTATCGGAATCTCCAACTTTTATGCCGACCGCATGGTGGAGTTTGCGTCCTTCAACAGAATCAAGCCCATGGTGAATCAGGTTGAGTGCCACCCACTGAACCAGCAGATAGAGGCAAAAAAATGGAATGACAAGTACGGTATTCAGCTTGAAGCCTGGGCCCCTTTTGGCGAAGGTCGTGGCACGATTCGGAAGGGATGCCGTTTATGTAAACGACAACGGAGACGAGAACCAGGGGAAGGCCGAGCTGTGGCTGAGGACAGGAACTAAGAATTAACATTCACTCCTCTGAGAACCAATGTATCTACCCCGCAGTAGCGCAAACCTAACGTACCAGCGGGGAGGGGAAGCCAGGGGGTGCCTACTGACGGCGCCCTCTGAGCGTAGCGAAGTGTAAGCTGACGGTGGGCTCCTGAGAACCAACCCCTTTGCCCGCCAGGGCAAATCCCTATCTAGCAGTAGAGTCAACCTAACGTACCAGCGGGGAGGGGAAGCCAGGGGGTGCCTACTGACGGCGCCCTCTGAGCGTAGCGAAGTGTAAGCCGGCGGTGGGCTCCTGGCTTCCCCTCCCCCTTTTACTATTAGTTTACATCTGCTATACTGCCCCCCATGAATCTCTCAGCTTCTTGACACCACATGAATTCTTGTATAACTTTATGTCACATTCTTCCACGGCTGTCTCTCTGTCCTAAAGGTATTTGGAACGGACATGGTAAAGTACAAGTTCTTGGTAGCATAAAGTAATTTTAAAGGAGGAAGATTTATGAGTTTAGTAAAAAGACCCTTGTTCAATCCTGACGGGGATATCGATATTCGACAGCGGCGGATGATTGGCGGAAACACCACCAACCTCAACGACTTTAACAACATGAAGTACCAGTGGGTTTCTGGCTGGTATCGTCAGGCCATGAATAACTTCTGGATTCCAGAGGAAATCAACCTAGCTCAGGATACAAAGGATTATCCCAAGCTGTCTGTGGAGGAGCGAACTGCCTACGACAAGATTTTGTCATTTTTGGTGTTCCTTGATTCCATTCAGACTGCCAATCTCCCCAACGTATCTGAGTATGTTACCGCCAACGAGGTGAACCTGTGCCTGAACATCCAGACCTTTCAGGAGGCAGTACATTCTCAAAGCTATTCCTACATGCTGGACACCATTTGCTCTCCCGAACAGCGGAATGACATCCTCTATCAGTGGAAAACTGACGAGCATTTGCTGAGACGAAACACCTTTATTGGAAACTGCTATAACGAGTTTCAGGAAAATAAGGATTTCTTCCGCTTTATGAAGGTGCTGATTGCAAACTACATCCTTGAGGGAATCTATTTTTATTCAGGCTTTATGTTCTTCTATAACCTGGCCCGCAATGGAAAGATGCCTGGTTCTGCTCAGGAAATTCGCTACATCAATCGTGACGAAAACACCCACCTGTGGCTGTTCAAGAACATTATTCTGGAACTGAAAAAAGAAGAGCCTGAGATGTTTACCCCCGACAAGGTGCAGATTTATGCTGATATGATGAAGGAAGGTGTTCGTCAGGAAATTGAGTGGGGAAAATACGTTATTGGAGACAAGATTCCCGGACTTACCACCAAGATGGTGGAGGATTATATCATGTACTTGGGAAATCTACGGTGGATGAACCTGGAATTTGACCCCTTGTATCCTGGCTACGACAAGGAGCCAGAGGACATGGCTTGGGTTTCTGCCTATTCCAACGCCAACATGGTAAAAACCGACTTCTTTGAAGCTCGTTCTACTGCCTACGCCAAAGCCTCTGCCCTGGAAGACGACCTGTAATTCCATGAGTCATCCAGTTCTCTCCCGCTGCCCCCTTTTTGCAGGTATTGCTACAGATGAGATTACTCCTTTGTTGGAGTGTCTTGGGGCACGAAGGGTGGCGGTGGAAAAGAATCAGACTATTTTTTGGGAAGGGGATGCAGCCACGGACATGGGCATTGTGCTGGAGGGAGCGGTGCAGGTGGTACGGGACGATTATTACGGCAACCGTACCATTGTGGCTAGACTAGAGGCTGCGGGACTTTTTGCAGAAGCCTTTGCCTGTGCTGCCATTGACTCCTATCCAGTGAGTGTCATTGCAGAAACTGCCAGCACCGTTCTTATCTTGAATTGCCAGCGGATTATGACGGTGTGCTCCTCTTCCTGTGGCTTTCACAGTCGCCTTATCCGAAACCTTTTGGCCATAGTAGCCTCAAAAACTATTCAACTGAATCAAAAGCTAGAGCTCCTTTCCCATCGCTCCATTCGAGAACGATTGATGCACTACCTTCTTGGCTGTGCAAAAAAAACTGATGCTAGTCAGTTCACCATTCCCTACGACAGACAGCAGCTGGCAGACTACCTGTGCGTGGAACGAAGTGCCCTTTCTGCTGAAATCAGCAAATTACAAAAAGAAGGAATACTGGAAAGCCGCCGCAGCTGGTTTCTGCTGAAAAATGAAGGTTATTAAAAGCCGTTTTTCGAAATTCCCTATAGAAATTCCACTGGAACAGAAATTATATCTTCACTTAAATAAAGCATTTTGTTGCATTGGCATAAAATACAACCTTGTCCAACTGTTTTTTCTGAATTTTTAGAAAGAACTGAAAAATATTTTGCCATATCTAAAGTTGGGTGTGCTGATTTTTTTATTTCGATTGGATAAAGAATATTGTCTTTTTCAATAATTAAGTCAATTTCTTTTTTATCCTTATCACGATAAAAATAAATATGTTTTGTGTCGTGTCCTGCATTATAGTATGATTTAATAATTTCACTAACAACAAAATTTTCAAAAAGTCCACCTGACATTGCACCATTCATTGCAGTTTGTGAAGAAGACCAGCCCACAAGATAACATACTAAACCTGTATCCATAAAATAAATTTTGGGACTTTTTATAGCTCGTTTTGAAATATTTTTTTCGTAAGGTTGTAAAAGTCGAATAATGCCAGAAGATTCTAAAATATTTGTCCATTCTGTGATTGTTTTATTTGAAACACCAATATCTTGCGTAATTGAATCTGCATTAAAAAGTTCTCCAACACGGGCTGCAATGCAATGCATAAAATTGTTGAATTTCACTAAGTTTTTTGAATTTATTAAATCTGCGACATCTCTTTCTAAATAAGTTCTAATATAAGAACGATAAAAAGACTCCCATTCTATAGATTCATCAGCTAATTCTGGCATACTTCCTCGCCAAATATGGTGCCAGAGATTTTCGTAAGGTTTAATAAATTTTTTTCGGTCTAAAAAATATTCAGCAGTTGGCAAGAACTCTGTATTAAAATCAATATTGTATTTTTCTCGTAAAGAAAGGGAAGCCATATTGATTAAGCAAACTCGTCCTGCAAGAGAATCTGCTGCCTTGCTTAAAAGTTTATGACTTTGGGAACCTGTTAAAATAATTTTTCCTTTTTCAGTTTGATTATCTGCAATTAACTTAATTTGAAGAAATAAATCGGGAGCACGTTGAACTTCATCTATAATTATAGGTATAGGATGATTTTTGAAAAAAAGAGCTGAATCACTTTGTGCAAGGGAAAGTTCTGAAAAATCGTCCAAAGTTACATATTCATATTCCGAAAGATATTTTTCCTTTAACAACGTTGATTTTCCTACTTGCCTAGAACCAGTTATTAAAAGAACTCTAAACTGATTTTTCATTCTATGAATATATGAAATTATATGACGGTTAATAAACATATTTTCACCTCTTTTCGACTAATCTGAAGTATAATTCCCAAAAAGTCAGAAGTCAAGATATTTTACAATAAAAATTTCCTGTGATATGATAACATCATTGCTTTTAAAATTTTTTGAATTTTCTACGGAGGAATTCTGTACGGAGCAATTTTAGGAGATATCATTGGAGAACCTTTCGAATTTAATAGGGGAGAGAAGACAAAAGACTTTCCGTTATCCTCATGCTAGATACGGTCAACGATTTTATTTGTGGTTAGCACAAAAAGATTTTAAGCCTTACAATAGTTTTGGAAACGGAAGTGCAAGCCAGTTCACCATTCCCTACGACAGACAGCAGCTGGTTCCTGCTGAAAAACGAAAGCAGGACTGGTGAGTAGGTAGTGCTGTAAATCCAGCTGTCTTGAAAATCTCCTCTATCCCCTCGCTATGTCGAAATCTTGAAAATCACCTATTCCCTTGGAGCTGTAACACCTGTTCCAAGTAGCGGGCAACGCCGTCTTGGTTGTTGGTGCAGGTAATGTCCTTGGCAGCGGCCTTTATTTCTGGAATGGCGTTTCCCATGGCAATGCCATAGCCCACGGTGGAAATCATCCCTAGGTCGTTAAAGTCGTCTCCAAAGGCCATAATATGCTCCAAGGGAATGGACAGCTCCTGGGAAAGACGGCGAGTTGCAGCTTCCTTTGTGGCGTTGCCGGGAGCAAAGCTATGCCAGGGCACGTCGGAAAAGAGGATGGCATGGCAGTGGGGAACCACTTGGGCAATGGCGGCTGCCAGGGCTTTGTGGTCAGTTTGCACGCAGATTTTTAATGCACAGTGGGGAAAATCCTTAAAATCATGCTCTATTGCCTGGGGATGGAACATAACAGATTTATCATCACCACGATTCCAAAACAGTTGGTTTTCTGTGTCTACGGTAATTTCGCAATCTGGGCCAATAATCTGGTAGGCGGCATTCAGCAGGGCCTGGGTTTCTTGTTGGGAAAAGCCTTGGTGGTGGATAATCTTTTCTCGGTACTGAATAGTAGCCCCGCCGTTGGTGGCCACAATATCTGGCTGCACCTGGGTAATCAGGTGGTGAATGCTGGTGTTTCCACGGGAGGTGCAAAATCCAATGAGAATGCCTTTTTGCTGGCACTGCTTCAGCACCTGTAGGGTGTAGGGAGAAATGGTTTTGTCGTCCTTAAGCAAGGTTCCGTCTAGGTCAATTAGCACTAGGCGGGGCGGTGTGGAAATAGTCAACTTCATGGCATCATGATAGTGGGAAGGGCTCCTTTGGTCAATGTTACTGAAGGGGGAGAAAATGGTGGAAAACTGGTTTTAGCGGAGGGAAAGATTGTGGATGAAGTTTGCCTAGCAAGTAGGAGCTTGTACTTGACAGAATAGTTTTCTGGTAGTAAGCTAAATTTAGCTAAAAATAAAATATTTTGGCTAAATTTTACTGAGGTGCTTACTATGATTTCTGTTTCTGTGGGGGAAGCTAAAAATACGCTACCTAAATTGCTTCATTTTGTGGAAGAAGGTGATGAGGTGGAGGTGACTCGTCATGGAAAGGTGGTGGCCTATATCAGTGGCCAGTCTGCTTCTGGGGAACGAGGTGCAGCCTTTTTGCAAGGGATTTGTGCTTGGAGGGAAAACTATGGTGCATTGTTTGAAGACGGTGAAATCGATGCCATTTTTAATCCTGCTTCTCAGGAGGCTGAAGGATTTCTAGTGCGACACGGGGAGGATTTTAGATGACTCCTCCCTTGGTGTATCTTTTGGATACAAATATTATTTCAGAGCCAACAAAGCTTGAGCCTTCCTTTACGGTGCTGCATCGTATGGCTGAAACACTGGAGCGTTCCTGTATTTGTTCCATTACCTGGGCAGAAGCTATGACGGGAGTACAAACGCTAGTATCTGGTAAGCGTCAGGAAGCCTTGATGAAGTTCCTCGTGGACACTATCCAAAAGAACTATGAAATCATTTCCTTTGACTCCTCCTGTGCCATGATGTATGCCCATTTAGTCAAAAGTTTGAAGGAACGAGGACGGCTTGGCTCCACCTTTGATATGATGATAGCTGCCTGTGCCATTGCAAACAACTTGATTCTCGTTACCCGCAACGTGGCAGACTTTACTCCCATAACGGAAATTGCTCCCCTAATGGTAGAAAATTGGTTATAGAAAAGGGGATGGAAAAGTACGATGATACCGATTATTCCACCAATGTGGCTAATTCCTCCAGATTTACTGCCGAGCAGCCTTGGGTAATGTCCACCACAGTGCCGGTGCGCAGGTAGTAGAGGCTACAGGTAATGGTATCCTCTGGCACGCAGAAGATGGCGGCGGCGGCCTTTCGGTAGGCTGCTTGCTGGGGATAGTAGAGCTCTGGCTGCTGCTGCTGGTCTGTTTTGTAGTCCACAATGTGAAGCTGTCCTTGGTGGTCTTGGTAAATCAAGTCCATGGAGCCATTGATGATGTAATCTTCTAGACGGAGCTTGAAGGTGAACTCGGTTTTTCTCCAGCTGGCCTGCTTCACGGCTTCTCCTGTGGGGGAGTTCAAGAAGTTGGCCGTCATGGTGGAGCACAACTGATGGAGCTTTTGCTGGTGGGCTGGGCTCAGGTGCTGGAGATAGCGGGTGGGAATGCTAGGCTGGTGATTGTTCAAGGCTGCGTCCAGATACAGGTGGGCACAGGAACCAAAATCAGCATAGGTAAAGGCGGGATTTCCATCGGCCTTTGTGGTGCTCGTTACCAGCTGAGCAATTTCACCGTAGGCCTGGTTTTCCTCCTTCCCTGTGGCTTTTTCTAAGCTAGAGATATTCTCTGTGTCCTGCCAGTATTCTGGGCTTTTGGGTGCCAGATGGCTGGGACTGCGGTAGGGATTTTCCTCCTCCGCTGGAAGAATAGCCTCTCCTTGGTACAGGGGAGCCACTGTCTGGGCTATGTGCCAGGGGCTGGAAGCGTGAACTTTCTCTCCTCCAAAATCCTGTTGCTGGGGAGTGGAAATCTGTTCCACTTCCTGTTGGGTAACAAAGGGAATCCATTCCGCATCAAAGGAAGAGTGGGGTTCCATAATGATTGTTTCTTCCAAGGTTACGTTACAGTTGATTTGGGGAACCAAAAGCTTGAACATGGTATTTGAGCTTTCGCTGAGCTTCAGTTTGCCGGGATTGTCTGAGTCAAGGCTGCCAGGGCAGGCAGTGATAAAAACTTCATCCTCGGCTCTGGTAAGGGCCACGTAAAGTACCCGTCGCAATTCAGCCTGGTCTTTTAGGCTTTCCTCCTGCTTTGCCTCTTGATAGAAAAAGTTTGAGGTGGCGGTATTTCCTGCAAATTGAGGCAGGGTGGGCAGGTTCAAGGTAATGCCCCAGTGGGAGTGGGGATAGACTCTGGCAGCGTTTTTGTTAGATTTGGGACTACCGTTGCTGTTAACCAAGAAAACCACGGGAAATTCCAAGCCCTTGCTTTTGTGGATGGTCATAAGCTGTACGCCCCGCTTTTGCTCCAGAGGAATATCGATGTCATCAAATTTTCCCTGATTGTCCACTTGGTCTTGCAAAGCTTGGACAAAGGTGGCTAGGCTTGTTCCGCTGGCATCGGCTTTGGCTGCTAGGTGAAAGAATTTATCGTAGAGAGGGGCATATTGCAGAGCCTGCTCTTGCTCCAGGATTTTATAGCGGTAGCCCAGGTTATACCACAGGTGACTTACCAGCTGGGCAATGGGCATAGTGAGCGCCTGCTGTGCCAGCCGGTGGTAGGTTTGACAGGCTTGAATAAAGGCTTGTCTTTCTTCTTCTGTGGCAAGAAGTTGGCTATCCTCTTGATTAAAGATTTGTGGTGAGCCTTGAGCTGTTATATCCTTCTGGCTTTTTGCCAGTAATTGCTCCAAGCTTTGGGAGCTGATTCCCACCAAGGGAGACCGTAGCAGGGTACTGTAGGCTGTCTGGTTGGAAGGATAGAGACACAAGGTAAGGAAGCTCAATAGGTCGTTGGTGGGTGCATCCTGAAAAAATCCCACGGTGGATTCCGCCGTGTAGGGAATGCTTTGGAGCTTGAGATATTTTTCGTACAGGTGCTGCTTGGTGGTGGTGGCAAAAAGGATAGCAATGTCCGAAGGATTGCGACCCTGCTGCACCAGCTCCTTGATTTTTTTTGCCACAAAGAAGGCTTCACAGTGGTCGTCTGGAAGCAGGTCTTCCGTGGAAATAGTTTCTGGCAAGTCTGCTTCATGGGGTTTACGATACAGGCAAAGATGGACTCTGTGCCGTGTGGCATCCTGCTGGCTTTCATCTTTTAGTTTTTTTCCCGCCAAAACTTTTCTGTAAGTGGCCTCGTGCTCTGGAGTGGTTTCCTCATCTGGCATAAAGATGGCCTGGGGATATAGATGGTGCTGTCCTTCTGGGCCGTAGGGCAGGCCACCAAAGATGGCGTTAAAGGCTGCAATCAGTGTGGGATGGGAGCGGTAGTTGTAGGATAGACTCAAGGTGCCCCCTGTTTGATCCTGGCTTGAGGGGGTGGAATCTCCATTGCCAAGCTCCTTTGCCAGCTTTCTGATAACGCTAACGTCGGCTCCACGGAATTTGTAAATCGATTGCTTTTCGTCTCCTACAAAGAAGAGCTTTCCTGAATCCAGGTCTTCCACAGGAACTGAAGGGGTATTGTGACAGTCTGTTTTTTCTGCCAAAAAATAGAGCAATTCCTTTTGGAGCTGGTTATCATCCTGAAACTCATCAATCATGATGGCCTTGTAGCATTCCTTTTCTGCCTGCCGTACTTCATTTTGGTTTCGGAGGATTTCTAGAGCCAGCTGGGCTGCATCAGTAAAGGTCAAGATTCCCGCCTGCCGCTTGCTTTTGTTGTATTGCTGCTGGAATTCATCTAAAAGAGCTGCCACCTGTAGCACATCCTGCTTCAAGCACAGAAAGTTTGCCAAGGAATTCAAGGCAGGCTGCACCGATTCCCGCAAAAACTTGATTATGGCAGGCCAGGGCTTGTCGGCCTTCTGACCTTGGAGACTCAATCCTGAAATCTTTTTTGCTGCGGCACAGAACTGTACCAAGGTTTCCTGCTGATTCGGGAGGATTTCTTGCTGAAGTCCAGTCTCTGTTTCCCAGTCTGAAAGAAAGGAAAAATCCCAGTCAAGCTTTCGATACAGGCCAAGGGCAGCAATGAGCTTGGGCAAAAAGGTGCCACTGATTTTATCTAAATCTCGAATGATGGCTTCCAGTTCAATCACCTGTTCTTCTAGCTGCTGTGCCTTGGTCAAAAATTCCTGGGCGGCAAAGCGCAGTTGATTTTCCAGCTGCTGAGAAAAGGGGATGGGATTGGCCAAGGATGAGTAGTTGGTGATGGTTTGGGCAAAAAGCTCCTCTGCCAAGGTGTCTAGCCGGGAATAAGTGGTGGTGGCCATCCGCTGAATGGTGAGATTGTGGCGATGGTTCAGCACAAAGGGCAGTGCTTGCTGCCGTGCCATGGATTTTGCCTGCTGGTCGTCTATGGCAAAGTCGGGCTTGATGCCGTAGTGGTTCACGGAATTCTTGATGATGCTGGAGCAGTAGGAATCCAAGGTTTGAATGCGGGCTCCATGAAAATCTGCCACTGCCTGACGAGCCTCTGGGCTTTCAAAGCGATCTGCAATTTCCACTAGGGTTTTGTAGATGCGAGAATACATTTCTGCCGTAGCCTTGCGGGTAAAGGTGAGGGTGAGGATTTCTGATACCTTGTATTTTTTGATGCACACTAAATAGCTGTAGCGACGAGCCAGCACAAAGGTTTTTCCCGCTCCTGCTCCTGCGGTGGTGACGGTGTTGATGTTACAGGTAACGGCTGCCTGCTGTTCCTGATTCAAGCCCTCTTGGCTACCGTCTCCCTGCAAAAGCCATTGTTCCAGTGTTACTGTATTTGTTGTCTTGTTCATTTCCGTAGTTTCTTGTGTTTCCCTTCCGCTCATAGCTTTTCTCCTCCAACAGTATAGGTGGTTCTGCAAATCCGCTTCCAGGCACATTCTGAGCAGCTGTCGTAGTCTACCTGTGCCAGCTGGGGAAAGCTGCAGGTGGTAATGGCCGTAGCAAAGTCCTTCACATACTGAAGGGTGGCGGCTACTGTGTAATTGTAAGGCAGAATGTCCCTTGACTTTGAGGAAACAGTGACTTCCCGCTGAGGAAGCTTGCTACTTTCAAAGCCAAAGATTTTGTTCAGTTCACCATCTTTGATAGTCATAAAGGCTGCTGAATCGATGGTTCGCTCTAGATACTGGGCTTCATACAAAAGACAGTAGAAGGCCATCTGAAAGTTTTGCATCATGCCCTGATCATCCACAGTACTTTCTGCTGGAGAGGGTGCGTTACCGAGCTTAAAGTCCAACAGAATCAGGCTATCTTCGGGGCTATTCAGCAGGCAGTCTAGCTGACCAGTGAGTACAAAAGCTTGGAGTTCTTGGTAAAGTGCCTGTCGTTCCGCTGCTGTGGACGGAAAATCCTTGCAAATGGATGGAATCTGCCCCTTTTCCCAAAGTTTCTCCAAAAGGCTATCTAGCTGCTTGGGCTGACAGGTGATTTTTTCCTCCAAGGCTACCACTTGATGATGGGGAAAGTTTCGGCACAGGCTCATGATGAATTTTTTTGCGGTGGCAGTAATGGCATCCTTTTGAGCTAGCAAGAGCTCCTGGGTCAAAGGAGAAAGATCAGATTGGTTGTGCAAGACGAGGTTCACCGCATCTTCCAACCGCTGATCTTCTTCTGGCAAAAGATATTCTCCCTTGAACTCGTCTGTTTCCAGGGGAACAAGGGTGCTGCCACACCGCTGCAGGGGCTCCAAATACTGACGGATAATTTCGTGGTAGATGGTTCCCATCCACGCATCCCGCATGAGTTGGGCTTGGGTGTCAGGTTCCTTCAAGGAAAGAATCCGATTAAAGTACCATTTTCTGGGGCAGGTAAAAAACTCGTTCAGGTGGGTTTGAGAAATCCGCAAGGACTTGTGATTCTGGTCCCTGTCTTGAGGGACGTAAGTTTGCAGTTTGGCCTTGATGTTTTCCTCCCAGTGAGGAAAATGAAAATCCACAGATTTTGAGCCAGCTACTGCTTGCACCCGTTGTTGCCAGTAAAGGAACCCTTCCTTTTGGATGTAGGTGGGAACAAAGTCCTGCTGGTACTGCTGTCCCTGCCGAACTGCCTGAAAAATTGCTGCTTCTCCCGTGAGGAAATCCTGCTTACTCAAGTTTTGTTCTCCTGAATCCTGCTGAGTAAGCCCCTCCTGCTTTACTGCCTCCAGTCCGTTGTGGGGAATTGCGTAGCCAGAAAAGCTTTTTTCTGCTGCGGTAAATCGTACTGGCTGGCTGCTATGTTCCTGATACAGGGCAATGAAAGCATCGGAGGGATTCATGTCGGTTAAGCCCAGTCGGTTTCGCTTCAGCTGAGACAAAAATCCTAGCTGCTGGAACACCAAGGTAATGTCCTTTTGTGAGGCTCCCACCACAATATGGCAACCAGCGGGAGCAGAGGCTGCCAGTCGGTAGGGCACCACAGAAACGCCCCGTTGTCGAGTCTGAGCAAGGTATTCCTTTCCCTCCAGCACCTGCAGAAAAAAGCCAAAGGGATCGGGCACCTGAATCTGAGGAAACTCCTGCTCCAAGTCCATTAGTCCCGCCAATTCGGTAATACAGCGACCTAAAATCAAGTCACATTCATTGCTGGCTTGGCTCATATCCCAGAATTTATCCCGGAACTGGAAGTAGGCTTCCCGCAGTTTTTCAAAGGTTGTGGCAGTGGAAAACCGCTTGACTTCCCGACGCAGGGTTTCGTACAGGTTTTTCAGCCGCTCTTCCTGGGGCTTTTTCTTAAAGGCCTCTTGCCACACATCCACAGTGGTATTCCCATCCTTGTAGGAGCACAGGCAGTTGTTTTCAATGCCAAAGGCAATGAGCTGCTGGTTCAATTCAGCTTCCTTCCAGGGGAGATGGTGATTTTGCAGCAGGTTGTTCAGGCTTTCAAAGGAAAAGTCCGAGGTAAGGCAGCTTTTGATTTGACCAAAAATGGCTCCCGCTCCGTAGTCTGAAAGATTTTTTCCCGAACGGAAGACGGCAGGAATGGCGTACAGCTGGAATTCCCGCTGGAGATAGGGAGCCATGGCTTCCATGTCTGGCACACTGACAAAAATATCGCTGTAGGAAAGACCTTTTTCTTCCACCAGATTGCGGATAAAAAGGGCTGTTTCCCGCAGCTCCTGCCGAGCGTTGCTGTAGAAAATACACTGAGGCAGATTTTTGCTGGTAGTTTTTGTGTTTACCAAGGTGATGTGAGAGCTTGATTCCAGAATGTGCTGGTATTCGCTAAAGTCCGTAAGGATTTCTGGGTAAAAGATAATGTAGTGGTTGCCGTCATCGTGAAAGGGCGGCTGTTCCCAGGCAGGATCAAAGCGGTTATGCTCCTCAAGGAATTCCTGATACCGTTGATGGAGTCTTTGCAAATCTCTGTCTTGGGCATCAAGCTCAAGTCCTGCTGCCTGATGATTTTTTCGCCAGGTTTCCAGTGAGGGGAGCAGTCCTGCAATCCAGTTGGTAAAGCTTTGGGCTTCCTGAGCAAATTGCGGATTGATGAGATTTTCAAACAGGGGCTCTTCATTGGCGGCCACAGCACGGGCATTTTCTTGAATCAAATGACTGGCAAAAATCTTTCGCATCAGGGAAGGAATACTGGCCTTATTCTGGTGGCGGGAACGTATGGCCTCACTTTTGAAGCTGTCCCAAGCAATAAATCGTTCCATGGCCACTGCTGCCACATGATCTAGCATTTTTTCTGCCCAAGCGGTGGCGGACAAGCCGGTGGGAAAGACAAAGATCGTCTTTGGCTCTCCCAAATGCTGCAAAATAATTTCTTCCGTTCTCATTTTTTCTTCCATGATGCCTCCCTGTCAAATACAACCATTTTACTACGGAAGGCAAGATAAAGAAAGGGGTGGCGTTGTGTCCATCCCCTGTAGTTTATTTTCTTAAGAACGCTCCAGTTTCTTGGCCTCTTCCCACAATTCATCCATGTGCTGAAAGTTTTCCTTTGTCATGGGAATGTTCTGCTCCTCCATGGTTTGCTCCACGTGGCGGAAGCGGCGGTAGAACTTGGCGTTGGTGGCAGAAAGAGCGGCGTTGGGATCCACCTGGTAATGGCGACACAGGTTGGTGACGGCAAAGAGCAGGTCTCCCAGCTCTTCTTCTAGGTGAAGCTGGGCTGCATCCAGCTGTGGGGTGGAGTGGGTGGTGAGGGCCTCACATTTTTCTCCAGAAGAGGCTTGTGATTTTGTTGTTGCTTGGATGGCTTCCTTCTGGGCGGCGGCAGCTTGTACCTCGCCTAATTCCTCCACTACCTTTGCCATTACCTGTGCGGGGCTTTCCCAGTCAAAGGCTTTTTTTGCCGCCTTTTTCTGGTATTTCAATGCCTTCAGCAGGGGAGGAAAGCCCTGGGGAACTTCATCTAGGATGGATTTTTCCTTGCGACCTTCCACCTTTTCCTTAATGGCATCCCACTGGGAGATAACCTGCTGGCCAGTGGTAATATTTTCCACTAGCTGGGAGCGACCTTCAGACTCCTTGAACACGTGGGGATGGCGACGAATCAGCTTTTCTGCTACCTCCTGCATCACCTCTGCCACGGTAAAGTCTCCCTGCTGCTGGTAAATGTAGGAAATCAGCAGGCCGTTCAGCAGAAGGTCTCCCAATTCCTCCTTGGCATGGGCTGGATCCTGTTGGGTAATGGCATCCACCGTCTCAAAGGATTCTTCTATCAAGGTGTTTCGCAGTGAAAGAGGCGTTTGCTCCCTGTCCCAAGGGCATCCGTCAGGAGCCCGCAATCGTTCTATAACTGAATAAAAAAAACTAAAAGCCTGAGCTGTATTTTCCATGGCAATCAGTGTAGCAGTTTTTAAATAAATGTAAAAGTGAGAGAAAAGATATATGGCTTCTTCTCAGTACTGCAACTTGCAAATTTCCAAGTCCTTTAATCATGGATTTTCTAAGTCTGAGGGATACAATTTTCACAATCACTCAGAAAATCCCACTTTGACGGATTCGCCTCCAGATATTTTTCAATGATTGCTTGCCTTAATGCACGGCCCTCAACTTGGAATTCTTGTATTGAATCGATATTATCTCGAGTAATCATCACTTGACCTTCATAAATATCCCTTTTTTCATAATTGTCTTTTCTGATGGCTGTTTCAGAATTTCTATGCTGTGGGGAGAAATTTAAGTTGTATATATCCTCATTTTTTAAAACCCAATATTTCACACAATCTCGATAAACTGCAAACCAAAGCATGACATCACAGCAAGTTGGTTTTATCTGTTGAAAATTCATGAGAAAATCTTTTGTGGAACTTGAAGAAAGTGCTTTTAAATATAAAGGTTCATTGGGTTTATTCCTATCTACAGCACGTGAACCTTTAACTTCAATTTTTATACTTTCCCCCATGTATGGTAGATATAAATCATATTGCCCCTTGTATGTTGGATCAATTTTCTTTGAAGGGCGTTTTAATTCCGGCTCTACAGAAAGCAGGTGACTGAATCCCCATGTGTCACCAAACCCTCTAGGTGCTGAAATTTCAAAAACATAGAGGAACAAGTTTCTGTTTATGTATTCATTTCTTAAATCAAGGTAGTCGTCAAAAGAAAGGATTCTTTCTTCAACAAGCTTTGTGATGATATACTCATATTTGTTGAATGGGTAAGCATTCTGGATAGTCTCGATTTCAGCGTAAAAATCATCTGAATTTTTAAGTTTTGAAATCAAAATTTCCAATTCTTTCTCAAGTATTTCCATTGATATACTCCTTTAAATAATTATATTCACTTTCGGAAATTGAAAAATAATCACAAATGACTTTATCTGCATCTTTTTGTGTTTTGTCATGTATCATAATACCTGCATAAATTTCTTTAAAATCGCGAATCAAGGTTGAATTTAATACAGGGAGTGGAAAATCCTGGAAATGCTGTTTCAAAACTTTCTTTGATTTGAATTTCTTTTGATAAATGAATGTATAAATTGGACTGTTGTAAAGGCAGACAAGTATTTCCATAGGATAATCTTTTGAAATGATGATATTTGCACTATTCAAAACTAAACTACCGTCATCTAATGCACAGACAATTTTATCTGAGATGAATTTATAAACAATCTTCTGGGTACGATACAGTAAAACAGGTGCAACCTGCTGAAATATTTCAGGAGTAAATTTTATGAAGGTTTGAGGTTGCTTTAATCTATAGGGAAGTATATCCTTGCCTCTAAAGATTGGCTCCTCATTTTCTCCCCGTTCTTCATGTATATATTTTTTATTATTCCCTGTCACAATCCCCAATGCAAATTTTGTATTTTCAGGAAGTTTTATTGACTTTGCAGAATAAATCTTGTTCAGAATAATATCATCTATTTCACAAACAGTATAGGAAATCAGATAATGAGGAGGAGAAATATTCTTTATGTTAAGGGTATACCTTTTGTCTTTTTCCACAATGATGCGATTTTCTTCTTTTGTCACTTCAGAAAGTTTTAAAAGTATGCATTCAGATTGGACTCCTTTGAATGCATTTCCTAAGGGAAAAATTTCTATATTCCTATGAGTATTAAGTAAAAAATTCCGAATACTCTTATGAGTTGAAACGTTGAGTATTGATTCTGGAAGAAAAAAATATAATGTACCGTTATTGGACAGTTTGTTTAGGGAATTATACAGAGCAATACTAAAAACCTCTGTTGTATCTAAAAATGCATAATGATGTAATAAAAAGTCTTTCTGATTTTTTGTTAGTTTACTTCCCCAAGGTGGATTTGTAATGATAAAGTCATACTTTTCATCTTCAAGTGAAAACAAATCAGCGTGCTCAGGAAAAATCAAGTTTCGTTTTTCGATATGGGGAGAAATTGAGTCCTTGTTAAAAAATAAGATGAGATTGATATGGCAAATTAAAAGCGCTATTTCATCTATATCGAAGGCAAAAATATTGTCAGGATTATGTTCTGTAGAAAGTGTATTGATTAAAATGCTCCCGCTTCCACAGCAGGGATCTAGGACTTTTGTGTTTATTGGAATGTTTATGTTGGAAAGGAGTTCACAAGGAGTATAAAACATTCCCTCTTTTGATTTATTGGCAATGCTTTGAATTGATTGATAAAATGCTCCTAGAATATCATCATTTTTATTTTCTATATAAAAATTCTGAAAGATATTTGTATCACTATATATTGTATTTAATTTTACATATATTTCAGAGTTTTCATTGTACAAATTATTATTTATAAGAATTTGCTTTCCAAGACACACTGTTGCTTCCATCATGGAAAGATTACTATCTTCAAATTTTTCAATAAGTTTTATAAGCAATTCTTTTCGATTTTTATCTTTGATTCCCAAAAATATGACATCTGAAGAAGTACGATAAGAACGATTAGCCCGTGATTGAAGTTTTTCTGTATCCGTTTCGATGGTACTTATAAGTTCAGAATAAATTTCATTGGTATAATATCCATCTTTGGGTGATGGTATTACGCCTGTTTTTATCCAATTGTTTACAGTAGCGAGAGAAATATTAAATCTATTTTGAATATCTTTTTTAGTAAAGGTTACTTGCTGTTTATTCATAAAAATTAATTATACAATTTTTTATTTTTTAGTCTATTGTTTGTTCCCTGATCCAAGGACAACCGTCAGGTGCCCGCAATCGTTCTATAACTGAATAAAAAAAACTAAAAGCCTAAAGCTGTATTTTCCATGGCAATCAGTGTAACACATCAAAACCATTTTTCCAGAAGCTTCTGGTGAAAACACAGCCCAGGCCGGCAGTTGGTAAAAAGCTGATGGGGTGAAGCTTTTCGCCTTAGCAACCTAGCAGATAGTTTGCCACCGCCTCATAGGCAGGAAGGGATAGAGGATCTATATATTTATTGGAGGAAAGGGGATTGGAGGCGAACCTTGCTATCACCATCTCTGCCACAGGATCAACGTAAATGGCCTGTCCGTGGACACCTCTGGCCATGTAAGCTTGGTGGTGGTTGTGGGTAATCCACCACATATTTCGGTAGCTCCAGCCTTCCAAAGCTGGATATTCTTTGCTTTTTTCAAAGGCACAAGTGTCGCCACCCTTGGTGATTTCCAGCACCGCCTTTTTGGGAATAATCTGGATACCGTTGAGCTTTCCCTGGCACCGCAGCAATTCTCCCAAAAGGGCCAAATCCCGCAGGTTCAAGTTTAATCCACCGCCAGCAAATGCAATTCCCGCTGGATCAAGCTGATAGTATGCGTCATGGGCTGCTCCCATGGGCTTCCAAATCACCTCGGACAAAAGCTGTGCCAAGCCCTTGCCTGTAACACGGCTAATAATCCAGCCCAGTACGGTGGTGTTGACTGTCTTGTAACCAAAGACCTCTCCATGATCGTGGGCGGGATTTTTCTGTATCAGGGGAAGATACTCGTAGTAGCAGCTGGGGCCAGTGTAGTTGGGGCCACGGAAAATATTTCCTGACTGGGAGAATTTCCAGATGTCGGAATTGGGATCATCGTAGTTTTCCGTAAATTGAATGGCTGTAGTCATTTCTAGCACATTTTTCACCGTGGCATCGCCAAAGCCTGAAGCTTCCAGCTCTGGGATGTAGCTTGCGACAGTGCGGTGCTCGTCAAGCTTGCCCTCTGCCAGTAGCACGGAAGCTAGCAAGCCTGCCACGGACTTGCTGACAGACATGGCAGCGTGATGACCCCAGGGAGTGAGCCCTGCAAAATACCGCTCGTAGACAATGTGGCCACGGTGCAGGATGATGATACCGTCGGTAAAGTTCTTTTCCAAAGACTCTGCCCAGGTAATGGGATTTGTTTCCTTCCAAGGTATGAAGGTCACACTATCCAGTCCTTTGAGATGTTTTACGTGGAATTTGTGGACACCTTCCTTTTCCTTGTTGCAGGGAACCTCCCGTGTGGGAATGAATTCCCTCATGTGGTTTACACTGTACCGCAGGGCGGGAAAGGTAAAGAAGGAGCCGTCGGCAGCAGACAGCACCTTGTCCTTGGCAGGAGGAAAGCCCTGCATCCAGCCCATGGGGCCGGGCTCTGTTTCATGGACACTGATATATTTTTCTGTTGCATTGTTCATGTTTATACCACCTGTCCTAAAGGATAGTGGGTGCTTCCCGTAGAATGCAAATTTTTTTTGAAAATTTGCAGTAAAGGAGGAATTTACCACAGGAGTTGGAGCCCCTGAGCTTTGTATTCCTTAAACCATCTGTCACAAGAAAGGATTGTCATGTTGTTGCGAATAGCACTGTGAATTAACATTCGATCAAAGGGATCTCGGTGTCCTTCCACAGCTGCCAGTTCGGCGTAGGTAATATAGTCGTAAGGTGATGGGGTATGAATAGTAAACTCATACTGGTCTGCAATATTGGGCAGGTGGAGCAGGTGGAAATTAGTAAATTGCAATTTTCCCAACTGGACCTTTATAGCAATTTCCCAAAAACTGATGCTACTGACAAAAATATCTGTGTTACCTTGGCAAATAATGTCCAGCACCGGGGAAGATAGTTTTGTGGTGTCCATAATACTCCACAAAAAGGTGTGGGTATCTAGCAAGTACTTCAATTTTTTACTTCCTGTAGTCCTAAAAACTCTTCCATGGTGATTTTGCCATGGTCAATCTCACTAAAACTTGCAATGCCTTCTAGGGTGCCAATTTTTCGTGACTTCCTTTGGATGGGGCTTACATGGGCCACTGGCCGCTTAGATCTGCCATAGAGGATTTCCACTTCTTCCCCCTGCAACACCGAATCTAAAACTTGAGAAAATTGTGCCTTAAACTCACCTACCGTCATTTGTACCATAACATTAGTATAGTAGTAACTTGTCAAGTTGTCAAGTTGTTTCCTCACACCGGAATCTCTAAGGTAAAGCAGCTTCCCACACCTTTTTCAGATTCCAGCAAGATATTCCAGCCCAAGCCGTCGGCCACGGTTTTTACCACTGCTAGGCCCAAGCCCTTGCCCTCACTTTTCAGGGAATTGTCTCCCCGGAAGAAGGGGTCAAAAACATGGGGCTGGTCTTCCTTGGAAATACCGCAGCCGCTGTCCTGTACCTTCAAAATCAAGGTGTCGCCTTTGGTGGTGTTTTTGCCACCTCGCTGGTTTCCCCGCTTCTTTTTGTGGAATGGAGCAAGGTTTGCAGTGAGAGAGACGGTGCCCCCTGCAGGAGTATAGTGGAGGGCGTTGCTGCACAGATTGTCAAGCACTCGAATTATCAAGCCTTCGTCCAAGGGTATGCGCAAGTCGGCGGGCAGGTCTATGTCAGTGGTAATGGTACGACCAAGAATCTTGCCGTCCTCTGCAAGGCGTAGGGCATAGTCAGTAAGTAGGGGGGTAATGGAAATGGACTCCATATTCTGTCGCCATTCCCCAGAATCCATCCGCACGAAATTAATAAGGTCGTCAATCATGGAATCCAGCTGATCCACCTTTTCTCCCACGATTTCCAAGGATTTTCCTATCATTTCCGGAGAGTCTGCCGTTCCGTCAAAGATAGCCTCCGTGTATCCCTTGATGAGGGACAGGGGAGTTCGCAGGTCGTGGCTAATTCCCATAATGAGCCAAGAACGGCGCTTTTGTTCCTCTAGCAAGGCTAATCTCATGCTATTCAAGGAATTGGTGAGGGAAAGAATCTCGTTGTTACCCCGCACCTGAATCTCCTTGTTCAAGTTGCCCTTGGCAAGGTTACGGGTTTCCTTTTCCAAAACCTCCATAGAGCGAGAAAGTACGTGGGAAAGGTAGATGATACCGCTGATGCACAGAAACAGCAGGATACTGAAAACATTGATGATAGCCTTCAGCTGGTCCACCACCACGTCCCACTTGTACTGGTCTTCACGTAGTAGTCGTGTAATCAGCATCAGATCGGAGCTGACACCATCCTCTTCTCCTGTCTGGAATTGCCGGTCTATCTGGTACAGGTAGTCATCGGTGTTGGTAGAAAAAACTTCCATCAACTCTGTTTCCGTCAGTCGTTTACGGACCTCAATGCCAGGAATGGAGGATAGCAGCACCTCTCCTTGGGAGGACAAAACAGCCGCATCCACCGATTTAGGTAGCTGAGCGATGAAATCCCTGATTTGATTCCATTCCTCCTGATTGGATTCAAATCCTTCTCGTTGAGAGATACTCTCCCAAGATGGAATGAAAATGTGGGAGGGGGAACGGAACCAGCTGGAAAGCACCAAGGCTCCCAGCATGAACACAGGTACTAAGAAAAGGGCAATCAGCAGTAGGATGAACTGAGTTCTGATTTTCACCGAAGACCTCGCTCCAGTCCATTGAATTGATAACCCAAGCCGTGGATATTTTCGATGTATTTGGGTTTGGAGGGATCCTCCTCGATTTTTTTCCGCAATCGTTGAACATACACAGCCACCGCAGAAATATCGCCGTAGGCCCGTCCCCACACGTCATGATAAATGGCTTGGGCAGTAAGGGGAATGCCAGGATTTTTTACCAAATGGGCAAGAATGGCAAATTCCTTGGAGGAAAGTGGAATTCGCTCTCCGTTGCAGGTAAGAAGATAGCGGTCAAAATACAGGGTGTAAGGCCCGAACTCCACCGACTGCTCCTGGACATGGGCTTCTCCGTTGGCTGTGGAGGTTCGCCGCAGCATGGCTTGAACTCGTGCCACCAAAACCTTGGGGGAAAAGGGCTTGGTAATGTATTCATCTGCTCCTTTACCCAGTCCCAGGATAATGTCCTCCTCGCTGTCTCTGGCAGAAATAATAAGTACTGGCACCTGGCTTGTTTTTCGGAAAATCTGAAGGAACTCAAAGCCTCCCATGCCTGGCAGGTTCAAGTCCAGAAGCACTAAGTTGGGCTGAAAGTTTTCCAAGGTGGCCAAAGCCTCTTCTCCGCTTTCCACTGGGCGAATTTCCATCCCCTCCTTGTTCAGGTATAATGTGATGAGGGCTGCCAGCTCCGTTGTATCTTCTATTAAAAGTATTTTGTTTCCCATGCTTTCCTCCTTTCGTGGATTTAACCGTAACTTTTCGTTATTTGTTCTTTTTCAATGTTTTTATACTATGACATTGACAGGGAATTTTGTTAAGATGGTTTTAGAAAATCTAACAAAATATTATTGTAATTATCCTGCCAGTTTTAAGTTTTATTTAAGAAGGCTTTCTATAATTTTCGTTGATGAGGAAAAACATGCTATTATTTTTACGGTTGCTACGGTCTGGAACCATCATGATGACGGTTGTACTCCTTTCTAGTAGCTTGCTGTGGGCTCAGGTGGAATCAGTTGCCCTCCCTAAGAGTACAACAGCTCAAGAGGAGACTGAAGGTCACTCTTTGTACATCACTTTGGCGGAAGCTCAAAAGCTGGCCTTGGAGGGAAACGCCACCCTCCGTTCCCAGCAGTTATCTTTGGAAGCCAGCAAACGGGAGGCTCAGTCCCGCTGGAATTCCTTTTTGCCAGGAATCAGTCTCAGTGGAAGCCTTTCCAATAGCCACTCCATCTATTCTCCCCAAAGTTCCGCTCCCGGAGGTGGTGCTGGCGGAAACTCTAGCGGAAATTCTGCCTGGAGCTGGAGTGCTTCAGGTGGCTTAAACCTTTCGTTAACGGCAGGAATTCCCGTGCAGATGAAGCTGGCAAGTCTTCGCTATGAGATTGCCCAGACAAATTATGAAAGCCAGCGTCAAAACATCCTGTCTTCTGTAGCCAGCTCCTTCTATAACCTTTTGACATCCACCAAGAATCTGACGGTGCTGGAGGACAATGTGGCCCTGACCCGCCAGCAGTACGAGCAAGCTCGGCAAAACTACAATCGTGGTCTGGCTTCGGAGCTAGATATGCTTCGTGCACAATATGCTGCTCTTTCTGCAGAACCCCAGCTGGATAAGGCCCGCTCCCAGTACCAGTCTGATTTAGCCGCATTCCAGCTGTTGATTGGAAGTACAGAAAAATACGTTCCTCAGGGAGAATTTTCCTTGCAGCAGTTGCAGCTACCAGAGGCACAAGTTTTGGTGGATTCTTACCTTGAGCAACGCCTTGATGTTATTCAAAAACGACAGAGCTTGCAGGAGGCTGAGCTTTCAAAGACAGCCCAGGTACTTTCTGCCAAGGCTCCTTCCATCAGCTTGTCAGAAAATATCCGCCTGTCACCTACAGGCAACAGTATGAGCGGCACTCCATCTATTTCTGGCTCCTTTTCTGTGGGGGTTTCCATTCCTGTGGACGGCTACATTCCCGGTTCCTCAAAGAGCCTGACGGTGGAAAAGTCCAAGGATTCAGTGGAAACTGCCCGAATCAATCTGGAAACCACTTTGGCTCAGGCTCGTCAGGATATTGTCAACAAGGCAAACAATGTAAAGCTTTTGTGGCATTCCGTGGAAGTTGCTAAGTTGAACGAAACCATTGCAGAACGCTCCTACCAGCTTTCCCAAGAAGGGTATCGGGCTGGCTTGGTAAGTCAAACTGATATGGAAAATAGTCGTCAGCAAATGGTTTCTGCCCAGTTGTCTGGAAGTACCTCCCAATCCCAATATCTGGCGGGAGTAGAGCAGCTGGCCATTGCCCTAGGTTTGCAGGTGCAGGAAGTATACGAATTGTTTGGAATCTAGGAGAAGAAAATGAGTAAGGGAAAGAAAAGCGATTTGATTGGAAAAATTATTGTTATAGCCCTCATCGCCGTTTTTGTAGCTGTGGGAATTGTATCCATGGTGGGAAAGCGTCCAGGAGCCATGGGTGGCATGGGGGGAATGGGAGGAATGCCTCGTGGTGGTGCTTCTGCAGCCCAAACAGCAGCAGTTACGGTTTCTGCAAAAATCATGGAAAAGGAAACCATTCAAAAGACAGTGCTGCTGAACGGGGATGTGGTCTCCAAAACCCAAACCAGCATTTATCCTGACACCTCTGGCAAGGTAAGCCGCCTTTTGAAGCAGGTGGGAGATTCCGTAAAAAAGGGTGAGGTGATTGCCTACGTGGATCCTTCCCGCCCTGGTTCTGCCTATGTCGTAAGTCCTGTTACCGCCACTGTATCTGGAACCATAATCCAGCTGCCCTTTAACGTGGGGGATACGGTGAACACAGGTAATGCCTTGGCTGTTATCGGTTCCTTGGAGGACTTAGAAATCAAGGTAAAGGTGTCTGAAAAATACAGTGCCTATCTCAAGCCAGGGCTTCCTGCCTATGTTTCCCTTGTGTCTGCCCCAGATGAGGTGCTTTTGGCTAAGATAACCTCCATAAGTCCCGTAGTAAATACCTCCAACAGAACCCAGGATGTGGTTTTGTCTTTGGAGCAGCACCACAAAACCATTCGTCCTGGTATGTTTGCCCAGGTTCGCTTGGTGGTACAGGAAGAAAAGGACACCTTCGTGGTGCCCCTGGGTGCCATCAGAAGCTTTAACGATGAACCTGCTGTTTTTGTGATTACTGCCGACAACACTGCCTTGAGAAAAATTGTAAAAACAGGCTTGGCCAATGACAACGACATTCAGATTATTGCTGGCCTTGAGGTTGGAGATCAGGTAATTACTGCAGGCTCTGTTACCGAGGGCTTGCCTGTTCGAGTTGCAGGAAGATAAGCATGAACATATCAGAACTTTCAGTACGTCGTCCTGTTACCATCACCATGCTCTATGTGTTGGCCTGTGTGTTGGCTCTGGTGTACATTCCCCAGCTGGGAATTGCCCTGTATCCTTCCACAGAAATGCCCATGATTTCCATCATCACCTCCTATGCCAACGTGGGGCCAGAGGAAATCGATGCCAACGTTACCGATGTGCTGGTGGCTCGGCTTAATCGAATTTCAGGTCTCAAGTCCATTACCTCCACCTCCCGCAACGGACGTAGCCAGATTCTGCTAGAATTCGGCTATGACACCGACTTAAAGAAGGCAAAGGATGAGGTAACGGCGGCTCTTTCCAATGTTTCCAACCAGCTACCCGACGGCTGCGGTGCTCCATCTATCTTCCAGTTCAACATGGATTCTGCTGCTATCATGCAGCTGGCCATGGAGGGTGATTTGCCAGTAGACGAGCTAAAGACCTTGGCAGAAACTGTTGTACAGCCTTTGCTGGAGCGTGTGGATGGAGTTGCCACTACAGAGGTAAGCGGTGGAACAACCCGCCGCATTGTGGTGGACTTGTCCCGAAACCGTTTGGAAGCCTTTGGTTTGACAGCCCAGACCATTCGTTCCGCCCTGTCTTCCAGAAATATGCAGGTATCCTCTGGAACCATTACTCACAACGACAAGGATTTTGAAATCGTAACCAGCGAATACTTTACCTCCTTGGAGGATATTCGCAACACGGTAGTTACCACCAAGGATGGCGCTGCCATTCGCCTTGACGATGTGGCAAACGTCTACGAAGACACCACGGAACGCAGTGTCTACATCAACGGTGGCCCTGGACTTTATATCAACGTGTCCAATGAATCTGGCACCAACGCTGCCACTATTTCCAAGGGAATCCACGCCATGCTGGACACCATCAACCAGCAGCTTCCCAAGGGTGTTTCTGTTAGCGTCCTCAGTGACGACACCACCCTCATTGATGCCACCTTGAACCAGGTATACAGCTCTGCCATTGAAGGTGCTATCTTGGCTATGCTAATTATCTTTGTATTTTTGCGGAGTCTCAAAAGCTCCTTCATCATTGGGCTTTCCATTCCCATTTCCTTCATGCTCACCTTGATGGCGATGGCCTTCTTGGATTTGACGGTAAACCTCATGACCATGTCTGGCTTGATTCTGGGCTTGGGAATGACAGTGGACTCCTCCATCGTTATTTTGGAGAATATCCAGCTTCGTCGCCAAAATGGACAAAAATCTGCTATTGCAGCCATTTTGGGAAGCCGCAATATGATGACTGCCATCTTTGCCTCCACCGCCACCACCCTCTGTGTATTCGTTCCCATGCTGATTTATGAAGCTCAGCTAGAAATGTTTGGACAGATGTTCCGGGACATGATTATTACCGTTTGTGTTTCCTTGGTGGCATCCTTTGTGGTGGCAGTGACCCTGGTACCCGCCCTTTGCGGAAGCATTCTGAAGCTGGATACAAGAACACAAAAGCCCTTGAAAAATCCCCTGTTGAAAAAGATTGACGATGGCTTTGAGTTTGTGCAGAAAAAGCTAGAGGACGGCTATGCTGGTATGCTGGATTTCTGTCTCAACAACAAGTTTATTGTACTTGCACTTGTATTGGTAATGCTGGCGGTAAGCGTGCTCCAGTTCTCCTCCATGGGTATGAACCTCGCACCTTCTTCCAGTGCCGACGATATGGTGAACGTAAGCCTTTCCATGCCCATCGGTACCAATAACGAGGTGGTGCGTAAGTACTTGTTTGATTTCCAGGATATTGTCATTGAAAAGCTGAATGGAGCCTACGAAACCCTTATTCTGAATACGGGAAACTCCAACTCTGGCTCCATCAGAATCAACCTGCCTGACTTGGAGCATCAAACCATGTCGGCAGCAGAGGTAAAGTCTGTGTTGACCCCCTACTTGAACCAATGGAGCGATGTTACCATTAGCTTAGGAGGTGGACGTGGCTTTGGTGGTGGTTCTAGTGGCATTGACGTAAAAATTCTTTCCACCAATACCATCGCCGCCCAGTCGGTTATGGACGAAATTGTTGCCCTGCTGAAAGAGCGTATGCCCTTGGTAAAGGACGTGTCTACGGACATGGAGGACGGTTCTCCTCGCTTCCAGATTTCCATTGACACCGCTGCCGCAGCCCAAGCTGGTGTGAGCGTCAGCTCCATTACCCAGGTGCTGCAAACTGCCATTACTGGTTCCACTGCCACCGTTTTCCACGGAGAAGGGCAGGAAATGAACATTGTCGTTCAGCTGCAGGAATCTGACATCCAAAGCCCCTCAGATTTAGGTGCCCTTACGGTATCTTCATCTGCTGGATTGATGACACTGGATAACTTTATCACCTTCCAGGAAGGACGCTCCCCCCGCAGCATTCGGGAAGAAAACGGAGAGCGGGTAAATCACGTCACTGCTAGCTTGGTGGAAGGTGCCGTTGCCACAGAGGTTCAGCAGATGGTGGAGCAGCTAATTCGCCAGAACATCGTATTACCTGATTCAGTGGAGCTGGAATTTGCTGGTGAGGCTCGTGACATTGAAAGCTTTGGAAGTATCTTCAAGGTGGTTATCATTTTGGCTATCTTCCTGGTATTCGTGGTAATGGCTGCCCAGTTTGAATCCCTAATGGATCCCCTCATTGTGTTCTTCTCCATTCCTCTGCTGCTGATTGGTGTGGTGGCCATCTACAAACTCACTGGCCAAACCTTGAGCCTTTACGCCTACGTGGGAATTGTTGCCTTGGTGGGAATCGTTGTAAACAATGGTATCGTGTTGGTGGACTTTACTAACCAGCTGGTGCGGGAAAAGACTCCCGTGCGGGAAGCCTGTCTCCTTGCAGGACGAAACCGCCTGCGACCCATCCTCATGACCACCCTCACTACCGTGCTGGGAATGGTTCCCATGGCCTTCTTCCCTGGAGAGGGTGCTGAGTCCATGCAGCCCATGTGTCTCACCCTGGTTGGTGGTCTTATTTCCGGATCCTTCATGACCCTGTTCGTGTCACCAGTGTTGTACTCCATCTTGAACAAGCGGCGTGAAAAGCGGTTCGATGATCCCGATTCTCTCATGAACCAGATGCTTGAGCTAGACGAAATGGAAGGCCGAAAGCGCGTGTCCATTGCTACTGGTTTGAAGGATTAGATTCTAGTCCCGCTGCTTGCGTCTTGTTGAAGCAGCGGGAAACTTGTTAGCCTGTCAAATTAGTTGGCGGGCAAAAGCTTTTTCTTATTCCATTCTGGTAAGAGTTTTCCCGGATCACTGGGAGCATTGCCAGAAAGGATTTCTTCTAAAAGATTTCCGGCGGCGGGAAAAATCTGGGAAAGGATGATTTTTTCGTCGCTGGTAAAGTCGGAAAGTACAAAACCTGCCACATCCTTGTGTTCTGGTCGGCCTATACCAAAGCGGAGTCGCCAAAAATCTGGAGTACCAAGGACAGCTTTGGTGGAACGCAGTCCGTTGTGGCCTCCCAATCCGCCGCCGTTTTTTAAGCTAATAGTACCAGGCGGTAACTCTAGCTCATCATGTACCACAAGAATTTCTTCTGGTTTAATTTTATAGAACCGAGCCAGTTGTCCAATACTATCTCCAGAAAGATTCATGTAGGTTTCAGGCTTTAAAAAATAGACTCGATGATTACCAAAAGCATCACTACTGGCATACTGGCCTTGAAATTTTTTCTGCCAGCTTAAAGTATCTGCAAAGGAAAGGCTATCTGCAAAAAGCCATGCCACATTATGCCTGTTTCCCTCGTATTTTTTTCCGTAATTTCCTAAAAAAGCTACTAACTGTATCATGGTGATAGTATAGCAAGTTATGAAAAAAAAAGGGAGTCTTTATGAAAAAAAAGTATAAACTACTTGCACATTTTTATTTTAAATGCTATTATCTATCCATCAACGGAAAACAAGGATTTTCCATCAAAAGGAGATATAAAATGCTAGATGCAAAGACAATTGAAGTTGTAAAAAGTACTGTACCTGCTCTTCGTGAGCACGGATTGACTATTACTAAAACCTTCTACAAGAATATGTTTGAGAAGAACCCTGAAATTAAGCCCTTCTTCAACATGGAAAAGCAGGAGTCTGGCGCCCAGCCTAAGGCATTGGCCATGACAGTATTGGCTGCTGCAGAAAATATTGAAAACTTAGAAAGATTAATGCCTGCTGTAGAAAAGGTTGCAAAGGTTCACTGTGATCGCAAGGTTGTACCAGAACAGTATCCTATTATTGGAAAGCACCTTTTGGAAGCAATTAAGGAAGTATTGGGAGATGCTGCCACCGATGAGATTTTGGAAGCTTGGGGAAAGGCTTACGGTGTAATTGCAGATATCTTTATCGAAGTTGAAAAGAAAGAGTACGCAAGTAGAGGATAATAAGTTGCGATTTTTTTATTTCTTGCTCGGAGTCATAGCTTTTGGATTGGGAGTTCTAGGAATTTTCCTTCCAGTTTTGCCTACTACACCTTTGGTGATGCTGAGTGCCTTTCTCTTGGGGAAGTCTTCTTCAAGATTCAATCAGTGGATTACTTCTACCTGGGTGTATGAAAAGTATGCCAAGGATTTTGTGGAGCATAGATCCATGTCTTTGGGAAGAAAGATATTTTTGCTTTCTTTGGCTTCTGTGATGTTGCTCTTTCCATTGATTATCTTGGCTCCACTGTGGAAGCTTGTGATTGTGGGTGTTTATATCTTTTTATACTACTATTTTATTTACAAGATAAAAACGATTACATCCCAAGATAGTATGAAGTAAAAAAGCATCTTTGGAAGGGAGCCTTATTTTATGGTTCCCTTTCAGGATGCTTTTTTTCATTATATAATATCTGCTAGGGTATATGCTGAAAATTCATTAATAAATTTGGAAAGAGCTGCATGACTAATACTCTTTAACTTGCAACCTCCAGCAACCATGGGACAATTACTATTAGAAAAACATTCAAAAAGATTAAGATTTTCCTCAGTAAAGGTTAAAACTTCTCCGAGATTAATTTCCTCTGGAGAAAGACCTAATCGCAAGCCTCCAGTTCTTCCTTTGAGAGAAATGATAAAGTCAGTAGAAGCCAGCTTATGAATAACCTTTTTCATGTGATGGGGAGAGGTTTCTAGCTTTTCAGCCAATTCCTCCACAGTACATAATTTGTCCGTATTGTTGGCTAAGTATATTAAAGCCCTGAAAGCATAATCTGAAAATTTTGATATTTGCATTTTTTTCTCCTGTAAAAGGTTAGTATACAATTTTTCTTAAATAAAAAAAAGTATAAAAATATTAAATTTTGTAAAAACAGTAATTTTTCTTTCTGCCTTGCTCCCTTCTGTAATTTTAGATATACTGTAAGAATACAGTAAGTGTCTTGTTTTTAGGCAAGGTCACTGTGAGAGGAGAAGATTTTGGCTGATTGTTTTGAGAATCTCATTGTTCAAAAGCTATCTTTATTGGTGGAGTTAAATGACCCCATCGATCCAGACTTGTACCAAAAGTTCGATGTAAAACGTGGTTTGAGATATGCTGATGGCCGTGGTGTTTTGGTGGGTTTAACTCAAATTGGTGACGTTATCGGTTACGATGTAATTGATGGCAAGAAGGTGGCTGTTCCTGGCAAGCTGATTTATCGTGGATACGATGTAGAGGACTTGGTGCGGGATACGGTGTCTCGAGATGAATTCGGTTTTGAGCAGACTGCCTATCTTTTGCTTTTTGGAGAACTTCCTTCAAAGAGCCAGCTGGAAGAATTTCGCTCCTATTTAGGTGCCCATCGTGCCTTGCCCGACAATTTTACGGAAGACATGATCATGAAGGCTCCTTCCCCAGACATCATGAACAAGCTGGCTCGCTGTGTTCTTGCTAGCTATTCCTACGACACCAATCCTGATGATTCAGCCATACCCAATGTACTGGGACAGTGCATTGACTTAGTGGCAAAATTCTCCACTTATGCTGCCTATGCCTACCAAGCTAAGCGTCGCTATTATGACAGAAAGAGCATGTATATTCACAATCCGCTCCCAGAATTGTCCACTGCAGAAAATTTCCTGCGACTTATCCGATCCGATAAAAGCTATACCAAGCTGGAAGCAGAAATTTTGGACTTGGCATTGGTGCTTCACGCCGAGCATGGTGGAGGAAATAACTCTTCCTTCTCTATTCACGTTGTATCCTCTGCCGATACCGACACCTATTCTGCTATTGCCGCTGCAGTTGGTTCCCTGAAGGGTCGCCGTCACGGTGGAGCCAACATGATGGTTATGGAAATGATGGATGATATTAAGGCCAATGTAAAGGACTGGTCCAATGAAAAGGAAATCAAGGAATACTTGCGAAAGATTGTCCGAAAGGAAGCCTTTGACCGAACAGGACTTATCTACGGACAGGGGCATGCCGTTTACACCATCTCCGATCCTCGTGCAATTCTTTTGCGAGACAAGGCAGCTGAATTGGCCAAGGAAAAGAACATGATGGAAGAATACAGACTGTATCGTTCCATTGAACGTCTGGCTCCAGAGGTTTTTGCAGAGGAAAAATCCAGCGACAAGCAGATTTGTACTAATGTGGACTTCTACTCTGGTTTTGTGTACACCATGCTGAATATTCCTCGGGAGTTGTTCACCCCCATCTTCGCTATGTCTCGTATTGCAGGTTGGGCTGCCCACCGTATTGAGGAGGTTATTGCTGGTGGACGTATTTATCGTCCTGCCTACAAGAACGTTCTGAATCAACGAACCTTTATCCCTATGGAAGATCGAAAATAGGAGGCAGTGATGGCAGGAGAACGCCTGGACAAGGTACTGGCAAAACATGGCTTTGGCTCCCGAAAGGACGCCCAAAAATTGGTGCGTCGAGAGGGGGTCGTGATTAACGGTCAAGTCTGCCATAGTCCTGATCAGCACGTTAATCTTGACTGTGACACTGTGGAGGTGGCAGGACAGGTGCTGGAGCTCCGCCGTCACCTCCATCTGATGATGAACAAGTGCGGTGGGGTGGTGTGTTCTGCCAAGGACGGGCTTCATTCCACAGTGTACGACCTGCTGGAAGAAGGCCTTCGCCACCAGTTTCTGGGAGGAAGCCTCCATTTGGTGGGGCGATTGGATATTGATACAGAAGGTTTGTTGATTTTTACCACCGACGGTACCATGACCCACCGCCTTACCTCTCCCAAGTCTCACATCAGCAAAAAATATTTGGTAACATTACGGGATGCTGTTGCTGCAGAAAAACAACAGGAGATTGTGGCTCTGTTCTTTCAGGGAATTACCATTGCTCCAGAAGGTGACGATGGGGAATATCTTTGCCAAAGTGCCATCTTGGAATGGATTTCAGAAAACCAGTGCTACCTTACCATTACCGAGGGACGCTATCATCAGGTAAAGCGAATGATGGTAGCTGTGGGAAATCAGGTAGTAGCCCTAAAGCGTGTTGCCATGGGAGACTTGGTGCTAGATTCCAGCTTGGAGAGCGGTGCCTATCGTGAGCTAACTGCTGCAGAGCTGGAGCTTTTGGGATAAAGAGGTTAGATTACGCTGAAGCTTAAATGCCCCTCGGTTGGACAAGAGGTGATAAATCCCCCTTTTACTAGACAAAAGTAAAAGGGGGATTTTTAGTTTAAAGAGGATATTGCTTAGTTTTTAGCCGCTGCTCAAATTCATCCTGGAACAGAGGTTTGTCAAAGTAGTAGCCCTGGATTAAGTCGCAGTCAAGCTCCTTCAGCACCTGAAGAGTTTCCCGTGTTTCCACTCCTTCTGCCACAATCTCCATGTTCAGTTCCTTTGCCATACGCACAATGTTTGTCACTACAATCTTTGACTGCTGGTTCTGCAAGATGGTATCAATCAGGGACTTGTCCAGCTTGAGTACATCGAATTTCAGGTTTTCCAGCAGACTCAAGGATGAATAGCCACTTCCAAAGTCGTCAATGGAGGCGGTAAATCCCTTGTCGTTCAGCACTCGGATAGCCTTGGCCAGCATCTTTTCATCTTCGTTGTAGGCTGTTTCCGTAAACTCAATTTCAATAAGGTTGTGGGGAATCTGCCAGTTGTCTACAATGTTGCAGATTCGCTTTCCAATATCTGGCATGGTAAAGTTTTGCTTAGAAAAGTTTACAGAAACCTTCACAGGCTCCAAGCCCTGCTGAATCCAGCTGTCCATGGTGTTGCATACTTGATTCAAAATGTAAAAGTCCAGCTGCTGAATCAAGCCCGCCGACTCACAAATGGGAATAAATATGCTGGGAGAAACGAACTTTCCGTCTCTTTTCCAACGGACAAGGGCTTCTGCACCCTTAAGCTTGTGGTCATGAACTCCTACCTTGGGCTGGTACACAATCTCAAATTCCTTGTTAGCCAGGGCCTGGGGAATTTGTTGGATGTACATCATGGGAGTCAAGGCTGAATCCACATTGGATTTATTATAAATGACTGTTTCATTGTTAAAGCCTTGATTTTTTATGGCAATAGCAGATAACAATGTCTGTGCAATTTCGGCAAAGCTTTCCTCTGTTCCATCGGGATCGTAGGCACCACTGCGTACTGTAAGCTTTAGGGGAAACTTTGTATCCTCCGTTAAGGTAGTAAGCATAAGATTGTTAATCAGGAAGATGTAGTATTTTAGATGAGGCTTGTTCAATATGGCCACAAATTTGTCTGCCTCTACGTGGAATAGCTGTTCCTCTGGCTCTAAGTATCGCTGGGCCGCCTGACTAAAGTCCACTAAAATGCTATTAGCCCTTTCATAGCCAAATCGAGTGTTAAATGAACCAAAATGGTTGATGTCCAGCAGCACGTACACATAGTTGGCAAAGGTTTTGTCTTGAAATAACTTTTCTCCCGCCTTAAATAACATAGCCTTGTTGGGAATTCCTGTAATAATGTCTGTGGTAGACATTTTAATCATCACGCCTTGCTGATACTGGGTACAGCTGTAGATAGTGCTATATCCTCGTGCAATAGCCTCTGCCATGTGGGTACAGGTTTTGTAGCCGCAATCCTGACAATTTATAGTACGGCTTACCTCTGTAGTTTTATAAAGCTTTTGGAAAACCTCCTCCACCTCTTCCTGTGTCACCTTCTTTTCTGGAATCCGCAGGGAATTGAATTTCCGCTGAAAATCCTGAGCAGAAAGGCTGGCAAATTTTCTTTGCAAAAGCTGTAGCCTTCTTTTTTCAGAAAGGCTACCGTTGTAGGGATTATCCTCACGAGTCATACTAGGAGCTTTTCTAGCTTGCAGCTTATATTCTGTGAGAATATCCTTTAGATGACATTCCTGGGATTTTGTTCCTGTTCCTAAAAGACAGCCATGCTTGCAGTCAAGAAAATCGATGAAGATACGCTCTTTATTTTCCCGAAGTAGATGAATCAAGGAGCCGTCTCCTTCTCCTAGGGAATCGATTCCAGTAAGCTGGATTCTCATATCTGCTGTTCCCAAAAAATGATCTAGATTTTCTTTTAAGCCACCAGGAAAATATAAGCGTCCCCTAGGTCCGATTCCTAAAAGATTAAGCTGGCTGGAATAAGCTGAAATATCTTGATCTCCAATAGCCTTCATCAATTCTGTAATCGTAACGTGATAGGTAATGACATCCTGAGTTTCAGGGGAGGTGATTTGATCATAATCTGCAATACAGGGACTTAAATACACAAGACGATCTTGTATATTACGATATTTTTTTAGATAGATTGCAAGACAAACAGATGGGGTGTGAATGGGCACCAGATTTGGAATAAGCTCTGGCTGAATCTTTTCCACATAGTTTACCAAGGCACTACAGGTAGAAGAAATCATGGGACCAGTATGCTCTTGGAGGTAATTTGTATGGGCCCAAGTAACAATATCTGAACCAGCAGCTGCATCAAAAAATTTCCTCACACCGAGGGAATGAAGATAACCAAGAATCTGAGAGGCTTTTTCTGGATATTGGAGCCACAGTACAGGAGACACAATGGCAGAAATGGGTTGGCCTGATTGTAAGTCCTCAAAAAAACGTTTGGTATCATCAACGCATTCTCGTGCTGACTGAGGACACCCTTCCAGACAATGACCGCAGTGGATACAACGGGTGTTATCCACCAATATATAGCGCTTTTCATTTTGATGAGCTGCAATATTGGCTCCCGGAACTGGACAGGATGCTATACATCTATTGCATCCAATACACTTTTCATTGGTGAAAATAACTTGTTTTTCCAACTGTTGCATTAAATAGCCCCCAAGGGATTTTTTTTACTCTATGGGAAAGGTGTGGTTTTGTCAATAAGTGTTTTATTTCATACTAAAACTATAGGAAAAATGTGTTTTACCCCTTCCATTTTATCTTTAAAAGAAGTATATTTTATTCATGGATTGGGAAAAACTTTCTATGCCAGAGCCAGGTTCCCTTGTTGCTGTGGGAATGTCTGGTGGTGTTGACTCTACCTTAGTAGCCTTGTTGTTAAAGGAACATGGCTGTACTGTTGTGGGAGTTACCATGTCTAGCTGGGCAAATGACCTGCCCCTGCCACCCTCTGCTGAAGGGGTACGGGGTTCCTGCTATGGTCCAGATGAAGCCATTGATATAGCCCAATGTCAGGCTTTTTGCCAGCAGCAGGGAATCGAGCATCACGTGATTGATGTGCGGGAAGCCTATCACCACCATGTGCTTGATTATTTCAAGGCGGAATACAGAAATGGCCGCACTCCCAATCCCTGCGTTAACTGCAATCCCAATGTAAAATTTGGGGCCTTGTTAGATGGGGTTCGATCAAAGGGTATAGATTTTGACTATTTTTGCACCGGTCACTACGCCACCTTGGTACGCCCAACAGAGGACTTGCGACTTATCTACGGAGATGAGGTGGATTCCCAGGAATCAGTGCGTCCCGTGATGATTTCTGCTGCCACCGATAAGCGGAAGGATCAGACTTATTTCTTGTGCCGTGTTCCTTCGGCTACCTTGGAAAAGGTTCGTTTTCCCCTTTCTGCTTACACCAAGCAGGAGGTTTATGCCATGGCCCAAGAGCGGGGCTTGGCTGCTGCTTCCCGCAGTGAAAGTCAGGATTTTATTCCAGATACCTATTTGGATATAATCTTTTCTGACCAGATTTCCCAACCAGGGGATATTGTAGATTTGGAGGGAAAAAAGCTAGGTGTCCATCGTGGCATCCACCATTATACCATCGGTCAGCGGCGGGGATTAGGAGTGAGCTCCAATCGTCCCCTCTATGTTCATTCCATCGATGCTCAAAAGAATCAGGTGGTGCTGTGTGACGATCAAGACCTGCTGTGTTCAGGGCTGGTGGCCGAAAATTGGGTATGGGCTGGTGGCTATGCTCCCCAGTCAAGCTTTAAAGGTCAGGTAAAAATTCGTCTTGCCTCTCCCGCCGCCTCCAGCACCATTATTCCTGTTGGAGACGGTTCCTACAAGATTGTTTTTGATGAACCACAGCGGGCAGTTGCCCCTGGCCAGTCCGCTGTAGTATATTTAGATGGAATTATATTTGGAGGCGGGATTATTTCCCGAGAAATGAGATGAATCGTATTTATTTTGATTATAATGCTACAACCCCTCTTTCCAAAGAGGTCTATGATTTTTATGTCAAGGAATTGGCTGAATATGCCAATGGTTCTAGCCTGCACCAAGAAGGACGGGAGGTAGCCGCTGCCATAGAAAAGGCCCGTCAGCAGATTGGCACCTTGGTAAATGCAAAGGCTTCTGAGCTGGTATTTACCTCTGGTGGTTCTGAGTCCAACAATATGGTATTCAACACCATGGTGGAGCTGGCCAAGAAGCGAAACAACAAGGTGATTGTTACCACCGCCATTGAGCATCCCTGTGTGCTGGAATCTAGCCGCCGCTTGGAAAGCCAGTTTGGCTTTGAAGTAATCTATCTGCCTGTTGACGATGCTGGTATTGTGGATATGGAAAGCTACAAAAAGGCTCTGGAAAAGAAGCCGCTGCTGGTTTCTATTATGGCTGCCAACAACGAGATTGGAACCATTCAGGACATTAAGACTCTGTGCTCCATGGCCCATGAAGTGGGAGCTTTGTTCC
This sequence comes from Treponema sp., assembly GCA_016294105.1. Lineage (GTDB taxonomy): Bacteria > Spirochaetota > Spirochaetia > Treponematales > Treponemataceae > Treponema_F. The sequence goes on from JAEDCN010000015.1 coordinate 40,451, forward strand.
ACACCGACGCTGTTCAGGCTGCAGGAAAAATTCCTGTAGATTTTAAGGATTGGGGAGTGGACTATGCAACCCTTTCTGCCCACAAGATTTACGGTCCTAAGGGAATCGGTGCCCTGTACATCAAGGAACGCACTCCTATTGAGCCACTGATTCGTGGTGGTCATCAGGAGCATGGACTGCGAGCTGGAACCTACAACGGACCTGCCATTGCAGCCTTTGGGTATGCCGCTGAGTTGGCTGGCAAGGAATTGGCTGAATATGCCAGCCGTACAAGTAAGCTTCGTCAACAGTTGAAGGATGGACTTTTGAAGGCCATTCCCGGAATCCGCATCAATGGCCATGAAACAAAGGTGCTTCCTAACACCTTGAACGTGTCCTTCCCTGGTGCCGAGGGTGAGGCCATTCTCCTGTACCTGGACTTGCTGGGTGTGGCAGCTTCTACAGGTTCTGCCTGTGCCTCTGCCAGTCTTGATCCCTCCCACGTGCTGATGGCTACTGGTCTTGGCCCTGAGTTGGCCCACGGTTCCATCCGCTTTAGCTTTGGAAAATACAATACCCCAGAAGAAGTGAATTTCGTGCTAGAGAATTTTCCTCCCGTCATTGAGCGGCTTCGGAAAATGTCCACCGCATCATATACAGAATAACGAGTAAAGGAGACAAGAAAAATGCAAGATTGGTTGTATTCAGATATTGTAAAAGAGCACTTCATGAATCCTAAGAATGTTCTCATGGAGGAAGAGTCCCAGTGGCCCTGTGATGGTCGGGGAATTGTTGGTAACATCAAGTGTGGTGACCAGATGTTGATTTTGTTGCGGATTAAGGACGATGTAATTGAAGATGTTCGCTGGAAAACTTATGGTTGTGCCAGTGCCATTGCCTCCACCTCCATCCTTTCCGAGGCATGCAAGGGTATGAAAATCGAGGAAGCCTACAAGCTCAAGCCAGCAGACATAGTTGCTCGCCTTGGAGGCCTTCCTGACAATAAAATCCACTGTTCTGTACTGGGAGACAAGGCCCTGCGTGCCGCCATTGACGACTACCTCACCAAGCAGGGACGCCCTGTGTTTGCAGGCCAGGAGGAAGTTGAAGTAATTTGTACCTGTCTTAACGTAACCGACCGTGACTTGGAAGAAGCTTACAAGGCTGGAGATAGAACTTGGGAGCAGCTTCAGGCTCGCACCAAGATTGGTACAGGCTGTGGTATGTGTAAGGAAAAGGCCATGGAAAAGATGCACGAGTTTGAGCATCTGTATGGCGAAGATTAATCAGCTGTAATTGCTGGAGCTGAAAGGCTCTCTCCAAGGGCAGTGTGACTATGAGGGCTGTTTATAAAACTTTATGTACAGGCTTCTGTCAGGCTCTTGGAGGGAGTTTTTTTTATTGGTGGGATTACCACACTTCCAGTGTATAGGTAAGGCCGTATTCCTTTCCGTTTATGTCTGCAACAATAATGGAAATGGTGTTCTTACCCTGGGTCAAGGTAATTTCTGTTAAAAATTGTTTTTCGGTGGTGGGGTAGGTTTCCTGGGCGTTGTAGGGCTTTCGTCCAATAACCGCGAGCCAACGACCAGCACGGGTTAGGTTGTTGAAGGTGATAGCTTCCACCTCAGCTCCATTAACTACAACACGGGAACTGTAAGGAAAAAATCCCTGGTCACGGCCACGGTACAGCTTGTAGGTTCCCGCTGCAGCACTCTTTCTTCCACGTAGTTCAAAGGATTCCCCATTTCTTCCAACGGCGGTAATGCCATATAATGATAAGGCTGGCTCCTGTTGAAAGCGGGGCATGAGGATTCGTGGATTTATGGCAGCTTCCTGCTCCGTATCTATAACCTGCAGCTCCAAGCTGTTTTGTCCAGTCTGCCAGCCAGAATAACCACTTGTTCCTAGCTTTGTTCCTTGGTTAACCTTTGGGGTGTCGGTGCTGGTGGACACCTGAGAAAGATTGCCGTAGACACTAAGGATGCTGTCTTCATGGGAAAGGATTACGGCATTGCCCAAGGGAGATTGGAACCAGCCCATTTCATTGGAGTTGCCGCCTAAAATTGCAATGACAGTACCTGATTCTATGGCAGAAACATCGGCAGGTTCAGCAAAAATCAATGCATTGCTGTAGCTTCCTCCTCTCAGTTGACCAAATTGTGTGGAAAAGGAATTTTCCGTCACTCCTTCCTGGGGCCAGTCAAAGGCGGCAAGAGAAGCTGTTCCCAGTGCCACCGCTACCATCACACAGAATCTGAATATTTTTCCCTTCATCCTTGGCTCCTTTTTCAATAGCTTCTTCCTTATTTTCTTGTTAAGTCAATCTTGGAAATCTTTGTGTCCCGGCCCACGTACAGGTCTCCATCAGTAACATTGATGAAGGCCGCCGCTGCTTTAAAGCCAAAGGAACCGATTAAGGTGCCATTTGTTTCTATTAAATAGATATTGTAGCGGCCAGAATCCTTGGTAAGGACACAAATCAAACCGTTTTCGTTACATTCTTCAATGGCAAGGATGTTGCCCTTGAGTGGAAGCTCCTTTGTTTTCAGGAGAGTGCAATCCACAATGCCAATTCCTGTTCCACTGGCATAAAAAACCATGCTCTCATCCTTGCTGAATTGCACCAGCACTGGTTCCCGCTGGTTTTTTCCCAAATAGGTGTGGAATACCACCTTGTTCACCCCATTCCGTTGCTGGGTTAGGACGAATCGCTGCTGGTCAATGCCAGAGACACAGGCTAGCTGATTTCCAGAGGGAGACAGAGCTGTTCCTAAAATAATGGGATAGGTGCTGCCTCCTGGCTCAAAGGTTTGCACCAATTCTCCTGTGCTGGAAAAAATAAAAACAGTACCGTCGGCATAGCCGATGGCAGCACCTGCTTCGGAGGAAGAAAAGGTTACAATAGGGGCTGCATGCTCAAATTGCCACAGCTTGCCCTCTTCCTTGCTGTATTGAGAAACGCCATAGCCACCTGGTCCAAAAAGATACAGCCGGTCATCAGCAAAAAAGGGAAAGCCTGCTCCCTCTAAATAAAAATCTGGTTGCCCTGCTTCAACGGGAGTGCTCACTTGGTACACAGGAATTCTGGTAGAATCTGGAGCATAGGTTGCTCGGTACTCTGGTGAAATGGTGGCATGAAAGGGATAGCTTTCCATCATGGTTATTTGTCCATCCTGGGTAAAATATCCCATATTTTGTCCCAGTTGAAAGGGAATTTGTGTTGCCGATGTATTTCCAGTGCCTTGATTTTCTTGGAAAATGGATGTGGTCCACTGGGGAGTAAGCTGTAATTCTGTGCTGAGGCTGCGAGGGGCTAAAAATGTGTAAAGTATTAAAAAGCCTACACTTGCAAAAACAATGATATGAATATTTTCCTTGATTTTCATTTTGTTATGGTATAATAATAGTAGGAAATTGTAAAGAGAGGTGTCTCATGGAACAGAAATCACGGATTATTCCAGAAGAAAAATTCAAAGAGCTTTATGACGCAGCCTGCAGTGCAGCAAAGAATTCCTATTCTCCCTATTCTCATTTTCCTGTGGGGGCAGCGCTGCTGATGGAGGATGGTTCAATTATAAAGGGAGCAAACATAGAAAACCGCTCCTTTGGCCTTACCAATTGTGCTGAACGCAGCGCTATCTTTACCGCCATGTCTGCAGGATATGGCAGCTTTGTGGCTTTGGTGATTGTGACCCCAGCCAGCGATTATCCCGTGGGCCCCTGTGGTGCCTGTCGTCAGGTGCTGACAGAATTTGCTCCAGGAGAAACACCAGTGTGGTTCGGTCCCAAGTGGGAAAACATGGTAAAGACCACCCTGGGTGAGCTGTATCCCTACGACTCCCTCCACGAGCTAGCTTCCACATAAAATCCTTCTGTTTGTGGATAATTTATTGAGATGTATTTGCGAGAATAGCCCCTGTCTATACGGTATTGCGAGTTAATTCAAGTTCTTGCAAGCCTTGACATAAAACGGTAAACAATGCAAAATAGGGGTGAATTTTGATAGATATTACAATCCACAAACAGAGGTTAACCACGTGATTGACGATATTCTGACCATAGATGAGGTTGCAAACTACCTGCGTGTATCTGAGCGGACAGTATACGATTGGGCTCAGAAGGGTGAAATTCCTTCTGGAAAGATTGGTACCGTATGGCGATTCAAGAAAAGTGAGATTGAGAAGTGGGTAAACGATAGACTTTCTTCCAGTGCCCGACCAGCTGCTCCTTCTAGCATTGTTCAGGTGCGGAACATTCTTTCTCCCGACAGAATCATCTTTTTGAATCATTCCACAAAGCAGGATGCCTTGGTGGCTCTTTCCAATGTGTTGGGAACTGCTCCCCAAATCAAAAATAGTCAGGAGCTTACCGCTGAAATTCTCAAGCGAGAGGAATTGATGTCCACTGCCATTGGCCGTGGTATTGCCATTCCCCATGTGCGCTTGGCTTCCGTTACCGACTTGGTAATGGCTGTGGGAATTTGCCGTAGCGACATCATCGATTTTCAGTCTATTGATGACACTCCCGTTCGCTTGCTGTTTATGATTGCAGCTGCCTATAATCAGCACTCTTACTATTTGCAGACCTTGTCCTTCTTTAGTTCCCGCCTGAAAAGCGTGAGCCTGCGCGAGAACCTTCTGGCTGCTGAAACTCCCCTTGATGCCTACAATTTGTTGCTGAGTGAGTAAGCTAATCTGATTTTAATTGAAATAATGAGTTAAAGGCTGGATATACAATCGAGCCTTGCCAAAAGAAAAGGGATTGCCAAGAAGTTTCCTTCTTGCAATCCCTTCTTTTTTTACTTTGTCAAATACAATGCCTCTGAAATGCTGAAGGCTCGGTCTCCAATCTTTTCTAGCTGACGCACCAAGTCAATGTACAACAGCTCCGATTTTACGTCGGCACCACTTTCCAGCCGCTTTCGAGCCACCTTCTTCAGGTTCTTGCGGAACAAATCGATTTGGTCCTCGATGGTTTTTGCCTGACTCAGCTTGTCCTCACTTAAATGCCGGTTGATGTTGTCTCGGATAAAAAGCACAAATCGGTTAACCAGCTCCACGTAGGGATCCAGCCGATCGAGGTCTTCTTGGGCAAAGGTCATGTTCTTTTCCACGCTGCGGGTCAGAAGAAGTGATACGCTGTGGCAGTCGTCGGTGATAGATTCCAGCTGAGCCACCACTTCCAGCATCTGGGAAACATTGTTCCGCTGGTTGTCCGTCAGGGGCAAGTCCATGCAGTGTACCAGATACTGGGAAATTGCGTGATGCATTTGATCGGCATAATCTTCATCTTGAACTTGTGCTAGCTTAAAAGCTTCAGTAGCAGCTGTAGTTCTGTCTGCAAAGGTACTTCGGATGCGCTGGAACATGCGGGTAACTACCTCTGTCATGTCGGCAATTTCCTTTTCCACCAGTAGGATGGCACCAGCTGCATGCTCCGTCTTTCCTGGCTGGGGCATTTCCAGATGATACAGGTCGGGAGTCTCGTCCTCCTTGGGCTTTACCAAACGCTCTGTTAAGGCAGCAATTTGGTTTACAAAGGGCAGGAAGATAAGGGTATTCACAGTGTTAAACACAGTGTGGAGCATGGCGATATGGGTGGTGATAGTATTCTGATCTACAGGACCAGGAACAAGTACATCCACTAAAGCTAGCAGGGGATGGAAGAAAATCACTGCCAAAATGGTTCCCGACACATTGAACAGTACGTGAACCAGGGCGGCTCGTCGGGCATTTACCTTTGTTCCAATGGAGGCAATCACCGCGTCGATGGTGGTTCCGATATTGCTTCCTAACACCATTGCCGCAGCAAATTCCCAGGGCAGTAAGCCGTTGTAGGACATGGTCAGGATAATGGCGGTGGCGGCACTGGAGGAGTGGATAATCATAGTGATAACCATTCCTGCCACGATACCTAAGAAGATACTGAAGGCACCCTTGTCGGTAAAGTTTGCTAGGAAGGCCACATTGTCGGCACTGATTTCAGGCATAATGGAAGAAAGCATATCCAGTCCCAAGAACAAAAGACCAAATCCCATGAGGGCTTCTCCAATAGCCTCTTTTTTTAGTCTTTTTACGGAAATCAGTAGGAAGCCCACACCAAACAGAGGAATTGCAAAGGCAGAAATGTCGAACTTGAAGCCAAAGAGGGAAACAATCCAAGCGGTGATGGTAGTTCCGATATTTGCACCAAAGATAACGCCTACTGATTGTTTAAGAGTTAAAAGTCCTGCATTTACAAAGGACACTACCATTACTGTGGTAGCACTGGAGGACTGGATAATCATAGTAATAAATAGTCCTGTTATAATAGCCAGAACTCTGTTTCCAGTCATTAATCCAAGAATCCGCTGGAGACCTTCTCCTGCAGATTTTTGGATTCCGTCGCTCATCATCTTCATGCCGTACAGGAGCAGTCCTAGGCTTCCGATAAGCTGAAATAAAAAAGATATAATGTTCATGGCCTAAACATAATGAATGTTTTTTGTTTGCACAATATCTATTTTTGTTAGATTTTTGTTAAGATTCTGTGAGTTGATGAGACAAAATAAAAAAGGCTGGATAAAGGAAATGTTCCTTTTCTCCAGCCTGTAACTATAAACCTTTATTGAACTATCTTAGCTTGCAGCCTCTTCGGTAGACTTAAGCGGCCGTCCCTGCAAATAAGCATCCATAGCTTCTACCGCCTTCTTGGCAGTAGCAGCTGCCCGTACAACAGTATTGCTTCCCAAAACCACGTCTCCTGCACCAAAGATTCCCTCCTTGGATGATTGGAAGAATTCGTCTACCTTCAGCAAGCCATTTTCTGTTACTACCAATCCGTCGGTGGTTTGTGCCAGCTTGTTCTTTGGCATTTGACTTACGGCAATAATGGTGGAGTCGCTTTCCATCTGAATCAACTCTTCTTTATGACCGATTACCTTGTCGTTTTCGTCAAAGATACTTTCCTGAAACACTGGTCCCTTTTCTGTAATAGAAACAACCTGCATTCCGTATACAAACTGAGCACCATCAAGCTTGGCGTATTCAACTTCATGGTCGCTGGCTGCCACTCGCTTTGAGCGGGCATAGAGGGTAACTTTTTCTACACCGTAGCGGAAGGCAGTACGAGCCACGTCCATGGCTACGTTTCCCATTCCCAGGATGGAAAGGCTCTTTCCCAGCTTGTGGCTGGCAGGATTCAACAGGTAGTCAATTCCAAAGTGAACATTGCTCAAGCTTTCTCCCTGAATGCCCAGCTTTTTAGGTCGCCATACACCAGTTCCAATAAAGATAGCCTTGTAGCCGTCTCGGAACAGGTCGTTAATTTCCAAGGCTCCACCAATGGTGGCATCAGTTCTAATCTGAATGCCCATGGCCAAAAGCTTGTCCTCGTAGCGATCCATCATGGAACGAGGCAGGCGGAAGTCAGGAATACCGTATCGCAACACCCCACCGATTCTGTTCTTGGCTTCAAAGATAGTCACATCGTAGCCTTTCTGACGCAGCAAAATGGCAGCAGAAATTCCTGCAGGTCCACCACCAATTACAGCCACCTTAATTCCATTTAATTCAGCCATGGGTAAGTCCATTCTGTCCAAGCAGGCATCGGAAATATAGCGTTCAATGTTGGAGAAGCGGATGGGAGCTTCTTTTTTATTCAAAATACAGTGGCCCTCACACTGACTGGCGTGATCACAAACAATGGAGCAGAACAAGGACATGGGATTGTTCTGGAAAAGCATTTGTCCAGCTTCCCTGATTTTATTTTCCTTGAACAATGAAATTACCTGTGGAATTGGTGTGCTAATGGGGCAGCCCTGCATACACAGGGGTTTCTTACAGTTGAGGCATCTATTTGCCTCGGTTGAAATATACAAAGCCATATACGACCTCCAAATTCAAATTGAAAGGAAACTGCTGCTTCCTTCTATAAATAAAGACTTCTGCTGAAGTCCAAGGATAAATCTACACGGAGTATATTACAAATTTGTAGTCATTACAATATTTTTATTGAAAATTTTACTTTAATTTTATAGACTGTTTCCATGTTTCCACCCCTTCCCCTTGAACCAGCCAAAAACCATGCCCAAGCCTTAATGCAGAAGCTTGATGAAAATCCTCTGTTCCAAGAAAGCTCATCAGGCTTGATGCTGGGAATCCTTGTGTGCCATAATCCAAAAACTGAACAAGAGGTGGTGCTCAAGGCTTTTTCTGGCCAGTTTTTTGGTCAGTGGCTGGTGGAAGGCTGGGTTCCACCCTTGCTGAATGTGGAAAAATACACTGCCCAAGTTCAACAGGATGATGGTGCCATTCAAGCATTAACAGCCCAGATTCAGGATTTGGAAAAAAAGCTTTCACACAAACATGATTCTGATACAGCATTTTTTTCTGATGCAAAAAAAAGCAATTCTTCGATTTTAGATCAGCTGCAAGTATTACGTCTTCGTCGCCGCCAGTTGTCAAACCAATCCTTAGTAGCAATTTACAAGCTATACCAGTTTCCCTGTGCCGATGGTCGCACTAGAGGCTTTGCTGATTTTTATCCCGATTTTTCCCAAGGCAATTTACCTCCCACAGGTACTGGTGATTGTTGTGCACCCAAACTCCTAGGGGCAGCCTTTTCCCAGGGCCTTGTTCCTTTAAGCCTAGCAGAATTTTTTTACGGAGCCACTACTGGCAACCGCTGTCACAAGAAATTCTATCCACCCTGTGACGAAAAATGCGGCTTGGTGTTGCCTATTATGCTGGGCTTAGAAATTTTGTATCAAGATGATTCTATTGTAGTAGTAAATAAACCTGCAGGGCTCCTTTCTGTGCCAGGGCGGGGGGAAGAAAATCAAGATTGTGTGGTGACTCGGCTCCAGCGGCTCTTTCCCCACTGTATCACCCAGCCCTCTGTTCATCGCCTAGATCAGGATACCTCTGGCATCTTGGTACTGGCCCTGACTCAAGAAGCCCATCGAGAGCTTTCCCGTCAATTTATGAAGGGGACCGTTTACAAGGAATATGAGGCTTTACTGCGGGGGAGGGTAGTGTCTAGCGGCTGGAACCACTTGGAGCTTCCTTTTCGTCTTGATGTGGACAATCGCCCCCGCCAAATCTACGATGAGGTTCATGGTAAGGTGGGTATTACAGATTGGAAGGTTTTATCCTATCATCGCTGTAGCCAGGAAACAGCCCCAGACAAGGTGCTTACCCGAGTTTGCTTTGTGCCACGAACAGGCCGCACCCATCAGTTACGGCTCCATGCCATGCATCCCAAGGGCATTGGTATCCCCATCCAAGGGGACCGATTGTATGACCACCGTTTGCCAGGAGAGCGGCTCATGCTCCACGCCTGTCTTTTACGGTTCATCCACCCAAAAACAAAAATGCCGGTGGAATTCATCTCACCGGCACCATTTTAGCTTTATTCGGCTCGAATCGAAGTACTAGGCAGTACCTCTTATTCAGCCCTGATGGAGGTACTGCGAACCACCACGTCGTGGGAGGAGCCTTCTACGATGGAGGCTTGGGATACCAAGGTAAGCTTGGCCTCTTTCTGCAGCTGAGGAATGGAAAGAACACCGCAGTTACACATGGTGTGGCGAATCTTGCTCAGAGTCATACCAACGTTGTCGTGAAGGCTACCTGCATAAGGCACGTAGGAATCTACGCCTTCCTCAAAGGCCATGGTCTTTGCTCCTCCCAAGTCATAGCGCTGCCAGTTACGAGCACGGTTGGAACCTTCTCCCCAGTATTCCTTTACATAGCTTCCATTTACGATGAGCTTATTAGTAGGGCTTTCGTCAAATCGAGCAAAGTAACGGCCCAGCATTACAAAGTCTGCACCCATAGCCAAGGCCAAAGTAATGTGGTAGTCGTGAACAATTCCACCGTCAGAACAAATAGGAATATAAATACCTGTTTTCTCGTAGTACTCATCACGAGCCTTGGCTACTTCAATGGTTGCAGTTGCCTGACCACGGCCAATTCCCTTCTGCTCACGGGTAATACAGATGGAGCCACCACCAATTCCTACCTTCACAAAGTCAGCTCCGTTTTCTGCCAGGAACATAAAGCCTTCTCGGTCAACAACGTTTCCGGCTCCCACCTTCACCTGATGACCAAAGGTATTGTGAATGTCGTGCAAGGCCCGCTTCTGCCACTCAGAAAATCCTTCAGATGAGTCAATACACAGAATATCAACTCCAGCATCCAGCAATGCAGGTACACGCTCCATATAATCTCGTGTATTGATTCCTGCACCAACTACGTAACGGTGATTTCCGTCCAGCAATTCCAGTGGATGCTCTTCGTGGGAAGCATAGTCCTTTCTAAAAACCATAGAAACGAGATGACCATCCTTAGTAATAACTGGTAGGGAATTCAGCTTATGCTTCCAAATCAAATCATTAGCCTGACTTAAGGTAATTCCATCTTCTCCCACAATCAAATCATCAAATTTGGTCATATAATCCTGAACGAGGGCATTGGGATCAACCTTATTGATTCTAAAGTCACGGCTTGTAATAATTCCCAGTAATTTGCCATGGGGAGTTCCATCTGCTGTAACTGCTACTGTTGAGTGACCAGTTTGAGTTTTCAAATTAATAACATCTTGTAAGGTGTTATCAGGCTTGATGTTTGAATCAGAAGTTACAAAGCCTGCTTTATGACTTTTAACTTTGCGAATCATGTCAGCCTGCTGTTCAATGGTCTGGGAACCATAAATGAAGGAAATTCCTCCTTCCTTAGCCAGTGCAATAGCCATGGTGTCATTTGATACAGACTGCATTACTGCGGAGACCATGGGAATGTTCATGGAAAGGGGACATTCCTCTCCCTTCTTGAACCGCACGATGGGGGTTCGTAGACTCACATTGGACGGAATACAATCTGCTGATGAGTATCCAGGAACCAAAAGATATTCCCCAAAGGTATGGGAAGGTTCTTCAAAGTAATATGCCATGTAGATCTCCTTATTACGTGCAAAATAATGGATATGGATAGATAGATTAATTATTATATGGTAAATAAAAGGCTGGTGCAAGGGGACTGTGGCACAAGAATGTAGACTGAATGGCAGTTGTCTTGCAGAAACTCTGTAAAAAATATAGTAAAAATCAATATTTTCTCAAAAAATATTAGTAATTTTTTTTAGAAATACACAAAAAAAATTTGACAACGAAAAAAAACAATGATAAAATTCGTACATCTAGTATTAAAGGAGAAAGGTTTATGATTACCTTCTTGATTGGCGTTGCAATCTTGATCGTTGGTTACTTTGTTTACGGTTCACTCGTAGAAAGGGTATTCCAGCCAGATGATCGCCCCACACCCGCTGTTGCTATTAATGATGGAATTGACTTTGTTCCCATGGCAACTTGGAGAATCTTCTTGATTCAGCTGTTGAACATTGCAGGTCTTGGTCCCATCTTCGGTGCCATTTCTGGTGCCCTCTGGGGACCCTCCGTATACCTGTGGATTGTATTCGGAACAATCTTGGCTGGAGGTGTTCATGATTACATCTCTGCAATGCAGTCCGAACGCAACAATGGTGCTTCTATTTCCGAGATTGTAGGAAAGTACATGGGCCCTTTCATGAAGCAGGTTATGCGTGTATTCTCCGTAGTTCTTTTGGTTATGGTTGGAACAGTATTTATGGTTGGACCTGCTGGTCTTATCGCCCTGTTGACTCCCGAAACCTTGAACGTAAAGTTCTGGACCATCGTTATCTTGGTATACTACACCTTGGCAACATTCTTGCCTGTTGATAAGTTAATTGGTAAACTGTATCCCGTATTCGGTATCGCTCTGATTTTGATGGCATTGATTATCGGTGGTGCTACTGTTATTAATCACTTCAATGGTTCCGCTCCTATGTTGGAGCTCTGGGACTTCCCTAACAACATGCATCCTTCTGCATTGCCCCGCTGGCCAATGATGTTCATCACCGTTGCTTGTGGTGCTCTTTCTGGATTCCATGCTACTCAGTCTCCTTTGATGGCTCGTTGTATCAAGAGCGAACGTCAGGGACGCCGAATCTTCTACGGAGCCATGGCTGCTGAAGGTGTTATCGCATTGATTTGGGCCGCTGCTGCAAGTGCATTCTTCTATAAGGGTGGAGCTCTCCACACCATCGCATTTGCTGGTAACTCTACAACTGTATACGAAATGTCCACTACATTGGCTGGTGCCGTTGGTGGTGTAATTGCCATGATTGGTGTTATCGCATGTCCTATTACCTCTGGAGATACTGCATTCCGTGCTGCACGTCTTACCATCGCTGACTGGTTCAAGATTGAGCAGAAGTCCTTTAAGAATCGTTTGTTCTTGACTGTTCCTATCTTGGGAATCGGTTACCTCATTTCTTTGGTAGACTACAACATTGTATGGCGCTATTTCTCTTGGTCCAACCAGACTTTGGCTATGCTTGTTCTGTGGTGTGCAGCTGTTTACTTGGTTCGCTACCGAAACAACAAGGTTGCTGCATGGATCGCAGCTCTTCCTGCTACATTCATGGTTGCTGTTTCCTGCTCCTACCTGTTGCAGGCTCCAGAAGGATTCAAGCTTGCTGCTAGCACATCCAACATTGTTGGTGTTGTAGTTGCTGTTGCTGCATTGATTTTCTTTACATTCAAAGTATATGTACCTTGCAAGGAAATGCTGGTAGATACACCTCTTGAGATCAAGAGATAAGCTTGATTAAAAGCTCTATAGAAATTAAATAGAGGGAAAGGCTCCTAATTAAGTTGAGGCCACTGAAAAAGGTCTCCAATTTTAAGGCCTGAAAAAAAAAGCCAGATTTT
>JAEDCN010000058.1 GCA_016294105.1 Treponema sp.
TCGGCATGGGCAACAACCCGATGGTTGGCGCATCTGTTGCAGTTGCAGTTGACGTGGCTATGGCAATGAGCAAGTAATTCAAGGGTTTTTAGCACTTTTTCAGACACTTGAATTGCTAAATGCATAATTTGAATCCCATTTGAACCCTGAATTTTAAGGCGGGTTCAAGTGGGGTTCTTTTTATGCGAACAATATTGCTTGACAAAGCATAGAAGAGATTGTAAAATCGTTTTTATAGCATGATATCACGTTTGAAATGCCTTGTTTTGATATGCAGAACCTGCACAAGTATATTGAATCATAAACAGCTGAAGGAGTATAAAACTGAGATGCACAGGATGGAGCAGAAAAAGTTGAAAATTGCGATGCTGGGTCATAAGCGAATTCCATCCCGTGAAGGAGGAATAGAGGTCGTCGTAGAGGAACTGGCGACACGAATGGTTAAAATAGGACATGATGTTACCTGTTACAACAGAAAAGGACATCATATAGCCGGGAAAGAATTTGATATTGCGCATCTGAAAGAGTACAGAGGAATCCGGATTCAGCATGTTGCGACCATTAATCGACGTGGTCTGGCAGCGGTGACATCGAGCATATCGGCTGCTTTTTGTGCCGCTTTTGGAGACTATGATGTGGTGCATTTCCATGCAGAGGGACCGGCATTTATGTGCTGGCTGCCAAAACTCTTTGGAAAAAGAATTTTGGTAACGGTACACGGATTAGACCATCAACGCGCCAAGTGGGGAAAGCTGGCACAGACCTATATCCTGCTGGGGGAAAAAAGTGCTGTAAAATATGCAGATGATATCATTGTTTTAAGCGAGAACATTCGCCGCTATTTTCAAGATACTTATGGCAGAAATACTCGCTTTATACCGAATGGAGTCAATCGTCCTCAGAACTGTCCTGCGGAAGTGATTCGCAGCGAGCTGGGATTGGAAAAGGACAGTTATATTTTATTTCTGGGACGAATTGTCCCTGAAAAAGGACTATGTTATCTCATTGAGGCATTTAAAAAGGTGAAAACAGATAAACGGCTCGTGATCGCAGGCGGAAGCAGTGATATGGATGCGTTCATGAGCGAGCTGATGCAGACTGCCGCAGAGGATGAGAGAATTCTCTTCACAGGATTTGTGCAGGGTCAAATGCTGGAAGAGCTGTACAGTAATGCGTATGTGTACACGCTGCCGTCCGATCTTGAGGGAATGCCAATCAGCCTGCTGGAAGCCATGAGCTATGGAAACTGCTGTGTGGTATCTGATATTCCGGAGTGCACAGAGGTTGTAGAAGATGTGGGCGTTGTTTTTCGGAGAGGAAGCGTGGAGGATCTGAAAACAAAGCTGCAGATGCTGTGTGATAATGTCGATATGGTAGCGGGCTATAAAGCTGCGGCAGCTGATTTTATCTGTAAGAAATACAACTGGGATGACATCGTTGAAAAGACGCTACAGCTGTATTCCGCGAAGCAGGATACAGAACGATAAGCGGAGTCCGGAACGGGTACATTGCAGAATTGACCATACTCAATTGTTTCAGCCTTTGGACGAGGCGACGATTTCTCAACACGAAATCGTCGCCTTTTTTTCAAAAGAAAATGAAGTTTTTTGACAAAGTACTTTACCTGTCGTAGTAATTGTGATATACTGAAATTACTCCAGCAGATGAAGTACTTGTGGAGAAGGAGGAGATGCGATGCTCAGCAGTGACATCATGCGCGGTTATCACGATACGATGATCCTGTCGCTGCTCCGGGAGAAGGATTCCTATGGATATGAGATCTCCAAAGAGATTGAACAGCGCAGCGGCGGCCGGTACTGCATTCGGGAAACAACGCTGTATTCGTCCTTCAGCCGATTGGAAAAGGCGGGATATGTGACATCCTACAGCGGCACGGAGAGCCATGGACGCAGACGGACCTATTATTCGATTACGGATGCTGGACGTGCATATTTTGACGAAAAATGTGTGGAGTGGTCAGAATTGCAGCAGGTTATGAAATCATTTATTCAGGAGGGATTGGCATGACAGCAATCATTAGCTATCTGGAGGCATTGTTCTCCTCGCTTCCCAAAACGCCGGAGGTGCTGCGGATGCAGGCAGAGATGACGGAAAACGCAGAGGATCGCTACCGCGATCTGATTGCGCAGGGAAAAAGCGAAGCGGAAGCGGTTGGGATTGTGATCAGCGGCATCGGTACACTGGAGGAGTTGAAAGCAGAGCTTGGCATCCGGGAAACGGCAGCGCCGCAGAGCGCGCAGAAGGAAGCGCTGACCGAGGAATATTACGCCTTTCGCAAAAAATTTGCGGTGGCGATTGCCGGTGCGGTTGCACTGTTTATCCTGGCGGTGATTCTCGGCGCCGCAGCGGATCAGTATACACAGAATGATACCATTACTGCAATCGGATTTTTTGCACCGGTGGCAGGCGGCGTCGCAATCTGCATTATTTTTGGTTTGCAGCTGGAAGGCTACGAAAAACGGCTCGGTATCGAGGAATGGGATAAGGATAAGAGCAGCGGAAAATGGTCTGCCTTGGTAGCCTCGGTCGGATTTCCGCTGGTTACTGCCGTATTCCTGCTGCTTGGATTTACCCAGAATGCATGGCATCCCGCATGGGTCGTATTCCCGGTCATGGGTATCCTTACAGGTGTTGTCGGCGCGATTGAGGAGTTTATCGGCAAAAAGATGTAAAAACACCCCGCCGTTCTGTGAATGAACTGCACCCCATTTGTCAGACAGTATGCACTGTTTACAAATGGGGTGCTTTGTTATGCAAAAGGCAAACCCGCTCGGATGCCTGCATATTTGTGTTTTATTCGGATGAAATGGATTTGCGTGTAAAATAATAAGTGATAACCGCGGACACCGTGGAAGCGATAAATTCACTGGGAAGGCAGATGTTCTGCCGGATTGCCT
>JAEDCN010000059.1 GCA_016294105.1 Treponema sp.
GGTGCTGATGGATCTGACTCCCAAGCCCGTGGGCACCATTGAGTGGGAATAATTTGAAAAAGCCGAAAAACCCAGTGTTTACAATGCTTTTCAGACTTCGCCCACTCTCTCTGATAAGGTTTTGATAAGAATGCCCTCCAATGCGATTATTCTGCGTTGCGAGTGGCTTGTGAGTAAAGAATAATTTCAAACACCTCACAAATTACCCATATTAACATTTAAGCCCGTACTGATCGGATGTCAGTACGGGCTTTTTGTCGTTCATTTTCGGCTGTAACTATGAACTTTTTGTAAACATTCAAAAGAAAGCTCAAAAAAGGGTTGAAAAAAGGGGCTGAAAAAGATGGTAAGTAGAGGGTTTATTTTTCTTCCTCTCTCAATGCTTGAATCAGCATATCGCTGAGTTCCTGCGAAGGTACTTTCGCCCAAATCTGGGTTGTGTCCTCTGCCGGGAATGTATAACGCCAACGGTCATACTGGTCTTTGCTGATTTCACCGTTTTTCAGCTTTTCGGCTTGGTCAGCCCATGCAGAAAGCATTTTGAAAATGGACTCGTCCATTGTGCGCTTGCTGCCATCAAAGACGATATGTACCTCGTCTCCCTGCTTTTCAGCTCTCACACCATGAATGTCCTCAATAGCAAAAAGCGTATGGATAAAGCCCAGATCGCTGTCAATGTCGGGGATGTTCAGAGCTAAAGGAGAAACCTCCAGAACATTCGCAAGAGCTTTTACCAAATCTTCCTTGGGTGTTCTGGAGCCGGACTCATACTGAGCCATACGAATATCAGCGGTCTTTTGGGGAAATCCCACGGCTTGACCGAGCCACTTCTGCGTCATGCCACGCAGATTGCGTATAAAACGGATTCTTTCACCGATTGCCATAGTTTTCTCTCCCTTTCGGATTGTTGTCGTTAGTATAACATAAAAGTTTAGTACTTGTCAAGATAACTTAAACAAAAATATTTAATATTTTCCCCAAAGCCTCTTGACATAACGGAATTTGTTTAGTATAATGATGATGCAGACTTAAACAAATAAGTTTAAGATGTCCGCCCGGGCAAATCGGATGGCGGCCAGAAAGTATTCCGACACTAAATAAGGAATATTATACCCAAAAATCAAAAAGGAGGAATTGAATGGAAAAGAAGTTCATCAGAGTGGACGAAGTTGCAAAGGAGTTGGAGATTTCGGAATCCCACGCATACAAGATTATGCGTAAGCTCAACCGAGAGTTGGAGGCGAAAGGCTATATCACCGTTGCAGGACGAGTAAACCGTCAGTATTTCAATGAAAGATTTTATGGAACAGAAAGGAGCGAAGAAAATGCCGGCTTATAAGAACAAAGAAAGCGGAAAATGGTATGTGGTCACACAGTACACTGACTGGACAGGCGCACGAAAGCAGAAATGCAAGCGAGGGTTTGATACCCGCCGTGAAGCTCTGGAATGGGAACAGAAGTTCCAGCAGCAGAGCGCCGGGGACTTGGATATGAGCTTTGAAGCCTTTGTGGAGATTTACACCACCGATCTCAAAGCAAGGCTGAAAGAAAGCACTTGGCAGACCAAGGAGCATATCATCCAGACCAAGATCGTCCCGTACTTCGGCAAGCGCAAGATCAACGAGATCACCACCAAGGATGTGATTGCGTGGCAGAACGAGCTGCTTGCCTACCGTGACGAAAAGCACAAGCCCTATTCCCAAAGTTATCTCAAAACGCTGCACAATCAGCTCTCCGCCATTTTCAACCACGCAGTACGATTTTACGATCTGCGCTCCAACCCGGCAGCAAAAGCCGGAAACATGGGCAGCGAGGAACGTAAGGAAATGCTGTTCTGGACGAAAGAGGAATATCAAAAGTTTGCGGAAGAAATGATGGACAAGCCCATTTCCTACTACGCATTTCAGATGTTGTACTGGAAGGGCATCCGTGAGGGCGAGCTGCTGGCTCTGACCCCGGCAGATTTCGATTTTGAGCGTGGGACAGTAAAAATCAGCAAGACCTATCAGAGATTGAAAGGAAAGGATGTGATTACCTCTCCCAAGACCAAGAAAAGCAACCGCACTATCCAGATGCCCGATTTTCTCTGTGAGGAAATGCAGGAGTTCTTCAAGATGCAGTACGGGCTGAAAAAGAAAGACCGTATCTTCACCATCAACAAGAGCTATCTGCACAGGGAAATGGACAGAGGGGCGGAAGCCGCAGGGGTCAAGCGCATCAGAATCCACGATTTGAGACACAGCCACATCAGTTTGCTGATCGACATGGGTTTCTCGGCGGTAGCCATTGCCGACAGAGTGGGACACGAAAGCATTGAGATCACCTACCGATATGCTCACCTGTTCCCCTCCAAGCAGAAAGAAATGGCAAGCAAACTGGACGATCTTAATAAAGGAGCGTGATATTGATGTCAGCAAAGAACGTAGACAAACACAACCGTTTTCGCAGCATTACGGTGGGCTTCCGAGTATCACCGGAAGAACAGGAAGAACTGAACAGAGCCGTAGCCCTGTCGGGACTTCCCAAACAAGAATACTGCTACCGCAAGTGCATGGGGCGTGAAGTGGTGGTACAGCCCAATCCGAGAGTACACAAGGCTCTCAAAACGCAGATGGCGGCAATCCTCGCAGAACTTGAGCGCATTGCCGCCGGGGACAGCGTACCTGATGAACTGCTCAGTACCATCGACCTCATCGCCATCACCATGCAGGGTCTGAAAGGAGAGGATGCGAATGATTGATGCAAAAGAAAAGACTGCCCTTGCAACA
>JAEDCN010000016.1 GCA_016294105.1 Treponema sp.
AAAGACAAATAATCTGCTCTTTAAAAGAGCAAAAGCCAGATTTATGAGATTTTTTTCTCAAAAATCTGGCTTTTTTTTTCAGGCCTTAAAATTTGAGACCTTTTTCAGTGGCCTCAATTTTTATAGGTCGTTTTTTCAAAGAAAAAGTTTTTATAATTTATTTCAATAGTCCAGCGTTCTGTAAATCCGCCACTACACGGGCAGTAAATGCCCTAGCACCGTACACATTCAAATGATCTCCATCAGTAAATAGCTCAAACTTGGGAGAAAAATCTGTGTCATGAGAATAATCAAAATAGGGGACCCCGGGGAATTGAGCCTGCACCTCTGCAATAAAATTATAGAATGTCGTGAAAAAGTCTTCATCTTCTGCATAAATATCATTTAAGACAGTGGTAATAGGAGTGGTTACTAATACTGGCTGCAAACCATTGTCCAGACAAAACTTTATCAACTGGCAAACTTCAGCAAGATTTAACTGGTATCCTTCATCGCCTTTTTCCCCTTTTCTCCAACTATCATGTTTTTTCTGACAATATTCCTGTAACTCAGCTTCAGTCATGTAGGTGGTTCGGCTGTTGAATACATCAATATCTTCAGGAGGAATATCATCGAAACATTTTTTAATATTTTTTCCTGCACTCAAAAAGGGGATGGAGGCATATCGTATTGAATCTAAAAGATCCCACGTATCGAAATACTTTTTTTTAAGGAATCGATAATACCGAGGGCGCAGTTCGTCATAATTTTCCGCCCGACCTGTAATAGCAAAATAAGAGATTGGTAAAAGCACCACTGCATTCGGTGCAAAGGAATCGATATATTGTTGTAAAAGAGCATAATCCCAAAAATATCGTTGACTATTTACAGCAAAATTAAAAGTTCTATACTGAGAAAAATCATCATAAAAAAAGCCATATTCCCCATGGCTAGAACCCAAATTTGCCAGTTGAATATCATCAGGCACAAAGTTGAATTTCCACACATTATTTTCTGCTTTCCAATGATTTGTCGATATATAACGCGCATTTATCATAAACATAATTATCATAAACATAAAAACTACAACTGGCAAAATAAGAAGCAATAATTTAAGTGCTAACTTTTTCATAAGAATACACCCCTATCTGTTAGAATTGAAAATAAATGAACTCACTGGAAGGAAGACCAAAGGAGAAAAAGTAAAACATTACTAAAGCCCATCCCCAATAACAAGCCCAACGAACAACAACACCTTGTGATTTCATGCCTTCAGGATATTTTTGTCCAAACCAGTCAGCAAAAAACAGGATACTAATACAAAGCATTGCAAATACCGTTTTATATGCACCGAAATCAGTAGAAATCGTTCCCAAACCAAACAAGCCTCTTGTTACGGCTTTTAACCCTTCATTTTGTAATACATCAAAAGCAAGTAGCATCTCACTGGGTACTGCACTAAATTTATTCCAAATAGTTGCCACATCAGACATCGTATTTACACGAAATAACATCCACGTCAGTATTACTAGGATAAAAGTTACAAGCATTTGAAAAGCCTTCCAAATAGAACGCACACCAGCTTCTGTCTCTAGTTTCATAGAAAGTCGTAATTTTTTTCGTAAACTGGCAGTATTTATCGAGATGATTTGAAGCAAACCGTGGGCAAATCCCCAAGCTACAAAATGCCAAGCAGCACCATGCCACAATCCACTTACCACAAAGGTAATCATCAAGTTAAAGCTACGACGAACTTTTCCACAACGATTACCTCCAAGAGGAATATACAGATAATCCTTAAACCAAGTAGACAATGAAATATGCCATCTTCGCCAGAACTCTACAATGGAGCTAGCTGTATAGGGACGGTCAAAATTTTTCATGAGATGAAAGCCGAGAATTTTTGCCACACCAATGGCCATGTCTGAATATCCAGAAAAGTCACACCAAATCTGGAAGGCAAAAAAGAAGGTGGCAAGTAACAGAGCTAAGCCAGTGGCTTCGTTCACTGCACCATAAATGGAATTTACGTATAGGGCGACCTGATCAGCTATTACAATTTTTTTGAAAAGTCCCCAAGCAAACAAGCGCATTCCAGAAGTAACACGGTCGTAATCAAATCTATAATTTGTCTTAAACTGTGGTAATAAATTGCGACTCCGCTCAATGGGACCTGCAACTAATTGAGGAAAGAAGGTAACAAACAAGGCATAGGTTATAAAATTCCGTTCTGCAGGAATATCACCCCGATACACATCTATCATGTAACCAAGAGCTTGGAAGGTATAAAATGAGATGCCCACAGGGAGCAGGATAGAAAAATGAGGTAAAATATTTTTTTTATGCTGCTTGCTAAAAATCTGAGCAAACCAATCAACAGAATCACAAAAGAAATTGTAATATTTAAAGAAAAACAAGATCATGAGGTTTACAAATATCACCAATGCCACCACAATACGCTTTTGTTTGACTGTCTTGTTTTCCAGTGCCAAGCCACCCCACCAGGTTGCCAACACAGAAAACACAATGAGGCAAAGATACAGGGGATTCCAACAGGCATAAAAATATAAACTTGCAGCAAGAAGCAAAACTTGATTTGCCATATTTTTTTTAACAAAATAGGTACAAACAAAATAAAGTATGGCAACTATAGGAAAAAAGATAAAAAAAGACAGAGAATTGAATAACATTTTTGCTCCTGAAAATAAAACACCGTCGATTAGATAGACTTTTCTGCCTAATAATACCATACTACAAGAACAAATGGAAGTATTTATATAGTTTTTTGATATATATTACCTTTTATGTGAAGGTTTAATAGAAATGAAGATTAGGTCATTGTACCAGTATGACTGTTGAAGAATTAAATCAAATCTATAGGGAAAATTTAAAGGCTTTAAGAAGTCAAGCGGGACTCAGCCAAGCCGCTTTATCAGAGGCAGCTGCAATTACTGACAAATTTTATAATGATATTGAGACAGGAAGAAAATGGGGATCTTTTGAAACTATGGTAGCTCTAGCAAATGCCTTAGGAGTTGACCCCTACGAACTGCTTTCTCCAAAGATGAAATCAGGAAATTACGATATAAAACGCACGAAGCAACTGCTCAACAGACTTCGTATTCATTTATGTGATTTAATCGATACCATGGACAGCTACTTAACACAATAACCTTCCCCTACTCTAGCCCTTTTCTCCAGCGGCCAAACTTGTAATACACAAAGAACATGATTGAAGTAACTACCCAGGTAACAGGATAGCTCATTAAAACCGTATTTATGTAGGGATACCGCGGTGCTACAAAAAATAGCCACACTACCCGTAGCAAGCAGATTCCACCAAGGGTCATTACCATGGGGATGAAGGAGTCTCCTGTTCCACGAATGGCTCCAGAAAGGATTTCAATAGAAATATAGGTAATGTAGGTGGGCACAAGGAAGTAAAGCATTTCCAAGCCAATGCGGATAACCTCTGGGTCGGTGGTAAAAAGAAGATAGAGCCGGTGGGAGGTGAGCATTAAAAAGATACACATGGCAATGGTGGAGGCTCCAGTCATGGCAAGACAAATCCAAGTTCCTTGAAATACTCGCTTATATTGCTTTGCCCCATAATTCTGTCCTGAAAATATCGTAATGGCCACACCAAAGGCACCAATAATCATCCAGTAAAAGCTATCTAGCCTGCTGTAGGCAGAAAAGGCTGCAATGGTGTCCGTTCCAAACTCATTGATTTTTGATTGAATGATCAAATTCGACAGAGAATACATTACTGCCTGAAAACCAGCTGGTAAACCGATTTTTATAGTCACCTTCAGCAGGGCTGCATCAAGATATTTCCATGGAAGAACGAACAATTGCTTTGGCAGAACACCAAAAAGCGTAGCCTGCCGATGAAAGCCCCGCAGCACAAAAATCATAGCTACTACCTGAGACAAAACCGTAGCAATGGCAGCCCCAGCTACACCCCACCCTAGCACATTTATGGCTATTAAATCAAAGACAATATTGGTAAGACAGGCTGCTATCAAAAAGTACAAGGGGCGGCGGGTATCTCCCACGGCACGGAAAATTCCAGAGCCAATGTTGTACAAAAGAGAGGGAATCATACCGGCGTAATACCAGCAAATATATTCCATTGACACGCCCATCAGTTCATCAGGGGTGCCGATGATGTGCAGCATACATTCTGCAGAAAGGATGCCTGCCACCATCAGCACAAAGCCACCAATAATGGCAAGGCTTATGGCAGTGGCAATGGCTTTCTTCATTTTGAGGCCATCGCCAGCACCAAAAAACTGGGACACAATTACGGTGGCACCAGAGGAAATTCCCACAAAGAATCCCACCAGCAAATTCACAATAAGGGCTGCTCCACCACCCACTGCCGCCAAGGCTTCTTTTCCCAGAAAATGCCCCACAATAATAGAGTCCACAGTGGTATATAATTGTTGAAAAAAGGTTCCGAGCAGAATGGGATAAAAAAGACGAAGGAGCTGCCGCCAAATGGGGCCTTGGGTAGTAGAGGTATCGTTCACAAGGGGCAGTATAGCATAGTATACAGAAGTGTCAAGTTTTAATTTTACTCAAGAAAGGCTTTGTCAAAGAAGACCTATTTTTTTGATTATTGTAACAGTCAAGTCTCCTGTACAACAGAGAAAATAGAGATGAAAAAATAAGGACTATTGGAAGATTTGTTATTTCTCCCAATAGTCGCTTCAAACCTTATTGCTCCGCCATCAGGGCCTCCCATTCCTCCATGGTATAGAGGGTGAGCTTGCAGGTTCGTTTTTCGCTACTATTTGTCCCCTTAATTTTAAGGATCCGAGCAGTGGGCAACACCGTATTCTCGCTCATGTCTTGAATTTTAATATTTTTAAACACAACACCTGTTCGAGAAAAATTTTTGCTATTTACGAGATATTCGGCATCATCAAAATACTTCTTCTGACTTCTTATCACATAGTCTGCTGGATTAGAAGAAGAAAAAAGTCTCAAGTCAAACCTATGTAAATTCCGTGAGTAGCAACTGACATAATACTGCCAATCGTAGCTGGTGTCATCATTAAGCTGGTTACCATCAGCGTCAAACAGCCCGACAGTTATATCGAAGCTCCAGTTATCTATCACCCCCCCTTGTGCCCATACCTTGTTATCTGGCTCTCTCTTAACCTTGTACCACTCCTCCATCACCTTCTTGGCAACGATTACCGCCTGCCGGTTTGGAAACACCTTCATCACAAGAGGAACTTCATAAGAAATGCTATTCATGGAAACATCGGTTTCTTTCACAACGAGGGGATCATGATACACTCCAATCCACAGGTTCTCGTCCAGATATGTCTGCAGATCTTCCAGAATTTTCTTCCACTTGGCCTGCTGCGTCTGGTAGTACTGCTGCCGCTGGCGGACGGTGAGGTTCTCCGGGGTAGCGGACAGCATCCGGGTGGTGCTGTCCTGAGCCTCCTGCTGGAAGGCTCCTTCCACCTGGTTGTAGTACAGCACAGCCTGGATGTAGTCCTCCGCAGCCTGGGCCTGAGCTCCCTTTGCCAGCATAGTGATGGAGGTGGACTCCAGGTCATTCTTCTTCTGCAGGGCGGCCAGCTCCGCCTCCGACAACTGAATGCCGAGACCGCCGAACAGCTCCTGCACAATCTGTCGGACGGCCACCCCGGACTCCATGTCCCCAAGGGAATGGCGGCCGGTGCTGGCGGCCCGAATCTCGTTGGTGGCCGTCTCGTTCACCCGGAAGTTGCACTCGTAGGCCGTGGAGAGCCGCCGGATGCTCCCCACCACCACATACTGGGCATTGGTCATCTGGCCAATCTCCACGGCGTTCTCCTCGGAATACAGGCCGGACTCGGAAAGCTCCTGCTGGGCAATCATCAAATCCTCGTTCTTGCGGTCCAGCACCGTCATGTCCGTGTGGCGGGCCAGCAGGCTGGTGATGTTGTCCTGAAAGGACTGCTGCATCCATTCCTCGCCGCCATTCAGTTCCGGCGGAAGCACCGCCACCGTCAGCCCGGCTCCCTTGTACAGGTCCTCCACCGCAGCCTCCCGTGTCCGGGATGAGCTCTCGCCGCCCCTGGTGGTGGCCACCAGCCCATCATCTGCACCTGCGTCCAGCGCCGTCTGCTCCTGCTGGCTGGACTCCACCGTTTCCCCGGTGGAAATGCAGCTGAACAACAACAAGGCCAGCAGACACGCCACTCCTGTCCTGCAAACTCTTCTCATCGCATCCTCCATAAATCATTGAAAGTGAAGGCAGGCTGGTTTGCGACGGCTCTCCCGTAGCGGGAATGCCTCCAGCCTATCCATAAAGGCAAATGCCCCTCCTGCCGCCAATCCTAGCCGAACAGGATTGCCGCCGCCAGTGCCTCCGCCTCAACCCATTCCTGGTCGGCCGCTGTCACTGTGGCTGCATTGGCATACACCGGGTTTCCGGAAAGGTACGCCGTTTTGGTGGCATCGGCCTGGGTCTGCACCTGCTCTGTCCGGGCATCCGCCACAATCTGGGTGCGCTCGGTCTCGCCCTCCTGCATGATCTTTGCCAGCTCCTGATCCGCCGCCGCCTTCTGCTGTGCGGGGGCAAGCTCCGCCTGCACGTCGGCCATCCGCTTGGCAGTCTCAGCCTTCTGCAGTGCCTCCTGCTGGCTCAGCACCGTAGGGAAGCGGGCGTCATCCATCATCTGACCCACCAAGTCCTTCACAAAGTCCTGCTCCGGCGTCAGCTCGTCGGGAACGCCATTCAAGACCTCCTTCACATACTTTGCCGTGGTCTGGGCCCACGTGTTGGGGTCAATCTCGTAGATCTGGTAGACGATGTAGCGGGAGGACTTGTTTCCTGTCAGGGGATCCACCTCAATCACCTGCTGCCAGTAGTCCACCACCTTCGCATGGCCGGTAATCTCCGCATTGGACTGGGTTTTCGTCACCTCCTCTATGGCCTGGCGGGTGGCATCCCCAATGTTCCCTGCCCGTGCCTGCTCCGCCGCAAAGACATTGATGGACTGCTGCAGCTCCCTGGCCACATTCCGAGCATAGGCCATGTCCGCCCGCATGGTGGCAGCCCGCACATCGGCTCCCGTTCCCGTGGACCGCTTGAACACGCTGTTTTCAGGCTTGCTGTAGGCCTGGATAAAGGCGGAAAAGTCGCCCCGGTTGGCAGGGGCCAGCCAGGCAGGGGTAGCCTCCGCTCCCAGCGTGCGTCCGTCCCAGTCCACCACCGTGGTCTCCTTGCCCAGAATGCTGTAGCCCGACGAGGGGTCTGGCTTTCCAGACTCAACACTGCCAGTGGAGACACAGCCCCACAGCACCGCCATTCCCACAAGCGCCACCCCAAAGAAGGTGGCCTTCTTCAATAAAATTGTCATGATTTCCTCCAAAATATATAGCTTTTCCTAGGAGCTAGCTGTTCCTGGAACAAGCTGCTCCCGAAAAATGCGACCCAAAAACTCCTTCTGAGCCTTAATCCGCCAGGAAGGATTTTTTCACTTCCTCGGCCATGGCCTTGTAGGCCCGCTGACGGGCCACATCGGGATTCCGGGCGCCCACACGCCGCACCGAAATACTCTGGGTGTAGACAGAACGCCGCCCGTCGTCTATGGAGATGCGAACCTCCGGCATATAGAAGGTTCCTCCCGTCAGCTGCTGCACGTTTTCCTCCACCGTCACGTCACAGCGATACACAGCCGCAGCCTCCCCTTCCGCCACCGCAAGCCCCAGCTCCTCCAGTCGCCCGGAGACAGCCCCCCGGACAAGGCCGCCGGAGTCCTGTCCGCACACCACCGAGACACTGCACCGTGCCGCTGTCTGTCGGATCTGAGACTCCAGCTCTGCCAAGCCTTCCAGAGAGGAGGCAAGGACTGCCGCACCCGCAGGATACAGGGCGGCGGCAAAAGCCTGCATTGCGGAAAGATTGTTGTGGTGGGCAAAGTCCAAGGCACGGGAATAGGAAAGAAGCTGGGAGAAGTCATCATCCGCCGCCCCACCGCTGCGGCAAAGGCTGGCGAAGGTCTCCACCAACGGCTCGAACTTCTGGCGGTAAATTTCCCATGCCTCCCCACGGTGCATGTAGGCCACGCATTCCCAGAGCTTCTGTCCCTCCAGATAATACGGCTCCCCATACCGCACGGAAAAAAGCTCCGTCTGGGTGGAGACATGGGTCTCCTGCCTCATGAGGCTGGAGCTTTTGTTGTCCGCCACCTCCACCAATTCTCTGGTCTCCGTGGCAACCTTCGCCGTAAAGAAAGCCGCCACCTCCCCCAAGGCAGCTTGCCGGGCCGCCGCCGGGCTCTCCCCGTACCCCTTCCCGGCAATGTAGTCAGGATGGTTCAAGAACTGGAGCCCCCGCTCCTGCCCCTGCAACGGGAAACAGAGAAAGAACCAAAGAACAGCGGAAAGAAGAAACCTACTCTCCTTGCTAGAAATCATTGCAAGGGAAGTCCATCGCAATCAGTGAATTTATCCGTAAACAACATTGTGAATAAATCATATAATCCCCAAATTACACCGACAGACCCGGCGGAAAGAAAAGAAACAAGAAGTAGCAGACCCCCTGATTTGATTTTTCCAACATAGAACCTATGCAAACCAAAAGCTCCAAAGCATCCTACCAGGTTCAACAAAATCGCTGTTGATTTCTTTTTAGTTGAAATGGTCTCTGCCATATCCTCAATACGCATATTACACCTCCAAAATCACTGAATTTCTTTAGCCAGTGGTATTATCTTTTGCAGCAAGTCGCTTAACTCTTCAATCAACTCTATTTTCTTTAACCATGCAGCCTCTATTTTGGACTTGTTTACAATTATCCTCATGTTTTTCTTGTCTACTGAAATGGACATGATATTCCTCAGAGGAATTGCACTAGGCTTGTCAAAAATGACACCTGTATTTATGTATAATTTCTTGTTGGTAAGAAGAAATCCCTCCTTTCCTGTACTGTCAATCGTACTGTCATACTGGAGGATGATGTTTTCACCCGAACAATCCTTTGCATAGCTTTTTACGGCTCTCATGACTCTCTGGGGCTGCACATCAGCCAAAATCACTTGTGTTGCATAGTCTGTACTGCCCATTTTTTCCACAGACTCATAATATATCTTGGCAATTTCTTCCAATTCATGACTAACAGATTCCTTGGTTTCCTCTTTCACAGCAATTTGCTTTGGGCCGTCCTCTTCAACAAGATGAGGATATTGTTCCAACAGCCTATCCATTGCCGCATCTCCAGTTAACAACTCCAACTGCTCTGCAACATCATCAACATCCTCACCAGACATTTTGGCTATCATACTGTAACAAGAACCAAGTTCCTGACGAGTGAATGAAAATTGTTTTTTTATCAACGAAAGATTATACAACTGTTGGGGTGACAAAAAATTCTTTTCTGCAAGGCTTCCCACGAGAACAAGAGCCAGCACGTATAAACCAACTATCTTTTCCCTTAGAATTCGAGTTGAAAGTACCTGCTCAAAAAACTGAGCTGACGACATTTTTTGCAAGTCATTGTAAATAGCGTCAATTTCTGGTTCACAAGAAAAGACTGAAATATCCTCATCCACAGTCCTCATTACCCCGACAATCTCCTTCTTTAACTCACGGGTAAGAGTTGCACGATAACTAACGACAAATACTAAAGTCTTCAAGGTGTCAGCCTTGTCCTTTTTCTCAACACCATCTGATATTACACCTGCAGCAACATCTACCAGCAAATCTGCAGCTCCAATCGTGGCTCTTGCAGCCAGATATTCTCCAAAAAAACCCATGTTTATCCTCTCCTTACCTCAACATCAAACAATGTGCACACTTGGAACTCCATCTTTCCATTGATTTCCCTGCAAGCACATATTACAAGACACTTTGAATGATGATTCCTATAAAAGAAAAATGAATCCGTATCTGCAGAAAAAGCAAATTTGCTTTCACTACTACATTCAAGTTCCCATCCTCTTTCATCATTTTTAATAGCTTTGAAAATAAATTCTGCAGAAGAAGGACAACATGAACTATCTCTTAAACAATTCCCACTTCTTGACCAAACTTCACCCCTTCCACAAATTCTGTCTCCCTCTTTAATATCAAAATTCTCCATAAAAGTAGACATATTTTCAAACCGCTCAATCCGATTCAACTCTTTTCCCTCCTCTTTCACTCTGTATAAACTATTATTTTACAAAATACACTTGTTTATACAAAGTGTCAATGCAAAATCACTAGTTATCACACAATTTTATTCTAAAAAAACCTTGTTTATACTTAGTATAGGATGTCTCATCAAAGCACGTTCATAGCGAATCTCAAGTATTACCGTGGGCTGCGGGGCTTTTCCCAGGCCAAGCTGGCGGAGTGTTGCAACTGCCAGCCAGGAACCATCGGCTGCATCGAGTCCGGCCGCCAGTACCCCTCCTTTGACCTCATGTTCAAGATGGCAGATGTGCTGCAGGTTCATCCCGCCGACCTCTTTTTACGGAATGCGTCAAATGTAATGGAGGAAACCTATTCAATATTGAAGGGGGAGCTGCTTCCCCAGCTGGAGCAATTTGTGGAGACGCGCTTTGGCTCTGGAGAGTCAGGCTAATGCAAAATCTATTTCCCTAAGGTCTGTTCACACAGAATCCTCATGTTCAGAAGTGTCGATTGCACGGATTATGAGGCACAGTTTCCGCAAGGCAGTCCCCTGTACTGGGCTTCCCCAGCTCCAAGCCTTTACCAAAGCCTTGTTTTTCACTACAATAAAGAATCTTAAACATAACTTTATTTTTAGAGGAATCATAATGGAAAAGGTTAATTATTTTAATTCCATCCCCTGGCGGGAGGCCTTGCTTCAGTTGGGTCACTGCCGCTTTATGGATCGGGAGGAATTTGCCGACGGAACAAATGCCCTGAAAGGCAAGAAGATTGTTATCATCGGTTGTGGTGCCCAGGGTCTTCATCAGGGAATGAACCTGCGGGATTCCGGTCTTGATGTAAGCTATGCCTTGCGTGCAGAGGCCATTGCTGAAAAGCGTGCCAGCTACAAGAATGCCGTGGAAAATGGATTCAAGGTGGGAACCTACCAGGAAATGATTCCCACTGCTGACTTGGTAGGAAATCTTACCCCAGACAAGCAGCACTCAAATGTTTTGGAAAATGTTGTTCCCTTGATGAAGCAGGGAGCATCTCTGTGGTACAGCCACGGATTCAATATTGTAGAAGAAGGAATGCAGATTCGCCCTGACATTACCGTTGTAATGATGGCCCCCAAGGGCCCCGGCTCCGAGGTCCGTACCGAATATGTTCGTGGCTTCGGAATCCCCACCCTCATCGCCGTTCACCCAGTAAACGACCCAGAAGGAAAGGGCTGGGCCATTGCAAAGGCTTTGGCAGCTGGAACTGGTGGAAGCCGTGCAGGTGTTCTTGAATCAAGCTTTGTGGCAGAAGTAAAGTCCGACCTGATGGGTGAGCAGACTATTCTCTGTGGTATGCTTCAGACTGGCAGTATCTTGTGCTTTGACCGCATGGTAGAAAAGGGAATTGACAAGGGATATGCCTCCAAGCTGATTCAATACGGTTGGGAAACCATTACCGAAGCCCTCAAGTGGGGTGGAATCACCGGTATGATGGATCGCCTGTCAAACCCTGCAAAAATCAAGGCCAATGCCCTTTCCAAGGAGCTGAAGGCAATTATGGCTCCTTTGTACCAAAAGCACATGGACGACATTATTTCCGGTGAATTTAGCCGTGTTATGATGATTGACTGGGCAAATGATGACAAGAACTTGTTGGCATGGCGTGAAGCCACTGGTAAGACTGCCTTCGAGCAAACTCCCGCTGGAGATGTGGAAATTGGAGAGCAGGAATACTTTGACAATGGTATCTTGATGGTGGCTATGGTTAAGGCTGGTGTAGAGCTGGCATTTGAAACCATGGTGGATGCAGGAATCAAGCCTGAAAGTGCCTATTACGAGTCCCTCCACGAAACTCCTCTTATTGCAAACCTCATCAGCCGCAAGAAGCTGTATGAAATGAACAAGGTTATTTCCGACACCGCTGAATACGGCTGCTACCTCTTTGACAACGCCTGCCGTCCTCTGTTGAAGGACTTTATGGCAAAGGTAGACACTGACATCATCGGAAAGGGTCTGGCTAACAAGGACAACAGCGTTTCCAACCAGGAGCTGGTAAAGGTAAACGAAGAAATCCGCAACCACCCCATTGAGATTGTTGGAAAGAAGCTCCGTGGCTACATGACCGCCATGAAGGCTATCGTTGGCTAGTAAGCAAAAGCGGGATTCAGCTTGAGTCCCGCTTTTTTGTGTCCAGTTAAAAATCAATCAAAAGTCTATCGCTTACTGCCGTTTCCTGTGGTGAAACAGCTATGAGAGATTTTACCTCCTGTGTCTCTGTGGAAATACTCTTTCCCAGCAGAAAGGCATCACCACTGGTGGGCTTAGTAATACAGGAGAGCATCTTGATGGTGGTGGTTTTCCCTGCTCCCTTCACGCCCAAAAGGGAAAAAATTTCTCCCTGTTTTACAGAAAGATTCAAATTGTCTACTGCTACCACATCCTTGTAGTGCTTTGTCAATCCTTCTATTTGAATAGCATCCATTTCCTAGCACTCCATTCCAAATTGTGTTTTTACCCCAAGATAAGCATCCGTCAGCATTTTGCTTACCAGCTCCCAGTCAAGATTCAAAAAGCCTGTGGCAAACATGGTTGCTATGCCGTGGACAAAGGCCCACATCTCCAGATGAAAGAACTCAGCCTCAGCTCCTGTAAGCCCCGTGTTGTCGTGAAGCAGGGATTTCATCTCATCTCCCAGCTCCATTTCCTTGGGCACCACCTCAGCAGAATGATCCCGCATGTACAGCAGTTTGAATAATTCTCTCTCTTCCTTGGCAAAGCGAATGTAAGCCATTCCGCTAGCCTTATAGCTAGGATAGACCCCGCTTTCCACCTCACGCTTGATATACTGATTGCACATCCAGTCTGCCTGCTCAATCACCACCATCCGCAATTCTTCCATGGAAGAAAAAAAGGTCGGGGAAAGCTGTTCACTCCCCTGCCCCACTATCATCACGAGCTTCAGTGACATCAGATACCAGCACCTTGTTTTTGTAGAATTCTTCTTCCAATAGCTGCACCACCGCTAGCTCTCCGTCTGTCCAAGAAAAATTGCCGCTGGGAATGAAAATCAGCTGCCAAACGGGAAGTCCACGGGCAAGACGAAGCACTGGCACATAATCCGTTCGTTTTGCCTCCCACTGAAGCCAGAACTGAAGGAATACAAAATCCTTTCCCACAGTGTATCGCTCCCGCTGGGTCAAGGGAGAAGCAATAGTAAAGTCGCTGATAAAGGTAGCATCATCCCCCAGCTGGGAGTTTATATCCACCATAGCCACAAAAAGATCGTAGGCTTGCACCAACAGCTTTTTATCATCCTCCAACTGCTGGGCAATAGCAGAAAATTCCCCAAAGCATTGCTCCGGAGTTAAAAGCTGACGGTAGGTTTTCAGCACGATTTTTTTTCCGCTGGTACGTTTGTCTGAAGATGCCATTCCAGCAATAGCTGCTGCAGCACGTTTTTTGGGCAAAAGAAATTCCGGTGGCTTGTTGCCAGAATCTTGAAATCGCTTGAATTGTTCTTCAAAGTTGCTGATAGCAGTACCCAATGTTTGTTTATTTTCCATGAATCAAGCCACCTCCTTTAGTCATTCCACTAAAAGTATAGCATAGCCAGCAAGTTTTATGCTACAATGATGAGGATTTTTTCGATTCCACAGCAGGAATCAAACCATACACGAGGAATTAATATGTATATAACTTGTCTTGATTTAGAAGGTGTTTTGGTGCCAGAAATTTGGATTGCCTTTGCAGAGGAAACAGGCATTCCTGAATTGCACCTCACCACCAGAGATATCAGCGACTATGATGTGCTGATGAAAAAACGCCTTGCCATTTTGGAGGAGCATAAGCTGGGTCTCAAGGAGATTCAGGCCACCATCGCCCGCATTGACCCACTGCCTGGAGCAAAGGAATTCCTAGACAAGCTTCGTCGGGTGAGCCAGGTGGTAATTCTTTCCGACACCTTCACCCAGTTTGCAGCCCCCCTCATGGAAAAGCTGGGAATGCCCACCATCTTCTGCAATGAGCTAGAGGTTGCCAGCGACGGAAAGATTACTGGCTACAAGATGCGGCAGGACAACGGAAAATATCATGCCATCAAGGGATTTCAGTCCATGGGCTACGACACCATTGCTTCTGGTGATTCCTTCAACGACCTAGCCATGATTACCGCTTCCCAGGCAGGATTTTTGTTCCGCGCCCCCCAGCACATCATTGACGACCACCCCCAGATTCCAGCCTTTACAGAATACGACCAGCTGCTGGATGCCATCAAAAAAGTGGTGGAAAAATAAACAGGAGGAATAAAACATCATGAATAAGATTATTCCTGGGCAGGAAATTGAAGCCCAGATTGTAGCAATTACCAAGGATTGTGTCTTCATCGACCTGAATGCAAAAAGTGAGGGCATCATCGACAAGGCAGAATTCCTAGATAAGGATGGCAACTGCAGCCTTCAGGAAGGAGACAAGATTAAGGCCTTCTTCCTAGGAGAGCGGAATGGTGAGATGCGGTTCACCACAAAGCTTGCTAGCGACAAGCTGGGCCAGGACAAGGGCGACACATCCATGCTGGAGCAGGCTTGGAAAAGTGGTATCCCTGTAGAAGGTAAGGTAGAAAAAGAAATCAAGGGTGGCTTTGAGGTAAAGCTGGGAAATGCACGAGCCTTTTGTCCCTATTCCCAAATGGGCTTCCGCCAGAAGGAGGAGCCAGCCGCCTACATTGGCCGTGTACTTTCCTTTAAGATTCAAGAATACAAGGAAAACGGAAAGAACATTCTTGTTTCAAACCGTGTGGTTCTGGAAGAGGAGCATCGTCAGCAGTTGGCAAACATCAGCAAAACGATTTTCGTTGGCCAGGTGGTAAAGGGCAAGATTGAATCCCTCCAGAGCTTTGGTGCCTTTGTGGACCTTGGCGGCTTCAAAGCATTGCTACCCATTTCACAGGTGGGACGGGGACGAGTGGCAGATATTTCTGAGGTGCTGACGGTGGGACAGGAAGTTGAAGTAGAAGTTATTTCCGCTGACTGGGCAAAGGAGCGAGTTTCCGTAAGCCTCAAAGCCCTTATGTCAGATCCCTGGGACACAGTACAGGACAAGTATCCCGTTGACTCCAAGCACAAGGGCACCATCGCCAGAGTTGCCGACTTTGGACTTTTCGTTACCTTGGAGCCTGGTGTGGACGGCCTTTTGCACATTTCCGAGCTGCAGGGTGAAAATAGAAACACCAACCTGCGGGTTAAGTACAAGGCAGGAGACTCCATGGACGTAGCCATCAAGGCGGTGGACCCAGAAGAAAGAAGAATCAGTCTTCGCTCTGCCACCAGCAGCCAGCAGGACAAGGACACCGAAAAATACCTTGGAAGCCAGAAGGATGATGGAGACACCTACAATCCCTTCGCTGCATTGTTAAAGAAAAAATAAGTTTTAGAAGAAGGTGAAGCCTACAATAAACCGTAGTGCTTCACCTTTTTTACAAAAAAAAACCGACCCAAGAATCTTGAGTCGGATGCATCGAATCAATTAAACCTTCAACCGGAACTACAGCTTGTATCTTCCAGTGGAAATAGTATGGCCCTCGTTGTATACGTCGAACCAAATCTCCTTGTTACCAGACAGATCCAACAAGCTATAGAATTCTTCCAAAGATGAAACTTTCTTGCCGTTTACAGCAGTAATTACATCTCCGTTTTGCAACCTCATGGCAGCTGCAGGGGACTTGGACTGAACGCTAGTAACCACCACGCCCTCCACCTTGTCCTCGGTCAGCTTCAGCTGCTTGCGGGTAGCTTCATTGAGAGGTGCGGCAATAAATCCAGGCCACAGCTTTGAGTTGTCGGCCACCAGCTCCTCGTTGCGATTTTCAATCTTCACCTGCAGAGAAACTTCCTTGCCACCACGCAAAACCACAAAGTCAGCAGTTTCACCCACCGTCAAATCACCTACTTCCCGCACCAGCTGGTCCACAGAACGAACGTCATGACCGTTCAGCTTGATTACAAAGTCACCGGCTTGCATTCCAGCCTTTTGGGCAGGAGAACCGATGAAAATCTGGGATGCAAAGGCACCCACACGGCGACCAACTCCCAAAGCATCCTTGTACTCGTTGGTAATGTCCACCAGAGAAACACCCATCCAGCCGTAAGTTACCTTACCTGTTTCGATGAATGAATCGATGGCCTTTTTTACGTTGTTAATGGGAATCGCAAAACCCAATCCCTGGGATCCACCAGATTGAGACGCTATCCAAGTATTGATTCCAATTACCTCACCGTAAATATTTACCAGAGCACCACCGGAGTTACCTTGATTGATGGCGGCATCCGTCTGAATGAAGTCGCTGATATTTCCAATTCCGTTACCGGAACGACCAGTTGCACTTACAATTCCCTGGGTTACAGAAGCGTAGTATCCCAGTGGAGTTCCCATGGCAAAACAGATGTCACCAGTCTGTACGGTGTCAGAATCACCCAACACAGCCACAGGAATATTCTCGTTCTTGGCCTCAAAGGAAACCAAGGCAATATCCATCCGCTCGTCCTTTCCCACCAGCTTTGCGTCAAAGGTACGGTCGTCAGAAAGCCGAACGGAAATTTCGTTGGCAGAGCCCACCACGTGGTTGTTAGTCAGAGCATAGTAGGTATCACCATTTTTTCGTACGATTACACCAGAGCCAAGACCAGACTGCTCATATTCCCGAGTCTGACCTTCACCCTCTTCGCCTTGACCAAAGAAAAAGTTAAAGGGCCAGCCCATGGAAGGATTGATAACTGCTTTCTTTTCAATTACATCAATTTCTACAATGCTAGGCAACACGCCACTGGAAATTGAGCGGAACACATTTTGCATGGCTTCTGCTACCGCTAATGAATCCTTGGCAATGGCAACAGCTGGTGCTGTATCAGCAAAAGCTGTGTTGGCGGACTTTCCCTCTGATGAACTGCAGGAAAAGGAAAACAGAAGGAAAGACAAGAGGGTGGCAAATGCCACACCTGCCAGATATTTTGTTCGTCGTTTCATATGCAATAAACCTCCGATTGACGCAAGATTCTTCTTACAGAAATTTCAGCAGAAGGCATAAAACGCTGCATTCTGCAAAGGAATCTTTTGTCAAACACTACCTCTTAAAAGTTAATTCATTCTTAAAAAGAATACAAATTTTGGGGAAAATCGTTACAAAAGATTTAAGAAAAATTTAATCTCGGAGGGTCAAGATTTCTGTATGGTCTCGAAATACGGCTACCGTATGCTCCTCGTGGGCAGAAAACTTGCCGTCAGCAGTAAGCACCGTCCAGCCATCATCTGCCAAATCCACATCAGGCACACCAAGATTTATCATAGGCTCAATGGCCAGCACCATTCCAGGCTGAATCCGTGGGTTTGGTCCTCGGCCCACCACGTTAGGCACCGAAGGATCCTCATGAACCTCCAAGCCCACACCGTGACCGCAATATTCATAGACAACACCATAACCAGCAGCTTCTGCCACGGCAGACACAGCAGCACCAATATCCTTGATTCTGTTACCCACCTTGCAGGCCTCAATGCCAGCTGCAAGACATTGGCGTGTTACTTCCACCAATTTCTGGTACTCTGGTTTTACCTTTCCAATCATCAAGGTAACGGCAGAGTCACTGATGTAGCCATTCAAATCAATTCCCACGTCAATGGAAACAAGGTCGCCATCCTTAATCTTTCGTTTTTTTGATGGCACCCCATGGATAACCTCATTGTTTACGGAAACACAGGCAGCCCCAGGAAAATTCTCCCGATACCAAGCAGGCTTTCCACCACGGGCAGTCATATACTCAAGGCACAAATCATCAATATCCTTGGTGGACATGCCAGCAGCAATCTGTGGAATAATGCTCTTGTACATTTCTGCCAACAAGCGGCAGGACTTACGAATACCTTCTATTTGGGTCTCATTTTTAAGACGAATCATCTTTCCTCCAAAATACTCTTTTTCAACAGGGCGGGCATCCGCACCTTTTTATCTAACCGCATGGCTTCATCAAGACAAACACCTGCGGTATATATATCATCCATACGATAATAAGCTCCAGCCATACGCACCAGCAAGGCGGCGTCATCCTTGGGACTCAAAGCCAGTTCTAGTGCCGCCTCCCAAGCATCCAGTGCCAGTTCGTCGGAAATGTGTCCTTCCAACTGATTCAGCCACAAGTTTCGAGCCAAAATTAAAACCTCTGGAAAAAAGTGGCGGAAATAGGAAAAGGTCTTTTCCATGGCTATAATTCTAGTTACCAGCAGGGAGGCATCATAAAACCGAGAGCGAAGAATTAATTCCTCGCACAGAATGAAGCCGTAGTCCATAAAGTCTTCCCGACAAAACCACTTTGCCAAGCTAAAATCCGCCACCTCACGATTCATACGGACGTATTCCTCCACCGCATCATCCTCACGACCATGGAGTAGGTCAAAGAAAATCAACTTAGCCCTACTTTCAGGATCCTGTCGTTTTAAAAGCCATTTCCGATAGTCAAAGGAATTCCCACGAGCATCCTCAGAACGATGATGGGTAGCACGAGACAAATCGAACATGGATCGACGCTGAAAATCGGAGAGGATTTCGTAGGCTTGCACCAAACGATGGAAGGCCTCTGTCTGCTCCTTTGACAAAGAACTGGCATCAGCTGTATCAGGATGAAGTTCCTTGGCCTTCTTTCTATAGGCTCGCTTGATTTCTGCAGCAGAGGCTGTGGGATGAACCCCTAAAATCTGATAACAATTTTCCAAGCTTTGCCTAGCCCAAGCGAGAGCCAGCTGCAGTAGCCTGCTCAGGATTCTCTATAATATTAAAATCGTTTATAACCATGCCTTCCTTTTCCATAGCCTTCATCAACAGTTGATTTGCAGAAGGAGCAGAGAACAGGGACTTGGTTACAAAGGCTGCTCCCTTCTTACCAGTCAAATTGCCACAGGAAGAAAGCACTTCTGTTACACGCACAGGAATCTTTCCCTTGAACAAGCCATAGCTGGGGCACAAAACCACCACGTATTCATAGGGTGTAAGCCGAAGATTGTCGGTGGTGCGATTTCCGTCTACGACCTCCACCACATGGCCACTACGAGAAGCACCGTCAGACAGTGCCTTTACCAGAGAACCGTTATCCCTAGATTGTGTATCAAGAAAATGAAGGATAATAACACGCATTTTTTCACCTTATGCCAGTCGGTACAGCTGGTCTATCATTTTTTCTTTTACAATGAGAACAGAACAGTTTGCCTTTGCCATAATTTCCTTGTTGGCACTTGAAACATCATCGTGGTTGCCAAAAAAGTCCGTACCGTCAAAACACTCATAGCAACCAAGCAAAATCACCCCTGCATTCATTTCATCTGCAGAAAGAATCACCTCAGACCAAACGGCTCCAGAACGCAACTCTGTTTCGATAGTAACACCCTTGTCGCTTCCCAGCTGGGCCACGTAATCCAAATAGCGCTTTCCATCCTCTCGCAAATTATCCTCAAAGAGAGAGCTTTCTTCTGCCAAGAAAAAATTACCAAGGGTTAATTGATTGAGAGAAGCGGTATCCACAACATAAACAGCCTTTAAGTTACAGCGATATAACTTTGCCATAAGAATACCGTATTCAGCTGCTCGTATTGAGGCTTCTGAACCATTTACAACAACAAGAATATTTTGAAAAAGATGCTTGATCATGTCTTCTCCCTTAAGTAGTCTTGTGTAGATCTGTACCCAGCTATTTCTTTTGGCGGGCTTTTAATGCCTTAAGCACAAAGGTATTTTCTCGATCCCGCTCCTCCAAAACACTCTGGATATACTCCTTGGTTTCACGAGTCTGAGGAATAACCTGCTTGTCTAGGGCATTTACCCGCCGCTGCGTTTTCCGCACTTCTGTGGCCAATTTCCACACCATAGTCCTGATGGATGCCAACCGAGTCAAAAGCTTCAACAAGGCCAAAAACTCTACGGTAACCTTGTCAACATCGGCATAGGATCCCAAGAAGGAGTGAGTCAACTGCTGAGATGGCAGAACCACGTCAACAGAAACAAATTCTCCTCCTGCTATTCTAACAGGTTTTTCTGTAATTGTAAAATTATATTTTGTGTGGTGAGCTACGCGCTCCACTCGGTCAGCACCAACAATCATCAGCATCCGTTTTACCGCTGGATAAGCCTCTTGAAGGGTCTTGTCAATTTCCCGCTCCAAAAGCTTAACATCCTCCACCAGCTTCATCAGCTCCATTACGAGAATTTCTCGCTTTTGCTCCAGCAGCTCATAACCGTTTTGTGCTACGGAAAGCTGTTCCTTTATAATGAGCAGATTTGACTTGGTGGGTGCGATGTTTATGTTTGCCACGATTATGTATCCTGTACAGGCTGATTGTTCAAATACCGGTCGATGAGCTGAGGATCGATTCGATACAACTCGTTTCTAGGCAGCATAGCCAAAAGCTGCCAGCTAATTTCCAAGGTTTTTTCGATGGAACGGTCTTCGTGTTCATCCTGAGTCAAGAAGCGATTCTCGAATTCAGCTCCAAAGCGAAGATACATCTTGTCTACCTCAGAAAGCTCCTCCTCTCCAATAATGGAAACAAGGCTTCTGATGCTCTTTACCTTTGAATAGGCGGCAAACAGCTGGTTGGAAACATCCTTGTGGTCATCACGAGTCATGTCCTTTCCAATTCCGTCCTTCATCAAGCGAGACAAGCTTTGCAGCATGGACACTGGAGGATACACCCCCTGCTGAGACAAGCTTCGATCAAGAACAATCTGTCCCTCGGTGATATATCCAGTAAGGTCTGGAATAGGATGAGAAATATCGTCGTTGGGCATGGTCAAAATTGGAATCTGGGTGATGGAGCCCTGAGAACCAGTAATTCGACCAGCACG
Source organism: Treponema sp. (assembly GCA_016294105.1). GTDB lineage: Bacteria > Spirochaetota > Spirochaetia > Treponematales > Treponemataceae > Treponema_F. Next base: position 20,965 of record JAEDCN010000016.1, read on the forward strand.
CTCATACAATTCAGCCAAGTCGGAATACAAGTATCCAGGATATCCCTTTCTTCCAGGAACCTCTCCACGGGTTGTAGAGATTTCTCGCAATGCCTCACAGTAGTTAGTCATATCTGTAAGTACAACCAGAACGTGCATACCCTTTTCGTAGGCCAAATACTCAGCCGCTGCAAGGGCACAACGGGGTGTAATGATACGTTCAATGGAAGGAGCATCTGCCAAGGACTGGAACATTACTACCTTAGACAAAACACCAGATTCCTCAAATTCATTGATAAAGAACTGGGCTACGTCGTATTTAATACCCATTCCTGCAAATACCATCACAAAGTCTTCGGAGGAATTAAGCAGCTTAGCCTGACGAATAATCTGGGCAGCCAATCGATTGTGGGGCAAACCGTTTCCAGAATAAATGGGAAGCTTCTGACCACGAATCAAGGTGTTCATGCCGTCAATGGAGCTGATTCCCGTCTGGATAAAGTCCTTAGGGTATACTCGTGCATAGGGATTAAGAGGATAACCGTTAACATTTACTCGCTCAGAGGACACAATAGCAGGACAACCATCAATAGGCTGCCCCAATCCGTTGAAAATGCGTCCCATCAAGCCTTCGCCTACAGTCAACTCCATGGGTGCATCCAAGAATTCCACCTGAGATTCCACCAAATCAATTCCAACTGTGGAGCCAAAAACCTGAACAACAGCAAATTCTTGGGACAGGTCAATAACTCGTCCGATACAACGCTTTCCGTAGCGATTGCGTACTGCTACAATCTCTCCAAAAAATACCTTTTCAGTGCATTTAACGATAATAATTGGACCGTCTACTGCCTGAATTCCCTTGTATTCTACACCTCTCATAGGGCTACCTTCCTCTGGAATTGCTGCTCCAAGCTACCAAACTGAGCCTGCATCTTTGACTCAATCTCCTGAATCATGTCCAGACGATCGTTTGGTACGGTGGTTTTAATACGAATAATGTCTTCACGCACTGGCAAATGGAGAATTTTTGACAAGGGAGCTCCCTTTTTCATCAAATCCAAGGCTCGGTGATAGAACATCATCATCAGGTTCAAGATTGCTACCTGCTTTCCTGCAACGGAATACACGTCAATGGCGTCAAAGGCACTTTGCTGAAGGAATCCATTGCGAATCATTTCTGACACAATCAAAACTAATCGCTCCGCATCAGGAACTGCATCGGGACCAATCAGCTTTACAATCTGCTCCAGACGCTGCTCCCGTTTCAGCAGGTTCATGGCATCGTTACGAATGATAGACCAGCGCTCATCAAAGGCGTCCCACCACGCACGAACATTCACGTCGTATTCAGAATAGGAGTTCAACCAACTCACAGCGGGATAGTGGCGGGCATAGGCCAAATCCTTGTCCAAAGCCCAGAAACAACGGATAAAGCGCTTTGTGTGCTGGGTAACAGGCTCAGAGAAGTCTCCACCTGGGGGAGAAACGGCTCCAATAATAGAAATTGAACCATCAGCACCAGATAATGTTTTGATACAACCAGCCCGCTCATAAAATTCTGCCAAGCGGGTGGGCAAATAAGCTGGGAAGCCTTCTTCTGCAGGCATTTCTTCCATTCGTCCAGACAACTCACGCAAGGCCTCTGCCCAACGGCTGGTGGAATCTGCCATAATGGCTACCGTCATTCCCATATCACGATAATACTCTGCCAGGGTAATTCCAGAATACAGGGACACCTCACGGGCTGCAACAGGCATGTTGGAGGTATTGGCAATCAAAATGGTTCTTTCCATAAGAGAACGACCTGTTCGAGGGTCTATCAAGGAAGGGAATTCCCGAAGAACATCGGTCATTTCGTTTCCTCGCTCTCCACAACCAACATATACAATCAAGTCCGCATCGCACCACTTGGCAACAGCGTGCTGGGTCATGGTTTTTCCTGTACCGAATCCACCAGGGATGGCAGCGGTTCCACCCTTAGCCAGGGGGAAGAATACGTCAATAACTCGCTGTCCAGTAAATAATGGCTCAGAAACCTCCATTTTTCGCAGGAAGGGACGAGCCTGACGAACAGGCCAATAGTGGGCAAGGCAGATTTCTTCCCCAAGATTTGTTCGGGCAATAACATCATCTATGGTGTATTCCCCTTCACCCTTCAAAAATTCCAAGGAACGCCCCTGAATGTGGGGAGGAACCATGATTTTATGGAGAATTGAAGATGTTTCTTGAACACTACCAAGCACTGTTCCAGGAGCAATGGCTGCATCTGCACTAAGGGTGGGAACAAAGGACCACTTCTTCTGTACATCCAAGGGTTCTGCCCGCTGACCAGGCAACAGGAATGCTCCACCTTCCTTGTACATAGTCTCCAAGGGACGCTGGATTCCATCGTAGATGGTACCAACCAACCCAGGGCCAAGACGCAGGGACAAAGGTCGTTCCAGACAAACCACTGGCTCACCAATGGCCATTCCTGTATCATCTTCATAAATCTGAATGGTGGCAGAACCAGCTTCCAAACGGATAATTTCACCAATGAGCTGGGCAGAACCAACACTCACCACGTCATACAAACCACATCCATCTAGTCCAGAAGCATAAACGATAGGACCAGAGATACGAGTAACCTTGCCCTCAATCATACGGAAATTCCCTCACCAAATAAGGTTCTCATCATTTCTTCCCTGTGATTCTCCAAAAGTGGAGTTATCAGCTCTCCTAGGGTAGCACGACAACGAATGCTTCCATCTGTTGTCTCCAAAACCACCCCACGATACAAATTGGAAGTTTCAGCACCATCATATCCAAGGAATGCCTCTCCCAAGGGAAGGGGCTCTGTAGGAAGGCAGGATTGAAGGACATCCTTTCCAAAGACCTTTATCAACAAGGGCTCCACCACAGAAATATCCATGTCCACAATTTTTGCCACAAGCTGACGGCCAACCAAAACCTGCTTGTAGCTGTCCAGCATCCGTTCCAAAAGTTGGAGCAAGCGATCCTGGGGTAAGGCTCCTAAATATTCATTTATTGCAGAAAGCACCGCAGAGCTTTTAAAGGAGAACTGCAATCGATCCTGCTTTAATGCAAGTTCAGATTGAACGTCCCGCCGCAATGCAGCAATTTTGCTTTCTGTTTCAGCCCGCTTTTCGCTTTCAAAGGAGGCAAACCGAGCTTCAAAGTCCTGCAGAATCCGCTGGCATTCCTTTTCTCCATCGGAAACAATCTGCTGAGCCTTTGCCTTTCCATCTGCCTGAATCTTTTGCTCCAGTCCTTCTGTAAAACGTAGTACTTCCATTATTATCGTAACCCTAGATATGCATTCCTATTGCCTCTCTAATCAAATCAGTGAGACTTTTCTTTCCTTCAAGCCGCCCCTGCAAACCAGGCACCTCCACAATAAGTGGACGGGTAACCCGCATTTGGCAAGCGACAACTTCTTGTTCCAGCAACGAGGCAGCTTGTTCCGACAAAATCAGAATTCTTGGCCGCTCAGACTCCTGAGATTGCTCTGTGGCCCACACAAATGCAGCCAGAGCCTGCTCACGAGTTGAAACAGCGGTACCAGCAACTCCTACCAGAGAAAATGCCAGAACTAGCTCCCTTTCCCCGATAAAATAGTATTCCAAGGGAAAATCCTATGTTATAGGATGATAATCAACAAGGCCACCAAGAAGCCCCAAAGACAAATACCTTCTGCCAAACCAACAAAGGGCAAAGCCTTACCAGAAAGCTCCTCGTTTTCACTCATGGCACCCATTGCTGCAGCACCAATCTTTCCTACAGCCAAACCACCAGCGATACAAGCAATACCAACAGCCAAACCAGCGGCAATATACTTAGCGGCAGCAACAATACTTGCAGGTTCAGTTTCGGCAGCAGTAGTTCCTGCATCAGCAGCATATACTCCACCAACCACAAACAACAGGATGGCCAAAACCATTCCTACATAACGCAAATTCAGTTTCATACCAAAACCTCTCAAAATATATTTCTTTCATACGCCAAACAAGGGCTTATGAAAAATGATTCCTTATACATTCCCCTCATAGCAGAAGGGCTTGAATTCTCTACCAGTTTTATGGAAGAACTTTGAGAAGAACTCAAAATACTGCAATCGAATTACCTGGATGGCAACAATCATACCTTCCAGAACAATAACGATGGCATTACCGATTATCATGATGGCGATTCCGCCGATGCCTCCCACCATCTCAGACATGGTGGAAATAATGAAGCCCAATACAGCGTGGGCCAAACCGAAGGCCCCAACGCGCAAGAAGCTAATAGTATTGGAAAGATAGCTAGAAATTACCTCAAGAATTTCCACCACACCTTCTATAACGGCAGTAAAAAGACCGTGTTCAAATACAGGTCGCTTTCCAGTTATGAGACGGGACAGCGGATGCCCCATAAACACACCGAAAAGTGAAACTCCAATAATTACCCAGTCTAGCCAGAAGGGAGGAATCTTTAACAGAACAATTCTTATGGCCATCCAAATGACATACCAGAAGAACAACGCTCCGCTTAAACCAATCTTTCCAAAAAGAAAACGTCCCAAATCCTTGTGACGCAGTGCATCCATAAAATTCAAAATCAAGCCAGTTGAATTGATGATAAATCCAATAGCCAAGGTAAACAAGAAGAAGCCAAAAATTACATTGATATTTCCAGCAGAGGGCATCAAATGCAGGATGTGATCGTGAGGCTCACCGAACAAGCCAGTAAGGAAACGGCTCAAAGGCATCAACAGATGACCGTTGGCAAAAAACTCTCCTGTCAGAATACCCATCAGGGTGCTACTACAACCAAGGGCAATGAATACAGGACCAAACTTGCTCCAGCTAGACAGGAACTTGATGGCATTTTTGGAAAGCAGAATTCCAAGAATAAGGAATACAAGACCTTGGCCAGCATCACCAAACATGAGACCGAACAAGAGGGTAAAGAAACAGGCAACCCAATGGGTGGGGTCAACGGAGCTGTACTCAGGAACACCGTAGCTTAAGACCATTCGGTCAAAGCTTTTGATGAATTTTCCGTGGTTCAGCTTAACGGGAACCTTATACTTGCCTTCCTTAACCTCTGGAACCTCCTCTGGATCATAGGCGGTGATTGCAATGGCACCTTTGGTCAACTCCTCCAGCTCTTTGGCAAGACTAGCAACATCCTTTGCAGCAATCCAGCCAGAGATTTTATATGTTGTCTGGGTGTGATCCAGCTCATCACAAATTTTTTGAAGCTGAACATCTTTGGCAGATGGAGCCCCATCTCCTGTTGTAGCCAAGGAAGCACCATCCAGCTTACTAGAGGTAGTGAAGGATACTCCAGATGGATCCAAAAGCTCCATCACTCCCTTCTTTCCCAAGAAATCTAAAACAGGGCGAACATCTGAGGTCAAAACCAGTAATTCAATAAACTTCATCGGTGCAGGACGTGCCATTGCTTTTCCTCCAATAAACATCAAACAGCTGATATATTAAGTACGTCATTCACCTGGCCAATAGGCAAGCCCAGACGCAAACACTCGGTAACCGCTCGGATACAATCCAATTCATACCTTTTTATCTTGAACCAACAATAGAGCACATGGGGCAACTCATTATTTTGATGGAGCCGCTTTTTCCACTGCTGGAATAGTTTTCTGTGAGCAACACTGTTTATCCACCGAGGATCAATGGTCCAAAGCTCATTCTCTTGAGGAGGATTCAAAAGTGGACTATAACCACTCTTGTTCCAGGCTTCGTAGTTATTGATGGAATAATCCAATGTCTTTACAATGGGACCTGCAAGCACATCCCGAGAAATGTCGTTTATATCAGAAACATCCTCCAGTGTAACTAGCCGCTGAAGCACATCCTTTCCTTCCATTCCAAAATACACCCGTAAACGAAGGGACCACACAAGGTTATCCAGCAAAAGCTCGTCTTTCAGCATTTTTTTTATGGAATCACCCATATTAGCAGGCAAGCGGTCAATGCTGTTCCAAAGAGTACGGATATATTGCAAGTCAAGATGGGATTCCAATTCAAGCTGAGACACTTCAGAACCAGTAGTGGCACACCATTCCACTGGAGAACCAGCTACCAAGGACTTTACGTTGGGCCATTTGTCGTAATGAAGCATAGAAAAAGGATCAATGTGATTCATTTCGGGCAGTTTTGCAGATGAATCATTGTCCTTAAAGGAAATGAAAAGTAATTCCTTTAGATTTTCATAGTCGTATAAACGGATTAAATCTATTAAAAATTGGGGTGGACAGGATTGGAGCTCTAGTAAGGAAATGAACTCATCCAAAAACAGACCTTCTGACTTATGCTCAATAGCCTCCGCCAACTCAGCGGGAGAAATACTGGGACATTCAGAAGAAAAAAGCAGATTCCACAAACCTTCCAAGGAGGTTACAGATTGAAGACGATGAAAGCCTCCACCCACAAAGGATTTGGACAACATGCCACATACCTTTGCATAGATGTAACCGTCCAAAGTAGAATCTTTCATGATCACCAACCCGAGTGCTGAAATAGCAATTTATCCAACAAGGAAGAAAAGGCTTCCTTGTTGGTGTTTATTCCACGCAATCCAGCTTCATAGGCTTGAAGCTGACTCAAATATTCTTGATGCATGGACTCCTTTGCTTGGGACAATTTTTCGTTATATTGGAGGACACAGCGGTTGCATTTTTCCTTCAATTCTGCGTCGCCCTTACTCATGGCTTCTGCAATATCCTTGTCAGCTTTTATCTGCACATCGAACAAAGATTGTGCAATATCTTGCTCCACCGTCAAAATACGGTCAAGAAGAGCTGTGTTCTCCATAATTATTCCCCTTCTCTTTTGCTGAAACTATTTACACTTACTGGATAACCATTCGCTCAAACTCCAAGATACAATTACATGCATCCTGAGAATTTGTCGCAGAAAGAATCTTTTTTAGGAAATCAGGATTTTGAAGCAAAGAAGCTAAACGTTTGATTACCTGCAAGTGGAAATCACAGTCCTTAACGCCAGATACCAACATGAAAACAATGTGTACTGGCTCATTGTCCAAGGACTGAAAATCAATTCCTTGTCGAGAAATACCAATGACACCGTGGACGCCCTCAACCCCCTCACACAGAGCATGGGGAATTGCAACGCCACGGCCGATACCAGTACTAAGCTTACTCTCTCGCTGGAGCAAGGCATCAAGTACTTTATCGTAATTCAGACTTGGCTGAGAAACTACTAATTTCTGGGCTAATTCTTGAATCACATCACGTTTGTCCGTACTGGCAAAATCAAAGGAAATTGACTGACAATTGAACACACGGCCAAGAATCATTATACACCTCTGAATTATTGTTCGTCTGTAGGCTCTACACTGGCGGGAGACTCACTATCCAAGGTTGCCTCTGCCTCTACGGTACCAGCAGCATCCTCATCCAACCAGAATCCACTGTTTCCAGCAGCCTCTTCCTGAGCGGCAGCTGCATCCAAGGAATGAACAGCAGGAGCCTTATTCATAAAGGCAAGAATGAAGGTGGATACAAAGAACAAGGTTACCAAAATATATGTAGTTTTTGTCAGCACATTGCCAGAACGGGAACCAAATGCAGCAGAGTTTCCGCCTCCCAAGAGACCACCCATACCGCCTCCCTCTTCATTCTGAAGAAGAACCACACATACCAGCAAAACGCATATAATTACAAATGCTACCAAAAGAATAATACCAATAACACCCATTTGTTGTTACTCCGTCTTATAAGATACAATGATGGATTGTACCCCAAATTACGGTTTTATGCAAGGGAAGCTATTTTTTTCATCTCTAATTAACCGTTTTTTTGCAGGCTTTTCCAGAGTGGTTATAGAATCTTCCCCTTTTACCAGTGCTATGATATACTTTTTTCCATGAGCACGCAAAAATTTGTCCACCTTCACGTTCACTCTGATTTTTCTCTGTTGGATGCCTCTGCAAAAATCAATGACTTGGTAAGCAGGGCAAAGGAGCTAGGAATGGATGCCCTCGCTCTTACGGACCACGGAAACATGTTCGGAGTGCTGCGATTTGAACAAGCCTGCCGCAAGGCGGGAATCAAGCCCATCATCGGCTGTGAATTTTACGTGGCTGCAGGAAGCCGCCATGAAAGGAACACCACGGAACGAGGAAAAAACTACTATCACTTGATTCTTTTGGCAAAAAATGAGGAAGGTTATCGCAACCTGATGCAGCTGGACTCCATGGCCTATACTGAGGGAATGTATTACAAGCCCCGTATCGACAACGAGATTCTCCGTCAGCATAGTGGTGGATTGGTGTGCCTCACTGCCTGTCTTGCAGGACAACTCCCCCAGCTGCTTCTAACAGGCAAAATAAAGGAAGCAGAAGAATTCGTGCTGCAATATCAGGAAATTTTTGGTAAGGAAAATTTCTTTGTGGAGCTACAGGACCACGGTATTGCGGATCAAAAAAAGGTGGCTCCCCTGCTAATTGAGGTTGCAAAGAAGCTGAATGTTCCAATGGTAGTAACCAACGACATTCACTTTGTATTGAAAGAAGATCAGGTGGTGCAGGATGTTATGCTCTGCATTGGGCGAAAGGAAACCCGCAACGATCCCAAGCGACGAAATCCTTATAATAGTGAATTCTATATGAAAAGTGCAGAGGAAATGGCGGGACTATTTCCTGACTATCCTGAAATGATGGAAAATACGGTGAAGATTGCCGATATGTGCGACTTTACCATTCCGCAATTTTCCACAGAGCAGCTTAAGGACTGCTTGCCAGTGTACCAGATTCCACCAGAATTCGCCACCCAGGACGATTACGTGCGTCACTTGGTGTACACCGGCTTGGAAAAACGGTATCCAGCTATTACCCAGCAGATTCGAGACAGAGCGGAACACGAGCTTTCTGTTATCTTTAAGATGGGATTTTCCGGTTACTTCTTGATTGTGTGGGACTTTATCAACTGGGCCAAACAAAATGACATTCCTGTAGGCCCCGGACGTGGTTCTGGAGCTGGTTCCCTGGTAGCCTATGCCATGACCATTACCGACGTAGACCCCTTCCGCTACAACCTGCTGTTTGAGCGATTTTTGAATCCAGAACGAATCTCCATGCCTGACTTTGATATTGACCTCTGTAACGAGGGGCGCCAAGCAGTAATCGACTATACCCGACAAAAGTACGGAGACGAACAGGTGGCCCACATCGTTACCTTTAACACCCTCAAGGCCAAGGCGGTAATAAAGGACGTAGGGCGGGTTTTGGACATTCCTCTAAATGAAGTGAACATGCTGACAAAGCTGGTGCCCGACAATCCCAAGGCCCACTTGAAGGATGCCTTTGAGGTAAACGAAAAGATGAAGGATTCAGGTCAGCTAGCACCCTACCGAAACGACCCACGGTACAAGGAAATGTTCGACCTGTGTCTAAAGATGGAGGACTTGAACCGCAATACGGGACTCCACGCCTCTGGTATTGTAATCGGAAAGACTGCTATTCCAGATTGGGCTCCTGTGTACAAGGATAGTCGCACGGGCAAGACGGCAGTACAGTTCACCATGGACATTATCGAGCCCTGTGGCTTGGTAAAGATGGATTACTTGGGACTAAAAACCCTTACTCTTATCAAGCATGCGGAACACATTATCCGAAAGCGACCTGGCTACGAAAATTTCCGTGCGGACAAGGTGCCAGAAGATGACAAGAAAACCTTTGAGCTTTTCTGTGCAGGCCAGACGGCGGCGGTATTCCAGTTTGAAAGCCCTGGAATGCAAAAGATTCTTCGCCAGGCCCAGCCCAGCCGTCTGGAGGACTTGGTTGCCTTGAACGCCCTGTACCGACCAGGCCCCATGGACTACATCCCCAACTACATCGAAGGAAAATTCGATCCGAGCAAAATCAAGTATCCCGACCCCTGTCTGAAAGACATTCTGGAAGAAACCTACGGCGTTATGGTGTATCAGGAGCAGGTTATGCAAGTAGCCCAGCGAATTGCAGGCTACAGTCTTGGTGGGGCAGATATGCTTCGTCGTGCCATGGGAAAGAAAAAGGCCGAGGTAATGGCGGCAGAAAAGAGCAAGTTTATAGAAGGAGCAGTAAAAAATGGCTTTGAAGCTCAGCATGCCGACGACATCTTTGAAATCATGGTTCCCTTTGCAGGCTATGGATTCAACAAGAGCCACGCAGCCGCCTACTCCATTGTTGCTTATCGGACCGCCTATCTGAAAGCAAACTTCCCTGCAGAATTCATTGCCGCCAACTTAACAAACGAAATCACCAGTGCGGACAAGCTTCCCGCCTACATGCAAGAAGGTCGCTCCATGGGATTAACTATTCTGCCTCCCGACATCAACCGTTCCAGTAGCTACTTTGATGTGGTGGACGGTGAGATTGTGTTTGGCCTTTTGGGAATCAAGGGCATGGGTGAGGCAGCAGCAGAAGCCATTATCCGAGAGCGGGAAAAGAACGGTCCCTACAAGGATTTTATGGACATGCTGGATCGTGTTCCCAGTTCCGACATCAACAAGAAGGTACTGGAAGTCCTTATTAAGACAGGGGCCTTTGACAAGCTGGGTACCAACCGAGCAACCTTGCTGGCTAACATGGAAGAGGCGGTAGCCTACAACGAAGCAAGGCAAGCCAACAGTAAATTTGGCCAAATCAGCCTTTTTGAAGACTCCGGTGAAAAGGAATTTGTGGACTTTGAGTTCCATCCCATGGATGAAATGTCACACCAAGACTTACTGACACTGGAAAAGGAATGTATTGGTTGCTATGTATCTGGCCATCCCTTGGATGATTACAAAGAATTGATTAAAAATGCCTGTACCTTAACCGCTACCACTTTGGAGCGTTCCCAAGGAGACAAGCAATATACCATCCTTGGTCAGCTAAAAGACTTGCGCCCCATTGTCACCAAGAAGGGAGCTGCAATGGCCTTTGGAAAGCTGGAGGATATGGAGGGCGAAATTGAAATCACCTTCTTCCCCAAAATTTGGGAGATACAGCGAAGTAATTTGGCAGACGACATGGTAGTGGCTCTTTCTGGCAAGGTGGACAAGGGACGTGGAGATACTCCCTCCTTTTTGGTAGACGAGGTACTGGATATAAACAATCTGAAGCACAAGACTAGCTGGGACATCCACATTAAACTCGATTCTAGTTTTAAGGAAGAACCACAAATTTACCCATTACGTGATTATCTATTTGGCTCTGAGGGGAATTCTTGTGTATATTTTCATATAGACACACCCGCTGGTCATCGGACAATTAGGGCAAACCCTATGTTAAAGGTTTCTAGTTCAGATTACTTTATCAAGGAGCTGGAAATGCAACCCATGGTAAGCCAAGTGTGGAAAGAATAAGCTTCCTACAGCAGGATATATCAGGAGTGTACCATGAAAATTTTTAGTTTGTTGGCAGCAGCCCTCAGTCTCTATGCCATGATGTGTTTTGTGAGAATCATTCTCACCTGGATTCCCAGCCTGAACTACTCCAAGTTCGGTCATTTTATGGCGGCCGCCTGTGATCCTTACATGCAGTTCTTCCGCAGATTCAGATTTCTGCGGTTCGGCAACATTGATTTTAGCCCAATCCTGTCTTTGGGGTTGTTGGTGGCAGTTTCCAATATCCTTTCCAACATTGCCATGACAGGCCGCCTAGGTGTAGGATACCTGTTGGCCTCCGTGGTTTCCGTGCTGTGGTCATTGATTTCCTCCGTCATAGGATTTCTCATCATTCTGCTGATTATTCGCCTTGTAGCCCTCTTTTTGAGCAAAGGTGGCAATTCCCTGTGGTACAGTCTTGACAGCACATTGAATCCTGTGGTGTACAAGCTGGCAGGAATTTTCCGTGAACGTAACACCTTTATGACCCAGAAGACAGCCTACATCATCACCATTGTGGCCCTTTTTATAGCTCGCCTTGTGGGAGGAATCCTTTTCTCCATCATTGTAACACTGCTGATGCGGATCCCCTTCTAGGTAAGGCAGGCCAGCCATGAAGCTTAAGGAAATAGAAACACCTATCTCCACCCTCTCTGGCATTGGCCCCGCCAAGGCTCGCCTCTTTGCCAACATTGGCATTTACACCATTGCAGACCTCCTCAGCTATTACCCTAAGGATTGGGAAGACAGAACCCAACCTGTGCCACTAGCCCAATTCAGAGAAAAGAAGGTGCATACGGTGGCTCAGGTTACTGGCCACAGCTGGTTTGGCTACGGCAGGATGAAAACACTGAAAATCGCCATTGCAGATACCAGCGGACGGGGAGAACTGGTGGCCTTTAACCGCCCCTTTTTGGAAAAATCCCTGCCAGTGGGTGCCATCATCGCCGTTACTGGTCAATTTTCCCTAAAATACAACCAGATCCAGTCCTCCTTCTTTGAGGCTGAAAAAATTGCCGACAACGGCAGCCTTCAGGACTGGCAGAATAAGACAGTTCCCGGCTCTCAAGTTATTCCGCTCTATCCTTTGACGGCAGGCCTTTCCAACGGCAACATCAGGCAGGCGGTAAAACGAGCCTTGCAGGAATATGGCAGAGGCATTGAAGATGAGCTTCCCCAAGAAATCCTGCAAAAACGAGCCCTTATGGGAAAGGCTCGGGCTATTACCAACATGCACCAGCCAAAAACCTTGGCCGACGCGCTGGAAGCTCGAAAAACCTTAATTTACGAGGAGCTGTATTTTTTCCAGCTGGCCATTGGAGGCCGTGCATTGCTTCACAAGGGGCGGCTTCCAGAGCTGGAGCCAACCCACGTTCAAGACACCACCTTTGGTCCAGAACAGGAAGCAGCCTTTTTGGAAAGCCTTTCTCCACGACAAAAAAAACTTTTGGCCGCCCTCCCCTTTCAGCTGACAACAGGACAAAAGCTTTGCATCACCGACATAAACAATGACCTAGACCAGTGTGAAAAAAGTCGCTGCACCGGAGCAATAGGACAACAGCCCTACACTATGGCTCGGCTAGTGCAAGGAGACGTAGGTTCAGGAAAAACTCTAGCAGCATTCTTTGCCTGTCTAAGAATTGTAGATTGGGGCGGACAATGTGCTTTAATGGCTCCCACGGAATTGCTGGCACGTCAGCACGCTGAAAATGCCGCCAAAATGCTGGAGCCAGCAGCAGTCCGCTTGGCCTACCTTACCGGCAACATCAAGGCGGCAAACCGAGGGCCCCTACTACAGGCTTTGGCGGCAGGCTCCATCGATATTGTCATCGGTACCCACGCACTGTTTTCCAAGAACATCCAGTATGCAAACCTCCATCTGGTGGTGATTGACGAGCAGCACCGTTTTGGTGTCTTACAACGAAACGCCATTCTGGAAAAAGGCCGACAAAAAATCCCAGAAAAGGAGGTGTACACCGTTCCTTCCCTCCTTATGCTTAGCGCCACCCCCATTCCCCGAACCCTGGCCCTCACCGCCTTTGGAGACTTGGATATTTCCATCATCAAGACCATGCCAAAAGGTCGCCTTCCCATCAAGACCTACCTTACCCGCATGGGAAATGAGACCAACGTGTACCAGTACGTACAGCGAGAACTAGATGCTGGTCACCAAGCTTACTTTGTGTATCCCCTGATAGAAGAAATTGCTGCTGCAGAAAATGACCAGGAACAGGAAGCCCCCTCTGGTGGTCTTTCTGGAATCAAGTCTGCCCAAGATATGTTCCAGTTTTTGTCCACCCAGGTGTATCCTGGCGTTCCCATGGCCGTCATTCACTCCCGCACCGAGGAAGCTGAGCAGCACCGCATCCTTGATGAGTTTCGCAAGGGTGAAATCAAGATTTTGGTGGCCACCAGCGTGGTTGAAGTTGGTGTGGACGTAGCAAACGCCACCTGTATGGTCATTGAACACGCAGATCGATTCGGTATGGCCGCCTTGCACCAGCTACGGGGACGAGTTGGCCGTGGAAGCCTGCAATCCTACTGCTTTTTGATTTACGGAAAAAATATTACAGAAACGGGAAAGGAACGAATGAAGGTGCTGCGGGAAACCACCGACGGCTTTGTAATTGCAGAGGAAGACTTAAAGCTACGAGGCCCCGGTGAAGTCAGCGGTATCCAGCAATCAGGCTATCTCACCTTGGGCTTGGCAGACCCAGTACGAGACAAGGAGCTTTTGGAGGTGGCCCGTCGTGATGCCTTTAGTCAACTTGGGGAAATGGGTTTAAAATAAAAATGGCAGGAAAGAATTCTCCCTCCTGCCATTCAACGGTTACATGGCCTTATGCAACAAAGGTCTCCAATCGATCCACATAATCTGAAGTCTGGAGACGGCGGATAGCCTTCTTTTCAATCTGGCGGATTCGCTCCTTTGTCAAATTGAACTTGTCTCCCACTTCCTTCAAGGACATGGACTTGTTTCCGCTCAAACCAAAGCGATATCGCAAAATCTGAGCCTCCTTCACAGACAAGGTTGCTAAAGCATTTTCCAACTCATCCTGCATAATGCTTTCCATTGCCTCATCTTCGGGAGACTGATAGCGAGTATCAACGGTATTGTCACCCAGTGAAACAGAAGAGTCATCTCCATTTCCCATGGGTGCATCAAGAGAAACCATATCACGAGAAATATTAATAAGATCACGCACCAACTGGTTGGACATACCCAGCATTTCTGCAACCTGGGTCATTTCCTCCTCTTCACTCTTGTCTGCTGTAATGAACTTACGAGCCTGTTCAATTTGAACCAGCTCATTGGCACGGTTTAAGGGCAGGCGAATCATGCGGGACTTTTCGCAAATAGCCTTCAAGATTGCCTGACGAATCCACCATACGGCATAGGAAATGAAGTGGTAGCCCTTGGAAACATCAAAGCGTTCAATGGCAGTCATAAGACCAATATTCCCCTCGCTGATCAAATCCACCAAATCAAGGCCGTGGTTCTGGTACTTCTTTGCTACATTCACTACAAATCGCAGATTTGCCTGAGCAATCTTATCCTTTGCAGCCTTGTCACCCTTTGCTGCCTTTGTTGCCAACTCAACCTCTTCTTCCCGAGTCAGCAGGGGAATTTTATTTATTTCCTTCAAGTACATTGAAAGAATATTGTCATCAGAATTCATCATAAAGGTTGTTGTTCTCATAAAAATACCTCCAAATAAGAACAAGTCACTATAAAAGGTTTTTTACTAAAACCTTCAACTTAATCATTCTATATATTTTATTGCAAATATCGTGCCAACTTTAAATTAAAATCAAACCATTTTTAACTTTTATTATATTTACTTATAATTTAAAGAGATAATTTTATAAAATAAATTTTATTTCAAAAAAAGATTTTTAAAAGCTTGCCGATAAAAGGTAAAAATCATTATATTTTAAGTAGTTGGTGAGTCAAAAATTTACCTTCATCTTTTTTCTACAGAAAAAATGTATCATTTTGATACAGCACCCTATTTCCCTCCTGCTATTGTATCATTTTGACCCAACTATAAAACAGTTTTTATTCCCTGTGTTTTTTTGACACATTTTTCCTAAAAATATATTTCCTTGATTTTCTTGACGAAGGGAGCATTTGTACGTATATTTTATAATAGAAAATAGCTAAAATCCTATGGAGGACAGTATATGAAGGTTATCCCTTTAGCGGATCGTGTTTTGGTTAAGACAGAAAAAACAGAGTCCAAGACTGCCAGCGGAATCATCATTCCCGACACAGCCCAGGAAAAGACTCAGGTTGCTGTTGTAATTGCAGTTGGAGATGACAAGGAAAAAATCAAGGTAAAGGATGGAGATCGGATTATGTACGACAAGTACTCCGGTACAAACATCAAGATTGACGGTGAGGATCACTTGATTTTGAAGGCTGACGACATTATCGCCATCATCAAGTAAAAAAAACACAAAAAAATAAAGACCATTGCCACAAAGGATTTTGTACAGTCCTCTGTTGCAATGGCTTTTTTTTATAAAAACAAAATACTACTTTGTTCCAGGAGCACGAATCTGCATGATTTTTGCATCCTGATGATAAGGATTATATTTCAGGCAGCTTTCCAAGGACAACTTTGCCGCCTCAGTAAAACCAGTTTGGTACTGAAGCCATGCTAAGCGATACAAAATATCAGCCTTTTCCTTGGAGGTGGCGGCAAGACCTGCAGCTTGAGTATACACATCCCAAGCCTCGTCGTATTTTCTTGATCCAGCATACAGCTCCCCAAGATTTATCAAAACAGGAATTTCCACTTCGTAGCTATTGGTAGAAGCCAGCTTGGGATAGCGAAGACTTTGATCAGCCAGCAAGGACTCAAACAGCTGAAGGGCCAGCTCAATGTCCACAACTCCACCAGCGCCCACCACAGAAAAATAGGCGGCACACTCACATTCCTTTACAGAAAACTTATTCTGCAACTCCTTATAATCTGCAGTTTCGAAGCGACTGATTAAGGAAGCATCAAACACACGGCGAGCCTCATCCTGATAACCCAAGGAAATCAGTGCGGGAACCAGAGCTTCTACTAGTTTTTCACTATTGGCAGCAGTTCCGCCGCTATAGGCTTCCAGCAAAAGCCACAGGGCAGCTTCCTTTTCTTCCTTTGTCATGTTAGGATTCACGTCGGGACGAACCCTGTAGGTATAGGAAAGGGCTGCGGTATAAGCAGAATTCGTTCGCTGATGGGAAGCTTCCAGCAAATCCAACACCTGAGCTGGAGTGGTTTTAGGTAACATGTCGTAGGCAATCATACCGGCGGAACGAAGCTTTGTCTCACGCAAGGCCTTGGCAAGATTATTTTCCTGGGGAACCTTTTGCACCTGCAAGGCCATTTCCATCAAGGCTCCCAAACCTTCCTCATTGTCGGGATACAGCTCTAAAAGCCGGTTCAAGGCCACAGACTCTTGCACCAAATCATTTGAGTTTCGTGCATCCTTGGCACCGTTCAAGTACAGCTGGGCAGGTAACTCCGTTTCACCTTGAGCAATCAAGGCTTCACGAACTCGCCGACCTCGGTCCACATCACCTAAAATGGTGTGGATATCAGAGGCCAAAAGCAAATACTCTGTAGAACGGGCTGTTCCCAACAAGCTCAAATAGTCCAAGGCCTGGGAATATTTTTTTCCGTCATAAGCAGCATAGGCCCAAAACAAGGGATCTGAAAGATTAGCTCCCTGTCCGTACTCCAATGCTTGCTGAAAGTTACCTGTGGCGGCACAAACCACCGCTGCATTTTGAAGCCACTTGTCATTTTGTGTAGAAAGATAAGCAGAAGCATAGACAGAAGCAAAATCTTCAGACAAATAATCCACAGAGGACTTTCCTCCTGCCTCCTCCAGCTGAAACAGTGAAAGAAGAGAAGCAAATTCCGTTCCCGCTAGCTTCTTTGCCTGACTTTTAGCTTGAGACAGAGAATCATACTGATATAAAAACCAACTGTATACGGCCTTCAACTCAGTATTTTCAGAATGATCCCGTATGCCAGCCTTTAAGGTTTTTTCAGCTTCTTTTGTGTCACCGATTTTAATCTGCCGCTTGTAGATACCCAAGAACTGCAGGGGACTTTGTGCAGAATCTCGTGCAGACTTTAGCACCTTGGAAGCTGAACCTCCATCACCAGTGGTGATATAAAGATCAGCTGCTTCCAAGAGGGCATTAAAAGACAAGGCCTCCTTTTTGAGGCCACAGGAAGCAAGAAGGAAAATCATACAACAAATTACAAAACAACTTCCCTTCTTTATCATATTACTTCCCTCCAAGTTCTTTTTTAATATTATCAAGAACTGCATTCACAAACTTAAAGGAATCATCTGAACCGTATTCCTTTGAAATATCCACCGCCTCGTTGATAACGATGGAAGGATGCAAGTCCTTTTGGTACAGCAGTGGATACACACTGATTCTCAAAATCGCCAAATCCACCTTATTGATTCTTTGGAATTCCCAAGAATCAAGATGCCTCCGAATCAAAGCATCGATTTCTTCTATATGCTCTATGGTTCCAGCCACCAGCAACCGAGCGAAGGTTTCGCTTTCCTTTGGCTGTGTTGAAACTTCCCCAGCATCCTCTCCCTCCTGGCCAAATGCATGAACCCAAGGAAAATCCATCAAGGATGCCACATCTTTATTGCCCATATCCCAGGAAAACAATGCCTGGAAGGCTAAAATCCGTCCCTTTCTTCGTGCCACGTTGTCCTACCAATTTTCCAGCAATTTATCCAAGGCAGAACCAGACTTTACCATCTGGAAGTTGCTTGAAGTACGCAACTCCTTGGTTAGATCCTGGGCAGCTTGGGCCATAAATTGATTCTGCTGCTGAGCAGTCAAATTCTGGCGAATATATTCGTAAATAGTCATAGTGGAGTCCGGCTGAACCACGTCGCTGAGCTCCAGCATCTTGGCACCGTACTTGTTGCGGATAATGTAGAACTGGAAATCATCAGCGGTGGAAGTAATTTCAGAAACATAATCCACATTCTTGGTGAACAGATCCAGCAATACCTGATAGGTAATGCCCAGCTGCTGAGCTGCCTGGTTATTTTTGCTCACATACAAATCTCCAGCCTGATATCCGTTGTCTGCCTTTTGGGCAGCCTTCAGCTTGTCTGGAGTAGTTTTCTTGCTCTTGATTTCCTCGTAGATGGAGGTAATCTTCTTTTGAGCAGCCTTTTCGTCCTTTCCTTTGGGAACAAGCACCAAGAACAGCTTGAGAATATCATTCTGAACAAAGGAAGCCTTGTTCATCTCGTAAAAGGCACGGATGTCACTGTCGGTGGGAACCACGGAAGCCAGCTCAGACTGCTTCAGGGAAAAAATATAACGGCTTACCAAAAGCTGGTTTTTCATGTAGGCCTTGTACTCGCTGAGAGTCATGCCCACCTGAGCCTTGATGTACTGGTCCAGAGACATACCTGTTTGCTGCTGGATAATCTGAGCCAGCTGAGCTTCGGTAAGCTTTTGACCAATTTGCTGTGCCATGTTTTCGAGAAAATAGTCATTTACCTCGGAATCGGTTACATTGATGCCGGCCTTCTGTGCAGCCTGAACAACAAGCACCTCATCTATCATCGCATCTAGAATTTCTTTTTTCTGCTCCACGGTAAAAGAGGCCATCCCTGTTTGCAACTTGTAGGACTCCACACGACTTTTTAGCTGCTTGAGAGTAATTGACTCTGACTTGTTCAGTTTGATGTTGGCCAAGGGCTGCAAATCAGCCTGGGCAAAGGCCAGCACACCACTGACAAGAAGAAGTACGCTACAGAGAGCTATTCGTTTCATTCAAAACTCCTCTATGGGCTAATTGAAAATTAAGAGAATCTTAAAAAATCTAATTAGCGTGAAATAATCTACAGTACAAACAGCAGTCTTTGGGCAATGTTACATCACCCAAAGCTACTTTTTTAGGAAATTACAGCCCGAATACGGCGAACACCAGCAGAAGAAGACTGTTCCTTCTGGATCTTGAACTTACCAATAAGTCCAGTGTGCTCCACGTGGGGTCCACCACATACTTCCTTGGAGAAATCGCCGATGGAATAAACCTTTACCCTATCCTCGTACTTTTCACCGAACAAGGCAGTGGCACCAGAACTCTTGGCCACCTCCAAGTCCATGATTTCCATAGAAACAGGCAAATCCTTTTGAATCTGCTGGTTTACAATGTCCTCTACCTGCTGCACCTCTTCCTTTGTCATGGGAGCAGGATGGGAGAAGTCAAAGCGCATACGGTCGGCAGTGATATTGGATCCCTTCTGAGCCACGTGATCACCCAGCACCATCTTAAGGGCCTTGTGCAACAGGTGGGTGGCAGTGTGGTACTTGGTGGTGATTTCAGACTGCTCTGCCAAACCACCCTTAAATGCACCTGCACTTTGGGTGCGGGAAAGCTCTTGGTGCTTCTTTTCGGCTTCCTTAAAGCCTTCCTTGTCTACGGTAAAGCCACTTTCTGCAGCCAACTCCTCGGTCAACTCAATGGGGAAACCAAAGGTATCATAAAGGCGGAAGGCAACACGGCCAGGAATCTCCTTCTTTGGATTCTTCATCAGGTTGGGAAGCAGCTTTTCAAACTCAGCCTCACCCTTTCGCAGGGTTTCACCGAACTTCTTTTCTTCAGCCTGCAGCTCACTTAATATCTTTTCGGCATTCTCTGCCAACTCAGGATAGGGTCCCTTGAAATTTTCAATAACCAGCTGGGCAAGTCCTGGCAAAAATGCTTCTTGAATGCCAAGCTTCTTTCCGTGGCGAACCATACGGCGAATCAGACGACGAAGCACGTAGCCAGCTCCCACATTGGAGGGCACTACACCTTTGGGGTCTCCCAAGATAAATACGGAGGCACGGAGGTGGTCTGCAATTACACGGACGCTGCGATCCTGCTCCTCGGTGGTGCCGTAGCTATAACCAGAAAGCTTTTCCACTCCCTGAATAACAGGCTGGAAGATTTCTGTCTGATACACACTGGTTTTACCAGCCAAAATGGTGGTGGTTCGCTCAAGTCCCATTCCAGTGTCTACATTCTGCTTGGGCAGCTTTACCAAGGTGTTTTCGTCAACACGATTGTATTCCATGAACACGTTGTTCCAGATTTCCATCCAGTTGGCACTATCGGTACTCTTGTTGGAACCTGGACCAGGCTTTCCCTCTCCTACCCAGTAGAAGATTTCGGTGTCGGGACCACAAGGGCCTGTAGGACCAGCTGCCCACCAGTTGTCGCTGGCTGGCAGGAAGGCGATTCTGTCTTCTGGCATTCCAACTTCTTTCCAATAAGAAGCAGATTCCTCGTCACGGGGAGCATTTTCGTCTCCAGCAAAAACGGTAACGGAAAGCAGCTCTGGGTCAAGAGCCAGCCAGTTCTTGGAGGTTAAAAACTCATAACTGAAGGCAATGGATTCCTTCTTGAAATAGTCTCCCAAGGACCAGTTTCCCAGCATTTCAAAGCAGGTTAGGTGACTAGTATCTCCAACCTCATCAATATCTCCCGTACGAACACATTTTTGGTAGTCCACCAAACGAGTGCCTGCAGGGTGAGTTTCTCCCATCAAATAGGGAACAAGAGGATGCATTCCTGCTGTGGTAAACAAAACGGAAGGATCATTTTCTGGAATCAATGACTTGCCAGAAATCTCAACGTGGTTTTTCGTCTTGAAAAACTCGATATATTTTGTACGTAATTCGTTAGCTGTCATAATGCTTCTATAATAGTTTTCATAAGGCTCTCTGTCAAGCCAAACCAGAAAAGGGTAAAGGTTTGGATCTAGCCAAACCAAAAAAGGGCAAAGGTTTGGATCTAGCCAAACCAGAAAAGGGCAAAGGTTTGGATCTAGCCAAACCAGAAATGACCAAAGCTTGGTGAAGGCACGGGTTTATCTGGAAAGATTTTATGGAAAAACAATTTTTCCCTTGAATAGATTCCACTTTTCTTTCATACTTGAAGGAAGTCATTTTACAGGTTTACAGTCGATTTTGGAGTTATTTTATGGAAATTATTGCCAATCCTCTCAGTGGAAAAAATCAGGGAGCAGAAATTATTCAGCAGGTAAAAAAATACCTAGAAGGAAGAAATATTCCATACAATCTGCATCTCACTCAGGAGCAAGGACATGGGCAATATCTTGCCAGAGAATTATGCCGAAAGGGAGCCAGTACCATTGTGGCTATTGGTGGAGATGGTACCTTTCACGAAGTTTTGAACGGCATGGACTTTGAAAAAAGCCGACTGGGATTGATTCCTTCTGGCAGAGGCAATGATTATGCCACAGGCACTGGCATCAGCAGGAATCCCATAGAAGCGCTAGCCCCCATCATAGCGGGAATTCAGGATGAAACGGATTACATTCAGGTGGGAAAGGTCCGCTGCTTGAACGTGGGTGGAACAGGACTTGACGTGGTGGTGCTGGAGCATACCGCCAATAAAGAAAATTCAATTTCGTATGCCACCTCCTTGGTGCGTTGCTTACTAAAGTTTCAATCCTATCCAATTCAGGTTCAGGTGGAAGGCGAGACCAAAAGCTATGATTGCGTTATGGCAGCAGTTTGTAATGGCTCCTTGTTTGGAGGTGGCATGAAGCTCTGTCCTCCAGCAAACAATCGTGATGGTTTAATTGATTTGATTATTATCTGTAAGCCACCTCGTGTTCCCACCCTGGCCATTATGCCCTCATTTGTAAAGGGCAAGCACATGGGCAAAAGCTATGTAACCCACCTGCGCTGCACCGACGTGAAAATTACCACCCCCGCCCCCATAGAGCTGGACGGAGAAATTTACCAAGGACTAGATTTTGACGCTCGCATTGTACCTGGTGGCTGCAAAACCTTTGCAACTAGAATGAGGTAAAAACTTTCTCCATAAAATCCCTTATTCCCAATTCCTTCATTTCCCTTCTTTGACCATTTCTCAATTTTATGGTATACTAGAACTATCATGAGCAGTCTTGAGTATAAATTCCAGATCGATCAGAAGGTTGTGTATCCCAGCCAGGGTGTAGGCAAAATCACAAATATTACTGAGAAAAAATTCAAGGATCAGATGATTAACTACTACGTCATCTATCTTGCAGTCTCAGATATGGTGGTTATGGTTCCTGTGGATAAGGTGGACGAATTGGGAATTCGAGCCATTGTTTCTGCAGAGGAAGCACAAAAAGCCATTGATATGATGGCAGAGGAAGTAGAGCCAATTACTTCCGACTGGAAATTGCGGTACCAGATGAATCTGGACTTGCTGAAAAAGGGAAGCGTACTTGATATTGCCACCATCGTTCGCTGTCTGTACCACAGAAGCAAGGTAAAGGAATTGCCAATTCTTGAACGAAAGCTCTATGATTCAGCAAAGAAGCTGCTGGAGGATGAGATTTCCTTTGCCTTGGATATGAATCCTAAAGAGGTGGAAGCCATTCTCTTGTCAAAGCTGGAGCCACTGGGATTGGTACGTGATGCAAAGAATTCTTCCATTTCTAGTAGTTTTGACGATGATGATGAATACATCGATGAAGATGATGACAGCATCATTCCCGATGATGATGAAGACGATGATGACGATGACGGAGATGGAGACGAGGAATAATCCAATTCCTGTGGCAGTGGTTATTACTGCCGCAGGCTCATCCACCCGTATGGGAGGCCAGAAAAAGGAATACCGAAGGCTGGGCTCAGGCTCGGCAACAGTACTTTCTACTGCAACAGAGGCCTTTGTGTCCGCTCTGGCTCCCCACATCCTTTTTGATAAAGGGGAAAATCTCCAGCAAAATAGCTCGAATTCTCCCCTTCCCTACCAATTAACCAAGGTTGTAATCACTATTCCGCCCCACTCTGGTTCTGTAGGAATGCAGGCGGCAAAAGAAGCACTGTTTTTTTCCCAAAACTTGAAGTCTTTATGGGACAAGCCCTTACAAGAATCCATTTCCGCCCCCCAGCTCCTGTTTGTGGAAGGTGGAGAAAGCCGCCAAGCATCAGTGTGTAAGGCATTGCTTGCCCTAACAAAACCAAAGGAACAATCCGCCCTCCACGAGGAGCCAGAAATTGTCTTGATTCACGATGGCGCCCGTCCTTTTATAACAGAAGACTGTATCCTACAGGTCGTAGCAGCCACTACAGAACAGGGGGCGGCGGCTTGTGGTATTCCACCAGTGGATACCCAAAAAGAGGTTGATTCCCAGGGCTTTATTGTTCGCCACCTACAACGAGATTCCTTGGTGGCCATTCAAACTCCCCAGGGCTTTCGATTTGGGGCACTGCTTCAAGCCCACCAACGGGCCGCCACGGATAATTTTGAAACCACAGACGACACTGCCATTTGGGGAAAATACGTAGGGCCTGTAAAAATTACGTCAGGTTCGGTGGACAACAAGAAAATCACCTTTCCCGGTGACTTAACTAGAGAAGAAACACAGGTAAAGGAGGCGACCATGAATATTCGTACCGGGCTTGGCTACGACCTGCACCGGCTGGAAGAAGGCCGAACATTGGTGTTAGGCGGCGTGGTAATTCCTTTCCACAAGGGAGAGGCTGGCCACTCCGACGGCGATGTACTTCTCCACGCCATTACCGATGCCCTGTTGGGTGCTGCCGCACGGTCAGATATTGGGGAGTTGTTTCCACCATCCGATCCTCAGTGGAAGGGTGCAGACTCCCGCCAGTTGCTACAGGCCGCTTGGAAGATGGTTACTGAAGCAGGCTGGAAGCTCATTAATCTTGATTGTGTGGTGGCCATTCAAGAGCCTAAAATCCTGCCCCATCGAGAGGCTATTCGCAAAAGTATCGCATCCATTCTACAGGTGGATGTGGAGCAAGTATTTATCAAGGCAAAAACAGGAGAAAAGCTAGGGCCAGTAGGCAATAGCGAGGCTGTAGAGGTGTGGGCCACCTGCCTTTTAAATCGATAAGGTATTCTGATACAATCTGAAAAAATAAAAAGCCCAGGGAAGCAGCTTCTTCGTCTGAAGAAAACTGTTCTCTGGGCCTTTTTTATGGCTTATTTTTCTGACTTAAAGAAGTCCAGAATCAAGTTTACCTCGGAAACAGACATCTTCAAGGCCGTAGCAATCCGCTGTGCGTCCCAGCCACGACGAGCCAGGTTCTTCACGTTCTCCTTTTTAGACAAGGTGGTAAGATCACTGCTTCCTTGTTTGCTATCCGGTGTTTCCTGCTTGAGAATCTCGTGGAGCAGGTTGATATTGTCATCAGCCACCTTGGCAGCCTCCTGCAAGCGCTCCTCAGTGCGGGCAATACCAGTCTGCACGTTAAGCATCTGGTCGATTCGATTCTGGGTCTGGTTCAAGATGGAATCCAAGGAATTCAATTTATTTATGGCCTCGTTAATACGACCATTGTTTTCAACCAAACTGTTGACGCCCCGCTGGACAGTTTCAAGTTGTACAGGAATTGAATCCACCTCCCGTCGGCAATCCTCCAGCTTGTTTTCCAAGTCCTGCAGATGGTTGTAAGCCTTATCCATATCGGTCATGGTTCTGTCAATAAGCTCGTTTTTCCGCTCCAGCTGGTCGTACCGACTGGCAATGGTATCCAAGGATTCATGGAAGCTACGGATTTGGGTGTCAATCTGCAGCATGTTTTCATCAATTTGACGTAGGTTTTGAATCTTGGTGTCCATGGATGTGGACAACTCCTTCAACTGGTCAAATTCGGACTCCAGTCGCTGGATGTATTCCTTTTCGTCAGTAAAACGCTGGAGCTTGGCCTGCAAATCCTTGTCCAACTGGCCTAAACGAAGGAATTCCTGATCCAGATTCTGTAAATCGGTGCGGAACACCTCCAGCTTAGTAAGCTCACCCTGAAGGGAAGCCAGCTCATCCTCCAGCTTGTTCTTCAGTTCACTGGTGTTTTCAATCAGCGGAATCTGGGATGAAAGGTGCTTTATCCGCTTGTCCATTTCATCAAACCGCAGGCTCATGTCGTTTTCACGATTGTGCAGCCGCAGAATAAGGTCATTCTGGGTGGACTCGTTCTTTTCACGAATCTCCTGGGCAATGGCCTGCAATTCCTGAATCTGACGGTCAGTTTCCCGTACCTGATCGCTGAGTAGCCGCTGGCTTTTTTGCTGGGCATCGCTGTAGCTGGTATTAAAGTCCTGCACCAAATCCTTTGCCCGAGCATCAAAGGTTGCCAAGGTTTCATTGGTGCTGAGGCTCAAATTCATCAGCTTTTCTTCCAACGTCTTTTTATGGTCGCTGATTTTTGAGGACAAGGAATTTACATCAGCCTGGAAATCAGTGCGAATGGTTGCCAGACTTGATTCCGTGGACTGAGCCACCTCTTTAATGCGGGTGTCCATGGTTTGCTTGTGCTGGGTAAACTTCAAGTTAAAGTCATCCAGGTTGGCAAGGAATTCCTTTTGAGCAGCCTCAATTCTTTTTTCAGCAGAAGATTCCAAAGAAGTAAACTTATTGGCAAACAGGCCTTTACTTTCCTCAAACTGGGACAACATCTTGTCCTTCCAGTCCTGGAAATTAGACAACAAACCGTTGATTGTATCTCTGCTAATATCGTCAGCCTGCTGGGCTTGGGCCTGCAGGGCATCCATTCGGTCTGACATATCCTTTCGGGCAGTGTTCAGCTGACTCAAGGAAGTGGCACTAAATTCTGCCATATTCTGCTGGAGCTGATCTGCTACAGAGCTACGAGCCTCCACCAGCTTTGACTGGTACTGCTGGATAAAGGATTCCAGTTGCTGTTCCAGTTCCTGCATTCTGTCCTCAAAGGTTGCTTCCACCTGTTGGGAGGTGCTTTCAAGGAACCCCAAAGCTTCCTTGGCTTTTTGCTGCACCAGATTCATGTGATCTTGAAGCTGTTGCTCTTGGTTTGACTTGATTTCATTTTGCTGAAGATCAAAGTCGGCCTTAAAATCCATCAATTGCTGCTGGAAGCCATCTTTCCAAGAAACAATATCCTGCTCCAAAGTAGTTTCCCGATTCTCCAGCTCTTGACTGAAGGTATCCTGGAAATCCTTGAGCTTGCTGGAAAGATTGTCCCATGCACTGAGCTTCAGATCCTCCATCCGCTGCTCCAAGTCCTCCAACTGCTTTACCAGCTGGTGAGAATTGTTGTTGATGGACTGCTCAAGCTGAGTTTGAGCTTCTTTTTGCTGATTATTGAAATCAGTGAACTGGGAAAGCATTCGCTGCTGTACTGCCTCCATAGACTGATAGAGATTTGTCTCCATCAGCTCAATGTCTGCTCCAGCAGCGTCAAAACGGTCAAATCGGTACTGCAACTCCTTGTTGTAGTCAGCCAACTGACTGTTGAACATGGAAATAAGATCCACCTTGCGCTGGTCGTAGGATTCCACGATTTGGTTCAATGATGTTTTAAGCTGCTGGTCAAAATCAAGCACCTGCTTTTCCACGTATGCAGTAAATTCCTGCAGCTGCTTTTTGGTGCTATCCTGCTGAAGCTGCAACTCTTCTGCCTGCTGCAGGGAATTATCCTTTGCATCCTGCCACTTTGAAGACAGAGTATCGATTTCCTGAGCAAGATTGGTGCGAGTTTCCTCCACCTCCTTTAACAGGGCACTGAGATTTTCAGCAATCTTACTGGAACGGGAGTCCGAAATATCCTTGGCATCACTCCAAACCTGAGATACACGGTCTTCAACCCGCTGCTGCAAATCATCTACACGGCTTTCAACTTGCTGCTGCAGCTCATCTACACGGCTTTCGACTTGCTGCTGCAGCTCATCTACATGGCTTTCGACTTGCTGCTGCAGCTCATCTACATGGCTTTCGACTTGTTGCTGGAACTCATCTACACGACTTTCAACTTGTTGCTGGAAGTCTGTTACTTTGCTTTCAACCTGTTGCTGGAAGTCTGTTACTTTGCTTTCAACCTGTTGCTGGAAGTCTGACACCTTGCTTTCAATCTGCTGCTGGAAACTTCCTACTTGGCTTTCAAGCTGCCCACTTCTCGTATCACATACCTGCTGGGCTTCATTCCAAACATCATCCAAACGGTTATCCACCTTGGTTTGCAGTGCTTCCAGCAAATCCTTGAACTGGATTTGGTAGCTAGTGTAATTATCCTGACTTTCCTGCTGCAGCTGATTGATTCTGCTGGCCAAGGCCTGCTGTAGCTCCTGAATCCGTGTGTCAGACTGGGTAGAGGTTTCTTCACAGGCAGAGCGTGTAAGCTCCCGTAGCTGCTGTAGCTTGTCCTGCACTTCAACTTCCAGTCGTTCCAGACGCTGGCTAATAGTTGCAGAGCTGGTATCGCAGGAAAGCTGTGTCTCGCCCTGTACCGTTGCAAGTCTATCTTCTACCTCTTGCTTAAGGCTTTCAAGCTGCTGGACAAAATCACTTCGACTTTGATCTACCAGCTGCTGTACCATATCACGATGCTCCTGAGCATGATCGGCACTTTGAGCTTGGAATTCATTGACAGTACCGTGAATCTCGTCCATCTGGCGAGCCAAGGAAGCGTCCAACTCCTGAACACGATTTTCCATGGAGGTAATGGCCTTAGCAGCTCCATCTTTGGTGTCCTTCAGATAGCTTTGAAGCTGCTGAACTCCCTCCTCCAGCTGGTTTTTAATAGCAGCCAAGGTGGTCTCGGAGGCTGAAAGGAATTCTGCATTTCTTTTGGTGGAAATGGAATCAAAACGGGCCAAAGCGCGCTTTTCTTTTTCCTCTGCATCCAGCATAGCCTGATCAAAGGCCTGCTGATATTTGCTTTCCAGCTCAGCAGAACGCTCCTGTAGCTGCTTTTGCAGCTCCTCCAAGTTCTGGCACTGGAGATTTGTTTCCCGCGCAGTATTTTCTGCGGTAATGGCTGCAGAGGTAAGGTGACCTTCTGCGGCGGTAATTCTATCTGAAAGACGGCCCTTCAGCTCAGAAAGGCTAGCATTCAACAAGTTTTCCGTGTCGGTAACAGAAAGCATAAAATTGGACTGAATCTGCTCCTGCTCCTGGGCTGCCACCTGACGGAACTGCTCCAGCTGAGTGTCAAAGCCGTCTTTAATCCGCTGAATATCTACACTGAAGGAAAGTACCTCTGCGTCAAAGCCCTGACGAAGAGATTCAATGTCCTGACGTAGCTGACTGTCCTTGGTGTTGATGGTAGTATGAGCTTCTTCGATAGTGCCAAGCATTTCGGCCTTGTATTCTTCCAAACGATTCTTCAGATTTACAGAAAGATTGGAAACAGCATCATTTATCTTGTTTTCTGTGGCTTCTATCTTTTCTGTTACCTGCTGGCTCTTTTCGTCAACCTCTGCTTGGTGCTGGCTAATGCGCTCATCCAAGGTGGTAGCAAAGGCAGAAGCGGTATCCTCCACCTGCTGTTCCATAGATTGGATTTTTTCGTGAATAAATGAGGAGCGAGAATCCACCTCCTGCTGGCACTGATTCAAACCTTCTTCCAAAATTGTCTGAAGGCGATCCAAGTCGTTCCGCATTTGAGAATCCAGCTGGAAAACGGAATCGGAAACAGTTTGCTTGCTCCGCTCCAACTCCACCTTGCATTCCTCCAAATCCGTATCCATGGTTCCACGGATTTCAGAGAGCTGACTTTCTAGGTCATCACGGATTTCTGCAAGACTTTGGCTAAAGTTGGACTGGAATTTTGCCAGTGCCTCGGCTTCCTTTTCTTCCGCTGCTTTAAGGGCGTGGGCATAGGCATCCTGATATTTTTCGTCAAGAATGCGGGTATTTTCTTCCAGCTGCTGCTGCAGGTCGTCCAAGTGACGGCTGCTATCCTCTGCCTTTTGGGCTGCAGTTTCTGCCTTGAGGGCGGCAGCAGTAAAGGCTGTTTGGGCAGCAGTAACACGGGTAGAAAGGTTATCTTGAATTCCACTAACAGAATTGTTGATTTCATCTTCCATGGAATTGATGCTGTTGGTAACCTGCAAACGGAAATCATCAATTCGCTGCTCAGATTCCTGACGGTACTCCAACACTCTGGCTTCAAAGTCCGCTGTCATCTGCACAATCTGGTGGTCAGATTCCTGCTGAATGCGGGTAGCTTCCTCTAGCATAGACTGACGAACCTGATCGATAATTTCCTGCTGACGCTGCTGAGCCTTGGACAGGGCTTCCTGGTAGGCCGCATTGTACTGAGCCTCCAATTCCTGGGCTCGCAAATGGAGCTGGTTCTGAAGGTCTTCCAGACGCTGACTTTTTTCCATGGTTTCACGGGAGGTTTTTTCTGCTGCCAAGGTGGCGGCGGTAAGCTGCTCCTCTGCCTCTTGGATGCGCCCGCTGAGGTCTCCACGAATACCTGCAATTTCTGACAAGAGGTTTTCCTGCAGAGAACCAGCATTTTGGGAAACAAGCTCCCGAGTTCGTTGCAAGGAATCCTCGGTGTTGCGGGAAATAGCTTCCACCCGATTGCTGAAATCCTGCTGAATGGTTTCCAGCCGAGATTCTGCCAAACGTTGAATTTCCTGCGCCTTGGATTCTGTAAGCTCTTGAATTGAATCGTAACGACTGGTGGCCATATCCTCCAGCTGCTGGAAGCGATCTTCTGTATCTCGCTGGATACTGTCGTAACGACTGGTGGCCATGTCCTCCAGCTGTTGGAAACGGTCTTCTGTATCTCGCTGAATGCTGTCGTAACGACTGGTGGCCATGTCCTCCAGCTGCTGGAAACGGTCTTCTGTATCCCGCTGAATGCTGTCGTAACGACTGGTGGCCATGTCCTCCAGCTGCTGGAAACGGT
>JAEDCN010000060.1 GCA_016294105.1 Treponema sp.
TGTTCAGGATAATGTAAATTGCAGTAATTCCACATTGCCCCTTCCCTTATATCGCAGATATAGCGGACATCTGCTTGCAGGACACCCGGCTTTTTGGGAAAGGTTTGCAGTATTTAGGTCCGTACCCATATTGTCCCAGTTTGGGGAAATTCTGATTTTCCCAATACTCTGACCGTCTTCGCTGCCAAGGATCTCCATAATGCCATCGCCTCCACGGGCGGTAATGGTAATGTGCTTTGTTTCCGTCAGGTCAAAGTACTTATAACCCACGACACAACCATTTTTGATGCCACATATTCTTGCTTTTGGCGCATTCGTTTCGGTATCTACATTTACTTCTCCGTCTGCGGGTTCTTTGGGCTCATAATCGGGGCCGTCCTGTGTAATATAGGGGCCACCCATGGGATTGTGTAGGCCGAAAATACCACTGCTTTTCAGGCAGCAGGCAATGTACGCAGGGTAGGTTCCAATACCGCGCAGCGGACCCTCATTCAGACCACAGCTGGTAGATTCCACCATGGAGATACTGCCATCCTCTTTGATTTCAATTCGTTCTGCCACCGGTTGACGGTTTGTCGTTTTACCTGTTCTGCGATGGTCAAAGATATACCACTGACCCTTTACGCACACCATGCCCCCGTGGCTGTTGCCCATGGGGTAAGCGGCGTTCATCAGCTTCCGGCCATTCAGACCGATATCACTGGAGGAATGGATCGGACCTTTGTGAATGAATCCCTTGTCCGGAAAAAGGCTCATGGCATAGTTCAGACCGGTTATGTCAGTAGCTGGGTAGACGAGGTAATACCACTTTCCGATATGGCGGATGGAAGGCCCTTCCCAATAGTTCGGCCTCTTCGGATTGAAGTCAGCCGGCAAAATAATTGTCGGCTCCCCAATGATCGTCAACATATCGGAGCTTAACTCCATTACAAATAGTCCTTTAATCTCGTGCCCAAAATTACCATTGGATGGCTGTCCACTTCCAGCATAAAGGTAAATCCTGCCGTCATCGTCCACCAACACAGCCGGGTCAAAAAGGAACCAATCCTCAGGATTCGAACCGTATACCCTTCCGTCCGGGAAATGAACGTCTCCCAGGTATTCAAATTTTCCCGCAGGCGTATCACAGACAGCAACAGAAGCAATTGAAGAATTCTGGACGGAATAAAAAAGATAATACTTTCCATCTGTCCCCTGAACCACATCCGGTGCATAGTATAGAAGATTTTTCGTGTTCCACGGCGTTTGGTCTTTCCGAAAAATAATGCCCTCATAACGCCAGTCGGACAGATCGTCTTCCGGAGCCGACCAAGAGACATAATCATTGACACAGTATTCTTTACTCCCGAATTGGTCATGGCTTCCATAGATATACACACGACCATCGAACAGCCGGGGCTCTGCGTCTGGAATATACTCCCAGCTGGGTAGATATGGATTGAAGCATTGTCGTTTCACGAAGGATTTCCTCCTTTATTTCTTAATATATATGTGGTACAATCGAAACACACAGGGGTGATTCACATGGAAAATGTCTTACATTTGTATTTTCAAAACACCGACGAAATCAGGCAACAAGATGGATCCTTTATTGTCAACTTCTTGAGCAATCGGACCGCAGACAGAGATTATTATTCGAAACTATCCGTAGCAACAAGCATCCATACCCAGGAAGAGTATCTTTTCTCAAATTACATGGATCAGAATTCTTTCTGTCTCCACACCCCAGCAGAAAGTGCATTCTTCGCGGAAACTTACCTGCACAAGCACAACTTTTTTGAGCTGATGTACATCATGCGGGGAAGTGCTTCCGTAATGATTGAAGATGAAGAAGTTACCTATACCAAAGGGAATCTATGCTTAATGAACCGCAACACCATGCACCGCGAGACAGATATGTCCGATGCAGACATCCTGTATATCAGTATTGATCCGTCCTTGATTGTCCAATGGCCGAAGGGAGTGGCACAGCCTTTTCAATATAAAAGCATTCTCAACCGATTTTTTACTGAAAATCTATCTGAGCGGACCGGAAGCAAGCGTGACTATGTAGATTTTCGGCTGCTTGGAGAGGATCAGATCCCCAGTATTGCGGAGGAGATCATTGCAGCATATACGAAAAAGCGGATCGGTTATCAATTTGATATCTATTCGTCATTGCTTCGGCTCTTTGCCGCACTGGAAAATCCAGAACTATATAAAGCAACTTATATATCTCTGGGTTATGGTCGGGAGCTGGTCACGTTGGAAAAAACCAAACAAATCATTGAAGAACGCCACGGTGTTATACGTAGAGCAGAACTAGCCAGAGAGGTGAATTATTCCTGCGAATATATTTCTCGAATCATCAAGACCCATACCGGATATACCCTCAAAGCCTATTGCCAGAAAGTACAAATGCAGGAAGCGGCCCGGCTTTTGAAGAGTACCGATTTGCCTGTCAGCAAAATAGCTGCCTCGCTGGGATATGAAAACCGCACACAATTTTACAAAGTATTTCAGACGGAATATCAAATTGTTCCGACTGAATACAGGAAAGCCATTCGTGCGAAAAAGTAAAATGAATCTTTTTACGGAACTAGG
>JAEDCN010000040.1 GCA_016294105.1 Treponema sp.
CGCTGAATGCTGTCGTAACGACTGGTGGCCATGTCCTCCAGCTGCTGGAAACGGTCTTCTGTATCCCGCTGAATGCTGTCGTAACGACTGGTGGCCATGTCCTCCAGCTGGGAAAAATCTGAATCAAAGTGGATTTTCAGCTGGTCAAGCTGACTGCGAGCAGCTTCTTCCCAGCTAGCCACATCTTGGCGAGACAGACTTTCAAACTGGGCAAGGGCAGAACGCTCCTTTTCCAGCGCCTGACTCATGGCTTGATCGTAGAGACTGCGGTACTTGTCTTCCAGCTGGGTCATTCTGTCTTGATTTTCTTGGGCTAGATTTTCCACCAGCTGCTGCTGTTCCTGAGCCAATGCTTCCATCTGACGAACCACATCCTCGGTTTGTGTAGCCTTTTCGTCAAGGTTGGAGGTAGCCAAGGACAAACGTTCTTCTATTCTGTTCTGGAAATCAGTTACCTCATCTGTAATAGAAGACTGAATGTTTTGCAGCTGGTTCTGG
Organism: Treponema sp.; assembly: GCA_016294105.1. Classification (GTDB taxonomy): domain Bacteria; phylum Spirochaetota; class Spirochaetia; order Treponematales; family Treponemataceae; genus Treponema_F. Next base: position 499 of record JAEDCN010000040.1, read on the forward strand.
GCTTCTTGCTGGAACTGAGAAATTTCTTGAGACAGCTCAGATCGAATGGATTCCAGCTTGCTGTCGGTATTGCTTTCGATGGTTCCAATTTCTTGAGAAAGATTGGACTGAATAACTTCCAATCGTCTGGCAGAATCATCCTCTGTCTGCTGAAGCTGGGCTTCCAACTGGCTTCGTAACTGAATCAGTTCATCCTCCAAATCCTGCTGCAGGCGAGAAGTGTTGGAGCGAGAGCTTTCCTCTAGCTGACGAAGCACCGCAGATTCCTTTTCATCAATGGAAGACAGGGCATTCTCGTAGGAAGAAAAGTACTCCTGCCGCAGCTGGTCAATGCGATGAACAATATCAGCTTGAATGGAATCCAAGCTGGAATTATTTTCTCCAGTGAGACTGGAAATCTGCTCTGCCACCTCTCGTGCCATGGCAGCACTAGAATTGATGTTATCCTCAGCCTTGCTGATGCGGCTTGCCACGTCATTTTCCATGGAATCAAGGCGCTCCAAGGTACTCTGGCGGGTGGAATCAATGGCTGTTTCCAGCATTTGACGCATTTGCTCCAGCTTGTATTCAATATCATTCTGAAGGTTTTCTTTGTTTTGAGCGGAAAGAGATTCAAAGGATTCCAGTGCAGAGCTTTCCTTATCTGCAATCTCAGCCATGGCTCTATCGTAGGCTTGAGCATACTCATCCTCCAGCTCTGCAATGCGATTGGAGATGGAATCCTGAACGGAGGCCAGAGCACGGCTGTTATCAGAGCTCTCCTCTGCCAACCGACTGGAAAGCTGCTCTACAGCGGTAGCCCGCTCCTCCAATTCACCACGGAGACTGGCAATCTGGGAGGTAAGATAATCCTGAAGATTTTCCACACGAATATTTGTGTCATCCTGTAACTTATCGATGGCATTGTCAAAGGCACGCTGAAGCTGGGAAAGATTTTCCTGGGTTCTATCCTGGAGCTGGAGAAAGGACTGGTCCTCCAAATCCTGAGCTCTTTTTGCCGCATTGGAATAAATATCTGCCACGCTGTTGGTGATGTTTAGCAGAATCTCCTGATTCTTTGTGACGGAGGCTTCTGTGGAGGACTCCAGCTGCTGCACCTGCTCGTTGAACCGATTCAAAAGTTCAGAACCCATTTGCTTAAGCTGCTTGCCGTTTTCCTCGGCAAAGTCGGCGGTAAGCTTAGAAACACGACCTTCCAATGTGGACACATTCTTCTGGTATTGGTGCATTTGCTTTTCCAGCTTGTCCACAATGGCTGTTTCTGAGCCAACACGACGCATATTTTCTTCCAGATTGGCGGTCATTTCCACCAGCTGCTGCAGGGTATTGTCATAGGCGGAAATTTTATTGTCGATGGTATCCACCGCCTGAATCCGGGAATTGAATTCCTGGGTCAAATGTTCGAATTTACCGATTTTATCCTCAAGATTTCGTACCGTGGCAATGGCTTGCGATTGCTTTACCTCCACCTCGTTGTACTCATTTTTGAGACGAGTCATTTGATCGTTAAATTTTGTATCAAGATCTTCCTTCTGGATGCCGATATATTTCTTGACCTTATCCAAGGAACGATTATCTCGATCCATATATCGAAGTGCCAGCGAAAAGACAGACGAAATACCAACAGCTACGAGTATTCCAATAATAGACATATTTTATTCCCCACCCAAAAAACTTCTTACTAGTTTAACACACTTTTTTCCAATTGGCGATAGTTTCTGAAGGAAATATCTGCCTCTTTTAAAGGCAAGCCCAACAGCCCCCGCCAAAAGGGCAATATGTAGGCCGTTTTCATTCCCGCCGCTGCAGCCCCTTCCACATCGGAGGGAATACTATTTCCAACATACAAAATAGCTTCTGGTGGCAATTCCAGCTTGAGGGCCAAACTGCCAAAGGTATATTTTGACGGCTTCAAGGCACCAAGCTCCTCTGAACCGCAAATAACATCGAATAACTGCCGGGTTCCCCAGATATCACCCTTTTGCTCTGGGGGAAAATCTGAAAGAATGGCAAGCTTGTAGCCCTTGTCCTTAAATGCCTGAATGGTTTCCCGAATATGGGCATAGGGCTTTACTGCCTTGAGATAGGGCATCATGCCCTTGTAGACAAGGGTTTCAATCATGTTCCGAGCCACCCCGTTGTCCACACCTAATTCCAAGGCAAGGAGACGAGACTGATACTCATAAAAATCCCCAGAAGGTGCTGTTCTATGAAGAATAGAACGAACCTTGCTGTATTTGAGAAAAAAACGAAGATTCTTTAGTACGTACGGAATAATGCGAATGTACAGCCGCCAACTTGGATACAGTGTTCCATCAATGTCAAAGGCGACTGCTTTGATGCCACTGGTCATTTTTTTATTATATTATATTTGAAGCGAACCTGTCCAGAACCCTTGGCAACTTGAAAACGCCATTTTTCAATCTGACTTTTTATTTCTGCCTGTACCTGGCCATGAACCAGGGATTCTGGAGTGATTTTGATGGAACCAGGAAGCACCAGTCCTTCTGGAGTGATTTCAAAGGTGATGGTTACCTCCGTGGAGCCTTTGATGTAGCTTTGATTCTGGGGAGAAATCACAATCACAGGTTCCTGTGGCTCCAGCAGGCGACGACTTCCACCACCCACTAGATTCATGGAGGTACCGTTTTCAGAAGTATCGGAGGTAGGAGCAACTGTTCCAGAAGCCGTACCAACGGCTTTGCTTTCACCAGTGGAAGCACTCCCCAGCCCTCCTTCTGCCACCGAGGCAATCCGTTCCAGGGCAGAGGCGGTGCCTTGGCTCAAGTTTTGGGATTCAGCTTGAACCTGTCCTGCCGTTTGAGAGGAAACCCAGGCTCCCCCTACAGAGACTTTACTGGATGAATCGGTGGATTCTACTATGCTGGAGGTACCAGCCACACCAGAAAGGCTGGAGGATGAAGCCGGGGATACAGCTTGGGAAGCTGGGGCGGAAGGAGAGGTATTGTAGGTTCTACTGCCCTTTTCTGCAAAAAGTGCCTCCCAAGCAGCCTCATCAAAGGACTCCACATTTGGAACTCTTGTAGAGTCATTTGCTGGGGCCGAGGATGGTACTGGAGAAGTAGCTGATGAACCAGCTGAGGTTTCTGTATCTAGGACAGACTTTTGAGATGGAGCGTGTTCTACAGGCGTGGACGAGGAAACCTTTTCTACAGGCTTTGTAGCAACAGCTGGTGCGGAGACTTTTTCTGGCAGCGGGGAGGCTTCCGTGGGAGTTGTAGCTGGGGCCTTAGCGAGAGTCTCAGTTGAGGCGGGAGAAACAGCTTGGGATACAGGGGCTTCTGACAAAGGCTCCCGTGAAGCAGCACCACCCTCCAGTGCCGCCAATTTTAAGGAAATGCTTTGGTACACTGGAGTTACTGGTTTTTCAAGAGACTGTGGAGGTAAAAGGATACAAAGGGCGGCCACCACCAGCCACACCATGGCGGTGAGAATCAGGGCAACTGTTCGAGCTTCTGATTCAGGAGATTGTTTTTTATGTCCACCCTTTTCCTGCAGAGCCACTATTCTTGTACCGTCCGTAAATTCACCGCCGAAAACCCATTTTTCCGCAAAAGATCAAAGAGTTGCACGATGGTTCCGTTGGTCACCAGAGCATCCGCCTCCAGCTGAATGGGGTACTGCTCCCGTGGCACGGATTCTGTATCGAAGGCTAAAAGCTCCTGATGCAATTCCTCCAAGGTTACCGCTTTGTCGTTGAACCAGATTCCACCATCGGCACTGAGGGTAATAATCAAGCCTCTAGTTTCACCCCCTTCTGCTGTGGAGGATTCTGGAAGCTGTACCGTAATGCCTGGCAGCAGGGCAAAGGTGGTGGACACCAGAAAAAAGAGAATCAGCTGAAAAACAATGTCTATCATGGGAATCAGGTCTAAAAACACCATGTTTCTAGAAACACTTCTTCTGGAAAGACGATTTCTAGATACTGCTACAGAGGAAGCTTGATTTTTCATAGATCCTCTCCCACAAGGTTACGACCACAAACCTGAATTACCACGGAGGAGGCAATGGCTTCCATGACTGATACCCTCTTTTTTACTTTAGACACAAAATAATTGTGAAAGATAACCGAGGGAATGGAAATACACAGCCCTGCGGCAGTTGTCACCAAGGCTTCTGCAATGGAGCCTGCCAACAAAGCTGGATTTCCCATGGACTGTCCGCTACCAAGGACACCAAAGGCCTGAATGTTTCCCGTTACGGTGCCTAGCAAGCCCAGCAGGGTGGACACGTTGGCAATGGTTCCCAAGGAGGTAAGGAAGCGGTCAAGACGAGGGATTTGTTTGTCCAGCTCCAAGTCCACCAATTCACGAACATCCTGCTCCGACATGTGGCGAAGTAAAATTGCCTTTGCGGCCACCTGAGCTGCAGGAGTTCCCAAGCTGCTACACCAAGAAAGAGCTTCTTCAAATCGACAGCTACTGATGAGAGAAAGCAGTCGCTCTAAAATAAAGGAATCCTTCTTTTTTATGCGGGCATAATAGATGCTTCTTTCTATTATGATAAAGGTTGCTAAGAGGGCACACAGTCCCAAAGGAATCATCAAGGGACCACCGCTTTTTATCAGTTCAATCATAGGTACTCCTAAAAATTAAATTGCAGGGAAAGGGCTACAGAGCCAGCTTCCTTCATATATGGTTCCACAAAAACACGCTGGCTTCCTGAAAATAGCTTCAGCATATCCTTCAGTTTTAAGGCAAGCCGCAGGTTTTCTGTAGGCTGGTAATACACCTGTGCTCCAAAGATTGGAAGGAAATCTGTTCTCTTAAAGCCAAAATCAGCCTTCAACTCTCCACCCCAAGGATGGCGGGGAGAGTCGTAGCCACAGGAAAACACCAGCCTTTGAGCAGGCTCATATACTGGATGATATAACCACTGACTATTCCAACCTGCTTTAAATAAAAAGTTTGATACCACCGCTGTTACAGCTATTTGGGAAAAAAGCCGCCTGCTGTCCTTTTGCTCAAAGGGGAACAAACCAGTCCAACTATCAATTCCTGCAGCATAATCCCCTGTAAGCATATTGTTTCCAAAGGCTGACTGACGATATTCCACTGCCAGCTGAAGTAAAAACTCTTGAAAAAGTTTTGACACAGGAGTGTCCTGCAGCACCAATGGAAAGCTAGAACCAGCTTTAAAGAACCAGTTGCTAACCTCCCCGTTGGAAATCAAATCCTTGGGGGAAAAATTCACGTAGGGCTCGGCTACTTCCAGCTGATAAAAATTGCGGTGGCGAGAATCAAGTCCTCCTTCCACAGAAAAGCTCATGCCAGAAAAATCTCCACCAGCACCAGCTTCCGCAGAAGCATCTTTTTCATTCCAGCGAGGTACGTTCCACTCCAATCCCAAGGTAAAAGGAACAAGCAGCTTTATCTGGTGCTCACCAGATAAAGCAGGTAAATATACCAGTCCAAGGCTGGAAAAAATTTCCAACTGGGAATTCCAAAGCCAGGCGCCAGAAAGGGTTACACCACCTCTATTTTGTGCAATGGTGATTTCTGGGTCAAGACTGGCCCAATAGCCCCAGTCCATTAGCAGCTGGACAGAAAACTCATGATTTTGGGGCAGGGCTTGGGTGGAATCTGCATTCCAGTCCCTGCTATTCCAGTCAAAAGAGAGCCAGGGAGAAAGGCCCAAAAGAGAAGCTGCCACTGCTCCGTTTTCCTCTGCCCTGCCCACCGTGTTAGAAAAACCTGCATAGCGGTTGTACCAGTCCAAGGGAAGGCCACCTGTCATGGAAAAACCATTACCCAAGGGAAGCTCCAGCTGAAGCTGGGCACCAGCGCCACGTCGGTTTATATCGTCAAACAAGAGACTTTGTCCCTGAAGCCCATTGTCCAAAGCCCTGTAGTTTCCCTGAATCTGGAGGCTGCTACTTCCCATAGTAAAGTTTTTTCCCAGCTGCAAAAAGCTTTTGTTGTGAAAAAATCCATCTTCAGCCTGTTCCAGTCCGTAGCCTCCCACCGTCTTGTAGCCAAAGTCCAGAAAAAAACCTTGGGGATCCAGGGTAAAAACGGAAAAATTTGTATCCAAGGACAGGGGCCAGGCAGGCTCAATAAAGCCTTCCACAAAGAACTGCTTTGCTTTCTTGGCAGAGGCCATTTCCATCACCGAGGGAGGCAACGCTGGCACAGGTTCTGCGTCCACCACCTGCAAATTTGGTTCCAACACTGGTGGTGTCACCCATACCGAAGGTGGTGATGGAAGCTGAAGCTGATAATCGGGCAAGGCTTCCTCTGACACCATCCAGTCCTCTCCGCCAATAACGGTAACAAGGTCTGGAAGGTAGAGGGTATCCTCCTGCTGATTGTGCAAAGCTTCCTGGGTTCCCGAAGCACTTATGACAACCGAGGTTTCATCCTGAGGATTTTCAGCGTACAGGGACAGGCTCAAAAGCATACAGCCCGCCAGAACTATCAATTTTTTCACCGATTCCCTCCTACAAAAAGATTTGGGCGGCCTTTGTCCAAGGAGATTGGGGAAACAAAGAAGCAAGCTGGCGAGCCACCGCCTGGGAGTCTGCCACCATGCCAGCCACATCAAAACTTTCTGCTCCACGGTACAAGGCAGAGGCTGCCTCTTCCTGCAGGCTTCCCATTTCAAGATACACTTGAGCCGCCTGCAAAAAATAGTGTGCCGCCTCCTGATACCTGTTTTGACCCCGATACAAGTCCCCCAAAAGAGCTGCAGCACCAGCTGCCACCAGTTCCTCGCCAGCTTCCCGATACTCCAGAATCTGAAGCAAAAGCTGCTCCCCCTCCCCTTCATTGCCAAAGGAGTTTACATAAAAATGAGCCAGCTCCAGTCCCAGTCTTCGGCCTTCGGCAGTATTCTGTTTTCCCGCCTGATTGAATTCCGCCAGCAAGGAAGCCTGCTGCAGCTCCATTCCCTGCTCTAAAAGCCGAAGCTCCGCCATTTTTCCTGGAATCTGAGCAGCTTGAGCCTGCTGGGGGAATTGGGCAAGCAATCGGTCTCCTGCCTCCACGGCACCACCATATTCCCCAGTTTTCTTGTACAGATCCATCAAGGACAGTAGGGAGCTAAAAAGGTAGGGACTGGAAGGATGCTGCTTCAGTAGGGTTTCATGCTGTAAAATTCCTCGATGAACAAAACCTTCCTTTGCTAAGGCCTCTCCATTAAAGTATAGGGCAGCGTCACGGTAGGTTCCAGCAGGATGATTCCGTCGGTAGTCAGCAAAGGCAGCGGAAGCCTCCTGAAACCTTCCCAAGGAATACAAAAGCTCCCCTTGACGATAGGCAGCCTTATCACCCAAAGTAAGAATTTCCTTGGAGGTAGAAGCTAAATGGGAAGAAGTGCAAATTGCTGCAAGCTGGGAATATTCTTCAACGGCTTCCTCTAGCTTACCTTGAGACACCAAGAGCTCACAGCCAAGAAAACGGCAGGACAAAGATAGCTCGTCCCGCCCCTGAGCATAAGGTGCCAAAAGCTCCAGTGCCTGCTGATACTTGCCACCATCACCATAGAGCCGGGCAGTCAAGAGCACCGCCTCCTGCCGTTGACTGGGACTTTCGGCACGGTCCATCAAAGCGTGGGCCAAGGTGCAGCCCCTGTTCCACCAGCTGGTAGCTTGGGTTTTTGAATACAGCTGCAGGGCACAGTGCAGGGCAATGGACAGAGCATGTTGCCTTTCTATACAAAAAAAAGCTTCATCCAAGCCCCTTCTAGTATTCAGCTGGCATAAAGGTTCCAAGGTGCTGTAGGCTGATTCCAGCTTGCCCAAACGAAACTGAGCAAGCCCCAGATAGTAGCTTTGAAAAAAGGCTTTTTTTGCAGGATCTATTTTTTCAGAAGGATTACCATCTTGATTCAAACTTTTTTTGAAAAAGAACTCCGCCGCCTGCCATTTTCCCAGGTTAAAGGCACTGATTGCAGCCAAATACGAAAAATCAAAGGAAGGAGTTTCAATGGACTCTGCCGCTTGGGAAAGCACCTGATATCCAGCGTGAAAATCCCCCCTACGAAGGGCAGCAACCCCATAGTTGTACACCCCCTCCTCATCTAGCAAGCCCTTTTCATGGAATGAAGCGGCAGCCTTCAAGGCTTCATGGTGGCGGTCAGTGTAAAGCAGGGCCAATGTGTATACATTAGCGGCGGTAGCTAAGTGAGTGTGTTGTTGGGAAGAAACTGTCCAAGAGGCAATCACCTGCTGCAGGGTATCAGCTGCACTAGCATAATCTTGACTACGAAAGGCTTCTATTCCAGCCCAAAACTGAGCTTCAAAAACAGAATCTTCATCACGGAAAACCGATTGGTCTCCCAACGCAACTTGACTTGATAATGGAAAAGAAAGGATGAAAAAAAGACTAAAAAAAAGAAAAAGAGTTTTATTATACACAAAATCCTCAATCATGATGTTTCGAGAAAGGCCAAAAACCAGCAGACACAACCGCCGTCTTGAACCTTTCTCTTATAAAACAATCATCACTGAGGAAAGAAACGTTCGGAAGCATTGATTCTTACCAAATGGAGGTAGGAATCCTTGTATTTTTCCATAAATGCTTCCAATGAAATTTCCTTGCCCTTTTCAAAGATAACCACTTCAAATCGATTGTAGGCATCAAAGTAGGGAAAGATTGCCACAGATTCGGTGAAGAAATGCACCTCTGGAGTCTCGGTTACAGAACGATTGTTCTGGCGAACGGCACCAAGATACATTTTCCCAGGCTCCGTGGCAGCCAACACATACAAAAGACCCTTGATGGTGTTGATTCTATACCCACTATCCTGAAGGTAGCCCAAGGAATTAGCCAGCTTGCCGTCCTTGCCAACCTCAGAGGAAAAAGGCTCAATCTGTACATCACAGCCAGAGGTGTTGTGGTAGAAATTCCTTCCAGAATAAATTGAAAGCACCGCTGCAGCAAGATTTCTTGTCCAGTTCAAGGAAAAGGACACCTCGTATTCCTCTCTAATTCCCTCGGCAAAGCTTCCTTGACGGAATTCCACCGTGGGAATCACCAAAGGATCCAAGCGAGTGTAGCTACCAGCTACAGGAATCACCAAGCCGTCCACAATCCACTTCAAAAAACCAGCAGAGGAAAGAGCCAAGTCTCCAGCCTCTGCAATTTCGGGAGCTTCAATCCGCTGTTTGCCAGTGGAAATGTAGATGGGAGAACCATCCTCGTCGTAGGCTGCATCCTCAAGGAAATGTATACGGTCAAGATTTTCCCGAATTACAGCAATCATCTGTAACACAGGATGATACAAAGCAGGCATGGTGTTAATATAGTTCCAAGGAAGGGTTTGCTTTGTCAGCTCGTGAACCTCCAAGAAGGAGGTCTTGTACAGCCGCTGGAAGGGAATACCCACGGGAACACCTCTAGCAGCATAGGAGCCGTACACCACAAAATCTGCCACTGCTTTGGAGCCCATGGAACTTATCTGCATGAACACGTCAGCATCGCTGGCAAAATAATAGCGAATAAAAAGAGGCGCACCAGTGGTGGGATTGCGATACAAAATCCAACTGCCAGAATTGTTGGCAGGATACACATCCACGGAAGAAGACATCACCTCTCCGCCAGAATACATGTCAACGGCCATCTTCTGTCGGGGAGCCACAATTATCATCAGGTAATCGTCGTTTTCTTCTGCTCGAACCTGAAACACGGTTCCCACATTGTTCCTGTGGAGCTCAGGCATCTTGCCTCGCACTGCCTCAAGGGGAGCGGTAAACCAAGATTCCACCAAATTCTGCCTAATTTCTGAAGAATCAGGAATTCCTTGTCTATTGTACAGAGCAAAAGATGATGCCCCTATCATTATCATCAATAGACACAAGAAACCCATTCGTTTATTCATAATTCCTCCCGAAACAAACACCTGCCAATAGTTTTTTTTAATTATCGGAATTTTAAGACGAGACTCAAGGGGTAACAAAGAAAATCACGGCAAGGGTGTTACTAAACAAAAAAAAGAGACTGGCAATCCAGTCTCTTTTTATATCTCTACAAAACTTTAACTTAACTCAAGATAAATCTGATCCGCCAAACCAAAGCCTGCATTCTTGGTCATGCTGACAGCCAGCTCATCGTAGAGCATATCCTCGTACATGTTCTGGGCATAGCTTTTTTCCTCCCCGTTAATGGAGGTGCCAGAAAGGGTACTTCTCATGGAAGAAAGCATCATTTTTACAAAATAAGACTCCAGCTCCAAGGACTTTTCGTACAAGTCGCTGGTACGGTCAATAGTTTTATTGGGAACAATCTTGGAGGAATTGGCTGCTGCACCAGTAGGAAGGGCGGCCTTGTCAGCCTCTGAGGTAAAACTTCCGTCAAAGCCAGAGGTATACTCACCATTCAGGCGGCCAGACTGGGCAATTTGGGAGGAAGCAACAGTTCCCTGCATATTGGACTGCTCAGAGTTGGCCTTCATGGAATCAAGCAATGCTTGGAATTTACCAATTTCGCCTTGCAGTTGGGCCGCCTCACTGGCAGCAGTTCCACCAGTAATGGCTGCACTGTTTCCATACATTCCACCAAGCTTCTGAATATCCACCCTTTCCTCCTAACAAACTACTACAATTTTCAATACAGTACGGCGGAATATCACCATCCCGCCGAATCATTCAGTTTATCGCTTCAAGTTTACCGCAGAAGACAACATTGTGTCACTAGTCTGGATGGCTTTGGAGCTGAATTCGTAGGCTCGTTGAGCCACAATCATCTGTACCATTTCGTTAACTACAGAAACATTGGACATTTCCAAGAACTTGTGCTTGGTTACACCCATGCCGTCGTAACCAGGGCGACCAGCGATTGCCATGCCAGAAGCATTTGTTACCTTGAACAGGTTGCTTCCAACAGCCTCAAGACCAACGGCATTGGGGAAGCGGTACAATTCAATCTGACCTACCAAAATGGGATCATTGCCGCCATCCACCTTTACTGTAACACGACCATCATCGCTAATAGCCAAGGTAGAAAGGTTAAAACCTTCTGGCAAAATGATTTCAGGCATAACCCGAAGTCCCTCAGAAGTTACCAGCTGACCGTTCATGTCTACCTTGAAGGCACCGTCACGAGTATAGGCAAAGCTGCCGTCGTACTGCTGCACACGGAAATATCCCTCACCTACTACAGCCATGTCGGTATCCACACCAGTGTTTTGGAGAGAACCCTGAGTAACGATTCTCTGGGTAGCGCCTACCTTAACACCAGTTCCCATCTGGATTCCCACGGGGGTAACGGTATCCTCTGTGGCGGGAGTTCCAGCGGCCTTTACCGTCTGATACATCAAGTCCTCAAATTCCACTCGCTGCTGCTTGTAGCCAGTGGTGTTCACATTGGACAAGTTGTTGGAGATTGCATCAATATTTGCCTGCTGACCGTTCATGCCGGTGGCTGCTGTCCATAAACTTCGTACCATAATCTATCGTTCCCCTTAATTCTTCCGTATCTTCTTATACTATCGGCGGAATCAAAATCCTCTAAAGCCATTCCTTAGAGCACTGGTGTTCCGCCACCCACCAGATTTATCGAGCCACGTTTTAACATGCTCGATTTATCGAGCCTGGACCACCTTGCCCCAGAGGGTGCTCATCATGGTGTCCTGAGCCTGAATAGTTTTTTGGTTGGCTTCGTAGGCTCGGTTCACTTCAATCATGCTTACCATTTCGTTCACTACGTTTACGTTGGAGGTTTCTACGTAATTCTGCAGCACGACAGGACGCTCCTTACCTTCTGCAACATAGGCAGGACCTGTAACATCGGTATCCTTGTAAAGGCTGGAACCCATCTTCTGCAGATAGCGTTCGTTGTCAAAACGAACAATCTTAAAACGGTCAATAAGCTCCATGTCATTTTCGGAATACACCATTCCGTCCTGATTTACGGTAAAGCGATCCTCAGCCACACGGATGTAGCCATTTTCACCCAGTACAGGATAGCCTTCCTTGGTAACAAGGATTCCTTCCTTGCCCACCAAAAAGTTTCCGTTACGAGTGTATCGCTCGCCACTGGGAGTTTCCACTGCAAAAAAGCCTTCTCCACTCAAGGCCATGTCGGTATGGGTGGAAGTCTGCTTAAAGGAGCCCTGCTCAAAGTCGGTGTACAGTTCGTTGGTTTCCACACCCAAGCCAATCTTTCCAATAATGGGAGCCACGTCTGCAGAACCAAAGGGTGTCTCGTATACACCGTCATCATTCATACGACGCATCAAAAGCTCAGGAAAAGACTTGCTAACAGCAATATCACGCTTAAAACCAGTGGTGTCGGCATTTGCCAAATTGTTAGAAATGGCATCAAGCCGAGTCTGCTGGGCATTCATGCCACTAGAACCAATATACCAACCTCGAATCATAAAAAACCTCTCATTTGTTTATCGGCTCAAGAAGGGAAATTGTTAAGAAAAAAGGAAAAAAACAGACTTTCTTGACAGACCTTTACATTACATTTATCATTTACATACAAGAGGTGCATAAATGGTAGCAAATCTCAACATACGAACTGAAAAAGAAATAAAAGAGTCAGCAGAAATAGTTCTTTCTCAACTAGGGCTCACCATGTCTGCCGCAGTGAATATTTTCTTACGGCAGGTTATTAGAGAAAATGGCATCCCTTTTGAACTCAAACTAAAAGAGCCAAACACTGAAACTATAGAGGCCATACAGGAAGCTCGTCTCATTGCAAATGACAAATCAGTACAGGGATACACATCCATACAAGAATTGAGAACTGCATTGGATGTATGAGATAAAATTTACCACAAAATTAAAAAAGGATCTCAAGCGGCTCAAACGCCAAGGGAAGGATATGGACAAGTTCTTTCAAATAGTTGAAAAATTGTCAAAAGGCCAACCTCTTGCTGAAAGAAACAGAGATCACGCATTGGTAGGCAATTATATTGGTTGCCGAGAATGCCACATTGAACCAGACTGGTTATTGATTTACGAAGTTATTCACCAAACCCTTGTACTCGTTTTAACCCGAACAGGTAGCCACAGCGAGTTATTTTAATTTTTCTTTAGGTCAGTTTACAAGGAACTACACGCAGACCGTGAAACGGGCTGCTGACAA
>JAEDCN010000005.1 GCA_016294105.1 Treponema sp.
AGCTCCTTTGTCTGGTCATCCAGATAGTAACTGGACACAGAGTTGTTTAAGTCCATGTCAATGACAAGAACCTTGAAGCCCGCTGCACCGAGGCAGTTGGCTGTCTGGATTGTGAGGCTGGACTTACCCACGCCTCCCTTCAAAGATGAAAAAGTTACGACTCTCATGGTCTCTCCTCCATAAAAATTTATCTCTCCCTGCTTTTTGGGACGCACCGGTGCGGATTCGAACCGCACTCAAAGACAGCAGGAGAGATGCATACTGTCTTCTACCACTCCATTGGTGGACGGCGCAAAAAAAGGTAGCAGGAGGGGGACTTGAACCCCCAATCTCCAGCCTAGGCAGACTGGTGAATTAGCCATTTTTTCCATCCTGCTAAGATGGGATGAATCGGGCTAAAGCTCCTGAAATCCATCCCGACCGGTCCACCAGTAGCAGGGATTTGTGACCGGTTTATTGCGTTCTAGGGACTCGAACCCTAGTTAGATGCCGAGCATCCTCCATCAACGCTATGCTCTTTTCACTCTCATTTTATCAGGGGGAAGTGTTACACCCCATTTTTGAGCGTATTCTGGAAGTAGTTCGTCGGTGATTTCAATCCATGTTAAGACATCTTCTCGCTTCCAGCATTTCCTGCCAGCAATTCGCTTGGAATTGCGACCACAACAGGGCTGTAGATAGAGCCTTGTCTTGTAAGTGGATAGACTTCCTCCTCCTTTTTTTTCTACTGCAAGTTCAAGTGTTACCCATTCTGGAAGAGTTTCGGATGTGGATATTTGTATGCTCTTTTGATCTGTCTTTTGCTGTTCTAGCAATGTGATGAGACGATTTGTGCTTAAAACCAAGCTTTCCATCAAGAATCTGTTTCGTTTCATACTTGAACCTCCTAGAAAAAAGGATGACGGCTTGCTGTTTCGCTCCGTAGAGTCAGCCCCATGCCGTCCGGTATGTGCTTTGCCAAAAAAAACTCTTAGAGGAAACTTTTTTTACCCGTTTCCAAGGCAGATATTTATTTGCACAACGTGCAAATTTATTTGTTATTTGCCATTGCCTTTTAGCAAGACAGATGGTATACTGTCTGTGTGGTTGTAGGACGCAACCACGTTAATCGAAAGAAAGTCCGATTGATGATGTGGTTGTAGAGTGCAACCACGTTAATCTAAATAAAACTCAACAGAGATGGGTTGCTGCCAAAATGGAGCGACCCATTTTTTTTGCCAAGGAAGCTCCTGTGAATTTTTACTCTCTGACACCATCTTTTTTCAACACCTATAAAAACTGTCCTGAGATTGAGCAAAAACAGGGAAGACCTTATTATGTCCTTCTTATTGAATGGTGTGGATATGATTTTGCTATTCCTCTCCGTTCCCACATTAAACATAAATTTTCCTTCATTGCAGATGGAATGGAAGCTGGACTTGATTTTACAAAGGCTGTTGTTATCCGAGATAAAAAATTTATCAGTCCTGAGCCAGTTCAAATTCGCCAGCATGAATTTAATTTTCTTAAACAACACGAAAGAATTATTAAGAAACGATTTGATAGTTATCTGAAAATGTACATAAAAAAAATCAGAAGAAGAGTGATGAATCCATCGCTTCCCTTGGATAAAGAGTGTCTGTATTCTGCTCTCCAGTATTTTCATACTGAACTCGGGCTGTAAATTTATTCTCATCAATAATTTCTCCAAAAAAAAACCTGAATAAAAGTGCGTCGCTTTTATCCAGGTTAAAATCTCTCTCCCTTGTAGGGGAACCGCCAAAGCGGTTAAGGTACGACGCAAAAACCTTAACAGCTCTGAATATATAACATTACAATAGTAATGTTATATATAACATACAATACAAAAATATATTTGTCAATTATTAAAAAAATAAATTTTGCTAATATTCTCACATCATGGGGTTTAAAGAAAATCTAAAAGATGAAATTTCATACCAAGGATTGCAAATCAAAGAACTTGCGGCAACAGCGGGAATAAATTATGGTTCTTTTTTATCCTATGTTGATGTTCGTGGAAGAATACCATCAGTAGAAGTTGGTGTAAAAATTGCACAAGTTCTTGGTGTTACTGCTGAATATTTGGTAACGGGATCGGATTCTACTATTGAAAATTTACGGGATGATTTTATACCATTTAGAAATTTTAACAAGAAGCTTAAGCAGCTGTCCAAATCTAGCTGGGAGAAGTTGGAGCCTTTGTTTGTGGCTATGATAGAGCAGGAACTTAAATCAGAGCTCGAAAAAAAGAAAAGTAGGGTGGAAATTGGTTAGATTATAGGGAGTTTATTATATGAATGAATATGAAACATTAGTTTTATGTAAAGGAGAATAAATGCATATCCCATTAAATGTACCTTTTCAAGATAAGGACTTTGTAAAAAAAATTGGAGCCCAGTGGGATAATTCTCGTAAAATTTGGTATCTTTGGGATTATAAAAAAATTCAAGATGTAAAGCAGTGGCTCACTGAGGATTATAATATTTATATTACTGAAAATTTGTATTTGGTGGAAGGACAGAGAATCTGTTGGGGATGTAAAAAAAGTACACCTGTTTTTTCAGTTGGTGCTGATAAATTTTCGTTTTATTCCAAGGATGAGAAGATGTGGAAATTCTCTCCAAAATTTTATTTATTCAATGGAATAAGTAAGCATTGCAATCAGTTAAATTCATTAGCCCGTTCGATTTCTCAGAATCATTTTTGGGTTTCGAAGTCAAAAACTATACAAACTTCTTACCTTATGAATCATTGTTACTACTGTAATAGGCATCAAGGTGAAAATTATTTGTATGATGAGATGGATGCTGTTTTTGCTCCTGATAATTATATCAATGCTTCAACTCTCACTTTACATAAAATAAAAATAGACGTAGATATAGGGCTTAAAGGGAATCTTTTTTCCTGTTTTTCTTCTTGTGGAGACACAAACATGTTGATTTTTAATAATGCAAAAGTGAATAGTTCACTTTTGTTTTAATTATTTCGTAAAGGAGTTTAATTATAAATGACAGCAATTTTCTGTTAGGACTATTTGCAGGAAAGTTTTTATTTGGTGGGAAGAAAAATTCTCAAGGAAAATCTTCTAGCGGGGGATTTTTTAGTACTGTTATTGGTTTTGCAGTCATTATTGTGCTTGTTATTATAGGATTATGTTACGGATTAAAAGGTGTAATAACAACCTTAGTTCTATTCCTAGTTGTACTTCCTGTAACTGTGGGGTTAATTCGAGGCGGTCAAATTGCAAAGGAAAGACAGGCAGAAGAGATTGAATCATTATTTAGAGATGGACAATATACACTTGCTTTAGATAAAGCAGAAAAATTGTATCGTGATAATCCTAGAGCTGCCAACATCTGTGGATTGTGTTATTTCAACGGACTCGGTTGTAGTAAAAATTTTGAAAAAGCATTTATGTATTTTGAAAATGCCTATAAACACAATATAGAAGCCAAAACGTATTATGGGTATATGTTATACAATGGCTTTGGTTGTACACAAGATTTACAAAAGGGCTATGATTATCTTTCTTCTGTAGTAATAAGTTCTAAATTTCCTTTAGCTTGTATGCATCTTGCTGAGATATTATTGTTTGATGAAAAGAGAAAGAATTACAAAGAAGGAGTGAAGTATATGAGAATTCCAGTGAGGCAGGGCTTCCTTATGCACAATTTCAACTCGGTTTAGCAATCCTTTCTGATGACAGTGGTGCCCCCATAGATGAAGAACAGGGAATGAAATATATTTATCTTTCTGCAAATGCAGGTTGTCAAGATGCTATTCAATTTATTGAAAGCATGGAAAAAAATCAATTGGAATAATAATGAGCGCCACGTGGCGCTAGTTATTATAGAGAGGAGTTGATTGTAGATGACAAAAATCCTACTTTAGAGTATAATTTTTTGAATTATGTGTGAGATAAGACTATATTAGGAGATGTAGTGCAACAAATTGACGGATATCATGCCAATGATCGGGAAAGGTGTAAGCACTTCTTGACAGATGATAATTTCCTCATTATCTGTTATTCAGATACCGATTACTTGGGAGTAGGGATGTACTTTTGGAATCATGAAGTTGATGCCCGGTGGTGGAAATCACATAAACAAAAGGAGTGTATAGTCAAAGCAAAGATTAACCTTGATGCTATGCTTGATCTCACAGATGATGATGTAGTGAATTATCTTACTAGGTTTTACAATCGAATTTCGACTCCAGTAAAGAAAAAATTTGAAAATCTAGCTAAGCAAAAGAAGGTGAATCTTGATGAGGCCGTTGGACTAAAATTAGATATGCTTTATGAGGCTTTTCCTGTACATATGAAAAAATTTGATGTTCTTAAAGGAAGACGAGATTACAATAAGAAGATGGAAGCTGATTTCTTGTTTGGAACAAAATTATCCACAAAGAGTGTGGATATTTATTGTGTAAAAGAGGCAAGAGTGCTTTGTCAAAGGGAGGCTGTGGATGGATAAGAATGAAGTATTAAATATTTTAAAAGAAATGCAGAATGAGATAGAGCGGATGACAGATGAGGAGTTGTTCAGTCATTTGATAGATTCATCTGAAACATTTCGTAGGGAAATTGATAGGCTTGAATTATTGCTGAGTGATTTCACTGGATGTGACTCATATAATATGAGTATTCAAATTGCAGATGATGAATATAACTCCATTTCTATTCCCAATCAAGTTCTCTCTACAGAAAAGAGTGGAGAATATATATCTGTTATATGTGATGATAGTAATATAGGAGAAGAGAAATGTCCCACAATGGCAGCATAAAATCGGGTTTAAGATTTGAGTCCTATAAAATCGACAAGATTGATTTTCATGTTCAGCAAACTGTTTCTGTCTTGAGTTCTGTGAATCACAGTGATTGTAGGGTTCGATTTGATTTGGGATTCAGAGATGCTCTGAGGATAAAAGAAAATGAAAAGACTCTTTATATTACAGGGTTACAGGTTTCTTTGAAATTGATGAAAAAAGAAGCCGATGATAAGCCGATTGCAGAAGGAACATTTGTCATTACTGGACTTTTTTCTACTACAGGTGAATTAGACAAAGAAACAGAAGAGTCTTTAG
The DNA here is from genome assembly GCA_016294105.1 of Treponema sp. Taxonomy (GTDB): domain Bacteria; phylum Spirochaetota; class Spirochaetia; order Treponematales; family Treponemataceae; genus Treponema_F. The sequence goes on from JAEDCN010000005.1 coordinate 5,086, forward strand.
TGAAATATCAAGGTCCTGCAATTCTTATGCCCTATATTAGGGCAACAATTTCTTGCACGTTGGCTGGAGCAGGTTTTTCACCTGTAATGATGCCCTTGATAAATGTCAATGCGGCGGCGGCAGATACAGATATTAAGGTTATTGATTCTAACCAAAGCGATACCTGACACACATTACCACAGCCTTACGGGTGTTTTGGACACCCTCCGTCATGACAAGCCCGTCTTTAGGACGGACTTGTACTGGAAAAGTGGACAGCTATCAGAAATGAGCGCCACGTGGCGCTAATTCGGAAAGCACCATAATGGATTCATCTACAAAATCTTAAATTAGTTCTATTCTATTTTTACTTGACACCTCCCCAAAAATAGAGTAGCTTAAAGGTGAGGGAAGTTGCAGCTTCCCCCACCCAGTTGTTACCTGTCAATCAGATAGGAAACAACTTTAAAAGCTACCTCCAGAATCGAGGCGAATCCGTTCAAGAAACTGCCAAGACTCTGGAGCCAAGAGCCACGGCCTTTCCGTGGCTTTTTTCGTTTGTACGATTTTTGATTCATCGTCAAACCTCCTTGGTGGTTTTATCCTACTCTATGATTACCAATTTTTCAATCGTTGTATTCAGAAAGCGATACCTGACACACATTACCACAGCCTTACGGGTGTTTTGGGCACCCTCCAGACTGGCAAGACTGTCTTTAGGACAGCCTTGCAACAAAGGCATCTTTGATGCCTTTGTCAGGATATGTGGACAGCTATCAGAAATGAGCGCCACGTGGCGCTAATTAGGAAAGTACCATAATGGATTCATCTACAAATCTTAAATTAGTTCGATTCTGATTTCGTTTGACCTTTGTAGGATTGTGTGCTAAAATAAAAACGGAAATGCCCAAGTTCATTTGGTCATCTCCACTATTTTTTGTCCAAAGCCGCCAAATAGTTTGTCAGACTGGGCGGCTTTATTTTTTACTCAATTACATTTTAAGGTAAGAGAGCAAGCTAAGAATTAAAAGTGCCAAATTAATGGCTAACGAAATGATTTCGTACTTCGTCATCTTAGAGCCTCCCTAATCATTATTTCCAGCAAAACTGGATTTGAGTAGGGAGACAAACCGCCTGAAACTTAGGCATTTCCAATAATCAAACTGTAGCAGATAATTTCATTTTAGAAAAGCGATACCTGACACACATTCCCACAATCCTACGTTTTTTTTGAGCTCTCCATCATGGCAAGACCGTCTTTAGGACGGACTTGAAATAATAACTTAAAAGTACTTGATGGCTCAATAACTTTTAAGTATAATATTGTTAGAAAGGAAATCCAACTTTGCACAAAATATATTTTTACAGAGATAAGAATGGCAAGGAGCCGGTAGCGGAATACATAGCGGAGTTGGCTCAGAAAAAAGACAAGGACAGTCGCATAAAACTGAACAAGATAAGAGACTACATAAAGGTTTTGAGTGAATATGGAACACAGGTGGGAGAACCTTACATTAAACATCTTGATGGTGAGATATGGGAGCTTCGACCGCTCCGAGATAGAATACTTTTTGTAGGCTGGATACAGGGAAGCTATGTGTTATTACACCAGTTTGTGAAAAAAACACAAAAGACACCTGCAAGGGAAATTGAAAGGGCAAGGCGAGAACTTGCAGACTTGGTAGAAAGGAACGTGCAGTATGAGTGACGCTATTGGAAAAGATGCTTTAGTATTTTTGGACAGTTTTTTAACCACAGAGGAAATAGCTGAGAGCAATCTGAGAGTTGCTCTTATTGGAGAGTTAATTAAAGCTAGACAGGAAAAGGGATTGAGTCAAAAGAAACTTGAAGAACTAAGCGGAGTAAAACAACCAATTATAGCCAGAATGGAAAAGGGGCTGACAAATCCTCAGCTTGATACAATCCTAAAGATTTTGGCTCCATTGGGAAAAACACTTGCAGTAGTTCCGTTGGATAAGAATCTGTCAACACAATTTTAGACAATTTAGAAAAGCGATACCTGACGCACATTCCCACAATCCTACGGGTGTTTGGGACACCCTCCGTCATGTGGAAATATGGACAGCTATCAGAAATGAGCGCCACGTGGCGCTAATTAGGAAAGTACCATAATGGATTCATCTACAAATCTTAAATTAGTTCGATTGTGATTTCGTTTGACCTTTGTAGAGATTATGTGCTAAAATAAAAAACGGAAATGCCCAGTTCATTTGGTCGTCTCCACAGCAAGTTTAAGAGCCGCCGTTGAGTCTGCAAACTTGGGCGGCTTTATTTTTTACTCTTTATCTTTACCTTTAAGGTAGGAAAGAGCTACGAAAACAGTATTTATCATGGTGGCAATACAAGTCACCAATCCAATGACAAAATCAGCTGTCATTCGCAAGCCTCCTTCAATCTAGTAATCCAACTTTCGTTGGTAGAGTTCGGGAGACGCCGCCTGAAACTTAGGCATTTCCAATTAAATCCTAACAAATAATTTCATTTTTGAAAAGCGATACCTGACACACATTACCACAGCCTTACGGGTGTTTTGGGCACCCTCCAGACTGGCAAGACTGTCTTTAGGACAGCCTTGCAACAAAGGCATCTTTGATGCCTTTGTCAGGATATGTGGACAGCTATCAGAAATGAGCGCCACGTGGCGCTAATAACATGAATAATAACAAACTAATCAAAACCTATCAAATCTTGACAAAATATCTTCTATATATTATTTATATATCAAAGTGTGTCAAAGAGTATCAAATATCGCTTTTCGACCTCCTAAGCAGCAGGTCGGACGTTCGATTCGTCTATGGGCCGTATAAAAAAAACGAAAGCCTTGTGGTTTTCGTTTTTTTTGTTTGCTAGTACCCACTCAACGGATCGTTGATTGTATTATATGGCTAGTCTGTTTATACTGGTTCCCGGAGGTAAGGTATGGATTGCCAGAAGGTGGGAAGCTTGATTCGGCGGCTTCGGCTTGAAGGGGAGTTAACTCAACTGCAATTAGGGGAACTGCTGGGAGTAAGCGACAAGGCTGTTTCAAAATGGGAGCGGGGGCTGGGCTGTCCTGACCTTTCCTTGATTTCAAAATTGGCGGGAATCTTCCACGTGGATACTGAAAGTCTCCTTGCTGGAGAATTGAATCAAAATTTATTGCTGGGAGTAAATATGAAAAAACTTATTTTTTACGTCTGCCCTGAGTGTGGAAATATTGTTACTGCTATGGCTACCACCTCAGTTACCTGTTGTGGACAAAAACTTCAGGAAATGGAGGCAATAAAGGCCAGCCCAGAAGAAAACTTACAGGTGGACCTCATAGAAAATGAGTTCTTCATTTCATCAACCCACGAGATGACAAAGCAGCATTACATTTCCTTTGTTGCTTTGGTAACTGGCGATACCCTCATGGTAAAAAAATTGTATCCAGAATGGAACTTACAAGCCCGCATTCCCCAGTTTGGCCACGGTAAGCTTGTGTGGTATTGTACTAACCATGGTCTGTTTTACCAGCTGATATAATCTTGTGTGATTTATTCCAGATAGAGTATACTATCTGTGAATAAGGAGACTGGTTATGCTAAAAAATGGAGAACTGTGGCTAGACGATGAGGGGAATCCCATTCAATGTCATGGTGGAGCAATCATCAGACACGGACAGAAATGGTACTGGTATGGAGAGCACAAGGGAGCTCCAAATTGCTTAGGAAAGCAGCGGGTGGATTTTATCGGAATATCCTGCTACAGTTCAGAAAATCTCTCCAGCTGGCATTATGAAGGTCTTGTATTGCAGGCGGTGAAATCTAATTCTGATCATGTTTTAAATCCAAACAACGTGGTTGAGCGGCCAAAGGTAATCTATAACAAAAAAACAGGTCAATTTGTACTGTGGATGCACGTGGATACTCCAAACTATGTATATGGTGGAGTTGGTGTGGCAGTGTCTTCATCGCCCACAGGCCCCTTTGAGTTTTTATATTCTACCCAGCCAAATAAGCAGGATAGCAGGGATATGACACTCTTTGTTGATCAAGATGATACAGCCTACCTTGTTCATAGCAGTAATTGGAATAAAACTATGAATATTTCCAGATTAACAGATGATTATTTAAAGACCGATGGATTTTTTGTGTCGATTCTAGTTGATCAGGAACGCGAGGCTCCTGCCTTATTTTATAAAGACAACAGGTACTACATGATCACTTCTGGATGTACTGGCTGGGATTATAACAGCGCATTATATGCTGAGTCTCCCTATCTCATGGGAAAATGGAAGCTTATCGATAACCCCTGCGAAGGAGAAGGCTACCGCGATACCTTTTACAATACAGAACAGTAGATTGACGGTAAAATGGTGTGAAACACCACAGTTTCTCTGATTTAGGGCTGTTTTTCTGCTGCTGCAATTTGCAAACATTATTTTATTGGCATTTTTACTCTAAATAAAGTATAATTATACGATGAAAAAGTCTATTTCAGGCTCTGTTATATCATTTTTTTTGATTCTTCTCTTTTTTGCTTGTTCAAACTCCCAGAATTCTGGGGAGGGTTCTTCCAATGTAGGTATGGAGTATGACAATACCTTGAAAATGCAGTTTCAAGGAAGATTTGACAGTATTGCTTGGACAAGAGAATTGGAGCCAAATTTACTTGCAGACAGGAAGAATTCTGATGCAAGTCTTTTTTCCAGCAGAGCCTTGAACACTGTGGCAGCAGCTTCTAGTATTTCAGTTCCAGAGGAAAATGCCATCTATCCAGCTATAACTGGTTTTGGAACCATAGACATTCGAGGGATTCCAGCTACCCTTACATCCATGATTACTGATTTTTGCAATAAGCTTTTAAATAGAACTGATAGCGTAAATGATGAAATATATTCCCAGCTGGCATCTTTTGTGGTTCCTGGCCGTGGATACATGGTCAGTGTCTATTTACAAGATACAGAAGCCTATCCTGTAGCCAGTGAATTCTATCTTGGCAAGCCCTTTGTTGACCAAGAAAAATATGAGGTGCCGGTACTTTTTGTTTCGTCACAAGGAAGTTGGATTGTTGTGTTGTATGCCGCCTTGCAGAATGAAACATGGAAGATAGAGCAGATTCGTTATGGAGATTTTGTCTATGAATGATGTATTGTCAGGAATTGAACGGGATTTAGTGGTATCCTATTTATGCGATTGCAATGTGCCCTTTACTCTCATACCGAATCAAAGTACCGATAGAATCTTTTCCTTTACCACTGGTCAGGGAGGAGTGCGAATCCTGCCAGAAGGAATCATCCTGTTTACCGATTCTTCAGTCTTACCCCAGGATTTAATCGGCCAGCAGGTACACCTACGATTTTATTTTAAAAAATTGGGACTTTCCTTTTCCAGCCTTGTTTCCTGTACAAAGTCTGGTGCCATTGCTTTGGTGGTTCCTAGGGAAATCCTTCGCATTGCAGACACGGAGGAAAATGCTGGAACAGGCTTTTCCTGCAATGTGTTTTTAGGTGAGGCCTTTAGTGGCCAGCGGCTCAGCTGTTCCCTGCGGGAAGGTTACCCCTTGTTTATGCCCTGGGTGTGGCGATTGCTGCCAGAAAATCCTGACAGTCAGCTTACGGGGCGATTGCGAGGGATCTGTGGTGCAGTTCCTGTTGAAATTCCTTCCATGATTCAAGAGAAAATGCTTTCTACTGGCAAGGCCCTTTTTGTTACCGCTGGCTGGGTGCAACCTGGCATGGTGTTGCCCTTTGATGGTTGCATTACCTCCCGAGATGTGGTAGGGGAGTTGGAGCTGCTGGATGGACTTGCACAGCTAAAAAGCGGCTTTTACTTTGCTTGTGGTCGCCCTGAGGAGGATGGAAAAAATCATGACAATCAGGTGCAGGTATTTTGTGTTGAAGGGGCTGCTTCCTCAGATGATTTGCTGAAGCTTCTCCCCTTGCTGCCAGTGTGCCGCTATCTTTCGGAATCAAAAGAAAATACTCCGCCTCCAGCCTTGCTGGATAGAATGCAGCCCTTGGAGCTTTTATACCTTAGCAGTACAGACATTGTATTTGCTACTTGGGGAGGAAATTTCCCTCTGCAACAGGAGGTAGGATATTCTCTTTTGCTGCAAATTCCTTTAAAAACCCTACGCCGCTCCATTACGGTGGATTGTACTGTAGCCTCCATTTTTGAAAGTGGCGATGGTAGAACCTGTGCCCTGTGCCGACTAGAAAATCTTAAGACAGAGGATCAACGATTCCTCTTTGAGTCATTGAACAATAGCCGTTATCTATAAAAAATATTTGTACTAATTTTATTTTTAAAAAATAAAAAAAAAGTTAGCAAATGCTAAGAATTTTAGGGTTTTTTCCTTGATTTCTGTTTGTATATTTATTATATTAAGAATATCAAAATGATTTGATTTTTCTTAATCACATTTTTTATATGGAGGTTTTTTATTATGTGTGAGAATACAAAGTTCCTTTCTTGTGGTGACTGCAAGTCAGTTCTGATTCGTCTTCCTGGAGATTTCCCCGGAGCTCCCGAAGGACTTAAGGCTCTTGAAGCTGGTGTAACTGATGCTGCAAAGGAAAAGCACATTCCTGTAGCAAAGGTTGAAGGAAACAAGGTTACTGTTGTAGTAGGTAGCGTTGAGCATCCCCAGACTGAGGAGCACCACATTAGCTTCATCCTGTTGGAAACCAACATGGGAATCCAGAGTCGCACCTTGGCTCACAACGGAAAGCCTGAGGCTACATTCTTGTTGCAGGATGGCGAGAAGGCTATCGCTGTATACGAGATGTGCAATCTCCACGGATTGTGGAAGGTTGAACTCTAATCAGCTTGCTTTTCATGCTAAAATTTAGGCTAACTCGATTTAGTTGGTCTAAAAGCAAAAAACCTGAGAAATCTTTCTGTAAAAGGAACGGTTATCTCAGGTTTTTTCATTTTAAACCCACACTTGGGTTGGGTAGTAGTGCTTGAATTGATAGTGGACTGTCTTGAAATTCAGACAGCCTGTTGGTTTTAATCCTTGTGTTCTGCTGGGGGCTTTGAGCCCATGAAGATAGACAGGGGCTGCAAAAAGCTGATGTTTTCACAGACGATTTTCAGAATTACCATCATGGGGACAGCAAGAATCATACCTAAAAAGCCCCACAACCAGCCCCACACAGACAGAGAAACAATGATGATAAAGGGAGAAAGTCCCAAGTTGCGGCCCTGTACCTTTGGTTCCACAAAATTACCCAGAATCATATTTACTGCCAGCATTACAAAGCCTACCCAAATAACTGGTGCTGGTTTTGGCCAGAATTGAACTAGGGCAAAGAAAGTGGTCAAAATTCCAGATATGATGGATCCAAAGTTAGGAATAAAGTTCAGTACAAAGGCAAGAAAGCCCCAAATGATGGGAAAGTCCAGATTAACCACCCAAGTACCAAGGAATACGAAGATTCCAGTTAAAAGGGAGATAAAGAACTTTACGGAAATGTACTTTGCTACCTGCTGAATAATGTCCCGCATAATGAGGGTAATTCGTCCTGGAGTTTTTCCATCCAAAGCTGCAATGGCCTTTGCCTTGAACAAGCCCATTTCCATCAAAAGGAAGATGAGAAAAAGGCTTACTACGGTGAGATTTCGTGCAAAGGTAATGAGATTGTTGGAAAAACTTAAGGCCATGCTTTGAATGGCATTCCGTACTCCTAGCTGGTTCCAAAGATTATTGAATAGGCTCAAATCACTATCGTAGGGTAGATTGAAAATTTCGGCTACCGCTACGTAGATGGTGAGGAATCGTTCCTCATATTTTGGATACAGGGTTAGGATTGCCTTGGAGCTTGAAATCAACAATGTAACAATGAAAAAAATCAGTACAAAGAGTATCAAGAATACAATGACAATGCCTAATATGGTAGGAATGTGAAATTTTGTGTGTAAGGTGTTGATGACAGGCTGGAAAACAAGCCCAAGAAATACCGCCACAGTAATGGGCAAAACCACCTCTGCGGTAAGTTTTAGCACTGTTCCCACTGCAATGATTCCCATGCACAGGAGCAGATAAAATATTCCCTTGGTGTAGTTCACTTTGTCGCTCATTTTCCAGCTCCTAATTTAGCGTGCAATCTTGTCGAATCCACAGAATGGTACCAATGCCTCTGGTACGGTAATAGAGCCGTCCTCGTTCTGGTAGTTTTCCAGAATGGCTACCAGTGCACGAGATACAGCTACTGCAGTACCGTTCAGCATGTGGACAAAGCGGTTCTTTCCGTCACTGTCCTTGTAGCGAACATTCAGGCGGCGGGCCTGGAAGTCGGTACAGTTGGAGGTGGAGGTAACCTCTCCCCAGTCTCCATTTTCGCCACGACCAGGCATCCATGCTTCCAAGTCCCACTTGCGGTAGGCTGGTGCTCCCAGGTCTCCAGTACAGGTATCCACAACACGGAAGGGAATTCCCAGTCCGCTGAAGATTTCTTCTTCGATGAGGCGCAATTTCTCATGAATTTCGTCAGACTGCTCTGGCAAGCAATAGACGAACATTTCCAGCTTGGTGAACTGGTGCACACGGTACAAGCCTTTGGAGAACTGACCAGCAGCTCCAGCCTCACGACGGAAGCAGTGGGAAAGTCCGCAGTAGTAGAGGGGCAGCTTTTCCTTGTTTAAAATCTCACCGGCATGGTATCCACCCAAGGTGATTTCAGCGGTGGCTACAAGACAGGCCTTTTCGTCTTCCAATGCGTATACGTTGGACTCATTTCCACGAGGATTAAAGCCAATTCCATGGAGGATTTCCTCTCGGGCTACGTCTGGAGTGATGAAGGGGGTAAAGCCATGCTTACGAAGAATGTTCATGGCATACATTACCAATGCCTGCTCCAAGAAAACAGCCTCGTTTTTAAGATAGTAGAATTTATTTCCAGAAACCTTTGTGGCGGCATCAAAGTCCACTAAATCAAGATCCTGGGCTAACTGAACGTGATCCTTTGGCTTGAAGCTAAAGGTAGTAGGGGTTCCCACTCGCTTTACCTCAAGGTTATCGGTATCAAGAACTCCCACGGGGGCATCGGGGTGAGCCATGTTAGGAATCTTGCGTCCTTCTGCTTCCAACTGCTGCTCCAGCTCATTGAGGGTTTTTTCGCAGGAGGCAATTTCATCTTTAATGGCCTTGCCCTCATCGATGAGACGATTACGCTCATCTGGCTCCAACTTGGCCTTCATGGCCTTGGCATTGTCGTTGCGCTTTTGCTGCAGAGCCTGCACCTGGGTAACCAAAGCAGTCCGCTTGTCAAAAAGTTCCACCACTAAATCGGCATCGGCATTCATATTGCGATTGGCAATATTTTCCTTTACTGCCTGGATATTATCCTTGATAAATCTATAGTCCAACATACCATATATAATACAGTGGCAACAATTTTTATGCAAGTTGTGGCCCAAAATGAGCAGGGGAAAGTAGAAGTCGACGCCAAAAAGATGTTGTGTATCCAGCAAAAAAAGAGTATGCTAGCCACCATGAAATTTCTTGCTTGGCTGAAAAAAGATTTTGTGCTGGTGGCATCGGTGGTCTTGGCTCTGGTGTCTCTTCTGATGGTTCGTCCCTCTGTAGAGCTGGTGATAGAAGCCATTGACTTTAAGGTACTTGCCCTGCTGTTTTGCCTCATGCTGGTGATTCAAGCTTTTCGCACCACTAACCTGCTGGATTATGTGGCGGTACGGCTTTTGGGAGTGTGCAAGAACACTCGGATGCTGTATTTTGTGCTGGTGTTTCTGGTGTTTGCAGTATCCATGGTCATTACCAATGATGTAGCCCTGTTGACCTTTGTTCCCCTAACCATTTTGGTGTGCCAAAAGCGGAGCATTTCCGCTGGAACTCTAGTAGTTTTGGAGACCATTGCTGCAAATCTTGGTTCAAGTCTTACTCCCATGGGAAATCCTCAGAATCTGTTCTTGTACTCCTTCTATAACTTTTCTACCAAGGAATTCTTTTCTATTACTTTGATTATTGGTGCTGTTTCACTGGTGCTTTTGACGGTGGTGCTGCTAGTGGTGGGTGGCGGAAAGAAAGCTGCTTCTGCTGAAGCGAAGGTGGAGCTTACTGCATCGGATGCCACCCAGGTTCCTGTGGTGAAAAAGGATTTCCGATTCTGGCTCTATGTGGTGGCCTTTGTTCTTTCCCTGCTGACGGTGTTTCGGGTGGTGGATTATAGAATAACCTTGGTGGTGGTTACCTGTCTTGTGGTGGTATGTAATTGCCGTCTTTTGTCCATGGTGGATTACGGACTTTTGGGAACCTTTTTAGCCTTCTTTGTGTTTGTAGGCTGCATTTCCTCCGTTCCTGCTGTGGCCGGTTTGATTGAAAGTTCAGTAACATCTCCCCTTGCCACTTATATCACAGGAATTGCAACAAGCCAAGTTATCAGCAATGTTCCTGCTAGCCTGTTGTTAAGTGGCTTTGCCAGCCACGGAAAGGAGTTGCTTTTAGCAGTAAACGTCGGAGGCCTTGGTACCCTGATTGCAAGCCTTGCTAGCGTGATTTCCTTCAATATTTATCGCAATTCCTCTGCGAGCTGCTGTAAGGAAGGTTTTATGGCTCGATTCACCGGGTACAACCTGCTGTTTTTGGCAGTGTTGGCACCTGTGGTATGGATGTTTCTTTAGGGGGAGGAAACCCCTCTACTCGGAAGCGGGGTTTTCCTCCCCCTAACACCCCCTCCTTCCCCAGCACCGCTTAGGGGCTCCTGCCCCTAAGAACCCCGGAAGAAAAGGCTTGTGTACTGTTCCTTAAAAAACAGCCCCTAGAACCACTCCTCGATTCAAAGTATAGCCCAATGAACGAAAGCGTGAGCGGTGGCTGGGGAATTCCCTGCACAGCCGAACTGTGAGCGTAGCGAAGTGCGAGGCTGGGGAGGGTTCCCCAGCCACCACTTTAATATTTCATTCCTCTATGCTATACTGCATCCCGTGAGAGACTTTCAGCTGCCCTCTGATTTGCAGGGGCTTCACATTCATTTTGTTGGAATCAAGGGAACGGGAATGGCCGCCCTTACGGAGATTCTTTGTCAGCGTGGGGCAAGGATTACAGGAAGCGATGTGGCGGATACCTTCTATACCGACCAAGTGCTGGCTGCCTGTGGAATCACTGCCAGCCTCTTTAACGAGGTAAACATTACCGATGACCTTCTGTGTGTCATCTATTCCTCTGCCTACAACCAGGCCACTAACTGCGAGCTGGCAGAGGCCCATCGTCGTAACATTCCCTGCTTGCTGTATTCCCAGGCTTTGGGACAGCTTTCTGCCCATGCCTATAGCTGTGGCATTGCAGGGGTTCACGGAAAAACCACCACTACGGGACTTACTGGCACCATTCTCCAGCAGTTTGATCTGCCTGTGCAGGTTTTGGCAGGAAGTTTGATTTCAAGCTTTGGTGGATCAAAGTCACAAGATAGCCTTGGAAAACAAGGAAGCTGCACTCTGAGTCAGGGAACGGATTTCTTTGTGGCGGAAACCTGCGAGTATCAGCGGCATTTTATGGATTTCCACCCGCAAAAAATTATCCTTACCAGCGTGGAAAGTGACCATCAGGATTTCTTTCCCACATACGAAGATATTTTATCTGCCTTTGTGGACTATATTTGCCTTTTGCCAGAAAATGGTCAGTTGATTTATTGTGCCGACGATGCTGGTGCCTGTGAAGCTGCTGCCCGTGCTACAAAAAAGCGAAGTGATATTCAGCTAGTACCCTACGGTGAAACTGCAGAAGGGGACTATCGGGTAACCTTTGGTCAAGTGGAAGCTGGCTGCCAATATTTTTATCTTGCAGGCTTTGGAGAGCAATCCTTCCGACTGGAGGTTCCTGGTCGCCACTTGGTGCTGAATGCCGCTGCAGCCATTGCCCTGTCGGTGGAATTGCTCAAGGTTCATGAGCCTTCCCTTGCAAATGATACTCTTGCCCAAAGGCTTGCTTCAGGTCTTGCCGCCTTCCGTGGAGGAAAGCGACGTAGCGAGCTAGTGGGCCGCAAGGATAAGCTGGTGATTCTTGACGATTACGGTCATCATCCCACCGCCATCAAAACCACCCTGGAAGGCTATCGTGCCTTTTATCCTGGCTACAAGCTGGTGGTGGATTTTATGTCCCACACCTACACCCGCACTGCCGCCTTGCTGGAGGAGTTTGCCTCATCCTTTGGGGCTGCTGACCAAGTGATTCTCCATAAAATCTACGGCTCGGCCCGGGAAAATGCCAGTGCTTCTGGGGTGGACGGTACTACCTTGTACCAGGCCACCTGTAAATATCATCACAATGTCCGCTATTACCAAGAGATTCTTGATGCCGCCCAGGATCTGGAGCAGGAGCTGGTGCAAGGTGATCCGCAGTTTCCCCAAGGTATCGTTTTCGTTACCATGGGAGCAGGGGACAACTGGAAGCTAGGACGGGAATTGTGGCGCCGTCTGGAAAATCAAAAGTAAATATTCTTCCTTAAACAAGGGATTTTAGGAGTTACACATGAACAGCATGACAGGCTATGGATACGAGGAATTGGTAGAAGAAAAGTTTTTTCTTTCGGTGGAAATCAAGTCCTATAATTCTCGATTCCTAGATCTTTCAATAAATCTGCCTTCAAGCCTTTCTCGGCTGGAAAATTTTTTCCGTGAAAAGGTAACTGCTGCTGTGGTGCGAGGCAAGGTTGATGTGTACATTCGTTTGCGGGAAGAAGAGCCTGCCACCTCAGTATTGGTGAATCAGGAGGCTGTCCGATCCTACGCTGCAGCTATTTCCCAGGTCTCCCAGATTTTATCTGAGATGCAGGGAATCGCTGGTAGTCAAGCTACTTCAACAGCCCAATCCCCACTGGAACTGATTCTTAGTCAGGAGGGCGTTCTGGTATCCCACCGTGAATTCGATCTTGATTCCTATAAGGCCCTGTTGGAGCCAGTTTTTGATACGGCTTTGGAGCAATTTGTAGCAGACAGAAGGCGGGAAGGGGAGAATCTCAAGGTAGATTTACAGGAAAAGCTTGGAGTTTTGGAAGATGCAGCCGCCTTCTTTACCCATTGGCAACCACAGATGGAAAGCACCTTCAAGGAAAATCTTCAGCGTCGTTTCCAAGAGCTTTTAGGTGAAGGCTACGACCAGCAGCGGGTGCTTACAGAAGTGGCAGCCCTTTTGGTAAAGTACACCATTAACGAGGAAATTGTTCGTCTTAAAAGCCATCTTTCAGCCCTTGCCAAGGAGCTGGTGGACAATGCCACTCCCGGCCGCAAAATCGACTTTATCTGTCAGGAAATAAATCGAGAGATAAACACCATCGGCTCCAAGAACCAATTTACGGAAGTGGGAGCCATGGTCATTACCGCCAAGGATGCACTGGAGAACATCAGGGAACAGGCCCGAAACGTAGAATAAGGCTCGGGTATAGTTTCGGGGCCCGAAACGTAGAATAAGGCTCGGGTAGAGTTTCGAGGGCCCGAAACGTAGAATAAAGTTTTTATTTTGAGCCCTCTAATCCCAGTTTTTTATAAAAATCCCGAATCTTGTTAAAGGCACTGGTAAGCTGGGCGATTCGTTGGGCTGCTTGGGTAGAGCTTGTTTCCTCGGTGGCTGTGTCTGGGTGGGCTTCCTTCAAAAACTGGGCGTAGACTCCCCGCACTTCACCCAGGCTGGGAATGGGCAGTTCTTGTTGTTGGTTATTTGCCAAACCGAATCCAAGTAGGCTTAAGGCTTCTTCCACCTCACGGGGAAGGGTGATGGTGGTTTTCTTTGTTTCCACTTGCTCTACTGTAAAATCCTGCTGGCTTGAATCAGCATCAGTAAAAACAGCTTTTTGATAATATGTTCTTTTGGGTTGTGGCTGGGGAATTTCGCCTTTTTCAAGGCATTCGTTCAGCATATCCCCCAGCTTGTCAAACAGGGAACTCATGGATTTTAGTATGATAGACAGAGGGGATTAAGTCAACAGGAGGGGAAGCAATGGAACACGAAGGCTTGACTGTACCATTTTTTTATGGTAAATTCTGCTTAGAAGGTCTCCATTAACCTGTGGTTTAAATACACAAAGAGATGAAGATTACTGAAAGGCTGCTTGTTGTCCAGGCAGCCTTACTTTTTGAGGCACGATGTTTTCATTAAAAAAGAACCTCCAATTCATTACGATACACCAGAATTATTTGAAGGCATTGCATGATGCGTGTAGCGAAGTATATTACAAGCCTGCTGGTTACGAGACAAAGCCGTACCTTGGAATTCTTGTGGAAAAGGAAGGAGTTGAATATGCGATTCCCCTCTCATCAGCAAAGGAAAAGCACAAGGCTTGGAGAAATGTTGAAATAGATCGTTTCTTGATATTTGAGAATTGCGACAAACAGAAGCTTGGAACGAGGGCTGTGTATGTTGAAAATCCTGACGGAAGCGTAAAGCATATCCTTGCGGTAATCGATGTGAAGAAAATGATTCCCGTGAAGCAAGGGCTATACTCTAAGGTGAATTTGAATCCATCTGAAACTGACTCTCCTGCTGACAAGAAATATAAGGTTCTTTTGAACATCGAGTACTCTTTCTGTCTTAAAATTATTGATTCTTTGATTCAAAAAGCAACAAGGATATACGAAAAGCAAATCAGAACGGGCAAGATTCCTCGGTTTTGCTGCGACTTCAAGTTGCTTGAAAAGATTTGTGATGAATATACGCTAGCGTAGCTGGAAGCCGGTACACATCCTCCACTCCATCCACTAAAAGACCCCCCATGCCCAGTTCCAGCGGAAGCTCAATGTCTATATTGAAGCGGTCTCCCACAGAAAGGCAGTGTTCCGCCCTGCAACCAAGCTTTTCCACTGCCAGCAAAAAGGGGGCGGGGTGAGGCTTTGATACTTTACAGGTGTCAAGGCCAATTACTAGGGGAAAGAATTCCTCCACGCCTAGGGCTGCCAGAGTTTTCCGCCCCACCAACACTGGATTGTTGGTGATGCAGGCCAGCTGGTAGTGTTGGCGTAAGCTTTCCAGTGTTGCCACCAGCTTATGGTCTTTCACCAAAAAATCAGCTGGTTCCAACAACTCTTCTCGCCAGCGAATACTTTCTTCTATAGAGTAACCTAGCTGCACAAAGGTATTCCCCAAGCTCAGGGCTTTTCCTCCGCTCTTTTCTTCCCAATTCCTCTGTGTATCTTCTATTCTTTGGCGGGCTTCTTGGTCAGAAATTCCTTCCAGCTGGGCATAGTGGTGAATCTGTATCTGGTTTTGCTGAAGGGCATATTCCTTGTGGCTGTACAAGGTGGAGTCAATGTCAAAGATAATGGCTTTAAGCTGTTGGGGCCTACGATACATGTTCATAAAGCTACTTCCTTAAATGGATTCTTTAGGGGCAAAGACTTGACTCTGATGAACCAGAGCCTGTGCTCCCTCTTGAATGGAACTGAATTTTCCAAGACCACAGTATGCCAACACAGCATCTCCTACCAATTCTGCATCGGCACAGGCAGTAATGGAAAATGCAGCCTGTACCACCTGGCTTTTATACCGAAGCCATGCGGGATTTTTTGCCTGTCCGCCTGTAGTACAGATGGTACTGTCAATTTTTGTTCCTGTCATTGTAGCAATGGCAGAAAGTTTTTCGTAGGCAGTCTTTACCTCCACCGCTAATGCTTCCATCAACTGGAAGCCTGCTTCACTGAGTGGAGGATTTCGCAACAATGCCTCCACAAAATCTTGATAGCCTAAATGAGGAGCAGTAGCCTTTTTCACCTTACTGAACCGAGTGCCACTGTCAGGCAAAAGGACGCTGGCATTGAATAAACCAGGAACCAAGGAGGGTAGCACTCGCACTCCTTCAATACCAGAACTGTGCAGTGCTTGGCTAGGATTGCTTGCAAGGCAAAGGTTGATTCCTTCACTGCTGCCCGCCCGATCGCAAAGCTTTCCAGGTTCCAAGGTATTGGTGCCAATAAGGGCCACCGTAAAATCTGGTCCCCCGCAAAATACTGGAGTTGTGTCACTTAAACCCAATGTTTTTGCAATTTCTGGCAGTAAGGTTCCTGCCTTGGTAGCGGGTGTAACAAAATCAGGGAGCTTGGAGCTTTCAAGTCCCAGCTTTTCCAAGGCTTCTTGGCTCCAGTAGGCTGGCTCAAAGCGTTTTTCTGGCAAAATAGTTAAAAATCTTCCCGTAAGTCGCCAAATCAGGTATTCTGGCCCAGAAATGATTTTTTCACTTTTGTTCCATTCCGCTGGAAAAAGACGCTTAAAAGCCAAAAGTCGTGGTAAAAAGATTGAAAATAATTGACGGGAAGCCAATTCTCTCTGGATTACCTGTGAAAGAGCTGGTGCTACAGGATGGTTCCATAAAAAAACTTCTCCGGCAGTGGTTGCCAGGGTAGGGCCATTGCCAGAAATACAAATCCCTTCAATCGGTTCTTCAGGTTTTTTGAGGCAAAGCCTGTGGGTGGCTTCCTGCAATGCAGCAAACCAATGGTCTCCAGAAAATAATTTTGGTAAACAGCAGGGATTGTCTCCAAATTCAGAAGCACAAAGCCCTTCTTGATTAAATTCTGTCTTGGGAAAAAGCACTCTGGCTTCAGATAAAACCTGCCCCTGTAGATTTACAAGGGCAGTCTTTAATGAGGAGGTCCCAATATCAGCACAAAGGATGGACATTAGTCTCTTTTTACCAATTTCTCGATAATGTTTCTATTGTCCAGCAGGTCGCTGAGAGACTGATTATGATGAAGACGAGTAATTACGTTGGCAAAAAGTCCACTTACGTTGGTACTAATGTACCATTCATGCTGTAAAAGCTCTTCGTGGTATACTGCATTCGTTCCAATAACTCGGTAGAACAAGCCCTTTTTATAGGCTTCGTTAAACTGCTCTATGGCATTTCCTGTGAAGAAGGGGAGACTAATGGCTGCAATTACCTTGGTAGCTCCCTGCTCTTTTAAGAATTCCATAGCTTTGAGCAAGGTTCCACCTGTACCTAGCATATCGTCTGCCAAGAAGGCTACCTTTCCTTGAACATCTCCCAAAAGCTTTACGGATTTGATGTTGGTAGCCTTTGCATCCTGAGTTACCACAGAATAATCCCGCTCCTTGTAAATCATGGCCAAGGGAGTTTTTAGTCCAGTAGCATAGAACTTGTTGCGGTCAATGGCTCCTGTATCGGGAGAAACCACAATCAAATCCTCGGTCTTGTTGGTCAAATCCACCAGCTTTGAAAGCTCCCGAATAATTTGGTAGCTGGCATGGAGGTTTTCCACATGGGTCTTGCTGAAGGCATTTACAATTTCTCGTGAATGCAAGTCCAAGGTAATGATGCGGGTAACACCCATGTTTTCGTAAATGTGTCCCAAAAGACTAGCAGTAAGTCCCTCTCGTCCCTTCTTCTTGTGCTGGCGACTGTAGGGATATACAGGAAGCACTAGAGTAATCTCTGCTGCACCAGCCTGACGAACAGCGTCAATGGTTACCAGCATGGACATGATGTGGTCATTGACAGAGAGCACCTGGGTGTTCTTGCCGCCGTTGAGTTTCAGGGGCTGGTGGTTCTCCACATCCTGGAAGATGTACACATCCTTTCCCCGGATGCACTCGTTGATTTCAGTCTTGAACTCACCGTTCATAAAGTAGGTGAACTGGGCATCCACCTTGAAGCTGGGAACCCGATACTTGTCGGTGGAGCCACGGACGCATAAGTTTGTGGTCTGGACATCATTGATGAAGTTGATGTCCTTGGTCAGCTGGTCCTTGGTCAGCTGGTACCGCTTGGAAATGGCATCTGCCTTCAGGTTGAAGCGGTGCTTGTACATATGGCGCAGATGGACGATAACTTCGTCGGCAAATTTCTCTCCGCCGGGACAGGCGACAATGGCAAGATTTGTGGGCTCGGAATAGGGCATGACAATAAACCTCTTTGATGTGCGGTATCTGCGATGATAGCACGTTTCATGGCTTTTGTCTATTGATGGCATTTCCTCATGGTCAGGAATGGGACAGCTTGCCAGTAAGGGGGAAAACCCGTTTGGAATTAAGAAACAATTAAGAAAGTTTTTTTGATAAGCCCGGAATGGGTAGCTAGACTTATGTATGAGGAGGCTTTTGTATGGCTAAAAGCGCAACTAAGAAAGGCGTGCTGGAACGGATTTCCGGCGGGGCCGCGGCATTCATGCAGAAATTCCTGCCTGATGCATTTTTGTTTGCTGTCGTTCTGACAGTGATTGTTTTCGTCGCCGGTATGCTGGCAACAGGTCAGGGCCCCTTGGCCATGTTGAATCACTGGGGAAAGGGCGTTTGGGGACTGCTGGCCTTCAGTATGCAGATGGTGCTGGTGCTTGTTACCGGCCACGTGCTGGCTCTGGCTCCGCCCTTCAAGAAGCTTTTGGTAAAGCTGGCTGGCATTCCCAAGACTCCCTTCCAGGGAATCGCACTGGTAACTATTGTTTCTTTTGTTGCCTGTATCCTGAACTGGGGATTCGGTCTCGTGATTGGTGCCATCTATGCAAAGGAGATTGCCAAGAAGCTCCGTGGAATTGACTACCGCCTGCTGATTGCCTCAGCCTATGCTGGATTCGTGTGGTGGCACGCCGGCTTCTCCGGCTCCATCCCCCTGTCCATCTCCACCCAGCCTGTTGCAGGTGCTGCCATCGCAAACACTGGTGGAACCATGACCCAGGCCGCTGCCATCAGCGAGACCCTGTTCTCACCCACCAACCTGTTCATCATTTTGGCTACTCTGATTGTTCTTCCTATCTTGACAACCCTGATGCACCCCAAAAATGAAGAAGATGTTGTAAGTATTGATCCTTCCTTGTTGGCAGAAGAAGAAACTCCTAAGTTGACAAAAGAACAGATTGCAGCTATGTCACCTGCCGAGAAGTTAGAAAATCTTCCTATCATCAACTTGGCTCTTGGTATCATGGGTGTAATTTACATCGTTCTGTACTTCTCTGGACTTGCTTCCTTTAACCTAGACTTGAACATTGTAAACTTCATCTTCTTGATTGCTGGTGTTCTCTTGCACTGGACTCCCCGCAGCTTGTTGAACGCCGTTGGTGAAGCTGCAAAGGGTGCTGGTGGAATCGTCCTGCAGTTCCCCCTCTATGCCGGAATTCAGGCTATGATGGTTGGTGGAAATGCCGACGGTGTATCACTGGCATCCGTCATCAGTAGCTTCTTCGTAAGTATTTCTACTGTAAAGACTCTTCCATTCTTCACCTTCATCAGTGCTGGTATCGTGAACTTCTTCGTTCCCTCCGGCGGTGGCCAGTGGGCAGTCCAGGGACCTGTTATGCTGCCTGCAGCCCAGGAGCTGGGTGTTGAGCTGCCGAAGGTTGCCATGTCAATCGCTTATGGTGACAGCTGGACCAACATGATCCAGCCATTCTGGGCTCTGCCTGCATTGGGAATCGCCAAGCTGGGCGCTCGTGACATCATGGGATACACCCTGATTGTCTTGATCGTGACCGGTATCATTGCGGCATTGGGTCTGCTGTTGTTCTAGATGAAACTTTGCCTCCAGGCGACTGGTGGCCTATACTGAAAGTGGGGTACGGTGGCGCCGCAGGATACTTGGGTACCGCTGATGCCGTGCCCCTTTCTTTTGCAAAGTGAAACTTTTTTATAGGAGAAACCATGGTTAACAAAATTAGGACAGCTGACGAGGCTGTCAGTGGCATCAAGGATGGCATGACCATCATGGTTGGTGGATTTTTGGGGACTGGCTCTCCAGAGATTTTGGTTGATGCCTTGGTACGCAAAGGCGTAAAGCATTTGACCGTTATTGGAAACGATGGTGGTCTTCCTGCAGGTACTTACGGAGCAAAGACTTCTCGTGGTATTGCC
The DNA here is from genome assembly GCA_016294105.1 of Treponema sp. Taxonomy (GTDB): domain Bacteria; phylum Spirochaetota; class Spirochaetia; order Treponematales; family Treponemataceae; genus Treponema_F. Next base: position 24,853 of record JAEDCN010000005.1, read on the forward strand.
AAGTTGATTGATGCTGGTATGGTTGACCACATCATCGCTACCCATATCGGCTTGAACCCCGCCATTGGTGAGGCTATGGCAGCTGGTACTATGAAGGTAACACTGGTTCCCCAGGGAACACTGGCAGAAAAGATTCGTGCTGGAAACTATGGTCTTGGTGGTGTTTTGACTCCTACTGGCGTGGGAACTCCTGTAGAGGTTGATCCAGATGAAGCTGGTAGAACAAAGCAGGTTATTGAGATTGACGGTGTAAAATATCTTCTGGAGCGGCCTCTTCGTGCAGACTTTGCTCTGTGCCGTGCTTCTATCTGCGACAAGTTTGGTAACTTCCGCTGTGACAAGGCCACTAAAAACTTCAACTATGTTATGGCTGGTGCTGCTGATTGTGTTCTTCTTGCCAGTGAAAAGGTTGTTGACGTGGCTTCTATGGATCCCGACACCTTTGCTGTGAGCGGTGTAGTTGTAGATTGTGTTGTTGAAGGAGAACCAAAATGGCAGATTTAAAGGAAAGAATTGCACGAAGATGTGCCAAGGAATTGAAGAATGGCGACTTTGTAAACCTGGGAATTGGTTTGCCTACCATGGTTGCAAACTATCTTCCTGAGGGAGTTGATGTTACTCTGCACTCTGAGAACGGATTTGCCGGTCTTGGTGTTGCTGCTGCTCCCGATAAAATTGATGTAGACGTTACCAATGCTGGTGGTGGATATGTTACTGCCGTTCCTGAGGTATGCTTTTTCGATTCAGCCACTAGCTTTGGACTTGTTCGTGGACATCACCTGTCTGCCACAATTCTTGGAGCCATGCAGGTAGCTGAAAACGGGGATTTGGCCAACTGGATTGTTCCTGGACAGAAGGTTGCAGGAATGGGTGGTGCCATGGACTTGGTAGTTGGTGCCAAGAAGGTAATTGTTGCTATGCTTCATACCCAGAAGGGTGCTCACAAGATTCTTGAGAAGTGTACACTGCCTTTGACTGCTCCTAAGTGTGTTTCCATGATTGTAACCGAAATGGGTGTTATGGAAGTAACTCCAGAGGGAATCGTAGTAACAGAGCTTCATCCCGACTACACCAAGGAACAGATTCAGGAGGCTACTGGCTGCAAGCTGATCTTTAGCCCCAACCTGAAGCCCATGGAAGACTAAAAGTATTTGATGTTTAATCGATAGCTTCAACAAAAAGACCCGAATCAGTTGCGGTTTTCCAAAACTGATTCGGGTCTCTTTTATTGGATTTTATTAGATTTGAATGGATTTGCAGTATAATAGGGTGTATACTGAAGCAAATAGACAAGGAGGACGGTATGGACAGGGGAAACGTTGTGGAGGTGGCGTCATTTGTAGAGCTGCCACAGGTGATTGAACAGCTCGGCGAGGGGCGGTGGACGGTGGTGGTACAGGGACCAAAGCCCGACAGGAGCTGCCTTCATATGTATTTGTACGACTGGCACTTGGCTGACCTGCAGAAGATTAAAAGTGACCAGGAGCTGGACGAGCTTGCCTTCAGCAAATGTATCGGGCGGGTGCAGGAGCGCTTGTCTACCAATGCCGCCATTCAGGTACATCTGGATCTTTCCGCCATTGACTGGTTGGAGGAGGTGGACCTGATGGTGTACCGCTCCACATCGTTAGTGGGAATCACCCTGCCACCGAGCATACAAAGGGTGGACTTTAACGGCTGCCATTCGCTGCAGGAGGTGGTGCTGCCGGAGGGGCTGGAGGAGGTTGGCTCGTTCTGTTTCAAGGACTGCCACAGTCTTGAGCGGGTTGGGCTGCCCTCCACCGTGAAGAAGATTGACTCCAGTGCTTTCAAAAATTGCCGGCGGCTGACCCAGCTGGAGCTGCCGGAGGGCTTGGAGACGGTGGGATATGATGCATTCGAAGGATGCCGGCGGCTTGGGCGGATTCGGATTCCCTCCACCGTGAAGAAGCTGGGACTGAGCTTCTCCCTGCTGCCCCATGAGGAGCAGGAGACGAATTCGCTGTGGCAGGATACGGACGATGAAATCAGTTGTCTTTTGAGTGGGAAAGACATAGGTTCACCTGATCTTTCATCTCGTGTGGAGGAGGAAAAGCTTGACCCCACCAGTCTTGCGGCCTGGTGGAAGGGCGTTGAGGAGGTGCTGGGGGACGACTGTCCTGCCCTGGTGGAGGCTGCCATTCCGGCAGACCTGTGGCCTGCATTTGACAGCTCCTCCTGGTGTTGCAGGGAATGGCACCGTCTGGTAGGGCTGCGGGTTCCGGCAGGTGTGGGATACATCGGCACAGGAATGTTCGAGGGATGCAGGAGGCTGGAGACGGTGGAGCTGCCGGAGGACGTGCTGGCCATAGGCGGCGATGCCTTTTATGGGTGCTCCTCCCTGAAAAAAATAAACCTGCCTGCCAGCCTCCGCTTTATCGGCGGCAGTGCCTTTGGCGGCTGCTGTTCCCTGGAGCCGGTGGCGCTGCCGGAGGGGCTGGTGGCCCTGGGCACCATTGAGCTGCAGGAGCTGAACCGGGAGCGCCTTGACCGGGACTTGCAGGCCACCTTGGCTGAGCTGGAGGAGCTGAAGGTGAGCCTCTGGAGTGGCCTTGGCAACGCCCCCCTCTTCGATGGCTGGATAGATTGCACCGACCTTGCCCTGCCCGCTGGATTGCGGCTGTTGGGCTCTGGCGTGGTGCGGGATTGCGACCGGCTGGCACAGCTTGACCTGCCGGAGGGGTTGGTGTACATCGGAGACAGCGCCTTTGAAGGATGCCACAGCCTCAAATCCCTTGAGATCCATGATGGACTGCAATCTTTGGCAAGCCACATTTTCTATCAGTGCGACAGCTTGGAGTCGGTGGTCATTGGAGAAGGCATCACCTCGTTGCCTGGTGTCTTTCGTTACAGAAGCAGCCTGGTGTCCGTGACCCTGCCCCAAAGCCTCACCGCCATTGAGGAGGGGGCCTTCATGGACTGCAGGAGTCTGCGGGAGCTGGCGTTGCCTGCCCACCTTGAGACCATCGGCGATGAGGCCTTTCATGGGTGTAACAGTCTGGAGCGGGTGGTCTTTCCCGCTAGTCTCAAAAAACTTGGAAAGGAGGCATTTGGGAGCTGCAAGGGGTTGCAGTCTGTAGTGCTGCCGGCCACCATAGAGGAAATTGGAGCGGAAGCCTTCTCTTGGTGCAAGGGCCTGAAACAGGTGGAGTTCACAGAGGGGGAGGGAAAAGGTGGCATCATTGGCGAGAGTGCCTTTCTGTTCTGCGTACAGCTGCCCCGTATCGCCCTTCCGGAAGGAATTGAAGAGATTGGAAAGGAGGCCTTCTGTTGCTGCAAGTCCCTTGGGGAGGTGGTGCTGCCCAAGAGTCTCAAGCGGGTAGGAGAAACTGCCTTTCAGGGCATTCCGCTGAAGGAAATCGATTTTCCTGCGGGTGCCCAGGTTCATCCCAATGTGTTTGATGATAATAAGTAGTTCGCTCTTCCTCTCGCATCGCAATTTCATGCCCTTGTCAAGGCATTGCTTGAAAAGGCGGGGGAGGACGACTGACTGATGGAGGCATTGCGCCGATTCGGAGAGGAGGTTATATATGAAGGAAAAGCGTGAAGGTGGCAGGATGCAGGCAATCATTGGTGGGCAGATAGTGGATGTGCCGCCATCCCCGGTTCCGCCACCAAAGGACATCCCCTGCTGGAACGAGGATCCCCCTGTTCCCAAGGCGATTCAGGCTGTCCTGGACAAGCTTGCGGACTCCAAGGAAAACTGACGGGAGGGCATATTTTTTACGGTGACATTATGTGTCATGATAACTGTGGTATACTGGTGATACCAAGCAGTGATTGGGAGGACGGCCATGTATGAGCTGACTGGGGCGAAGAAACAGTACGCCAACATCATCAAGATTGACGACCTCATCCGGCGGGGAACCTATCCCTCCGTGGAGCAGCTGGCGGAGGTCACTGGGGTGAGCCAGCGACAGGTTCTGCGGATTCTCAAGGACATGCGGGAGGTGTACCAGGCACCCCTCCAGTATGACCGCCAGCGGAAGGGCTACTGCTACCTGCTGGACGGCTATTCTGTGGCGGACATTTCCCTGGACGAGGACGAGAGCCTGGCCTTGCAGGTGTGCAGCGACTTCATCGCCAAGGTGTTTGGCGGGACACGGCTCTTTGCCAGGCTCCATCGGGGCATCACCTCCCTGCTGCAGCGGGCGGAGCTCTATGACCAGGAGGAAGGCCGGGTGCTGGCAGACCGCATTCAGCTTGCCACTGGCGTGAATTCCATGCAATTTCGTCTAAGCCGCCATCAGGAGGACTTTGAGGACATCCTGTTCCGCTCCCTCAAGGAAGGCCAGCTGCTGAATGTCTCCTTTGTAGACCGGGAGGGCCAGCTCCAGCGGGAGACCTGCCTTCCCCTGATGCTGGTGATGCACGAGGGCTTTGCCTGGCTCTTGATTTCCATCAAGGCGGCCGCCTTTGCCGAGGACTTCACCACCGTGAGCCTGCAGGAGGACAGCTTTTGCGTCAGGGATTTTTCCGGCATCACCGCCATGAATCCCTTCAAGGATGGCCATGCCCGCCCCGTCACCATCGCAAACAGGCTCATCTGCTGGCCAGGGGGGGCGGCAGGCACCATGGACACCGCCAGCACCCAGGGAACAAAAAAGGGACTGTCCCTGGGCTTTGGCCTGTCCTTCCCCGGCCTTGCCAAGAAGGGCACCTACCAGGTGGTGCTGGACTATGTGCTGGATGACCAGACCCTGGAGTACCGCCTCTGTGAGGATGCCCTGTGGGGCGGCGTGACCTATGGGGATGGGTAATGGTAAATATTTCTATAGAGATTGTGTATAATTGCGATGTGTAAGGAGGTAATTGGATTATTTATGAGAAATGAAAGATCCTTGATTTCACGACATTATGAGGAGGTGCGTGAAACTATTTCACGTTCCTTAAAAGAGGCGAACATCTCTTCTGCACGAGGTGATGAGGAGAACCGTTTTTTTGAGGAGATAAAGAAATGTTTGGCAGAGCAAGATTTGACTTTCAAGGGGGAGATAGATGGACTTGAAAAAATATCAGACTGGGACAATTTCTGCATTTCATTTTTTGGAGAGACGAACGCAGGAAAGTCAACCATAATCGAGACTCTGAGAATTATCTATGACGAGGAGTCCCGCAGGGAAAAAATTCGGAAGAATAACAGTGGTTTTAGGGTTTTCTTGAGAAAAAGCCTGTTGAAAATGGGCTTCAAGGCGGGAACCGAATCCCGACTGGCTCGTTTCCTCGGTTCCAGTGGAAATGTGGTTGACGGGGATATTATTGGCAACGGAAGAAGTGACTTTACGAAGGATGTCACTGGATACAATTTGCATTACAACGGAAAGCCTTTCATCCTCTATGATGTTCCAGGAATAGAGGGTGATGAGTCTAAATTTGAGCAGGTGATTCAGAAGGCGGTGGACAAGGCGCATTTGATTTTCTATGTCAATGGAACATCCAAGAAGATTGAGCCGGGGACTGCGGAAAAACTGAAGAAATATCTCAAGAACTACACCGATGTCTATGCAATACTAAACATTCACTTTCCTCCGAAGGCAAACCGTGATGTGGAGATTGACGATCCGTACAGCGACGAGTTGCAGCGGGAATATTCCAAGATGGAAAGGACTATCAAGGTGCAAACAGATGGAGTGCTGCAGAATGTGCTTGCCGAGAATTACAAGGAAAGCATCATGCTGAACGGCCTGTCGGCCTTTTGTGCCTATGCCTATGATGAGGGAAAGCATTTGTCCACAATCATCCCCGACAACCCACAGGCAGATGACAAGAAGATGCTCAATGCCAAGCAGGAAAAATTTTTCATTGAATACAACAATGATATTACCGCCATGAAGACTGACAGCAGGATTCACGAGATAACCGACATCATCAGAAAAAAGGCAGAAAGCTTTGTTCCTGATATTGTGGAGAGCAACAAGAAGAAGCTGCTCGCCCGGCTGGACGACAGCGCTGCCAAAATCAAGAAGCTTCAGGAAGATTCCACCGAGGCGAGCAAAAAGTTCATAAAGCAATATGAGCAGATGATTCACTCCACCAAGGAGGCAATGGAGAATTTCAGCTATTACATCAAGAACAATTATGTTGTGCGGGTTGTCGGTGGAGCGGTAAATGCCGAGATGGAAGAGTTTTTTGATTGCATTGAGCGTAAGGAAGGAAAGATCAACAAGGAAGATTATCAAGAGTTTTTCAACAGTAGAAAGGGACAGCTGGAGGAAAGAATTCAGACTGGCTTGCGGGATGACATGGAGAAGCAGGTGGGCCAGTTCAGCGACGCCATCAAGCGGGTGCAGGAGCGCTTTGGGCAAAACGTGGAGAGCTTCTTCAGCTTTTCCGATGTGGAGTTTCCGGCACTGCAAAACGTGGACTTCAGTGCTGTCAGTGCACAGATGAAGTATAATTTGAAGAATTTTGGAGCCGATGCATTAAAAGTTGGTAGCTTTGTTTTAAGTGGTGCTGGTGTTGGTGCCCTTATTGGAGGAGGTCCAATCGGAGCAGCAATTGGAGTGGCAATCGGTGCGGTAGTGGGACTGATTGCCAGCGTCATAGGCTTTTTCCAAGGGAGGGACAAGCGGATAACCAAGGCTAAAGAAAAGGCCAGAGAGGTCTTCAATGACATCAAGGGCAGCATCATCCATGAGCTTAAGAACAACGCTGGCTTTGAGGCGTATGTGGAGGAGATGGGCGGTGTTGCGAACAGCATAACCGCAAGTTGCGAAGCACAGATACAGCAATTCAAGGATATGGAAGTGGTCTTGGATAAGTTGGTTGCAATTCTCTCTGAGAAACAGAGAAAGATAAAGGAGATGCCCTATGGGGAAATTTAAGAGTTACGAGGTTCAGAAGCAGGAGCTGCTGGAGAAGATTGGTAGGATTCGGGGGAAAATCTGCGAGCTGGAGTCCTTCGGCATTGACTGTTCCGAAACCATGGAAAAACTGGAGGAAACGGTACAAGCCGTTCAAAGCGAAATGATTTCCATCGTGTTGGTTGGCTCCTTTTCCGACGGCAAGACAAGTGTCATTGCTGGCTGGCTTGGGGAGAAGGTCAGCAACATGAAGATTGACTCTGACGAGTCTTCCGACCAGCTGGAAATATATACCCCATCCTCCCTGCCCGACAAGTGTCAGGTTGTGGACACTCCCGGTCTTTTTGGTGACAAGGAGCGGGATGACGATGAGGGTAGGACAATCAAATTTTCAGACATTACAGAGAAATATATAGACCAGGCCAACATCATCCTCTATGTTGTGGACGCAAAGAATCCCTTGAAGGAAAGCCATAGGGAGGTTGTCCGGCGGATTCTGAAAGACCTTAACAAGCTCAGCTCCACCATCTTTGTCATCAACAAGATGGATGTGGTGGCCGACTTGACCGACGAGGCAGACTTCGAGAACGCCCGGAAAATCAAGGAAGAGACCCTAAGAAAGAAAATAGTGGATGTTACCGGGCTTGCCTCCAGAGACGCAGAAAAACTCCAGATTGTCTGCATCTCCTCGAACCCCAACGACAAGGGCTTTGACTTCTGGATGCAGCACAAGGACAAGTACGAGGCCCGCTCTAGAATCCTTGACTTGGAGGAGGCCACCAACAAGGTTTTGAAGGACAATGCATCCAGCGCTCTCATCACAAAGACCGGATACGACACCCTAGGCCGTGTGCTGAGGGAAAATATTCAGGAAGTTGAGATACAGCTCAATCTGATAGAAAAGACCATTGTCCCTGAGATGCAGGAAAGCCTGAAGCGGAACAATGAGGACTTTGAGACCGCAAGACGACAGATATTGAATTTCCGGGAAAGCTTTGAGCAGGATATCAAGGATTACCAGAAAAGCTTGAAGACACAATTGCGGACTTGCACCATGGAGACCATCGGAAATTTTGTTCGGGATGAGATTGGCATTGATGGGGATAGCTGCGGATATAAACTGGAGCAGGGAATCACCTCCATTTCGCAAAGGTACTTCACCCAGGCAGAAAAATATATCGCTGACTTGGAGAAGTCCATTGAGCAGCAGGAATTCAAGCAGAACGAGATTTTTGACAAGGCACTCAAAAAGGGAGTGGGACAGCTTGCCACAGCATTAGGAACAGTGAAGAAGATGCCAATAGGTCAGCTCAAAAACGCTATATTTGCAGGAAGAAAATTCTTGAAGAGTACTTTCAACATCGGAATCAAGTTCAAGCCTTGGGGGGTCACCAAGTTGGCAAAAGGCCTGTCCAAGAGCCTGCCATTGATTGGAGCTGGACTTGAGCTCTTAATGGAAGGTATTTCCATCATAAAGAAAAACAAGGAGAACCAGAAATTCCAGTCCCTCTGCAACGACATAGAGACTCTGATTGACGGGGTGTTCAAGGAGATTGTTGACACCGCCCAGGATGAGAAGCGGTTCTTCGCCCAGTTTGCCCCTCAGTTGCAGGAAGTGCAGGAATTCCTTGACGGTCAAAAACAGGCTTTGAATGCAGAGTTGGAGCGGCAGAGGCAATTCCAAGAATGGAAGAAATCTGCGGTTGACGCTGACTTTAATTTTATTCAGTAATTGGTTGCTTGCTGCCTGATGTTGTTTGTAAGGTGGTATAAGGGGATAATCCCACCCACTTTTTCCCGCCAAATTTCCAGTGGAAATCAATCCAATTTCCACTGGAAATTCCTCCAAAATCCAGTACAAATTGGGGGTATTTCCACAGGAAATTCATCCAATTTCCAGTGGAAAATTTCTCCGTGGTGGTGGGTATTCGGGAGATAGGAGTGTGTTGTCTTGACATGGGGAGGCTGAAAAAAAAAGCGGTACCTGACGCACTTTCCCACAATCCTGCGGTTGTTCCAGGCCCCTCCGTCATGGCAAGACTGCGGGACCTTTTTCCCGTCAAAACAAAAAAAAGCATGGATTATCTTTTGAAGAAATCCTTGGTGTGTGCAATGCCCCTTTTTTCATAGAGAAAGTGGATTGGGAGCATTCGACCCTTCAGGAGGAAAGGATTGTTGGTCTTGGAAATATAAACGGCATCGTTGTCCTGACGACTGTTTTCACTGAGCGAGAAAGAATAAGGATAATTTCTTCTCGCATTGCAACAAAAGAAGAGGAGCTTTTTTATTATGAGCAACGAAGAAACTTTAGCTGCCGAGAAGGTCGCTGAAATCAGGTCAAGGGGAATCGACTTTTCAGATATTCCTGAAATTACAGATTTTTCTGGATTCGAGCCTCGCTATCCCGAATATTTCAAGCCTAAAAGGGAGCAGGTGTCCATCAGATTGAGCACGTATCTCGTTGATCATTTCAAGTCCATGGGAAAGGGCTGGCAAACAAAGCTCAATGATTTTTTGATGGATGCTGTAAGCAAAGGCTTGATTTAGTGGTTGCATCGTTTTGGGTTCCGGAAGAAGAACTTGCCCTTTGGGAGGTGACGGAGACGGAACTGTCCGGCAGCAAGGACAGTCTCAACTGCTGCCATGAGCATTCTGTCCGTGCCATTCGGGCTTTTAGCATTGATTTTGCGTAGCAAAATAGAATCTGGCCTTGCAGCCAGTTCTGTGTGGAAGTGATTGAAACGGTGGCTCACGCCACCTGCGAATCCCTGTGGCAATTTTGTCTGGGGCGGGCTTGCTCCCACTTTCCCAGCAACCTCCTAGATGAACTTGTCTATCATGTCCGACACAAGCTCGCCGGTGAACTGCATCCGCAGGTGTTCCGGTATTTCGGGGGTGTTCAGGTTGATGCCCTCGGGAATCCGCAGCAGGTTCGTGTTGCCAGTTCGCTTGTCCGTGATAGCCACCCATTCGACTCCGCTCACTCCCTCCATGACGCTGGCCTTGTAGTTTTTTTCCCTGCATGCCGCCTGATATGTCCTGTAGGGTGGAATTATGTACACCATCTTGTCCTCCTGTCGATACTCTCCCATTCTACTACAGGCACTGTCCCATGGAGTGACACAGGGAAAAGAAAAGGTGGAATTTTTTCAGAAATGGATTCGGCGCTGGTGCTAGCCGATGAGTTTTAGAACAATCTCCATGCATTTCAAGGCAATTAGCAAGGGTAATGTCATTTACGATGTAGTTGATAGTTATCAAGCTTTGTTGGAAAAAGTGATGAAGTAATGGATTTAGGAGTGAGAGGGTAAGACTTTGCTCTAGGTTCTCACTCCCGTTCTTTTAATCCCGTACCACCTTCAGTGCAGAGATAAGACATTTTCCTCCCAGAACCGCACCGTAGATACAATATGCTACAGCAAAAATCACCATGAAAGCTTCTACTAGGTCTTCTACAAAATAGTGCATTCGGGAACGAAAAAGTACTTCCTCCAAGCCATAGAGGATGGTGGTGATTCCGAGGGGAATGAGTGTCAAACAGGGAATGACACCAATTTCACGTTTCATAGCTAGCAACACTAAGCCTGCTAGTGCTGTGGATACACCAAACACGATACCTGTTATGGGTTCGTCTGCAATTTCCATCAAAACCAGAGTGAGTATTCCGGCTCCAATACCAAAGATTCCCCGGATCCCCAACTGCAGTGTTTCCTTGTCTAGGTTAAATTGACTCATAAGTTCTCCTTTTTTGGATGGTTGTCTTTATGGGACTGTTCATTCTTACCTACAATCATAGCAGGAGGGAAGGGGGAAATCATTAAAGGGAGATTAAAATTCTCTGAAATTGTCACCGCAACTACATTTACTCAAACCCTAACCATTCGGGAATGTTAGTCTAATTCAAACATTCAGGAATGTTAGTCTAGTTCAAACATTCGGGAATGTTAATCTAATTCGAACATTCCCGTGTACAGCTGGTAGTAGCGACCCTTTTGTTCGATAAGTTCTTCATGGTTACCCCGCTCGATGATGCATCCCTGTTCCAGAACCAAAATCACGTCGGCATTTCTGATGGTGGAAAGACGGTGGGCAATGACAAAAACGGTGCGGCCCTCCATCAGCTTGTCCATTCCCCGTTGAATAAGGGCTTCGGTACGGGTATCTACGGAACTGGTGGCTTCGTCTAGAATCAAAACTGGGGGATTTGCAGCTGCAGCCCGTGCAATGGACAAAAGCTGCCGCTGACCTTGGCTAATGGAGCCTCCGTCAGAAGTAAGCTGTGTTTCGTAGTTTTGCTCTAGATGATGGATAAAGCTATCTGCATTTGCCAGCTGGGCTGCGGCTAGAACCTGATGCTGGGTTGCTTCTGGATTACCGAAACGAATGTTGTCGCTAACAGAGCCGGTAAACAGGTGGGTGTCCTGCAGAACCATTCCCAAGGAGCGGCGAAGGTCTGCCTTGCGGATACTTTTTAATGGAATGCCGTCGTAGGTGATGTTTCCTTCTTCAATATCGTAGAAGCGGGTCAAAAGATTGGTGATGGTGGTTTTCCCAGAACCAGTGGAACCCACCAAGGCCACCTTTTGTCCAGGCTTTGCCACAAGGTTGATGTTGTGGAGCACAGTCTTTTCTGGCACGTAGCCAAAGCTTACGTTGTCAAAGATAACCTCACCCTTCAATGGAATGAGGGGAGCGTTTGGCTCCGCTGTGTTTTTCCATGCCCACATACCAGTTCGGGCAAAGGCTTCTACAAGGTGAATTTTTCCGTCGGCACTGGCAGATGGGGCGGATTCCACCGCATTTACCAGCACGTAGGTGCCCTGGTCAAGCTCTGGCTCCTGGTCAAGCATGGCAAAGATTCGCTCAGCACCAGCCAGTGCATTCAAAATACTGTTAAACTGCTGGGACATTTGGGTAACAGGCATGGAAAAGGAACGGATATACTGCAGAAAGGAAGCAATGGTTCCAATATCCAGCCTGCCAGTGATGGCCAGCAAGGCTCCCGCCATGGCTGAAAGGGCGTAGTTGATGTGAGCCAGATTTCCCATCATGGGCATCATGATATTGGCAAGGGAGTTTGCCCGAGCACTGGCGTTTCTCAGGTTGTCGTTCAGCTGAGCAAAGGCCTTCTTTGATTCCCCTTCGTGACAAAAAACCTTAACCACCCGCTGACCTTCAATCATTTCTTCGATGTAGCCGTTAACGGCACCAAGATTTTTCTGCTGGTCACGGAAGGCATTGGCACTTCTTTTTCCCACTGTGGCAATGCACAGGAACATAACAGCAATCATGAATACCACCAGCAGTGTGAGAATGGGACTGAGAATCACCATCATGGTCAAAACACCCACCACGGTAATGATTGATGACAGTAGCTGGGGAAGGCTTTGGCTCAGCATATCTCGTAGGGTGTCCGTGTCGTTGGTGTACAAAGACATGGTTTCACCGTGGCTTTTGCTGTCAAAGTAGCGTAGGGAAAGGCTTTCCATGTGGCAGAACATAGCCTGACGGATTTTCAGCAAGGTTCCCGTGGAAATACTTAGCATGATTCTGCTGTTGGCATAGCCAGCAATGGCTCCCACCAAATAGATTGCAACCATAGTCAACAAGAGAGCAATGAAGGAGCTTAAATCAGGATTTTCCTGTCCGATGAAGGGGATGATATACTGATTCAATGCTGGCTTTAAAAGATAGGTACCTGCAATGGAGGCTCCTGAACTAATCAGCACACAGATAGCAACAGGAATTAGCAGGATTTTTTTCTCTCCCATGTAGGTTAAAAGTCTTTTGATAGTTTTTCCCATATTCTGGGGCTTAGCTCCCTTTCCCTGGGGACCGCGAGGGCCATGTGGTCCATGTGGTGGCATTAGTTTTGTCCTTTCTGCTGGGATTCGTATACTTCCCGATAAATTCCACAGGTTTCCAGCAGCTGTGTATGAGTACCTGTGGCGGCAATATTTCCATCGTCCAGCACCACAATCATGTCGGCGTCTTGGATGGAGGTGATTCTCTGGGCAATGATGATTTTTGTGGTGTCTGGCAGACTGTTCCGCAGTGACTGGCGGATTCTTGCGTCGGTGGCTGTATCAACGGCACTGGTGCTATCGTCCAAAATGAGAATCCGTGGCTTTGTCAGCAGGGCACGAGCAATACACAGACGCTGCTTTTGTCCGCCAGAAAGGTTTACACCACCTTGACCCAGCACTGTATCATAGCCCTGGGGAAAGCCCTTGATAAAATTGTCTGCATCGGCGTGCTGGCAGGCAGCTTCAATTTCTTGCTGGCTTGCCTTTTTGTCGCCCCACAAAAGATTTTCTCGGATGGTACCGGAGAACAAGACATTTTTCTGCAGCACCATTCCCACCGCCTGACGCAAGGTTTCTAAGGAAAGGCTTCGTACATCCTTGCCGTCTACCAAAACCTTTCCGCCCATTACATCGTAGAGTCGTGGAATCAGCTGAACCAGGGTTGATTTTGATGAGCCTGTTCCACCGATGATTCCCACGGTTATACCACTGGGAATGGACAGGTTGATGTTTGAAAGCACAGGTGTTCCCTGTTCCGTGTAGCTAAAAGACACGTTCTGGAATTCAATGGAGCCAGATTGAATGGTCTGTTGGTTGGCATTTTCTGCTACAGGCTCCTTGATGGCTGGCTCCTCGTTAAGCACTTCCATAATACGGCTAATGCTGGCTCGGGATAAAATCAGCATGACAAAAATCATGGAAATCATCATCAAGGACATGAGAATCTGGTTGATGTAGGTGAGAAAGCTAATGAGTTCACCAGGCTGCATAGAGCCAGCGATAATGCGGTTTCCACCAGACCACAGCAGTACGATGATACAAGCGTACATGGTTAGCTGGAGCACAGGCATGTTGAAAATGATGATTCGTTCGGCTTTGAGCTGAGCGTTCCGTAATTTTTCGGCAGTAGCGGAAAATTTCTTGCTTTCTGAATCTTCTTGAACAAAGGACTTTACTACTCGGATACCAGTAAGGTTTTCCTGCACGTTGCTGTTGAGTTTGTCGTACTGCTTTAGCATTTCTCGGAAGCGGGGAAAGGCTTTAAATCCAATGAGGGCCAGGACTGCACCCAAAACGGGAATCACAATCAACAGGAAGGATGCCAGTTCTCGGTCAATGTTAAATGACATAATGACGGCAAATACCAGCATGGCGGGGGAGCGGACGCAGATACGGATGACCATTTGGTAGGTATTCTGGGCATTGGTTACGTCGCTGGTAAGTCGAGTTACCAGAGATGCCGTTCCAAACTTGTCCATGTTGGAAAAGGCTAGATCCTGTACCTTACCAAAGAGATTTCGACGCAGGTTGTGGGAAAATCCTGTGGAGGCCAATGCTGCAAATCGCCCAGACAAAATACCAAAGGTGAGGGAAAGACAGGCTGCACCAATCATTAGGAGGCCTGTTCTCACCACATACTGAATATTATGAGAAGTTATTCCCACATCCACAATTTTTGCCATTAACAAGGGAATGAGTACTTCCATGGCAACTTCTCCCATCATAGTGAGGGGAGCTAAAATTGTAAAGAAAATATATTTTTTTTCTAGTCCGTAGATAAGTTTTCTAAAATTTGTCATAACTATAATTATAATAAAAAATCTACCAGAGGTAAACAGATGAAGAAAAATATAGAAATACCAAATTTATGGTTTGACAGAAATAATTTTTTGTGATATATTTATTTCCGTTGTGGGTTCATAGCTCACTCGGATAGAGCAACTGCCTTCTAAGCAGTAGGTAGGGGGTTCGATTCCCTCTGGACCCGCTTCTTTTTTTTTAACGGGATGTAGCGCAGCTGGTAGCGCGTCTGCTTTGGGAGCAGAATGTCGCAGGTTCAAATCCTGTCATCCCGACTATTTTACTAAGGACTCGCAAGAGTCCGCCAGGATTTGAAGGGAGGAAGCTATGCTTCCGACCCGCCCAAAGGGCAAATCCTGTCATCCCGACTATTTTACTAAGGACTCGCAAGAGTCCGCCAGGATTTGAAGGGAGGAAGCTATGCTTCCGACCCGCCCAGAGGGCAAATCCTGTCATCCCGACTATTTTACTAAGGACTCGCAAGAGTCCGTCAGGATTTGAAGGGAGGAAGCTATGCTTCCGACCCGCCCAGAGGGCAAATCCTGTCATCCCGACTATTTTACAGAGGCTATCTGATGATAGCCTTTTGTTATTTTAAACCCATTTTCCTATTTTTAATGATGATGGTGACACAGAGCATTTGCGGTGAAGGTGACTGAGCAATTTTTTTCATGGCAAGGTTCACCTTCTGATTCAAGTTCAAGGATCACATGACTGATGCCGTGTTCCCGTGCTTCTGCTCGGATTTTCTCTTTTATTTGGTGGGAATCGGCATTTGTTACGATGTGCATAGTTGCATAGTGAACTTGTCCATCCATACTCCAAATATGAATGTGGTGCACGTCAAGGACACCATCAAGCTGGGCAATGTGTTCTCTCATTTCCTGAACAGTAATGCCGTGAGGTGTCTTTTCTAGGAACAGATCAATTGCTTCTTTTAGGTTTTTGATAGCATGTACAAGGATAAACACCGCAACACCAATTGACATAATTGGGTCAATGAGGGCAAAGTTGGTAAACCTCATTACAATAGCGCCAAGTAATACAACTATCCAGCCAAGTACATCTTCAATCATATGTAAATTAACAGCTTTCTGGTTCAGGGATGTACCATCACCTGTGAGAAATGCTGCCGCCAAATTTACAGAGGTACCGATAATGGCAAAAATAATCATGCCATTATAGTTGATTTCAGTGGGTTCAATGATTCGGTTGACTGCATTGAAAATTACCATAACAGAACCAAATAGCAGAATTACAGTAGTAATGACGCTGCCCAAAACAGAGTATCTTGTATATCCATAGGTATATTTTTCGTCGGGCTGCTTTTTGCTTTTCTTTTCCAAAAAATAGGAGATACCAATGCTGGCTGCATCTCCCATATCATGGACGGCATCGGAAACAATGGCAACACTACCAGTAAAGATACCACCAACAAATTCAAATACAGAAAAAGCTAAATTCAAAATAAAAGCCATTAAAATGTTTGTGTCAGTTTTCATACAGTCCGCCCATTGACTTGATATACTGTTGTGATACAATAAATTCTATACTGAATTACCTGTTGGATATTATACAAGATAAAAAAAATAAAAACAATATGCAGATTGTTCACGTGGGGTTCAAATAAAAAGCTTGGCTTGAATGTATTGGGATGAAGTTGAAGAAACATATTGCAAATATCATAACAAGTTGCCGCATTGTATGCAGTATCCTGATGTTGTTAATACAGTGCCATAGTAGTATGTTCAATAGCAACATGTTCGGCAATCCAAGAAGGATATTATATTGGAACAGGCAGGGTGATGGATTAGAAGAAGTTTTGGTGGATGAGGATTCCTCCTTCTTAGCTCCATTCACGAACTTCCCAGCTTCCCTGTGTGGGAGAAAGTGCATGTACCAGATAGGGGAGTGTTTCCTGTAATTGTTCTTCCAGCAAATAGGGACAGTTCAAGATCATCATGCCGGAGCCGTAAAGCCGTGGTGCTGCTGAATCCTCCACTGCTGGAGCCACTTGCAACTCTGCTGTAATCACCTTTCGCTCCCCGTTATGGCGGCAGGCAAGACTAAATCCTTCTGCTACCTGACACAGCATATTATCTAGCTGCTGACTTCGGTGCAGGAGCAGGGGATACCACAGGGCTATAATTGCTGTTTCCCATTTTTTTGCTGCTTGGCTTAATGCCTGAATTGGTTGCTGGTAATCGCTGTCTGTTTCGTAGCTGGGATCCATGAGAATTAATCCACGTCGTACTAGAGGGGGAAGGCAGGATTTCAGCAGGGAAAAGCCGTTTTCATGGTGAATGGAAATGCTTGGAACCTGATTTTCCTCTTTGTCCAGAATTGAAAGATTTCCCCGCAAAATCTCTATTTCAGTGTTGTGTAGTTCTGCCACAAAAAGCTTGTCCTGCTGCCGCATCATGGTTTTGCTGATTTCAGGAGAACCGGGATACATTCCCTTGTCAAGATATTTTTTTACCAGTTCCAGATAAGTTTGTAAGGAAGCTGGAATGGGATGCTGCTTTGTAAATTCCAAAAGCTTTAAGATTCCTTTTTCCGCCTCTCCCGTGTGAACAAGCCCCTGATAATCCAGCTGGTACAAGCCACCACCACCGTGGGTATCAAAAACAGTAAAGGCCTTGTCTTTTTTCAACAATGAGGACAAAATCAAGGTGAGACAGCTATGCTTGAGAATATCTGCATGGTTTCCTGCATGAAAGGCGTGGCGGTAACTTAACATCAAAGGCTCCTTCTTTATTTTTGACCGGAAAATTTCCAAAATGAATGGAATCAACCACAGTATAAAGAGAAAATGAAAAAACTGCTAGTTTTTTTTTACTTTTCCATTTTTGATGTGTTATAATCTATGATATGAGTATCCAGAAGACAACCCACGAACTAGAAAAACGCCTTGAGCAGCTTCAACTTCAGATTTCAGATACAGAGGTTGAAATCGGCACCAACTTATTCCTTTCCAAGGATGAGGTGGTGGGTCAGCATCAGAATGAGTTTCTGTCTTACCAGCAACATCGGGATGAACTGTGTGCCGACATAGAGGAAATCAGGGCCCTGTCAGAAAAACGCCAGCAATTCCGTAGCGATGCCGACTCCTTACGCCAGCAAATGGATGCCCTTACCAATAGTTGGACTCCCCTGTACGAAAACCTTGGAGCAGCCATTGCTGATTCTCCCAACGTGCTGTATGACATGGAATATGATCCCTTCCGTGAGCCCATTGCAGAGCTGCGGAACAAGAATAAAGAGGCTCGTGTTGCCTTGGATAATCTCAAGGATCAGATGGCAAACCAGTCCTTTATGAATCGACTCCTTACTCAGGTGCAATACACCGCACGGAACAAGGCTGTCTCCCAGCTGGATAAAAAGCTGGCTCAGCTGTACGTTCGGTGCGGAAAGGCCATCTTTGAGTCTGGAACCTTGACTTCTCCCTTTGAGGAAGGACTTTTGCCAGACATTGTTTCAGAAGCCTGTGTTTCCTGCAACGAGATGCAGGTTCGCACCAACCAGCTTCAGGAGCAAATTGATAATTGCCTCCACCATCTGGAAGAAAATAAACAATCACTTGCAGAAAAGGGTGTAATCTCTGAAAATCCCGACAAGAGAATCAAAGTCATCAACCAGGAGGTGGACCAGGAGATTCAAAAGCAGAGTAACCTGTGTCAGGCCTGTGGCCACGATTTTTCTGCCAGATACATTGATCCAGAAGGAGACCTACTGGAAGAATACCTGGGTGACGATGCTAACATTATCGAAAAGCTCCAGCAGATTGCTCGGCTCAAGAAAGAAAAGGCAATTTGTAGCAGAAAGATTCAGATTATCACTCTTTCCAACCAAATCGATGGTATCTCTAAGAAAATCACCTCTTTCAGAACCACCATTGCCGACAACCAGGAGAAAATCGCCAGCCTCCAAAGTCGCAATCGTGAGCTGGACGACAAGATTGCCATCTCCCTGTCGGAAAAGGAAAAGCTGACACTTCAGCTCAATGAGTTGGAGTTGGCTGATGCACATGATACAAAGCGGCTAGAAGAATAGTCTTCCTCTAGCTCCTCCAGTTCTTCCTCTAGGCTCGGTTCTAGTAGCCCCTCCTCCTTAATACTGAAAAAGCCCTTTGTGGTGATAATCAGGTGGTCCAGCACGTTGATTCCAAGACATTCACCTGCTTCCACCAAACGGTGGGTGGTTTCAATATCGTCGCTGGAGGGAACACAGTTGCCAGATGGATGGTTGTGGCAGAGAATGACTGCCGCAGCCATATCCTTTATAGCACCAGTAAAAACCTCTCGTGGGTGAACCATGGTCTTGTTAATGGTGCCCACAGATACCGTTCTGATTTTGATAATTTCGTGGGCTCCATTCAATGTGACGCAGATAAAATGCTCCTGCTCCTGCATGGCATAATGATGTACAAAGGGAATCAAATCTGAAGGCTTGCTTACCTGCTTTCCCGTATGATTGTTCTGTCTCCTACCAAATTCCATGGCGGCAGCAATGGTTATGGCCTTGCTAGGACCAATGCCCTCCAGTTTAAGCAAATTCTGGAGTAAAGTATCCCGAGACGAGGCAGTGATAGTGTTCAGCACTCGTTGTGCCAATTTTCCAACGGGAATCCCCTGGGTTCCTGTTCCCAGCAGCAGCATAATCAGCTCCAGGTTGGTGGGGTAGGTAATGCCGTTTCTCATTACCTTTTCTCGAATATCTGGTTTTTTCTTCACATATAATTATTCGCTTTAAAAACAAAGTTTTTGTTTATTTTTCCTCTACTAATTGAAAAAAAATTAAATAAAAAGTATTCTACCACCATGAAATTGTTAAAATTCTCCATGCTGCCCTTGCTTGGGGTTTGTCTGTTGTTTTTTTCCTGTACCACCACCAAGGCTCCCAAGGAAGTATCCTCTTCTGGGATGAAGGTAAGTCCTGTGATTGCAGACTCTGGTGTTAAGTCTGCTACCCAGCTGGTGGATTTTTTTATGTCCCGCAATCCTCAGGGAAACCGAGACCAGGTGGTACGGCTTGCTAATTATTATGTTGAGGAAGCAGCTGAAGAAGGAATCAATTCTGATGTGGCCTTTGTACAGATGTGCCTCGAAACAGGTTTTTTACGTTTTGGTGGGCTTGTTACTCCAGAAATGAATAATTTTTGTGGACTTGGTGCTATTGATGAAACAAAGCGGGGAGAGTGGTTCCCCACAGAACAGATTGGTGTTCGGGCTCATATCCAGCACCTGCATGCTTATGGAACTACTGGACAGCTTAAGGGTGAATTGGTGGACAATCGCTATAAATATGTGAATCCTCGGGGAAAATCACCAGACGTGTTTGGTTTGGCGGGAACATGGGCCGCAGACAAAGCCTACGGCCAAAAATTGTGGACACTTTTAACTGCACTAGATAAATTCTAGTTTCAGCCGATTTTAGTTCCCTTAAAGGGCTTTCCTTCTAAGATGGCCCTGGTATTCTCTATATCACGGCCTCCTGCACAGATAACTGTAATTCCTTCCTGCTGGGCTCCCTTGCTGGCAATGGGATCAAAGGGAGTGTTCTTGCCAGGAGTCCATTCATCTCCCACCATCTTTCTAAAATCCTCCCAACTAATTGTATCCAAGGGCTTTGCGTCAGGATTTGTTTTGGGATCATCGGTATAAACCTTTTCAATATTGGAAAGATTTACTACAGTCTTTGCACCAAACCGCTGGGCTAGCACGACTGCGTCGTTGTCTGTGGAAAAGCCTGGTTTCCAGCCAGCAGCTACCAGAATCTGTCCAGTAAATCCAATAGGGGCAGTGGGATCGTACACTACATCATCCTGACACAGGTCACTGAAAATTGCCTTTACCAGCTGGGCATTCAATCTTGTGGCAGTAATGCCAATCCAGTCTGCCTGGCTGTTGTCGGCTTGGGTGGCTGCTCCATCCTTTCTGGCAGCAAGAACAGCTCGGTAGGCATTTTGGTAGACACGTGCAGGACCACCGCCGCCAATTACAAGAATAAGCTTTCGCTCCTTATCTTCAGCAAGCCATTGCCGTACCATTGTTTCAAAGGCAGGCAAAAAAACGGTGTCGGGAGCATCAGGGGCAACAATAGAACCACCTAAAGACAAAACTGTGACCATATTTTCCTCCAAAAATGTATCTGAAGCCAGAGTTGATTCTGGCTTGCTTTTAGTAAATCCCTAGAACAACTGGATCACTCCAGAAGGAGCTGTAGTTGATGGTACCAGTGGTGGTTTCCTCCCAAATGGACTGCAGACCGTATGTTTTTGGGCGGTATACGGTTTTGTTGGTGATGATGGTGGGATGAATTTCGTTCCAGCCCCGTGAGAAGGCTATGTGATACAAGTCTAGGTTTCCAAAATAGAATTCACGAGGATTTTCAATTTCACTTGGCAAATCAAAGTTCAAGCCTGCTGCCATGGCTACATCTACAGGAAGCCAACCAAAGTTCTCTAGATAAATCTCGGACCACCAATGGTTTTGTCCATTCTTTGCATTGTCAACTAGAATTCCGCTGACAGGGAGTGCAGGAATACCCGTAGCACGGCACAGGGCGGTAAAGATAATAGCAAAGTCATAAGCATCACCCTGCAGTGAATCCATGAGGTTTGTAGAAGAAATCTCCTTGGGCTGCAGCTGGTTCAACAACCGATAGTTTTCCAGCATGTAATTGTAAATGAGGAGAGCTTGCTTGTAGGGATTGGTTTCCTTACCCACAATGGTTTTCGCAAGCTGTACAAGGACTGCGTCTCCAGAAGGGATGCAGGAATCTGGTGCAGTATATACCTTGTACAAAAGTCGAGTGGTGTCAGAAAATTTTTGCACCTTGTCCGCTTGGATACTTGTCTCTACACTATATACAGGAATAACAAAGGTTTGACTGAATCCAGTTTTTTCCTGGGTAATCTGGCTTGCATTAAGCTGGTGAATGACTGATTTATTGTAATCCTGAAAAATTGGCTGGGGTGCAAACTCCGTCATGGTAATGCCCCGCTGCTGTGAGGAGGGCTGTGGACGAGGCACCCGCAGGGTAATCAGAGAATTGGCTCCCATGTCAACATCTGAAATATCAGCTGATAGCTGAACAAGATACTGCCTTTTTTCTGGAAAATCCTTCTTACCCAAATTGGTAGTGACGGTAAGGTTCCGCTGGTTACTTACACCCTTGTCTGTCTTTACAAAGAAATTTCCCGATGCAGCTCCATCTGGCACCCGCACTCGTATCTCTGTGTTGCTCCAAAACTCATAGTCAAAGTCTTGCTCCAAGGCCCGGATGTAACTACTGTCCAAATCCTGGGAATCACCGTTTTTGTTTACTCCACCAGAAGGGGTAAAGTACACAAAGGAATTTTCTCCGCGAATGGAGCCAAAGTTTGAACCAGTGATGGTGAGTACCTGTCCCACTGCAATTTTTTGTGGTGACTCAGATTCAATGAGGGGCAGGGTAGTTTGCACTCCTACTTGGGTAATGGCCATGGGAATGTTGTTCTTGTTGGCAAAAACCTCTGGCTGGGAACGGCCTCGTTTTGTCACCACGTATACTAAGCCGTCTTGCACATTGGCAGGAAGCTGTACTTTAATTTCAGTGGCAGACCAAGAAAGATAGGAGGAGGAGGTAAGGCTACTTCCACCGATTTCCACAAAGCTAGTGTCCCGCTCATTTCCAAAACCACTACCATTGATGGTCATGACGCTGCCAGGTGCTCCGATTTGTGGTGAAATGGATTTGATTTCTGGCTCATCATCATCAACAGTATTAAAAAATACAAGTGAAATAATTATTGCCAGTAAAACGATACCGCCATAGCAGGCGACTCTAAAAAGAGGATATTTCCTAGCATAATAAAGAAATGGAAAACTCACCTCTATTCGCCTGAAATTGTAATGAACATTTGAATTGGAACGGTTGTCTTTCCCTGCAGGGGAATAGAATCCAAATTAGACAAGGTCATTTTGATGGAAACTCCTTGATTGGTATCAAAGGAGGGTCTGAAAATGTCTACAGGAGAAATTACCTCATCTGAAGCCCAAGATACCGTCTGGATATGGTTCAGAGGTTCCTCTGCAATGATGGGATCTCGGAAGAAGGTTGCCTGTTGGTAGTTTACTGTGGGAGCAACGGAAAGGCCTCCTGTTAAGGCACTGGCAGCAATGCTGATGGGGCGTTCCTGGCTTGTGGTAGGAACTGGAGAAAGGCCGCCTGTTCGTAGGGGTAAAATCAAGGCAAAGACCAGGGCGGCAGCTGCCACTGTGGGAACTACCCAAGTAAATCGCTTGATATTTTGTGGCTGGATATTCTTTACGGTATTCTGGTAGTGGAGCTTTGTCTGCAAACGGGCAAAACTATCTTCCATGTCTTGTGCCGACAACTCGATGGAACGAGCATCCTCCTTTAAGCTAGTGCTTAAGGCTTGGAGCTTTAGGAAATCATCCCGACACCGTTGACAGCTTGTTAAATGGCTCTCGTAATCCAAGGCGTATTTTTGAGGAAGCTCCCCATCCAAATACACCGAGTGCATATCTTGTTCAGGACATGTAGACATCGTCTTCTCCTATGAGTTTTGCTAATTGTTCTCGAGCCCTAAAAACACGAACCTTAACGTTTCCTTCCGTAATTCCTAGCACTCGACCAATCTCCTTATAATTCAATTCGGCATACTCCCGTAAAATGAGCACCATCCTAAGATTTTCTGGCAGCTTGTCCAAGGCTTCCTTTGTTTTCTTTTGAGTCTCCTTCTTCAGCAGCTCCGTTTCTCCAGAATCCTGCTTACGATGATCCTCGTACAAGGCTTTTTCGTATGCCTTTCGTTCCCGCCCCTTTCGCTTTACGTAATTGAGGGAGGCATTTTTAACCACCCGAATCAACCAGTATTTGGCATCATTAAGGGAGGGAAAGACAATGGCCTTTTCATTCATCTTTATAAGAGAATCGTGGACAATATCCTCTGCAGCTTCCTCATCATTTACAATACGATAAGAAACCTTGTAGAGCATTTGCATTGCGCCATCATATATCTTTCTGAAATCACTGGGGTTGGCAGCGTTTAAACTACCACCAGCGTTTCCATCTGAAAAACCAAACAACTAAAACTCCTCTTTGTTACACCCTCTATGAAAAAAGTATGAAAAATACTTGTTTGATTTTTATACTCGCTTCCACTGAGGTCCCTGAGGAGTGTCGATAACCTGGATTCCCCTGTTCTGTAGCTCCTGACGAATGGCATCGGCACGGGCAAAGTCCTTGGCCTTCTTGGCAGCAGTTCGTTCATCCACCAGAGCCTGAATTTCCAAATCCTCTGGACTAAGCTCAGCTGGAGCGGCAGATTCTGCAGCCTTCTTCTCTTGATACAGGGCGGAAGCTCCCTCCAACAGGCTCAAAGACAGCACTCCATCCATGATTCCTACCAAAGAAAGGATTTCTTCAGCAGAAAGGGCTGCATCCTTAATGGCAACCTGCAGAGCGGAGAGGGCCTGGGGTGTTGCCAGGTCATTTTCTAGAGCAGCAGTGAATTTATCAAGATACTCCTGTCCCTTGGCAGAAATGGCAACGGCACCCTTTTCAGGAAGCTTTCCGTCGTTTTGAGTCAGAACCTTTTCTACTCGCTGGAGCAGAGCCTTTCGGGCATTCTTTGCACCTTCCATGGCTGTCCAAGAAAAGGCTACCTGGCTTCGATAATGGGCACCAAGCAAGAAGAAGCGGTAATCCAAGGGGTGGAATCCTTTGTCCACTAAGCTTTGGAGGGTCAAGAAGTTTCCTGATGACTTTGACATCTTGCCAGCTTCCTGATCTTCTTGGCCTTTTTCCTTAGCAATTACTAGGAATTCGTTGTGGAGCCAGTAATTTACCCAACGCTTTCCAGTGGCTCCCTCTGACTGGGCGATTTCGTTAGTATGGTGCACAGGGATGTGGTCAATTCCACCAGTGTGGATGTCAATCTGCTCTCCCAAATACTTCATGCTCATGGCAGAACACTCAATGTGCCAGCCGGGATACCCACGGCCCCAAGGTGAATCCCACACAAGGGCATGGTTCTCGAACTTGCTCTTTGTAAACCACAGTACAAAGTCCTGGGGATTTTTCTTGTTCTGGTCCACATCGATTCTGGCTCCAGCCTTCAAATCTTCAAGGTTCAAGCAGGCCAGCTTTCCGTAATCGGGGAAGGTGGAAACATCATAATACAGATTTCCACCAGACATATAGGTGTGGCCATTTTCTTCCAGTCGCTTGATAAGATCAATCATATCCTGAACATGCTCTGTAGCCTTGCAAACAATGTCGGGGCGGCGGATGTTCAGTCGGTCTATGTCGTTAAAAAAGGCATCTGTGTAAAACTGAGCAATTTCCAAAACAGACTGGTTCCGCTGCTTTGCAGTCTTAACCATCTTGTCTTCACCCTCGTCATCGTCACCAGAAAGGTGGCCAATATCAGTGATATTCATGACGTGAGTAATGTCATAGTTTAAATAACTGAGAGTTTTGTCCAGAACATCAAGAAAAATATAGGCACGCAAATTGCCGATGTGGGCGTAATTGTATACTGTAGGTCCACAGCCGTAAAAACCAGCCTTTCCAGAATGAATTGGAACGAACTCTTCCATCTTTCGTCCCATGGTATTATATAATCGTAAAGCCATAAGCCCTCGCTTTTTCTCCTAAATTAAAGTATAATAATGTAACAACTATAAGGATACAGAGCAGTTACCATGTATAATGTACGGAAAATAGAAGAAAATATCAATATGCGGGGGGATTTCCAGGGGACTTTTTTGTATGACCAAGAGCTTGCCCCCAGAACCACCTTTAAAGTTGGAGGTAGGGCCCAGATTTTGGTGGAGCCAGCCTCGGTGGCATCCTTTTTGCTTGTGTTGGAATCCCTAAAATCCTTGGACTTTCCCCATTTAGTTTTAGGGGGCTGCTCTAATGTAGTGGTTCCCGATGAAGGCATTGACTATCCCATCCTTTCTACCTTGGGATTGAATACTATTTCCCTGTCCTCGGACGGAAGGCTTTTGCGTTGCGGTGCAGGATGTAGCTGGAAGCAGGTGATTGATTTTTGTCTGGAACATCATCTTGGAGGCTTGGAAAATTTTTCTGGACTACCTGGAAGCCTTGGTGGGGCGACCTTTATGAATGCTCGCTGTTACGATGCTTCTGTTTCAGATGTGCTGGAACAGGTGGATTTTGGTCAACTGACACAAGATGAGTTTGGAAAGTGGAGTGCTTCCCTACAAACCTATAAGATGAATCCTGCTGATTGGGACTACAAGGTGTCGCCCTTTCAAAAACAGCTGGTACAATGTCCTGTACTTGCAGTGACTTTGAAGGTGCAGCCCCTTGATGAAGCTGAAGTTCAGGAAATGGAAAAAAAGGCTCAATCCTTCGTAGCTGATAGACAGCAGAAGGGCCACTTTTCTTATCCTTCTGCTGGTAGCGTCTTCAAGAACAATCGGGAATTCGGCAAACCTTCTGGTAAGATTATCGATGAGGCTGGTTTGCGTGGCTTGGAGCTTGGCGGAGCTCAGGTTGCTCCTTGGCACGGAAATTTCATCATTAACAGGGGGAATGCCAAAGCCAGTGATATTCAGCAGCTGGTGCAGCGGGTTCAGGATGAGGTGTGGAAAAAAACTGGTTTTTTCCTTGAGCCTGAGATAATTTTTTTATCGAGGTCTATAAAAACGTGACAAAGACCGATAATCAATAGGAAAAACATTCCATTTGATTGACAAATGCCAATTTTAGTCTTTATACTGTTAAATAGTAGAATGGGGGGCAGACCATGTTGCAGCTTTCATTGGTAAATTTTAGTAAGAATTCGTATCTCCTCGTTGAAGGTAAGTCCAACAGTGATAGATTTTATATTATTAGGACAGGATCAGTAACCTGCATTCGTTCTCGGGAGGAAGGTGCCCATGTTCGGCTTGGGCCAGGTGATTTTGTTGGTGTGGTGCCTTGTATGTCTGGTCTTGTTCAGTACGAAACTGTTATTGCAGAAACCGATGTGGTGGCCATTGCTGTCCGTAAGGATCAGTATCCTGAACTGATTCAGAGTAATGCCCCTGTTGCTCTTAAAACTATCCGTACCTTTGCTCTTAAAATGCGTATCATGAACGAGCAGCTGACTCAGCTTGCCCTAAAAAATATTTCTGTGGAATCTCCTGAGCAGATGTTCTTTGTAGCCAGCTATTATGATAAGATTGGTTGTTTTGACCCTGCTGTTTTTGCATACTATCAATATATCAAAGATTGTCCTGGTGGTCTTAATGTTGAAGTGGCAAAAAAACGTTTTGCTCGTCTTAAAACTCATTCAAAGGCTGTTTATTTTGAGCCAACTGAGGAGACTATTAGAAACTATCCCAAGGGAACTATGATTTTTTCAGAGTGCCAGAGTGGTCAGGATATGTTCATTATTCAGGAAGGTAAGGTAAAGATTACCAAGATCGTAAACAATACGGAGGTAATCCTTGCAGTGCTTAAAAAAGGAGACTTCTTTGGTGAAATGGCCCTCCTTGCAGATACACCTCGTTCTGCCAGTATTTTGGCCTTTGAGGATTGTCAACTTATGGTGGTAAACCGCAAGAACTTTGAGCAGATGGTAACCTCTCAGCCCCAGTTTGTCTCCCGATTGACGGTAACACTTTCTGAGCGTTTGTGGAGTATGGAACGACAGTTGAGCAATGCTGCCATTGCGAATCCCGTTCACAAAATGGTGGATATGCTATCTTTGCAGCTTGAAAAAGAAAAATTTGTTCTTCCCGAAGCAGGAAAGGTACCTCGTCAGTTTGATTTGACTCCATACGATGTAGCGACTATGTGTGGTATCCCTTATGTGCAACAGCGGACAGCTGTGGAGGAATTTTTGAAACGGGCTCCTGTTAAACTGGACGATAGGGGTAAGATTTTTGTGCCAGATTGCGTGGAAATTGTAAAGGCAGCTATCTTCTACCGCAAGCAGTTATCCTAGGAGGCATAGATGACTGTTGGAAGCAATTTCTTTTGTCGCAAGCTTTTCGCCTGCCTTGTGGTGCTGACTTTGGCTTGGACTGTGGCTGCTGCAGATGGAGCCCTGCCTGGCGGCTATGGTTCTGTGGTGCTGGGCATGTCTGTAGATACCGCAAAAAACGCCTTGCAAGAAGATCCTGCCTACGGTTATCGTGGGGATCGGGATGTTTCCCTGCTGCCTGGTGAAAATCGGGTGCTTATTTCTACCACTGGAGTACTTTTTTTTGATGAATGCTGGTTCCAGTTTGACAAGGACCGATTGTACATCATCACCTTGAATCTAAATCCGCAGCAGGTGGATTATGCTAGTGTTTTCAAGTCCCTGTGCAACAAGTATGGGCAGCCTGATAGCCTTTCTCCTAAAAAATCCGAGTGGCGGGATGGTTCCGTTATCATGTCTCTAGAACGTCCCCTTACCTTGAAATACACTGACGAAAGGGTTTTTCAGGAATTGCAGGAAAGCTCCAACGTGGAGCTGACAAAGGAAGAAAAGACTCGCCAAAGTTTTTTGGAAAGCCTTTGATGAAAGAGCCCTGTATACAGGCTCAAAATGGATTATAGCTCGTTATGAAATACCTATTTAGAAAGAATTTTCTGCTGTTTATTGTAATTTTGCAGGCTGCCCTTGTTTCCTGTAAGGACGGTTCCCGGCTCCCCACCATGGAGCTGATGATTCAGCGTGGTGATGGAAGTGAAGTAGCGGTGGTGGCAGAAATTGCTGATACCCAGGAGACACGAAACCGGGGTTTTATGGAACGGGAGCAGATTCCCGATGGTACTGGAATGCTTTTTGTCTTTGAGCGTGACCAAATCTTAAGCTTCTGGATGAAAAACACTCCCCATCCCCTGTCCATTGCCTACATTGATTCAACAGGAAAGATTCGTGACATCTACCACATGACTCCCTTCAGCATGGCCAACTGGACCAGTACTGTTTCGGTGCGGTATGCACTGGAGGTTCCCCAGGGCTGGTTTGAAAAGGAAAGCATTACCGTGGGGGATAAGGTCGTTATTCCCGGCAAAACGGACAAATAAAAAAGCACCTAGAACCAAGCCCAAGAGCCAGTTTTAGGTGCTGGTGTCATCAATTCCAAGTCAATCTTATTCTAGGTCTTCTAGCATTTGCAGGGCGATTTTATCCTGTGCATCGAATTCCAGCACTGACAAAAAGAATTTTCTTGCTTCCTGGGGATTTCCCTGCTTTAAGGCAAGGTAGCCCAAGTTAGACATATATTTTGTATTTTCAGGCTCCAAGGAAAGGGCCTGCACCAAGCATTTCTTGCTTTCGGCATATTCTCCCAGCTCCATGTAACAAATGGCAAGCTCGTTCAAGGTATCCGGCTCCGTGCTTCCGCACTCAATGGATTGCAGGAAAGCATCCCGTGCCTCTTCCCACCGCTGAAGCCGACGCAGTCCCCATCCCAGCATGAACCAAGCGTTCCAGACACGTGGATTTTTTTCTAGGAACTTTCTGATTTCCTCCAGTCCCTTTTCTTCCTGCTCGGAAAGAATAAAGTCGTAGGCTGCCTTGAATTGCTCATCCTCAAGATTTCTGTTATTGATATCCATGACAATTTCTTGGGCACGTTGCCGCTTGTACTTGCCGTTTTCTCCCAATTCTTCATCACTGATGTCGCAGGTGAGGGCAAGGTAGGTTTCAAAGCATTCCTTTCCCCTGGTAAAATTCCTTTGCTTGAGAAAGAAAAATCCTGCGTTAAAAAATGCCTCTGGAGGGGCATTGTCGTCTTCCATTACCTGAGCATAGAATTTGCCTGCACAATCGTCATAGGCATCAGCATCCTCGGTAAGGCCAGACTGACGGTAGGAATCGGCTCGCTGGTCAAAGAAGATTGCAGTGTTCAGGGTAATCACCATGTCCTTTGGGTCAAGACCCCGCAGGGCACTAAAGATTTCTTCTGCTATGTCAAAATCCTCATTTCGTGACTTTAGAATGGCTGCTTCTGTCAGCTCCTGCTTGATATTAGGCTTTGCCTCCAGCAACAACTTTCGGTAATCCTCCAAATGCTGATTGTGCTGGTCGTAGGCCAACACCACCAGAATACCTGCAAAAATCATTTCTGGGGTAAGCTGGGAAAGATCAAAATCACCATTGTCTGGCTTTTGAACCGGAAGGGGAATATTTGCCTTGATTTGCAGATTGTAGGCTGACAAATCCATTCCTTCTGGCAAATTCAAAAAAAGAAGGTTGTCTAAAGGACTTGATGCGTTCATGAGTATATCCTAATATAGTTTAGCTATAATCGACGGACTGTATTAAAAAACCGGCAGGTCGTCGTCTTCTACCGTTACCTCTTCTTCCTGGATATTCATGCGAGCTGACAGGGGAACCATGGGCTTTGACTGGGCCTGTTGGTTAGCATTCTGGCTGCTTCCGTTACCAATTCCACGGGGTGTAGCAGATACTGCAGAAGCGGTAACTGGAGCGGAATGGTAGGTAGACAGCTGGGACTTGCGCATACCTGTCAGATAGTTGTTGATGTGCAGCTTGTAGGTAATGGGAATCTTGGTAGCATCGTACTGAAGGCAGACAATGATAATATCCTTTCTTCCTTGAGCCATATCTGTTTTGACAATGCTGGCAGGAAGGGAAATAACCTCATGAGGATCATAGAATTCCAAACGGAGAACGGCATTCTTGTTGTTCAAGAACTGAGCCACTCCCAAAAGGAGAATCTTTGCTCCAGAGAAGGAGATATCCCGAACGATACAGTGACGAGGAACGTTATCGATGAAAATAACTGCGTCGGCCTTTGCCAGACTCAACTTGCGAAGAGATTCTTCCGTAATGGGAATACGTTCATCCCGTCTTCGCAAGGCATTAGTATTGGCTTCCAGCAGACGTCCAATGAGTTCAATTAAATCGTCAGGTGGACGCTGGATGTAGGTGAGATTTACAATGGCTAAGTCGGAAGACTCCATGTATGGCACAATTTCTTGGACTCGAGCACTGACAAAGAAGCTAATGGGCTGCTTTTCACCCTGGGAAAAACAAAAACGGAGGTTTACCGTTCCCTTTTCCTTGGACAAGCGAGCATAAGCACCACCCTTGGAACCGATGATAATCTTGGCTCCTAAAAAAGAGGTGGAGTTAATTATACAAGGCCATTGAGAATCAGTACACTTTACATATACCTGACGTGGATCCATGTGGAGGGTCTTGATAACTTCCTTTGAAAAAATTACCTCTGTGTCTCGGTACAATTCATAATATCTTGTTAATTGCTGAGATGTTACAATACCCATACGTCAATGATAGTCCATTATCCTTGATTGGTCAATCAATATTTATTGAAAGATTGAGGCAAATGCCAAAATATTTGCTCCCTTTCGATGGTATTTTCCTGTAATGGTTTTTCCTGCCACAGAAAGAGATGCTGAACCTCCGCCGTCCATTTGAAGTGCGTCCCAGGCTCCTGCCGCTTGGAGAATCAGGGCTGATTCTTCGTAGGAAAGACCAGTACTTTCTTTTTTGTTTTCTCCTTCTGCATATAATATAAAGAGATAACGTTTATCCTTCGAAACTCCTATGGCAGTGCGGGAATCAAGGCTACAGGCTGGCATCCGTTGAATCTCACCTTCCTTCAGTATGGTGAAAAAGCCACCGAGAGCCAGTTCTGTTTGTGGTGGATACTGGGTTTGGTCGGAAATGATTGATGGAATCCACAGTTGACTCTGTTTTTCAAAGCACAGAGCGCTGTACCGTGAAATGCCTGGTGAGATGAGGTGTCCTTGATTGATAAAAAGTCCTACGATGCTCCGCTGGGGAAGGAGCTGGGTGAAGGGGGCCTTGAAGGGATTTGCGTTTACCGCCAGAGTGGCTCCAGTGTCTTTCAAAAATTGCCAAGTGGTTTTTCCTGCAAAGCTGTCCTTTCCTTCTAACTGTTCTGAAGTGGGGTAGACAAGAATCTGGAGTACAGGATTGTGTAAATCGATGGACACAAGATGCCACCGCAGAGGAAATTGGCTTGAGCTAAAGCTGGTGTATACAATTCCTTGGGCAATATGCTCCCAGCCGCTGGTAACAGAAGTAGTCTCGTCCTTCCAGTTTGGAGGATAAAAATCTATGCCCTGACGGATGTGTGTTTCTTGGTTGCATTCTAGGTAGCTAGAGTCTTTTGGTGAACTGGTACAGGAAAAAAGGGTAAAGAGGAGGGAAAGACTGGCTAAAAAAAGGAAAGGCCGCTTGGTATTCCAAACGGCCGTTACAATCTTAGTAAGCATTTCTGCTTCCGCCAGAAGTCTTACGGTTTTTCTTCATCAACTTCCGCTGCAGAGTCTTATTCTTGCGGTTCTTGATGGTGGAAGGCTTTTCAAAGTATTCCCGCTTCTTGTATTCACGGATAATACCTTCCTTTTCTACCAGACGCTTGAAGCGCTTGATTGCTTTTTCCAGGTTCTCGGAATCATCAACTGTAATATGTGCCATTTATACTCACCTCCCTTCGGAAACTAACCGCTAGTGTTTCGCCATTATGGCAGAATCAGTTAAAGATGTCAACTCGTTTGCAAGAAATGTCTACTTTACAAAGTTTTTTTTCAAGTGTATAATCCAGCACAACTCTTTTTAAGTAGGAAATGTATGTCTCAACTTGCAATCCCCAAGAACTATAAACCCTTGCTGTCTGTCCGAGAGACAGAGCATGCTATTGTCATGATAAAAGACTTCTTTCAACTGGCCTTGTCCACAGAGCTGAATCTTACCCGTGTTACTGCCCCCCTGTTTGTTCCCAAGGGAACTGGTCTTAACGACGACCTGAACGGAGTGGAGCGGGCGGTGACCTTTCCTGTAAAGGATATGGGGGATTCTCCCATGGAGATTGTTCATTCCCTGGCCAAGTGGAAGCGGGTAAAGGTTACAGACTTGAACCTGCCTGCAGGCTTTGGTATTTATACCGACATGAACGCCATCAGAAGTGACGAGGAGCTGGACAATACCCATTCATTGTATGTGGACCAATGGGACTGGGAGTTGTCGATAAAGGATGAAGATAGAACTATTTATTTGCTGCGGGACGTGGTAAAGCGAATTTACCGCTGCATGAAGCGAACTGAATTCTTCATTTATGATCGATACGACTGCATCAAGCCCATTTTGCCTGATGAAATTACCTTTATCTTTGCAGAGGATTTGCAGAAATCTTATCCTGGCCTTACCTCCAAGGAGCGGGAAAATCTTGTGGCAGAAAAATACGGTGCTGTATTCATTATTGGTATTGGTGCTCCCCTGGCAGATGGTAGACCTCACGACGGACGTGCCCCTGACTACGATGACTGGATTACGGAAACAGGAGATGGCCACCGTGGTTTGAACGGTGACCTTATTGTGTGGAACCCTGTGCTCAAGTGTGCTTTTGAGCTTTCTTCTATGGGAATCCGCGTGTCTCCAGAGTCCTTGATGGCTCAGTTGGAGGCTCGCGACTGCATGGACAGAAAGGAGTTGTACTTCCACTCCCGTCTTTTGAATGGTGAGTTAAAGCCCACCATGGGTGGTGGTATTGGCCAGTCCCGATTGTGTATGTATTTTTTGAGAAAGGCTCATATTGGAGAGACACAGGTAAGCGTATGGCCAGAATCCATGCGTAAGCAATGTGCCGACTCTGGAATAGCCTTGTTGTAGGATATAATGGAAGCTGAGAAGGAATACCGTTTTAATGCCTCCCAGCTGGAGGAGGGATTGGCTTCCTTGGTGGAACTGGGAATTACACGACTTATTGTGGCGGAGGAGGCTATCACTGGAAGCAAGGATAGCCTCCTGCGGTTTGTTTGCCGAGCCCAGGAAGAAGCCCCTGATATTTTCTACAAATTCTATCTGAATTCCTCCGTTATAGATGGGCAGGTATGCCAAGAGTTATCTCAGCTCTATTGTTCCCTTCAGTTGCCTTTGACTGCTGCTGATGTGGCTGGAAAAAAGGCCTTTAGTCGAAAAATTGATTTCTTGAACAGAAGCGGCCTTGTGTTTGGCTTTGACTTGGATTTTGCCCAAGAGGAGGGGGATTCGGCTCGGCTTTTCCGTGACCGCTTGAATTTTGCTCTTTCTCTGTATCCCAATCACCTTGATTTTAGCTGCCTTGAGCAGGAACTTCCCCAGCCCACAAAAACATTTTCCTCAAAGGACATCGGTTTAGCTGCAGACAAGGCCTATGCCTGTGGTCTGTTTTATTCTGCGGGGCGGGCGGTACCTTGGTTTTTAAGTGTGCTGAAACCCCTGCGTATTAGTCCCGACAGCTTTTTTGCTGACTTTGCTGAGTGGCTCCATTGTAACAATCTGGGACGGCTGTCTGGTGCAAAAATTGGGGCAAAGACAGAGACAGGAATTGGTGATGCCATGTATCAGCTTTCCCACCAAGAGATTGAGCAGATGCAGCTTTTGTTCCTACAGTTAAAGTACCAGGAAAAGGGCCTTGAATACCTTTTGCCGGTGGTGCAGGAGTTGGTGCGGTTCAATGGAGCCTTTGCTCGACTGGTGGGTGAGGATCAGGAGTCGGAGCTGGAGTTGGCCTTTCATCCAGAGGATTTAAGCTCTCCTTATTCCCAGGATGTACAGGCCTTTGCAGAGAATGTATGCATGGAGCAGTGCCGGGTGCGGTTGTGCTGGATGCAGGATAAGGAAGGAAACAATTTCCCGGACTGGCAGTTTATCTAGTGAAAATCTGGTTCAGAAGTAAATAAATTCAGCTCATGGCTTTATAAGAAGTTAAAAATTTAACTGGAAGTTGTTGACGATTGAATAGTGCAGATAGTATCTTTTAGACAGAAACTTATAAATGGTATAAATCAAAAAGCTAAGGAAAAATAGATTTATGCTGTTAGGAAGACGAGGTATGAAGAAACAGGAACATCAGGAAGATCAGGATCAGCAGAAAATGTCCCAGACAGATTCCCCAGTGGAAGGAGAGGACGTTGCAACCACAGACACTGGTGAAGAAGGTGCTGGCACACAAGAAGATCCACTCCAGAAGTTGGAGCAGGAAAAGGTTGCCTTGGAGGAAAAGAACAAGGAGCTCCACAACCAGTATCTTATGGCCATGGCAGACTTTGACAATTATCGTAAGCGAATGATCAAGGAAAAGCAGGAAGCTTTTGACTATGCCAATGCCAACCTCTTGTCTGACCTGTTGGAAAGCATTGACAACTTTGACCGTGCTTTAGATGCAGCAGCCACTGCCACTGAGGTTTCCAGTGTAGTGGATGGGGTGAAGATGATTAGAAACCAGCTGGTGTCCATGCTGGAAAACAAATACAATCTGGCCGGATACGGAGAAAAGGGAGATGCCTTTGACTCCAATATCCACGAGGCTATTGGAAGCATGGCAGCACCAGTTGCCGAACCAGTATGTTCGGAAGTATATTTAAAGGGATACAAGCTGAAGGATAGAATTATCCGTTATGCAAAGGTTATGGTTCAGATGCCTGACGGTAGTGTAGCTGCTGAGGATGGTAAGAAAACTGAGCCTGCCGACGAATAAAGATTTTTAGAGAATTAGAGGAGATACGAATATGGGAAAGATTATTGGAATTGACTTGGGAACAACCAACTCTTGTGTTGCAGTGATGGAAGGCGGTGAGCCTATTGTAATTCAGAACTCTGAGGGTGGACGCACCACTCCCTCCATTGTTGGCTTTACTGCCAAGGGAGAGCGTATTATAGGTCAACCTGCAAAGAACCAGATGGTTACCAACCCAGAAAATACCGTATATTCAATCAAGCGCTTTATCGGACATCGCTACAGCGAGCTTTCTGGTGAAGCAAAGATGGTGCCCTACAAGGTAGTGGATCACGGAGAGGATGTTCGCATTGACATTGAAGGAAAGGAATATTCCCCACAGGAAATCAGTGCCTTTATTCTCCAGAAAATGAAGAAGACTGCTGAGGATTATTTGGGACAGACTGTTACCGAGGCTGTAATCACTGTTCCTGCTTACTTTAACGATGCTCAGCGTCAGGCCACCAAGGATGCAGGAAAGATTGCTGGTCTTGAGGTAAAGCGTATCATCAACGAGCCTACCGCTGCTTCTTTGGCTTACGGCTTTAATAAGGAATCAAAGACAGAAAAGACCATCGCTGTATACGACTTGGGTGGTGGTACCTTCGATATTTCAATCTTGGAATTGGGAGACGGTGTATTTGAGGTTAAGTCTACTGCTGGTGATACCCACCTTGGTGGAGATGACTTTGACCGCCGCATAATCAACTGGCTCATTGACGAGTTCAAGGCTGACACTGGCATTGATCTGTCTCAGGACCGCATGGCTCTCCAGCGTCTCCGTGAGGCTGCAGAAAAGGCAAAGATTGAGCTTTCCGCTGTAGCCAGCACCGAAATCAACCTGCCCTTTATTACCGCCGATGCCACAGGACCTAAGCACCTGCAGAAGTCCCTGTCTCGTGCCAAGTTTGAGCAGATGACCGAAGATTTGTTGGAGCGCACCAAGGAGCCTTGTCGCAAGGCCATGCAGGATGCAGGGGTAACTCCTGACCAGATTGACGAGGTATTGTTGGTAGGTGGTTCTACCCGTATGCCCAAGGTAATGCAGGTTGTAAAGGAGCTGTTCGGTAAGGAAGGTTCTAAGGGAGTAAACCCCGACGAGGCTGTTGCTGTTGGTGCTGCTATCCAGGGTGGTATTTTGGGCGGTGACGTTAAGGATGTATTGCTGTTGGACGTAACACCCCTTTCCTTGGGTATTGAGACCATGGGTGCTGTATTTACCAAGCTCATTCCCCGCAACACCACCATTCCTACCCGCAAGAGCCAGATTTTCTCCACTGCTGCCGATGGACAGACAGCTGTATCTATCCACGTATTGCAGGGTGAGCGTGAAATGGCCGCCCAGAACCGCACCTTGGGTCGCTTTGACTTGGTGGGAATCCCAGCCGCTCCTCGTGGAGTACCTCAGATTGAGGTAACCTTCGACATCGATGCCAACGGTATTGTTCACGTATCTGCCAAGGACTTGGGTACTGGTAAGGAGCAGTCAGTACGTATTGAAAGCTCTAGCGGCCTGAGCGACAGTGAAATTGACCGCATGGTAAAAGAAGCTGAGGCAAATGCTGAAGCCGACAAGCGCGAGCGTGAAAAGGTGGAGGTTCGCAATGAGGCTGACTCTCTGGTTTATGCCACAGAAAAGAGCATGAAGGAATTGGGAGATAAGGTTGCCGGTGCAGACAAGCAGAAGATTGATGATGCCATCGCTGCCTTGAAGCGTGCTTTGGAAGGTGACAATGTAGGAGAAATCAAGGCTAAGACTGAAGAGTTGAAGCAGGCTTCCTACAAGATTGCCGAAGAAGTGTACAAGCAGCAGCAGGCAGCTGGTGCTGGAGCAGGCCCTGACATGGGTGGTGCAGGTCCCGATATGGGCGGCGCTGCTGGAAATGCCGGTGGTACAGGCCCCAACAAGGGTACCGCCGAGGACGTAAGCTACGAAGTTGTAGACGACGATAAATAAGTTCGTCCAATAAATAAAGAGGCGGGAGGTCCTGGAAAGTATTATAGGAACAGGCCCCGCCTCAACTTATATAAGCCGCCGTTTTTTATAGCGGCGGTATTTTTGTTAATGGAAGGCATATAATGGCAAAGCGGGATTATTACGAAGTTCTGGGTGTCCAAAAAAACGCTACAAAGGATGAGATAAAGAAAGGATACCGAAAATTAGCGGTCCAATACCACCCGGACAAAAATCCAGGAGATAAGGAGGCAGAGGAAAAATTTAAGGAGGCCACAGAGGCTTACGAGATTCTTTCCGATGAGCAAAAACGTCAGATTTATGATCAGTACGGTTTTGCTGGCCTTGAAGGAATGGGTGGCGGTGGTGGTGGCTATTCCCATGCTTATGCCGACTTTAGTGACTTGTTCGAGGGCTTTGACTTTGGCGGCATTTTTGGCAACATCTTTGGTGGTGGAAGCGGTGGGCGTCGTCGTTCTCCTGATGCTCCAAATCAGGGTGCCAGCCTTCGCTATGACCTGGAAATCAGCTTTAAGGAAGCAGTTTACGGAACAGAAAAGCAGGTTCAGTTCCAGCATACGGAGCCCTGTGAAACTTGTCAGGGAACAGGAGGTGCCAATGGTGCCCGGCGAAAGACCTGTGGAACCTGTGGTGGCTCTGGTCAGGTACGCAGGAACACTGGCTTCTTTGCCTTTGCTCAAACCTGTCCCACCTGTAATGGCGATGGTTCTGTCATAGAAAATCCCTGTAAGGTTTGTGGTGGCTCTGGTCTTCAGCCCAAACGCAAGAAGATTAACATTCAGATTCCCGCTGGAGCAGACAACGGCAAGCGGATTACCATTCCCCGTCAGGGTGATGCTGGCCGCAATGGAGGGCCTGCTGGTGATTTGATTATTGTGGTGCATGTAACTCGCCACCAGTATTTTGAGCGCAGTGGTAACGACTTGTATTGTGCAGTGCCAATTTCTGCCACCCAGGCAATTCTTGGAGCCGACATCAACGTGACCTCCTTGGATGACAAAAAGATTAAGCTCAAGATTCCTGCTGGTACTCCCCACGGAAAGCTCCTTCGCTTACGGAACGAGGGTGTTCCCTACAGCGGAACAAATAAAAAGGGCGACTTGTATATTAAGGTTTTGGTGGAAGTGCCCACAAAGCTTTCTTCAAAGCAGAAGGATTTGCTGAAGGAGTTTATGGACATAGAAAAGCCCTCTGACGCACCTTTGCCCAAGGCCTTGTCCGAATTGCAAAATTAATTTTTTCTTTACAGCGCCCCTTGAAAGGTTTTCAATTTTCAAGGGGTAGTTTCCCTCCTGATGTTTTTGTTTCATTTTTTTAAATAGTGTGTTATAATCAATGATAGTTTTGTCTTAAAGGCCAAGTCCTTTGCAATAACCTTTGAACCACCTCTCCTTTGGGGTGCAAAGAATAAGGAGTTTATATGCTCAAAGCTAGACAGCGAATTTGTCTGTTTTGCATAGACACTGTAATTGCTGCTATTTTCATACTGCTCAGTATTTATTTATTTCCCAAGGCTGGTTGGGTCTTTACCCTCCTGTGTTCTGTAATTCTGTTCTTTTCCTTGGAGCTGATTGGTGATGCCTTGGTGAAGTACTTGTTTTCTAAAATCGATGATTCAGTTTTGCAAAAGGGAACAACCTCTCTTATCTCCAATTTTATTCAACGGTTGCGGTTTTGCTACTCCTTGGAAGATTTTTATGAGACAGTTGGAGATGTGCTGGAAGTGCAGGGTGACTGTTCCGTTTTGTTCATCAATCGAAACAATAATTACGTCTTGTACAATAGTCCAGACAAGCTTACCTGCAAGACAGAAACCATGAACACCTTGGACATCAATTTTTCCGATATGAAAACTGACGGTGTGTACTTTATTGACAAGGATTTTGGTCTTACCACTGTTTATAAGTCTACACGAGGCTTCTTTTTGGTAAAGGGCAACTACCATCTATATATTTTCTGTAAGTACACTCATTTGTTCGACAAGGTAATCTACAATACTCTTTTTGAAGAATACATAAGATTCTTGAACCGACAGGAAATCATTACCAACCTTAGTGAAATCACAGAGCTTTCTCGGGAATGGACAATGCTGGCTGATGTTCAGAAGGCTTTCTTGCCTCTGGTTATGCCAGAAGTACGCCGACTGGAGTTGGCTTCCTATTTCAAGCCCTTGGTAAACGTATCTGGAGACTACTATTCGGTGTTGCCCCTGGATGAGCATAAAACTCTGGTAATGCTGGGAGACGTATCCGGAAAGGGATTGGCGGCAGCCTTAGTTATGGGCTTGGTGTTGAATACAGTTAAGATTATGGAGGACAAGGAAGATTTGTCGAATGTCATCCATTCCATTGACCGTGCCATTAAGGATATGAAGTTTCAGGATAAATACACCGTTCTTTTTATAGGCATCATCGACACAGAAAAAATGACCATTCGCTATGTAAATGCTTCCATGTCAGATCCTATTATAGTAACTCGTTCTCCAGAAGGCTATCGAATCAAGCCCCTTTCTTCAAACTGTTCTTTGATCGGTATCATCGATTTGGATACTGTGGTGGTGGCAGAGCAAAAATTGTTCCGTGGAGATTTGATTCTCATGGCCTCCGACGGTATTTCTGAAGCCATGGATGAGGATGGTGTGGAACTGGGTACAACGGATACATATTTGACAACCATCAAGAATAGTGCCAATAAATCTGCTGGTAGCTTTGTGTCAGACTTGGTCAATCTTGTTTTGTCTCATTCTGGTGGACATCTTCGTGACGACGTTACTATGCTGGTGGCAAAGGTTGAAGGCTAATGGTATATATAATTCTTAACGGCTTATTGTGTGTGTTTCTGATAGCATATTCCTATGCGGTGGATCGGAATAAGATGATTGAATTCGGAATGACTGTTAACAGCATTCTCTTTCTCTTTTCTTATACCCTAACTGTTTTTTTGAATCTTTTGCTCATTAATTTCTTTCCCAATTATACCATGATGTACATGCTGGTGCGTGTTTCTGAAATATTGGAAAAATTCTTTTTGCTGAATTTCTGTCTTAGCATCATGGCATATCCTTCCTTCAAGAAAAGTAAGATTGGGCTTTTGCTTGAAATCCTCATTACACTGGCTCTGGTATATCTTGTGTTTAAAAATTCCATCAGTATCGTCGCCAGTAAAAATACAGGATTGCATTTTTATACCCAATATATGACTCCTACTTCCTTGTTTAGGTGGCAGACTGTATTGAATATTCTGTTCCACTATGTTTTTCCTGGAGTTGCTGCCTTGTATATTATTGTAAGACCAGCAAATACCAAGAATAAATTGGAACAGGAGCGCTTGGTTGTCCATTTGGTGGCCCTGGTGACTGTTGTTTTGTCCTACATAATCTTTACTGCTGCCATTAAAATTGCTCCCTTTTTCTATTCACTGAAAAGCTTTGGTTATGTGGTGGGAATTTATCTTGCCTATAATGCATCAAAAATTCATATTGTAAATGATTTCAAGACTCTGCTGATGAAATTTCTGCAGATTTTCTGGATTTACGTTGTTCCTGCCATTTTGCTGGGTGTAGTAATGATTTTTGTCTCCAAATATAAGGATGACAACTTCATACTGTTCTTGGCCATCATTTCCTTTGTGCTGGTGGCAATTTTCTTGAGAACCAATATCCTTCCCCAGATTTTTTCTCGCCGTGCTAATGCCCTTACAGTGGGATACGACAAGACCTTGGAAAAAAAACTTGCGGATTTGGAATATAACCTTTCCGTTGAAAACTTTGGAAATCAGGTAAGCAAGATTCTTGCTTCGGAAGTAAAGTGTACTGGAATAAATATTCTTATCAGCAACGGTAATGAGTTTGCCAGTGTGTATAGCTCTTATCCGTCTATTACCAGTCTGCCCTTGGAATATCCAGCCTTTGACGTGATGATGGGTGTTGGACGACAGGTAGCCTTTAAGAATCAGCTGGAATCCCACCATGCCCTTGCTGGTGCTCGAGCTGGTCTTTCTGAAATTTTTGAAAAGGACACCTCCCAGGCCTGTATCCTTTTGACGGAAGGATACCGTGTTTTCGGTGTTATTCTTTTGAACGAAAAGGAATTAGGAAACGATT
This sequence comes from Treponema sp., assembly GCA_016294105.1. Taxonomy (GTDB): domain Bacteria; phylum Spirochaetota; class Spirochaetia; order Treponematales; family Treponemataceae; genus Treponema_F. The sequence continues at coordinate 65,874 of JAEDCN010000005.1, forward strand.
ACAACAAATATGACTATAATACGTTTACCAAGCTGTATCCTCATTTCTTTATGATTGGTTACTACATGAACAGTGTTGCCAACGAGGGTGTTATTGGTACCATCAACCGTGAAATCAAAATGTCGGACCAGATTATTCACTCCATTCAGGAGAACATGGACTTTATCCGCAGCCCTAAGATTGATGTGGGCTACATGATGAAGCCTGCCCGAAACATCGGTGGAGAGTTTATCGACTTTATTCGCCTGACAGATACCCGCCATATTGTAATTCTTGGTTCCATGAGTGGTAAGGGAATTACGGCAAGTATGTCCATGGTGATTATGAAGTCCATCATCAGAACCTTCTTGGCAGATATCCATGATTTTAAGGAATTGATTCAGCAAATAAATCACTTTATTCGCTTTAACCTGCCACGGGGAACCTTCTTTGCAGGAGTTTTTGCCCTGTTGGACTTCTCTGACAATATGATGTATTACATCAACTGCGGTATTCCCACTTTGATGTTGTATACTCAGTCCTACAACAACGTTATTGAAATTCAAGGTGATGGCCGTGTTTTGGGATTTGTGCCAGACATCAGCAAGTACGTAAAGGTAAAGAAGATCAAGCTAAATCCTGGTGATGTGATTTTCGCTTGTACTGATGGTTTGATTGAGTCTCAGTCTCTGCGTGGAGAGTCCTATGGAAAGGCTCGACTCCAAAAATCCATTATGGACAACTTGAGCTATTCTTCAAATAAAATCACTCAGTTTACCTACGAGAATTTGAGGGATTTTACGTCTAAGGAACAAGAGGCCGATATTACTTGTTTGGCCATGAAGATTTTTGCTGATAAGGGTGGAGCAAATGGAACAACTTAAAATTCAAGAAAAAAAAGGTGCCAATTACAGCTTGCTGGAATTGTTTGGAGTTCTTGACTCCTATAATTTTATGGAGCTTCAGCAAAAGGCCTTTGCGCTCATAAAGGAAAAGAATCTGATTCTTGATTTATCGAATCTTTCCTCCATGGATTCTTCTGGATTAAGTGCAATTTTAGGCTCTAGTACCTTGGGAATGGAGTTTGGAAAGATGCTGTACATCATGAATCCCTCCAGCGAGGCTCGAAAGGCTTTGGAATCAACTGGCTTTATGGATATGTTCAATATAATTTTCAGCGTGACGGAGGTAGTTTAGTTGAACAAGTGGGTGAATATAATCTTGGTGGCTCTTCTGTGTATCAGCTCAGCTACCTGTCAGCGGGGAAAGCCTATTACCGAAAAGAATGGAGCGGGTGGAACTGTGAGTGAGACCCAAGCCCAATTTCCAGTTAAGGAAAAAGTATCTGCTGAAATACAAAAATTGCATCGAGTATTCGCTTCCCTATCCCAGCGGACTCGTGACGGCATTGTAAATGGGGATTCCCAGGAGTTTTTAGCCGACTTACAGCAGGTTCTGGCAGAGGATGCGGACAATCTTTTGACCTTGGTGGATAAGCAACACTATCTTGCTGCTGACTTTGTTCCTGCCGATATTGTTGCCCTAAAGGCCAATGATTTTTACCTTTTGAATCGTAACGACCTTTCCCTGCGGGTGCCTGTGGAAAAATCCTTGCGGGAAATGGGTTTGGCGGCTAAGGCAGATGGAATCAACTTGGTGGTAAGTTCCACCTACCGCTCCTACGATTATCAAAAAAATCTGTATGAACGCAATGTTCGTCAGCTAGGTAAGGAGGTGGCTGACCGGGAATCAGCTCCACCTGGGGCAAGTCAGCATCAGCTGGGAGTGGCAGTGGACTTTGGCTCCATTACCGATGACTTTGCCCAGACAAAGCAGGGAAGGTGGCTTGCTTCCAATGCAGGCAAATATGGCTGGTCCCTGTCCTTTCCTGACGGCTATGAGGATGTAACGGGGTATCGTTGGGAATGTTGGCACTATCGCTATATCGGTGTGACGGCAGTGGAATTCCAGAAAAAGTGGTTTTCCGATGTGCAGCAATTCATGCTGGAGTTCATTCACGCCTGGAAAACCGTTCAATAAAAAGATGCCAGCTACTGGGAAATGCTTCTGGTAGGCTGGCTTTTTTGTTTTAAGTAGGATTCTTTGTTTATGGAGTTGTTGTTACAAGTCCGATTCTGAAAGTCCAAACTGCTCTTGGGAATGATGGCTGCTGTGGCCTGCTGGCTCCATGTGCACTACAATGTCATAGACTTCGGGAATTGCCTTTCGCACCACAGATTCCACCTGCTCTGCTAGTTCGTGGGCATCGTGGAGGCTAATATCGGGATCAACTTCTATATCCATGTCAATATCCCACAAGGCGGCAATCTTTCTGATACGTACTCGATGAGGATTGGAAACTCCTTCCACCCTTTTTACGGCGTTAAAAAGCCGATGATACAAATCCTTGTCTAGGTTTCCATCCATAAGTTCCAGATTCATCTGCAAAAAGATGGATATGGCATTTTTCAAAACCCACAGTCCCACCAAAAAGGCCACCACTGGGTCAAGTATGGGTAACGAAAAGATTTTTGCACCTGCCAAGCCCACCAGTACGGAAACGGAGATAATGCTATCTGTAGCCATGTTTTTCGCGTTGGCTAAAATCATGATGCTTTCAGCTTTTTTTCCCAGCCGATACTGGGACCAGGCTAAAAGTAGCTTTCCCACTATGGAAATAAGGGAAACAATCAAAAGGAGGGAGCTGGTAGCAGGGATTTGTGTGAACTGTGTACCTTGCCCCAGATGGATAAGATATTGAAGGAGCTTGCCACCAGCAGAAAGACTCAGCTGCATTCCGGCATAGAAGATGATGAAGGCTACCACCATGGTGGCTGTAGTTTCTGCACGGCCGTGTCCCCAGGGATGCTGTTGGTCTGAGGGCTGCTGGATAATCCTGCTAATAATTAAGGTCATGCAGGCAATGCTGACGTCGGTGGCAGAATCAAGGCCGTCACCAAGAACTGCAAGGCTTCCGGCTATACTGCCCGCCACTATCTTGATGACAGCCAATGAAAGATTACCCAAAAGGGCAATCCAGCCAGCCAGAGAAATGAGTTTCATTCGGGATGTTTCCGATACCTTCTGTGGCTGATTCATGGATTATTTTACTACAATGTTTACAAGCTTGTTGGGTACAACGATAACCTTCACCGGAGCCTTGCCTTCCATAAAGCGGATGACAGACTCACAGGAAAGGGCCTGTTTTTCCAATTCAGCCTTGTCTGTATTTATAGCAGCCTGGAAGTCGGCACGCTTTTTACCGTTAATCTGCACAACGATGGTACAGCTGTCGTCCTGACAAAGCTCTTCCTTGTAGGTAGGCCAGCTTTCGTAGGCGATGGTATTGGTGTTGCCCAGCTTTTCCCACAATTCCTCTCCTAAGTGGGGAGCGTAGGGTGAAAGCATCTTGACAAAGCCGCTCCACAATGCCTTGGGGATAGCCTCCATTTTGGCTGCATCGTTGATGAAAATCATCATCTGGCTAATGGCAGTATTGAAGTTTAAGGTGTCTGTGTCCTGGCTTACCTTCTTTACGGTCTTGTGGTACAGCTTTCTCAGTTCAGCCAACTTTCCTTCCAGCTTGCCTTCCATATCCTCATCGGTCATGGGTTTTTCTGATACCGCCCAAATCTTTTCCAAGAAGCGATGGATTCCGATAAGGCCGTTGGTATTCCAAGGCTTGGAAATTTCCAGTGGTCCCATGAACATTTCATACATACGAACGGAGTCGGCACCGTAGTCTCGAATTACGTCATCTGGGTTGATAACGTTCTTCAGTGACTTGGACATCTTGGCAATAACTCGCTCAAGCTTTTCTCCCGTTTCCTTTTCAATAAATACATCGGGAGCTGTTTCTTCCACGGCATCGGTGGGAACAAGAGTCTTGTTCTTTCGCTGGAAGGCAAAGGAGGTAATCATTCCCTGGTTAACCAGCCGCTGGAAGGGCTCCTTGGTGTTTACCAATCCCAAGTCGAACAAAACCTTGTGCCAGAATCGGGCATACAGCAGGTGGAGTACGGCGTGCTCGGCACCACCAACATACAGGTCTACAGGCATCCAGTAATCCACCACTTCTTTTGAGGCGAATTCCTTATCATTATGGGGATCAAGATAGCGAAGATAGTACCAGCAGGAGCCTGCCCACTGAGGCATGGTGTTTGTTTCCCGTCGGGCTGCTCCACCACATTCAGGACAGGTACAGTTTACCCAGTCGGTAATGCCTGCCAAGGGGCTTTCTCCTGTTCCTGTAGGCTGGTAGGTTTTTACCTCTGGTAGCTTGAGGGGAAGCTGGTCTTCTTTCAGGGGAACACAACCACATTTTTCGCAGTGTACCAGTGGAATAGGCTCTCCCCAGTACCGCTGGCGGCTGAATACCCAGTCACGGAGCTTGTAGTTTACAGCCTTCTTTCCGATTCCCTGCTGATTGAGCCACTCAATCATGGCGGGGATAGTGTAGGAAGTGGCCATACCAGTGAAGTTGCCACTGTTAATGGTGTAGCCGTCGGCGGCAGTACACTGGGCTGCTACGTTGAAAACCTCTGGGTGGGCCTGTACCAGTGCCTGGTAGGCATCATCATCCTTTGCTGCTTCCAAAAGTTTTGCTACACCAGCTTCCAGGTTTCCGGCGGCCAGGGATGCAATTTCTTCCTTAGAGGCCACTACCTTCAAGATAGGCAGGTTGAATTCCTTGGCAAAGTCCCAGTCACGTTCGTCGTGGGCAGGAACAGCCATAATGGCACCAGTTCCGTAGGATACTAGGATATAGTCTGAAATCCAGATGGGGATTTTTGCTCCGTTTACTGGATTGATGGCATAGGAACCGGTGAACACACCAGTTTTTTCCTTGGCCAAGTCGGTGCGTTCCAAATCACTTTTCTTTGCAGCAGCTTCTACATAGGCTTCTACTGCGGACTTTTGCTCAGCTGTGGTGAGACTGGGAACAAGCTTGTGTTCAGGAGCTACAACCATGTAGGTGGCACCGTAGAGGGTGTCGGCTCTGGTGGTGTAAATCAAAAGCTCCTGGTCGGTGGGATTTCCCTCTGCATCGGCAATCTTAAAGGATACCTCGCCACCCTCACTCTTTCCAATCCAGTTCCGCTGCATAAGCTTTACTGATTCAGGCCAGTCCAAGCCCTCCAAATCCTCTAGCAACCGCTCGGCATAAGCGGTAATCTTGAGAATCCACTGGCGGATGGTTTTTCGGGTAACGGCAGTTCCACAGCGGTCACAACGACCTTCCTTTACCTCTTCGTTGGCAAGACCAGTAAGACAGCTGGGACACCAGTTGATGGGAGTTTCTGCCTCGTAGGCCAGTCCCTTTTTGTACAGCTGCAGGAAGATCCACTGGGTCCAGTGATAGTAGTCGGGAGTACAGGTGGAAACGCAGCGGTCCCAGTCATAGGAAAAGCCCAAGGCCTTGATTTGCTGGGTAAAATGCTCAATATTTGCGTTGGTGGTAGTGGCAGGATGGGTTCCTGTCTTGATGGCATAGTTTTCGGCGGGAAGGCCAAAGGCATCGTATCCCATGGGATGAAGCACATTGTAGCCATTCATCCGCAGGTAGCGGCAATAAATGTCTGTGGCGGTGTAGCCTTCAGGATGTCCTACATGGAGTCCCTGGGCGGAGGGGTAGGGGAACATGTCCAGCACGTAGCGTCGCTTAGCGCTCTCAAATTTTGTGTCCTCAGTTACCTTAAAGGTCTTGTTCTTTTCCCAATAGGCCTGCCACTTGGGCTCTATGGATTCAAAGGGATATTTTGCCATGATTTTCCTCTATAAAAAACTGATATTGTCTTGACCTAGACAATGTAAGAGTATACCACGAAGAAGCGTCTTTCTCAAGGGTGGAAAATCTCCTTCGCTGTGTCTGATACAGGGATTTGCTACCGAGCAATTCCTGTTAAAATAAAAAAACCGTACCTCCAAAAGGAAGTACGGCCTTGTATCATGTATCTGAAACTAGCGCTTGTTGCTATTTCTCCAGATTCCCATCTTTTCAGCATCCTTGACCAGCTCGTCACGGAAGTCGGGGTGGGCAACGGAGATGAGTGCCTCGGCCCGCTGCCAGGAGGACAGACCCTTCAGGTTCACCTTTCCGTGCTCGGTGACGAACCAGTGGATGTTGGGGCGTGCGGCGGTGATGACGGATCCGGGATCCAGTGTGGGGCGAATCCGGGAACCAAGGGTTCCGTCCTTCTTCTTGAAGGTGGAGGAGCAGCAAATGAAGCTCTTTCCACCCTTGGACAGGTAGGCACCCAGCACAAAATCCAGCTGTCCACCGGCACCAGAAATCTGCTTAGTTCCGGCGCTCTCGGAGTTCACCTGGCCAAAGAGGTCAATCTCAACGGTGTTGTTGATGGAGATGAAGTTGTCAATCTGGGCAATAACACGGGCATCGTTGGTATAGTCTACAGGACGTGGACAGATGTCAGGGTTATTGTGGATGTAGTCGTACAGTTTCTTTGTTCCGGCAGCAAAGGCGTAAACCTGCTTTCCGTCATCAAGGGACTTGCACTTACCAGTGATTTTTCCAGCATTGGCAATGTCAACGAAGGCGTCAACATACATTTCTGTGTGAACGGACAAATCCTTCAGGTCGGAATCTACAATCATGGAACCAACAGCGTTGGGCATTCCACCGATACCAAGCTGGAGACATGCTCCGTTGGGGATTTCTTCCAAAATCAACTTAGCAACAGCCTTATCTACATCGGTCAATTCTCCGCCACCACCAATCTGTGATACAGGAGGATTGTCGCCCTCAACGATAATGTCTACCTCGGAAATGTGAATCTTATCATCAACACCGCAGGTCTGGGGCATGTTCTTGTTAACTTCTACGATAACAACATCAGCAATCTTTGCTGCATCCAAAAGGTGGGAAACGCTCAAACCAAAGTTAAAGTATCCCTTCTCATCCATGGGGGCAACCTGGAACATACATACATTGATGTGCTTGATGTTTTCGCGATACCAGCGGGGCAGCTCGGAGTAGCGGAGGGCATTGTAGTAGGCAAATCCTGCCTGTCCAGCCTTTCGCTCGATTCCAGAATAATGCCAAGAGTTCCAGCACATGTGGGCGCCGGGATTCTCAATCTGGAAGATGGCAGGATTGAAGGGAAGCACGCCTCCACGGAACTTCACATCCTCCAGGCTGGTCAGACGAGCAGCCAATGCCTTGTCCAGTGCGATGGGGGTGTTCACACAAAAACCATAATCAACCCAGTCACCTGACTTGACAACCTTAACAGCTTCCTCAGCTGTCTTAAGCTTTGCCTTGTAATCTGCTTCAAAGCTCATTTTTTTCCTCCTTTATGTCCTTTTTTACCTCACAGCAAAAAGGAACGTGGGGACCCATAGCATAGTCCCCACGTAATTAATTATTTGTTCTTAAACTGAACGCCCTTTTCCTTGTTCAAGAAGGCGGTCATACCGATTTTCTGATCTTCTGTTGCAAAGCAGTTGCCGAACTCACGAACTTCAACGGCAATACCACCGTCAATGTCCAGCTGGAGTCCCTCGTTGATGGCCTTCTTGGCATAGCTTACAGCCAAGGGAGCCTTCTTACAGATGGTCTGAGCCATAGAAACTGCTGTTTCCATCAACTGCTCAGGCTCTACAACGGAGTTTACCAAGCCAATCTTAAGAGCTTCGTCAGCCTTAACATTGCGGCAGCTGTAAATCAGCTCCTTTGCAATTCCAGGGCTTACCAAGCGGGCCAAGCGCTGTGTTCCACCAAAGCCAGGAGTGATTCCCAGTCCTACTTCAGGCTGACCAAAGAGGGCCTTTGTGGAGGCAATGCGGATGTCACAAGCCATGGAAAGCTCGCAACCACCACCCAAGGCAAAGCCGTTTACAGCGGCAATAACGGGGCAACGGAACTTCTCGATGCGGGAGAACACGGCGTTACCAACGCGACCGAATTCAGCGGCGGCGGCAACATCCTTGTCCTTCATCTCGGCAATGTCAGCACCAGCAACAAAGCTCTTGTCTCCAGCTCCAGTAACGATTACTGCATATACATCAGCGTTACTGTCCAACTGGATGAATGCATCGTCCAGCTCCTTGAGGGTAGCGGTGTTCAGGGCATTCAATGCTTCGGGACGGCTGATAGTAACGGTTGCTACGTGATCTTTTACGTCAACTAATACACTCATTTCTATTACCTATCTTACTTTGAGTAGTCAAAGAATCCCTTACCACTCTTGCGGCCCAAAAGACCACCACGAACCATCTTACGCAGCAAAGTACAGCAGCGGTACTTGTTGTCTCCAGTTTCCTTGAACAAAACGTCCATGATGAGCACAACAATGTCGTTTCCGATAAGGTCGGACAGGGCCAAGGGTCCCATGGGGTGGTTTGCACCCAACTTCATGGCGGTATCGATATCCTCTGCGGAAGCGATTCCTTCCTGCAGGATGAAGGCAGCCTCGTTGATCATAGGAACCAAGATGCGGTTTACAACGAAACCAGGTCCTTCGTTTACTTCAACAGGAGTCTTGCCCAGGTTCTTGGAAACCTCAACAATCTTATCCTTAACGGCTGCAGGTGTGTTTACACCACAGATAACCTCAACCAGCTTCATGATGCTGGCGGGATTGAAGAAGTGCATACCGATTACATCGTGCTTGATTCCCTTTGCAATTTCAGTTACAGACAGAGAAGAGGTGTTTGTAGCAAAAATTGTTTCTGGCTTACAAATATCGTCCAGCTGGGAGAACAATCCCTTCTTTGCATCCATTGTTTCGAGGATGGCTTCTACAACCAAGTCGGCATCTGCCAAGTCTTTGTACTCACCAGTCTTCAGGTTGGCCTTAATCTTGGCAGCTGCATCAGCTTCCATCTTTCCCTTGCCAACAAGTTTATCAAGGCCAGCACCAATCTTATCAATTCCGCCCTGAGCCCATTCAATCTTCACATCACATACAGTTACAGAATATCCAGCGGAAGCAAATGCCTGAGCAATGCCCTGTCCCATGGTTCCTGCACCAACAATACCAACCTTAGTCATAAAATACCTCACTTTGAAACTAAGAAATCAATAACAGGATTTTTCCTGTAAAACTAACTGATTATGAAAGAACTAGGGTCAAGTGACCCTAGTTCTTTGATTATACCATCTTAATAACGACGGCAGTTCCCTGTCCACCACCGATACACAGGGATGCAAGTCCCAATTTTTTACCAGTGCGCTTCATTTCATGGATAAGGGCTACGATGATTCTGTTTCCAGAAATACCTACTGGGTGACCAATGGCAATAGCACTACCGTTTACGTTAGTTTTAGCCATCAACTCAGCCTTATCAACACCGTGCTCTTCTACCAATTCATGGATTACACCCAAGGATTGAGCTGCAAATGCTTCGTTTAATTCTACCAATTCCATATCGGACAACTTCAGTCCAGCATTCTTCAGTGCCTTGCGAATAGCAGGGGTGGGGCCGAGACCCATAACACGAGGATCAACACCGCCCTGACCGTATCCAATAATTTCACACAGAGGCTTCAGGTTGTACTTCTTTACAGCATCCTCGCTGGCAAGAATTACAAATGAAGCACCATCATTGATACCAGATGCGTTACCAGCAGTTACTGTTCCGTCCTTAATGAAGGCTGGCTTTAGCTTTGCAAGCTTTTCCAAAGTGGTTCCACGGTTAGGATATTCGTCGGTGTCAAATACAATATCTCCCTTCTTGGAAGGAATAACAACGGGAATAATCTCGTCCTTGAACTTACCTGCATCCTGAGCGGCAATTGCCTTTGTCTGTGAGCCCAATGCAAACTCATCCTGCTCCTGGCGGGAAATGTTATATTTTTCAGCAATATTCTCAGCTGTAACACCCATGTGGATGTTGTAAATGCTATCGGTAAGGGCATCATGCAACATGTGGTCTTCAGCCTTCCATGCACCCATCTTGTTTCCTGTTCGTGTGTTGGCAGGAATCAAATAAGGAGCCTGAGACATGGACTCAACACCACCGGCTACAACAACCTCGTTGTAACCAGTTTTGATGGACATGGCACCTTCCATAACAACCTTCATTCCAGAACCACAGAGCATGTTGGTGGTGTGGGCACAAACGGTGTCGGGGATACCTGCTTCCAAAGCAATGGTGCGTCCAATGTTCTGACCCAAGCCTGCACCAAGAACGTTACCGCAGATTACCTCGTCAATGTTCTCACCCTTGAGACCAGTTTCCTCCAACAGAGCCTTTACAACAGTGGCTCCCATATCTTTTGGCTTTACACCAGAAAGTGTTCCCAAGAAACTTCCTACAGGTGTTCGTTTTGCTGCAACAATATATACCTTTTTTGCTTCCATAAAAAAATCGCTCCTTCATTTCTGTGGGGCTTGTTTTGTAATTGATTCATTCTTGAATCAATTACATTTTATAACGAAAAAACAAGCCTGTCCACTATTATTTTTTTCCAGCTATTAGACCTTCTTGAGGATAACAGCAGTTCCCTGTCCACCACCGATACACAGTGAGGCCAGACCTAACTTCTTGTCAGACTTCATCATTTCGTGAATCAATGAAACGATGATTCTGTTTCCAGAAGCTCCAACTGGGTGACCAAGGGCAATGGCTCCACCGTTTACGTTTGTCTTTGCAAGGAATTCCTCACGGTTGATACCATGCTCCTCCACCAGCTCGTGGATTACACCCAAGGACTGGGCGGCAAAGGCTTCGTTCAATTCTACCAAGTCAATGTCTGCCAACTTAACGCCAGCGTTCTTCAATGCATTGCGGATGGCTGGAGTGGGGCCAAGACCCATGATGCTGGGGTCAACACCGCCCTGTCCAATTCCCACAACCTCGCAGAGGGGCTTCAGGTTGTACTTCTTTACAGCATCCTCGCTTACTACCAATACGAAGGAAGCACCATCGTTGATACCAGAGGCATTACCAGCAGTTACTGTTCCATCCTTAATGAAGGCAGGCTTTAGTGTTCCCAGCTTTTCCAAGCTTGTCTTGCGGTTGGGGTGCTCGTCGGTGTCGAATACAATGTCACCCTTCTTGGAAGGAATGGTGATAGGAACGATTTCGTCCTTGAAGCGGCCAGAATCAACAGCCTTGATGGCCTTTTCCTGGGAAGCCATGGCGAACTCATCCTGCATCTGGCGGGTGATGTTGTACTTTTGAGCAATATTTTCAGCAGTTACACCCATGTGGATGTCCAATCGGGCATCAGTCAGGGCATCATAAATCATGTGGTCTACAACCTTCCATGCACCCATCTTGTTTCCGGAACGGGTATTTGCAGGAACCAAATAGGGAGCCTGAGACATGGACTCCACACCACCGGCTACAACGATGTCGTTCTCACCAGCCTGGATTGTCATAACGGCTTCCATTACAGTGCGCATACCAGAACCACAAACCATGTTGGTGGTGTGGGCGCAAACAGTGTCGGGGATACCTGCTTCCAAGGAAACGGTGCGTCCAATGCTCTGTCCAACACCAGCTCCCAGAACGTTACCACAAATAACCTCGTCTACATTTTCAGGCTTTACACCTGCATCTGCTAGCAGAGCCTTGATAACTTCTGCACCAAATGTCCTGGGACTCACTGTGGACAGGCTTCCCAAAAATCCTCCGATGGCTGTACGTTTTGCACTTACGATGTAGGCCTTTCGTAATTCCATAATATCTTCCTCCTAAAAATTACCATGTAAGATCCATGCTGTACTGTATGATTTTTTATACAGTGTCTGTGGATGTTTACAGAAAATACATACTTAATAATGCTAGTATTGACTTTCAAATCTGTCAAGGAAAAAAAATCACAAAAACACAAAAAAATCGAGATTTTTGTAAAAATTTTTATTTTTTGCGTAAAAAAAATAAAAAAATACTTTTGAATATCAAGTATTTTTTTATCTATATATAAAGTAATTAATTATTTTACTTAAAATTCCCTGTTTCTGCTGCTGATTTTTCCCCAGCAATTTTTTTGGAGAAAATCTTAGAAGGTCGTGATTCTGGTATGGCAGTTTTTCGATTAACGGATTTTGTAGGTTTGAAAGAAATTGGAAGCTTGTTTTTGTGTTATAAAAAAGTATACAGTTGCTGGTGACGATCAACAAAGTTGAAAGAAAAATTATACTTTTGTATACAGTTGCAGTTGTAAAAAAAATTATAATAAAATTATACTATTACTTATTTATAATGAATACAAGAAGTTAGCCAGTGTTCAATATTCTTTTAAATAAAAAAAAGTTGGCACAGTTTTTGCTTTAAATTCTAAATGAAGCTGGAGGTGGAAAAATTGCTGCAGAAAGGTACCTTTGAACTGTATGTCTCTGAGATTGGTCGTTATAAGATGCTGACCCAGGAGCAGGAAATCCTTCTTGCTCAACAGGTTCAGTGCGGGGATAGCATTGCACGCCAAAGCCTAATCAACGCTAATCTACGGCTAGTGGTAAATATTGCAGAAAAATATGCCCACCAGGAGCAGCTTTTGCTGGATTTGATTCAGGAAGGGAATGTGGGCCTGATGATGGCTGTAGATAAATTTTCCCCAAGTTTCAAGACCCGCTTTTCCACCTATGCCTATCCTTGGATTACCCAGTACATTCTTCGCTACATACAGTGCAAGCTTCCTGTAATCTATCTGCCCCAGCGGAAGGAGGAGGAGATGCGGCGAATAAAAACTGCTCAGATGGAGCTTGAATCCATGCGGGGCCGGCAGCCATCTTTGGCAGAGGTAGCCCTGTATCTTGATATGAACGAAGCCGCTGTTCGTGAAGCCCTGTCCTACAATTTTACCTGCTCCAGCCTTCACTGCGAACTCAGTAAGGATGGTGGCCTTACCTACGAGGATATTCTGGTGGATGAGCGTTTTTCCATGGAGCAAACCGGCTTCCGTAATCTGGTGGCTGCCGACGTACGGCGGATGGTGGATAGCCTTCCCAAGGCAGAGCGACAGGTCATCTACTATCGGTTCAACCTTGACTTGGAGGCATCAAAGCTACGGAGCCTGCGTCAGGTAAGCGGCAGGATTGGTTGCTCTCCAGAGACGGTACGAAAGCTGGAGCTGCGGGCAATGAAGTACCTGCGGAAAGTGGTCAAAGAAACCATGTCCGTTTAATTTAAATCTCCCATAAATTCCATCTTTGTCTCCATAATAATTTTTTTTGATTTAGCAGCTTCCTCTATACTTTTTTGTGGTAGGAATACTTCAGGTACATAAAACCTATGTAAAAAATCCTTACATAAAATCCCTGCAGTATGGCTTACCAAAACTATAAGACAGAGGTGTGTGCTATGGACAAGAATAAAGTCTTTCTTTTGCTGGGAATCCTGATTTTGTTGGCAGCGGGCCTTGGTTTTGTTGGTTGCAGATCCTTTCCAAAAAACATGGAGCCAGTGGGTAATTTTGACTTGCAGCGGTATCTGGGAAAATGGTACGAGATTGCCCGATTTGACTTTACCTTTGAGCGGAACCTGAGTCAGGTAACGGCAGAATATTCCATGAACAAGGACGGTTCGGTACAGGTGGTGAACCGAGGCTTTAACTATGCTAAAAATGATTGGCAGCAGGCAGTTGGACGAGCTCGTTTTAGAGGTAGTCCCACGGTAGGGGCTCTGGAGGTGTCCTTCTTCGGGCCATTCTACGGAGGTTATACCATCATCGCTCTGGACGAAAACTATGAATACGCCTTGGTAGCCGGCAAGGACTTGAACTACCTGTGGATTTTAAGCAGAACCAGTACCATGCCCTCGAATATCCTTACCGAATACCTGATTCTGGCAGAATCCTTAGGCTTTGATATTGACAATCTAGTGTGGACCGTCCATTCCAAGGATGCCTCCTGAGTAAGCTTTGGAGTGAAAACCGTCCTTTTTGTTTCTGAATAAGATGTTAGGCTGAACCTTGTCTGGAATGGGACGGGTTCAGCTTTTTTAGTGTCACTTCAAAAATTAAAAATTATTTATTTTTCTATATCATTCCTGCTTGTATCAAAAGTATCAGAATGATATACTAAAGCAGTTTTTTTTCATGGATAAAGAGGTCTTGATATGAGCAAAGGAAAGGTTATTCTTGCATACTCCGGTGGACTTGACACTACGGTAATTATTCCGTGGCTTAAGGAAAATTATGACTATGACGTTATTGCCGTTTGTATTGACGTTGGGCAGGGTGATGACTGGAAGACAATCAAGCAGCGTGCCTTGGACACTGGTGCTGCCGCCTGTTATGTTGTGGATGCTCGTGAAGAGTACATTACCGAGTACATTTGGCCTGCAGTAAAAGCGAATGCAGTGTATGAAGATAGATATTTGTTGGGAACTTCTACTGCCCGTCCTCTTATCGGAAAAATTTTGGTGGAATATGCCCGTCAGGAAAATGCAGTGGCTATTTGTCACGGTGCTACAGGAAAGGGAAATGACCAGGTTCGCTTTGAGCTGGCAATCAAGGCCTTTGCTCCAGACCTGCAGGTAATTGCTGCATGGCGTGATCCCAAGTGGAATATGGATAGCCGTGAGGCTGAAATCAAGTTCTTGGAGGACAGAGGAATCCCTGTTCCCATGAAAAAGGATCAGTCCTACAGCCGTGACGAAAACATCTGGCATCTGTCCCACGAGGGCTTGGAGCTGGAGCAGACTGAAAATGAGCCCAACTACAAGCACATGTTGCAGCTTACTACAGTACCAGAAGAAGCACCTGAGGCTGGTGAGTATGTAACTATTGATTTTGAAGCAGGAATTCCTGTAGCCGTAAATGGCCAGAAAATGGGTGCTTTGGAATTGATGCTGGAACTGAACAAGATTGGTGGTCGTAACGGTGTTGGTTTGGTGGACATCTGCGAGAACCGCTTTGTGGGAATGAAGAGCCGCGGTGTTTACGAGACTCCCGGTGGAGCAATCCTGTATTTTGCCCACCAGATGCTGGATCACCTGTGTCTGGATCGTGACACCTACCACTACAAGCAGTTGGTTTCCCACCGCATGAGTGAGTTGATTTACGATGGAAAGTGGTTTACCACTTTGATGGATTCCCTTATGGCCTTTGTGGACAAGACCCAGGAAAATGTAACTGGTTGGGTAAAGCTTAAGCTGTACAAGGGTTCCATCCGTGGAGCAGGTTCCCATTCACCCTATAGCTTGTATAATGAAAGCATTGCTTCCTTTACCACTGGTGAGCTGTACAACCATCAGGATGCCCAGGGCTTTATCACCTTGGTGGGCTTGCCATTGAAGGTTCGGGCTATGATGGAGCAGCAGGTAGGAAAGGGACAGGCTGTTCTGGACAGTGCTTCTTTTAAGAAGCGTCCTACTGAGTAATTTTTTTAAGGGCTTCTGCCGATTGTTCGGCAGCATTCTCGGGGAGTGCATCCCCCTGGGGATTCTAGGAGCCTAGAATCCCCTTAATTTTTATATTTTGACGGGATTAGAAGAAAGTCTTTATCCCCTCAGCATTGAGAGGTTTTTATGTTGACCCTAAAATTTGGCGGCACCTCCATGGGAAGTGCTCGAAGAATCCTTGATTCAACGGACATTATGATTTCCCGCTCGGAGACAGACCGCATTAGTGTTGTTGTTTCTGCAGTGGCAGGTGTTTCCAACAAGTTGCAGGATAGTATTGACGGTTGTATGGCTGGTTCTCCAGCTGAGTCCTTTGTGGATGAGGTGCGTCGGATTCATAACGATATTTGTGTGGAGATTTCTGCACGGTTGCCCGCCTTCAATCCCCAGAATGTAATGCAGCGTCTTGAACCTCTCCTTGCTGAGTACAAGCGCTTGCTGGAGGCGGTATCTGCCTTTGGTGAGTGTCCTGATTCCGTTCACTGCAGGATTATGGGAAGTGGAGAGCTTTTGTGTGTTCCCATTGTGGAGTCTGTTCTGCTAGCTAAGGGACAGAAGGTGGAGCTGCTGGATTCCAGAAACTTCATCTTTACCACAGGCAACCAGAAGGAAGGTGATTTGGATTATGGTCGAACCACCCAGTCCTTTGCTCCTTATCGTGACGGAGAATCCCATCGTTCCGCAAGAATCCTGCTGTTCCCTGGCTTTATCTGCTCTTGGCGCTCTAAGTTCCAGGATACAAAGTCTGTGCCAGGATTGCTGGGACGCAATGGTTCTGATTTTTCTGCTGCCATCGTAGGGGCTTCTCTGGGAGCCAAGAAGGTGGAGTTCTGGACTGACGTAGACGGCATCTACACCGCCGATCCCCGCATTGTTCCCGATGCTATCTTGGTAAAGGACATGACCTACGAGGAGGCCATGGAGCTTTCCTTCTTTGGCTCAAAGGTGCTTCATCCCAAGACATTGGCTCCCCTGGCTTCCAAGGGAATCGAGGCTTGGAGTTTGAACAGCCACAATCCTTCTGCCCGTGGTACACGTATTGCCCAAGGACCCTTTCCTTCAGCAGCTGCTGTAGGTCCAGTGCGGGGCATTTCTTGCCTCAAAAACACTGCCATGGTAAGCGTGTCTGGTTCTAGCATGAAGGGACGAAGCGGAATGGCAGCCCGAATCTTTGCGGCAGTAAGCCGTGGCGGTGTTTCCATCCTGCTGATTACCCAGTCTAGCTCTGAATACACCATTACCTTCTGTGTGCGCCAGTCTCAGGCCCACTTGGTAATGGACATTCTTTCTGCTGAATTCGAGCTGGAGCTGCGGGAGCGGCTTCTGAATGTTATCGAGGTGAAGGAAGATTGTGCCATCGTTTCCATCGTTGGAGATGGCATGAAGGAAAAGCGTGGCGTTGCTGGTACCTTCTTTAATTCCTTGGCATCTCAGGACATCAATATTTTGGCCATTGCTCAGGGCTCTTCCGAGCGTTCCATCAGCGTAGTAATTTCTGGCAAGGATGGAGATACTGCAGTTCGTATTGCCCACCGCTTCTTCTTTAATACTGCCCAGACCATCGAGGTGTTTGCCTTTGGTGCCGGAACCATTGGTGGCTGCCTGTTGGATCAGATTTACGAGCAGCAAAAGGAATTGCTTTCTCAAAGAATAGATATTCGGGTTATGGCTATTGCAACCATGGATAAGATGCTGGTGGCTTCCACCGACATTGATTCTCCTGGTCTTGATTTAAGTGACTGGAGAAATCAGGTGGCAGCCAAGGGGCAGCCTACCTCTTTGGAGACAATTCTGGAATACGTGCGGCAGACAAAGCCCTTGAATCCAGTGTTTGTGGACTGTACCGCCAGCTACGATCTGCCTGAGCGCTACATCGACATTCTAGAAGCTGGAATGCATATTGCTACACCAAACAAGCGGGCTAATTCCATGACCATGGACTATTACAACAAGTTACGTCGTACCGCCAACAGAATGCGCCGCCTCTTTTTGTATGAGACAAACGTAGGAGCTGGTTTGCCCATCATTGACACCTTGCAGAACCTTTTTGCCAGTGGCGACAAATTGAAGGGCTTTAACGGAATCATGTCTGGTTCCCTGTCCTACATCTTTGGTCGCTTGGATGAGGGAGCAAGCTTTAGTCAGGCTGTGCTGGAGGCACGAGAAAAGCGATTCACTGAACCTGACCCACGAGACGACTTAGGTGGGCTTGATGTGGCTCGTAAGGCTCTTATCATTGCCCGTGAGGCTGGAATTGCAGTGGAAATGGAGGATATTACCATCCACAAGGTGTTCCCCGCTGACTTTGATGATTCTGGCTCCGTTGACCAGTTCTTGGCAAATCTTCCCAAGGTGGACGAGTACTTTAGCAAGCTTATGGCTCGCCTCAAGACTGAGGGAAAGGTGCTTCGTATGGCTGCTTCCATTAAGGACGGCAAGTGCAGCGTTGGCATGATGGAGGTGGATTCTGAGCATCCCCTGTACACTGTAAAGGGCGGGGAGAATGCCTTTGTATTCCATACCCAGCGATATAATCCCATTCCCTTGTCCATTATGGGCTATGGAGCAGGTGCTGGGGTAACGGCTGCTGGTGTCTTTGCAGATATTCTGCGTACCGTTTCCTGGAACCCAGAAATGTAAAATACAGAAGGATAGCAGCTTTCACGGAGGGGAAGGTCTTCTCGCCATGAAGGATGCTGTCTTTTTATGATAGTGCTACTGTAGGAGGAAGAAATATGGTTATTGTTTTACAAAAAGGAATCCCTGAAAAGGAAAAACAGGACTTAAAAAGTTTTTTGATTCGAAACAACTTCAAGGTAAATGAAATTACTGGAGAGGAAGATACAATTTTTGGTGCGGTGGGAAAGCTTTCCATCGATCCTCGTGAGGTGGAAATCCTTCCCGGTGTTGAGCGAGTAATTCCCATTTCCAAGCCCTACAAGATGGCTAGCCGTGAATATAAGAAAGAAAATACGGTGGTAGAGGTTAAGAATAACCGAGGCCAGATTGTTCGCATTGGTGGAAACAAGGTGCTTTCCATTGCTGGTCCCTGTGCCGTAGAAAGCCTGGAGCAAATGATGGGTGTTGCAGCCCGAGTTTCTGCCGCAGGAGCTGCTATGCTTCGTGGTGGTGCTTTTAAGCCACGAACGAGTCCCTATGCCTTCCAGGGCTTGGGAGAGGAGGGAGTAAAGATTCTCCGCCAAGCTGGTGATGCCTACGGTTTGCCCATTGTTACCGAGATTGTTTCTGCAGACCACATTCCTTTGATGAAGGATTACGTTGACGTGTACCAGATTGGTGCCCGCAATATGCAGAATTTTGAACTTTTGAAGAAGGTTGGTGCCCTGGGTAAGCCTGTTATCCTGAAGCGTGGTCTTTCTGCCACCATTGAGGAGTGGCTCATGGCTGCCGAATACCTGTTGTCCTCTGGAACCAATGATGTAATTTTGTGTGAGCGAGGAATCCGCACCTACGAAAAGGCAACTAGAAATACCTTGGATATTTCTGCTGTACCTGTGCTCCGTTCATTGACCCACCTGCCCATTATTATTGACCCTAGCCATGCGGTAGGATTGCGGGACAAGGTTCCACCCATGGGACTTGCCGCCATTGCAGCTGGTGCTGACGGAATTATTGTAGAGGTTCACTGTCAGCCAGAAAAGGCTGTTTCCGATGCAGCCCAGACCATGTATCCAGAGCAGTTTGAAAAGCTGATGCGTGACATTGATGTGTTGGCACCTGTAGTTGGCAAGGAAGTGACCCGCATTCATCCTGTGGCAACAAAGAATGTGGCTACTGTAGGTGAGGGAAAGAGTGACAATGGCAAGGTAACCTGTGCTTATTCTGGAGACCACGGAGCCTACGCTGAGCAGGCAATCAACTTGTATTTTGACGAGGTTGAAGCCGTGGGCATGGATTCCTTCCGTGATGTGTTCCAGGCAGTGGCAGAAGGCCGTGCTGATTACGGAATGATTCCTCTGGAAAATAGCTTGGCTGGTTCTGTTTATGACAACTACGACAACCTCTTCCGCTTTGATGATGTCAGCATTTGTGGAGCTTATACTCTGCGGATTGAGCATGCCCTGCTGGGAGTAAAGGGGGCAACTTTGGATTCCATCAAAAAGGTCCATTCCCATCCCCACGGATTCCCCCAGTGTAAGGACTTTTTGGACAAATACCCTCAGTGGACCCACGTGGATGCCGCTTCCACCGCCACTGCCGCTGAATTGGTGGCCAAGGAAGGCTCTGTGGAAAACGGTGCTATTGCCTCTACCGTTGCCGCCAACTACTACAATCTTCAGGTGCTGGCTACTGGAATTGAGTTGAATCCCCGCAATTATACTCGGTTTGTAGTGATTACCGCCAAGGATAGTGCTGGACAGGTAGCTGCCGTAGAAGAAGCTTATACGAGAGCTAGTTGTGGTGCTGGTTGTTGTGCTGCTGCCACCAACGACATTGCCAAGGCGTCTTTGGTATTTATTGCAAAGAACAAGAGTGGTGCCTTGTATGAGTGCCTCGGTGTATTCCACGAAAAGAACTTGAACATGACTCGCTTGGAGTCCCGTCCTATTATGGGTGAGCCTTGGCGATATATGTTTTATGCAGACCTACAGCTGCCAGAAGGGGGAAAGGAAGTATTAGATGCTGCCGTCATTGCCCTTAAATCTAAGGCTGAAGATGTGCGTTTGTTGGGTGTATACAAGGAAAGGAGTGTATGATGGAACGATATGTTCTTTCTGTTTTGGTAGAAAACCATGCTGGTGTATTGAGCCGTGTTTCTGGCCTTTTTAGCCGTCGTGGGTATAATATTGACAGTCTTACGGTAGGAGAAACTTATAATTCAGGTCAGTCTCGTATGACCATTGTGGTAAGTGGTGACGAATACATTCTTGACCAGATTACCAAGCAGTTGGCAAAGTTGGTGGAAGTTATTTCTATTCAGCATTGTGTTGCTTCTGAGACAGTGGTACGAGAAATGGCCTTGATTAAGGTGGGTGCTGATGAATCTCATCGTGCTGGGGTTATCCAGACTGCCAACATCTTCCGTGCCCGCATTGTGGACGTGGGAGTGGAATCTGTTGTCATTGAGGTAACTGGTAGTGAGGACAAGGTTGCAAGTCTGATTCGGTTGCTTGAACCTTACGGAATCAAGGAACTGGTTCGTACTGGTCTTACCGCCATGGGGCGAGGTTCCCAGGTTCTGGAATAAACCATGGTTCTCGCCCTTCCCATATTTTTTCTCTTTGCCATTTATGGTGTTGTTGCTGTGTATCTCCCCATCGTTTTGACGGGAATGGGATACACAGCCACCCAAGTGGGCTTCCTCTTGGGGATTTTTGAGGGGGCAGGAGTAATCCTGCCCTTGATTGTTAGTCCTATCATTGAAAAAAAGGGCCGTTATGGCTTGTTTTTAATCTTGATGGGACTTTTGATGGTGGTGCTTCCCCTGCCCATGATAAAGTTCCTTGGCTTTGGAGCCACCGCTATCTTCCTTTCCATTTATTCCTTTGGATACAAGGGCTCTGTTCCCCTGTCTGATTCCTTGGCTCAAAGTTTTTTGGGAGAGCAGGGAAATGATTACGGCAAGGTTCGAGTGGCTGGTTCCATTGGCTACGTAGTCATGACCTTGCTGCTACAGTACTTTGTTCCTGCTGGTACTGCAAGCCAGTATATGGTGTGGATGGTGGCTTCGGCAGGACTGTTTGTGGTGTCCTTATTCTTTGTTCCAGGAATCCTGTCTTCCCATGAAAAAAAATCCTTGCAGACGGAATCTGGAGTAGCTGAGACTGTTTCTTCAAAAAAAGAAAGCCTTCCCCAGCTTTTATCCCAGTTCCCGCCCATTTTTTGGATGGGAATTTTATTGTTGTTTTTGGGCTTCTTTGGACTGACTCCTGCCACAAAGATGTTTGCCCTGTACACTACAGAATTCCTTCATTCCAATGCAGCTGGTGCCTTGAGCGCTGTTTCTGCAGGTTCCGAGATTCCCTTCATGTTCTTTTCAGGTAGATTCCTGCGTCGCTATGGTTCCTTCAAGTTATTAGTATTTTGTACTGCCTTGGTGACGGTGCGATTACTCTTGTACATCATCTTTCCCAACATGACTGGGGCAGTGCTGGGGCAATCGCTCAATTCTGTTACCTACGGACTGTATCATCCTGCGGCGGTGGTTTTTGTGGCTCAGTATGCTCCCAAGGGAAAGCTCATGATTAGCATGAGTTTGTATTCCATCTTCGCTCTTGGACTGGCCAGTGTATTGGGGAATAGTCTTGGTGGCTGGATGATAGATTCCTTTGGCTATCCTACTGTGTTTACAACCTTTGCAGTATTCCCCTTGGTGGGTGTGCTGGTTTATTTATTTGTAAGGAAGAAATTATGATTGCGGTTTTTGTGAACTGTATTGCCATAATCATTGGTTCATTGATTGGTATTATTTTTTCAAAGCGAATTAGCGACAATCTTTCCCGTGTGGTGCAAACGGGATCTGGTGTGGTAACCATGGTGATTGGTATTGAAATGGCCTTGGCCTATGAGAACATTATCTTTTTGGCCATGGCTATTATCGCCGGTGGAATTCTCGGTTCTTGGATGGATATTGACGGAAAGATTCTTCTTTTGGGAGATGCTCTAGGAAAGCTGGTGCTGAGAAAGAAACATTCCCAAGGTCAACAGGAGCAGGGATCCAGTAACTTTGCCTACGGATTTTTGAATGCCTCGGTGCTGTTTTGTGTGGGAGCCATGGCAATTCTTGGCTCCATCAAGGCAGGAATTGACGGAGATTATACCATCATCTTTACCAAGTCAGTGCTGGACGGCTTTATGGCCATTGTTTTTGCTGCAGCCCTAGGAATTGGAACTGCTTTTTCCGCCCTGACAGTGCTGGTGTATCAAAGTGCCTTAACCCTGTTGTCTGGCTTGGTGGCAGCTTATACTAACGATGTGCTACTGGCAGAGCTGGGAGCCACTGGTGGAATCCTGATTATCATGATTGGTGTGAATCTTATGGGACTGGCAAAGATAAAGACGGCAAACTATCTGCCAGCCCTGGTGCTTTCTGTAGTTTTTGTGGTGGTAAAGGACCTATTCTTTGGAGCTTAACTAAAGGCTTCCAAGCCAAGGATATGCTTGCAGAAGCTGTTTTGTTACGTTCTCCTGCAGGAGACGATTTTCAGCATTTTCCTGCAGGAGTTGGTTTGTTGCGTTCTCCTGCAGGAGTTGGTTTGTTGAGTTCTCCTGCAGGACTTGGCCTTCTGCATTCTCCTGCTGAAAATCTTTGAGTAGCTGGATAAAGTCTCCTTGAATCTGGCTTTGTTCTACCATTTCGTTGTAAAAATCCTGTTCTACAGACACCACCTGCCAGCTTTGTTTTTTGTATTCCAAGGTAAGGCTGTCACGGTGGTGCTCCACTTGAAGCTGCTCCAAGCCGTCACTGTAAACTAGGCTATAGGTTGCCACAGCTTGGAGCTTTTCTCCAGCGGAAGCGTCCACTGGCTGTAGCTTGTCCTTCCGTAAAGGAGGATACACTGGAAGCCGACTGGAGGCTTGCACAGGGAGCTGGCTTGAAGATTTTTCTGGAAGCTGTGGCATTTCAAGATGGAAATTCGTTACACCATATATCCATATTTCTCTTTGCTGAAAGGGACTTGAACTTTCTTGAGTAGCCTGCTGTGCCAGCTCTTCTTGCTGGTACAGATACTGAATCCACTGGCTGGGAGTTAGTGCAAGGGACATGGGATTCATGCCAGTTCGCATTCTGTTAGCTATAAAAAAGTTTGAAAGCCGTTCCTGAAATTCTTCCGTTCCAGAGCCTGTACACATGGCCTTTGCCATCACCAGATTTTGTTCATCTAAAGCCGTGTACAGTACACCACAGACTTGAGCTGGGCTGAGGCCAGTGGACACAAATTCATTGCGCCAATCCTTAATTCCTGAAATGCAGGCTGCAATTCCCACTGCCACCACTGCCAGGGCTACCTTTATCCAGGTACTGTATTTTTTGATAAAACGCTTCCGATGGAGCTCTTTTTCTTGCTGCTGCTGGTAGCTTTCCCGCCGTTGGATAAATTCTGTGGATTCAGCTTTTTGTGAAAGCTCCAAAAGATTGGCCTCTTCTGCAACCACCATTGAATGGAGCAGCACAGACTCGCGGGTGGGGGGAGCCTCACCTGTTTTGTCTTTAATGATTTGCTGAAGCTTGAATTTATTTTTTGTTGTTACAAAATTTACCAGCTGCAGATTGTTGTTGACGGAGGCTGCCACCTGGGAAGAAATGTCTGGAACAAGGAATTCCAGTGGTATAAAGTTTTTGTCTCGGTAATCTTCCATCCGTTGCCCTTCTTCCAGCTGGGAGAAGGGGAGCTGACCACTTAAGCCTTGGTACAGATAGACTCCTTGACTAAAGGCCACTGCTTCTGCACCCTGAAGCTGAGGATTGCAATAGCAGCCTGAAAGTTGACCTTGTTCCTGGGATGGGCGACTTTCTATTGCCCGCTTGAAAAGGGTGGGGGGCAAGAAAAGAAGTTTTACCTTTGATGCATCCCTTTCAACAAGAATCTGGGCAGGACCAAAAAACTGAAAGTCTGGCTTTTGTTGTAGAATCAGCTCCATGCCACGAAAAACTTCTTCTAGAATAGATATAATTGATGTATCAAATTTGTTCTCTGATGTATTTTCACTACACAAGAGCTCAAGAAGGGATGTTCCTGGAAAGTCACTTCCTGTGACACAGATGGAATCTCCCCGCTGAACCACCTCGGTAAACTTCCAGCTAGAAAGATTTGTGCCGCAAACAAGCCATCCATCCTCCTCCAAAAAGGGGAGCAGGCGGCTTTGGGCAAAATCTCTGGGGCCCATGGCCATATCCAGTTCCAGCATTCCGTTGTTCCTGTTCAGCAGGGAAATCATAGTCACTCCTTGGCTACTGTATCAAAATTAAATTTATGGCTTACCCTTTGAAAATTATCTCTTGCCCTTTGAGTCGTACAAGTACTTGAAGTAGTCCATATTGGTGCTGTAGGTAGCATCAAAGCCAGGCAGCGTGGACTTGTAGGACTCAAGGCTCTTCCAGAAGGTGTAAAACTCAGGATCCTTGGAATAGGCTTCGGCGTAAATGCGGGTAGCTTCTGCGTCGGCACGACCCTTTTCGTCCTCTGCCTTCTTGTATGCCTCAGACTGAATGGTAAGCTTTTCCTTTTCCAGCTTTCCAAGCCAGTCCGCCTTCTTTCCCTCTCCCAGTGAGCGATAGGCTTGAGCTACCTGATTTCGCTCCTTGATCATGCGATTGTACACGCTTTCTGTCAGCTCGTCGGAATACTTGATTTGGCGAGGCACAATGTCAATGAGCTCAATGCCGTACTCGCTAATCATTTTGCGGGCTTCTTCTGCCATCTCATTGCTCAAAAGACGGCGACCCTTTACCACAGCCTCTGATTGGGTGCTCACATTTACCAGCGCCTCGATTTGGGCTGTTTCCTCGTCCTCCATGTTTACCAAGGAGTTGGAGGTAGCCAGCTCGTTAATGAGGTTGGAACTACGAACCACTTCTGCTAGCCTGTTCTGGGTGATAATGGTTCTAGTGGCAGAATCGATAATGTCGCTGAGTCGGTTGTTGGCTGCCTCCAGTGTCTTGAAGGACTGGTAGAACAAGCCGGGGTCAGAAATCCGCCAGCGACTGGTGGTGTCCACAATGATGAACTGGTTTTCCTTGGTGGGAATTCGCTGGGAATCTCCATCCAAGGAAAGAATCAGCTTGGGATAGGTGGTAACGGTGTCAACCACAGGCAGGCGGATATACAAGCCAGCTTGGGTGCGGGTATTTACGATCTGACCGAATCGGGTAACTACAGCCTGATAGCCTTCGTTTACAATGTAGAAGGGGCCCAGCATCAGAAAGGCCACCAGCAATACCACTACAATAATTAAACTTGTCCATACCTTCTTCATTATTGGGCTCCTCCGCTAAGGGTTTTTACAGGCAGCACATTATCTAGCTCCCCGTCTATGAGGGTAGATTTTTCTCCTGCAGTAAAGATTTCTTCCATGGCCTCGATATACAATCGCTCCCGAGTAACGGCAGGTGCTTTGCGGTATTCCTCGTACACGGCGTTGAATCGGGCTACGTCACCCTGAGCCTTGTTTACGCGCTCCACAGCATAACCCTGTGCCACCTGTACCTGTCGGTCGGCTTCACCCTGGGCCTTGGGAATTTCTGTGTTGTAGGCTTCCTTTCCCTCGTTGATAAAGCGATTCATATCCTGAATGGCCTTGTTTACGTCCTCAAAGGCATCTTGAACACCAGCTGGTGGCACAATGTTCTGAAGCTTTACAGTAAGCACATTTATGCCCAAGCCCAGCTGGTCAAAATTATCGTTCATCAGCTGCTGTGCCTGGATTTCAATGGCAGAACGCTCGCTTCCCATTACATCAAGAATGGCTCGGTCTCCCACCAGCATGTTCAGCACGGACTGGGAAATGTCACGGATGGTCTTGGTTCTATCCTTTACATTGAAAAGCCAAGCTGCAGGGTCCACAATCTTGTACTGGATAATCCATTCCACATCTACAATGTTCAAGTCACCAGTGAGCATACGGGATTCTGAGGTGATATTATTTTCGTAAATTTCCTTTGTTCCAGAGGAGGAAATGGTTTTAAATCCAAATTGCTCTGTCTGCACTACATTTGCAGGCACGTTGTAGTTTCTGTCAAGACCAAAGGGTAGCTTGAACTGCAAACCGGCTCCCACCGTTCGAGAATATTTTCCCAAGCGGGTTACTACTGCCTGTTCTGTGGCATCCACCACAAAAAAGCTAGTAAAACTGGCAACGATTGCCAACAGCACCACTAAAGCTGTGACCACTGTGGCGGGCTTTAGCTTAAGGTTCTTTCCTGACTTAAAAGGATTTTCCTTCATCCCTTTCCTCCGTTTATTATATTCATTATATTGAAGATACTAAGACTAGGACATAAAAACAAGGGGTGTTTTGAAAATAATCTGTTGTGAAATTTTTCCATTGTGTGGTACTATAGAATTGACAGGAGGAGCTATGGCACAGGATAAGCTAGTACAGGGAAAGGAAGCTATTCCACCTAAAAAAAGAGGAAGGATAGATAATCCAGAACCTCTCATCATGGAATCTGAAGAACAGAAGGAAAACTCCAAGGGGAAAGCTAAGGCTTCCCGCAAACTTCGAAATCCTAAAAGTTCCAAGAAAAAGTCCTTTTTTCATAGATTTTTTACAAAGCTTTTTCTTTGGCTTTTGCTTCTTGCCATCATTTTGGTGGCAGCTTTATTCCTGTGGCAACAATTTTCCAAGGTAGAAATTGAAAAGAAATATGCACTGGTAAGTCAGGAGCTGCAGCGTTGCTCAGAGCTTACTACTGTTAAGATTAATTACAGCGACATTGTTACCCTAAAAAAATCTGCAATAATGGGCATGGCAAAAAGCTATAGCATCGTGAAATTTTCTGGTGTTATCCGTTGCGGCATAGAGAATCTAGGAGACAGCCGTATGTATATTGACCAAGATGGAAAGGGGATTACCCTGCGGATTCCTGTTGCCAAGGTGTTGGGCAACGACATTCAGGAAATTGCTGTGTTTGACGAGCAGCAAAGCATTTTTGTTCCCATTACCACCCAGGAAGTGCTGGATCAGGTGGATTTTGCTCGGGAAGATACCTTACAAAAAGCCTTAGATTCAGGGATTTTGGCAGAATCGGAGCAACAGGCACGATCACTGCTTACGACAATTCTTTCCAACATGGGCTTCCAGCAGATAGACATACAGAACTAAGGGGAAGATTGTATCTTAATTATCTATATAATATCAATTTCATCTAATTGGTTTGTCTACCAAAACTTGACAGTTGCCAAAGTTCCCATTACAATTATAGGGTGGTTTCTTTTGTGGTAGCCAAGAATAAAGTGTCTGGTTGCCGATAAAACGCAAAGAGAAGCCTCATAGTGATTTTTTTGTGGAAACATCATATACAATAGTTGTGCCAGATCAAGATTTATTAGCAAGATTGTGTGGCACCAATGACAGTAATTTACATCTCATAGAAAAATATCTTGGCGTGCCTGTATTCACCCAAGGAAACGAGGTTTCCCTGGGCAAGGCAGATGACCAGATTATCCGTCAATTCCAGCATATTGTAGATAGAATTACCGACGAAGCTGCAGCAGGCTTTGACGTGGGGCCAGATCTCATGGCCTCCATCCTCCAGCTGAATCAAGATGGCCAAAGTCCTGAGGATTTCCGTGATTGTGGCATTATCATTAGTGGTGCAGTAAAAAAGGTGTATCCAAAAACCACCAACCAGCTGCGTCTGGTAAAGGCCCTCCGTTCCAGTGACATGGTATTTTGTATTGGTCCTGCTGGCTCTGGAAAAACCTTCCTGATGATGGCTGAGGCTCTGCGACTGGTGCTTGACGGTCAGGTGCGTTCCTTAGTGCTGACCCGCCCAGTGGTGGAGGCTGGAGAAAGCCTTGGCTACCTGCCGGGAGACCTGGAGCAAAAAATCAATCCCTATCTTCGTCCCCTCTTTGACGTTATTAACACCCTCCTTCCTACTGGCTTTGGCAAACGGCTCATGGAAAGTGGGGTGATTGAGGTGGCTCCCTTGGCTTACATGCGGGGCCGTACCTTGAACAATAGCGTTATTCTCTTGGACGAGGCACAAAATACAACACGGGAACAAATGAAGATGTTCCTTACCCGCATGGGAGAAGGGTCAAAGGTTTTTGTAACCGGCGACATCACTCAGATTGACTTGCCACGGCGAACCCCATCTGGTTTGGTGCATTGTCTAGAAATCCTAAAGGATATTCCAGAAATCAGCATGATAACCATGGAGTCCAGCGACGTGGTAAGAAATGAACTTGTAAGGAAAATAGTACAAGCTTATGAAGACAGCAAAAACGAAGAAAACTGGAACTAGTTTCCTGTATATAAAGGATTCTATCAAGGGAGTCTTTACAAAGAATTACGGCATTCTCATTGTATTTGCCCTGACATTTATTTCCTGCATTGTGGTGTCCTTCTTTGTGATTTCCTCCTCGGAGACAGTGCTTTCTTTTACCGTCTCTGAATACGAGGTAGGACAGATTGCAGACAAAACTATCATTGCCGATGTGAGCCTTCCTCCCGACGCACGTCATCCTGTTTCTGTGGAGGCGGGTGAAAAGATTGTTCGCAAGGGCTTTCCCGTTACGGAAATTGGACTTGCCAAGCTGGAAAAGCTTGCTGATGCACCAGAATACATCGACTACGAGGCTTTATCCGATAGCATCTTGTACTTGATGCTCCTTTCTGCCTTTGCCTTCTTCCTGTTTAATCCCATTTTTTGCGGAACTCCCGTTTCCCTGAAGGAATCCATCCTTTTGGCGGTGTTCTTTGTGGCCACTTATGCCTTGGCAGGAATCGGCAGCCTTGTACCTCCCTTTTCCTCCTCCTACAACTTGCCCATCATCATTCCCAGTACCTTCTTTGTGCTGATTGTGGTGGTGCTTTTTGGTCAAAGCCACGGTGTCATCTTTTCCTTTGTGCTGGCCTTTGGTGTGCTGAATGCCAATCAGGACAATATCATTCCCTGCCTGTTTGTGCTGGCCTCCAGCTTGTCTGCCGCTCGAATCGTTCGTAACATCACCCACCGCATTGATATGGTGGTGGTTTCCCTGTTGCTGGCCATTTTGAACATGGTGTTTATGCTTACCCTCAAAATCATTTTTCTGGCCACCTTCAGCAACATGATCTTTACCCTGCTGATGGTTTCCCTCAACGGCTTCATTTCAGGGATTTTGGCTTTGGGCTTTTTGACGCCTCTGGAGCATTTGCTGAATACTGCCTCCACCTTCCGCTTGATGGAATTGGGGGATACCCGAAATCCTATGCTTCAGGCTTTGATTACCAAGGCTCGTGGAACCTACAGCCATACCATTATGGTGGCGGAATTAGCAGAAAAGGCTTGTCGTGCCATCGGTGCCAACGATCGTCTGGCCCGTGTTGGAGCCTTGTATCACGACATTGGCAAGATGGACCAAAGCGAGTATTTTGTGGAAAATCAAATGGGTGGTGAAAATCCCCACGACTCCCTTAAGCCCAGCATGTCTGCCTCCATTTTGAAGGGTCACTTGAAGAAAGGTATTGAAAAGGCTGAGCAAATGCGTCTTCCCCAAGAAGTGGTGGACATTATCGGTGAGCACCATGGTAATGGTATCATCTATGGCTTTTACTCGAAGGCAAAGGATCTGGATCCCAACGTCACCAAGGAAGACTACAGCTATCCTGGCAATCCTCCCTCTTCAAAAGAATCTGCAGTGGTTATGCTGGCAGATACGGTGGAAGCTGCCTGCCATACCCTGGAAGACCCCTCCGTTCCTCGTCTAACAAAATTCATTCACGAATTGGTTTTGGGCAAGGTGAACCACGGCCAGCTGGACAATGCCAACATTACCTTTAGGGATTTGTCTACCATCGAGGAAGCCTTTGTGGACGTACTGGCTGGTTATTATCATTCCCGAATCAAATATCCCAATCAAAAGGATCCTGACGAAAAGGAGCCTGCAAAAGAAAATAAATCTGAAGAAAAGGTGGCAACATGAGCACTGTAGCAACATACGAATCCTTTGGTTTCAACAGAGAAACCTGTAGTATTCCTTCCAATACCCAAAATCTCATTGAAATTTCTTGTCATGAGGATATGGCAGAAGATCCCCAGTGGCTTCCAAAAATTGAGGGCTTTTTGGAGACTGTACTGAAAAAGCTACAGCTTTCTGGCTGGGAGCTTTCCGTTCTGTTCTGCAAGGATGACTTTATTCAGGAGCTGAATAAGAATTATCGTCAGCTAGACATGCCCACCGACGTGCTTTCCTTCAATTCTGGAAGCATTTATCAGGATGAGGATGAGCTAGAATGGTTTTCTGCAGGAGATATTGTAATCAGCTTGGATACTCTGGCAAAGAATGCGGTGGAATTCGATGTTTCCCAGGACCAAGAGCTCAAGCGGCTTTTGATTCACGGTGTATTGCATCTTTCTGGAATGGATCACAGCGACAATTCTCCAGAACAGCCCATGTTGCAGCTTCAGGAAATCCTTTTGCAGGATTTTATGGCGGAAAGTGATATAATTATCTCAAAATAAGCCGAAGGATTAAATAATGGGGTTATTCAATATATTTAAACGAAAACAGAAAGAGGGGCACTACGATTCCAATTCCCGAGAACACGGCAGAGATGGGGAGTCTGTGTCGGAGCAGCAGCAGCTGAATGAAGAAAAGCGAGACATGATTCGGGGAATCGAGGAATTGGCAGAAACTTCTGTAAAGGAAGTTATGATTCCTCGTATCGACGTGGATTTTTTAAGCTGCGGAACACCACAGGACGAACTTTTGGAAAAGATTGCAGAAAGCGGTCACTCTCGTTTTCCTGTGTACAGCGAGTCCATCGACAATGTAATTGGTGTACTTTACGTAAAGGACTTGATTGCAGCCTTTGCCCGCCATGAAACCATCGATTTGGAAAAGCACAGCCGAAAGGCCTTCTTTGTGCCAGAGTCCAAGCGTATCGATAGTCTTTTGCGGGAGTTCAAGCGGCGCCACGTGCATATTGCCATTGCCATCGATGAGTACGGTGGAGTTTCCGGCATTGTTTGTATGGAAGACATCATCGAGGAAATCGTGGGCGACATTCAGGACGAGTTTGACAACGAGCGGGAGGATGTGATTCCTTTGGGAGACAATATCTGGCTCTGCGATGCTCGTGCTAATTTGGATAATTTGAATGAAACAATGGGTTCAAATTTCCCCAACGAGGAATTTGATACCTTGGGTGGATTTGTTTTCGACTTGTTCGGAAAGATTCCAGTAAAATATGAGAAAGTATCCTGGCAGAATTATGATTTCATCGTTCAGGATATGGAAGGTCATCGAGTCAACGTCATCAAATTGATTCGTCATGTTGGAGATACAGAAGAATGAAAATGTTTTTTTCCAGTGGCACCAATGGTATCTATGGAGAAGGCAAGGCACGGATTTCTCTTACGATAGGATTTTGTATCCTTTGTTTTCTCTTTGTCCAGCCTAATCTGTGGTCAAAAAGTCTCACGGCTCCCCAGTGGTTCCAAGAAGGTCAGGATGCCCAGCGGGCTGCAGACTGGTATGGGGCAGTGGAGTGCTATCAGGAGGCTCTGCGGGTAAACGATGCCTACGGAGACGCTTGGTACGCTCTGGCTGAATGTAGCTATGCCTTGAACGAATATTCCCTGGCTTTGAATTATTTGGAGTCTGCTGCAAAGTTTGCCAAGGACAAGGTGGAAATCTTGAACTTGACTGGCTTCTGTTATCTGGGCTTGAACAGGATTCAGGAGGCTCAAAACTTGTTCAATCAGGTTTTAGCAAGCTATCCCAACAATATTGAGGCTCGATTCGGCCTTGCCCAGCTTGATATTTTGGCTGGTCGTCTCACTGGTGCTGAAACCCGCTACATTGATGCTCTCAAGCGTCAGCAGTCCAACAGAAATGCCCTGCTGGCGGTGGCTCTGGTGTCTCAGGAAATGGGCAAGACAGAGGAGGCCCAAAACTATATCCAGCAGGCACTTCGGTACCACAGCAAGGACGAGGAGGTGCAGTACATCGCTGGATGGATTTCCTTCTTGAACCAGGATTATAGCGACACCGAATACCGAGTCCGCACCTCCATCAACTTGAACCCCGACTTTGACAAGTCCTACGAGCTTTTGGCCACGGTGCTGTATCAGCAGGGCCGCTTCCAAGAAGCTGTTGATATTTGTGATTATCGCATTAACCGCAACCGTGAAGCCTCCACCGCCTGGTATCTCAAGGGCTGCTCCCTCAAAATGATGGGAAGAATGCAGGAAGCTTATTCTGTTTTGGAAAAGGGACTGGAAATTGTTCCCCAGGACGAGATGATGCGGTCAGCCTTGGAGCAGATTGTGCTTGATACCTTTGACGTAGAGGATGCTCGCAGAAGTAAGTGGGCTCAATACCACATTGCCAAGGCCCGTAACCACGAAAAGCAGTACGAGGCTCCTCAGGCGGAGTTTGAGTACAAGCAGGCTCTGCGACTTAATCCCCTTGATGTGTCGGCTCGTACTTCTTATGCCAACATGCTGGACAGAAAGGGTCAGCAGGAGCTGTATCTGGAGCAGTTGAATTTCATCAGCTCCATCCAGCCTGTGTCTGTTAAGGTGGCAGATACCATCGAAGCATATAAATCCTTGCTTTCCGACAATTTGGCCAGCCGTTGGGATGTGGATCCATTCTATCTGGATAAAAAGCGCTGGAACATTGGCCTGTATCCCTATGGAACACCACCCCAGCTGCTCCATGCAGATGCCAGCATTGTTACTGTTCGTGCCATAGAAAATTATTTCTTGGGTACCGCCAACGTGGATGCCCATGCCTACACCGAGACCGTAACCTATTCCCAGGCCTTCCGCCATGCTCGCAACGCCAATCAGGATTACTTTGTCTTGCTGGAATATCAGGAAACTGAGCGTGAATTGCTGCTGAAGGGAACTGTATTTTCTGGTCGCAATGGTCTTGAGGTGGATTCTTTTAACATCTATCGCACAGGAAATGATCGTTTTGCTGGTGCCCTGCGTTATATGTGCAATTCCATTGCCCAAATGCTGCCCACTCGTGGACTTATCATCGACAGAAATGCTGACACCGTCCTGGTGGATTTAGGCTCCACCGACGGAATCACCAAGGATATGGTACTGACAGTCGTAAAAGCTGGACAGCTTCGCACTCCAGACAATACACTGGGACTGGAGTACGCCCAGAATGACATTCTTGGAACCATTACTCTTACTGAGGTTAGTGAATCTGTTTCTCAGGGACGGTATTCCCGTGCAGGCTTCTTTGATCGGATGAATATTAAGGATGAGGTGATTATCGTTCCTGCACCTGTAGCTTCAGAGGCAACAGATGACTCTCAAGAAGAAAAGGCTCAGACTGAAACTCCACAGGTGGTGGCCTCCGTTACCTCTGGAGAGCAAACCCAACTGTTCCAAAAAAGACTTACCCCTACAGCAGAGGAAATCACTGGAAGCGAATATCCCGTGCTTTCTCGTATGCTGCAGGACATTTATGTAATTGAATAGATTTATTAGATGCTATTCGATGGATATCAATTCAGTTATTAAATGACTGAAAGTTAGGCTATGACTGAATTGATATTCCATATCTGAAAGCTATTCTATGACTGGAAGCTGGTAGCCATCAAGGGCTGCCTGAATCCAGCGAGCAGTTAAATCTGGAAACCTGTCCTGTACCCGCAAGAAGCAGGACAGGGACTGCTGATATTTCCCCTGATACAATAAGGTTTCTCCCAGATAAAAGGTTCCGCGGTCAGTTGCATCCTTGGAGTGGTTAATGCTCAGAAAATCCCGCAAGGCCTGCTCCGCCAAGTCATATTGTTCATTCTTAAACTGATTCTGGATAATTTCTTGGAGAATAAAATCCTCTCCTACGTTTTCTGCTTCCTGTTCTTGGCGGAAAATATAGGGTGCAGGCAGCTCTGGTGTTTTTACCTTTGCCTTTTCTGAAGTTCCAAGTGTATTCACTGGATTCCGCTCTGGATTAATGGGAATATCCGTTGACTGCAGGGACATTTTTAGATAGGGAAGGGGAGTATTTCTCATGCCAGTGGCAGCATTGGGTTTTTCCTGAACTACCTCCTGGGTCAATTCCTTGGTGAGAAGGGGTTGAGGAAGCAACTGCACCCCAATGACGGAGGTGTTCTTGTCTGGAATGACCAGATACTGGGGAGCTTCCTCAGGAATGTCTGCCTCTGCCAAGGGAGCGATAATTACGGTGTAGTAAAAGGTTTCCTCCGTACTTGGTGTATCGGTGTAGGAGGTGGTGTCAAAGGGCAATATGGCCAAGGGTTCCATTCCATCTAGGGAATGGCTTCCTGCTTTTTGCTGTTGGCTTCGATAGAGGAACAAGGAAAGCTGGGATACATCCAGCTCAGCTGATACTGCGGGAAGTTGCCAAGAAACCAGTATCTCTCGACTGCTGAGGGACTGGGCTTGGATATCGGAAACCATCAACCGTAAATCCTGGGCAAAGCTAAAAGAAATAGTCAAACAAGAGATAATTACAAAAATTAGTTTCTTCATAATTGTATATTGCGTCAAAATATATTTTTTTGCAAGGGTAGTATGGACAATTATCCTTCTTTATTTTATTCTAGATGTATGTTCGTTTCTGTCATTTTAGATCCCAGTTCAATGGATTCTGCAAAGGCTCTGGCTTCAGTTCTTATTCATTTTAGGTTTAAGAAGGTGCAACGTGCTTGTTGGGAGCATTCTTCAATCTCTAAGGAAATGCTGGTGCTTTTGAAAAAAGAAATTGACCGGGTAACTGATTATTATGATATTGTCAGACTGTACCAATACCCTGTTCAAGAATGTCTGTGTCTCACTGAACTTTCTAAAAAACGATGGAAACGCTGTCTGCTAAAGGGTACTGCCCTGCGGCCCACTGAAATGAGATAAATTTTTTTTATAAAAGGAACTATACCTATGTTGGAAGATCTTAAAATTCCTATCGCCTCTTTGAAAGAGGATATTCTCAACGTTTGGGGGCGTCTTTGACGTTCCTGCTGTAGAAAAAGCTATTGCAGACAAAGAAAATCTGTCTGGGGAACCTGGTTTTTGGGACAATCCCTCCAAGGCCGAAAAGGTGATGACAGAAATCAAGCAGCTGAGAAACAGGATTGAACCCTGGAAAGAACTGATGGCTGCCGCTGATGATATGGAAGCCTTGTACGAGCTGGGAGTTGAAACGGGAGATGATTCCGTTGAGTCTGAATTGCAAAGCCTTTATGACCAGAGCCTTGCCTCCTACGAAAAACTCAGTATCTTGAACCTGCTTTCTGATGAAGTTGACAGAAATGGTGCCTTCCTTACCATCCACGCTGGAGCTGGTGGAACAGAGGCCTGTGACTGGGCTTCCATGCTCACCCGTATGTATTCACGGTGGGCTGAAAATCGTGGCTTTAAGATTGAGACCGTGGATATGCTGGAGGCAGAAGGCGGTATCAAGTCCATTACACTGCAGATTTCCGGCGATTATGCCTATGGTTACTTGAAGTGTGAGGCTGGAATCCACCGTTTGGTGCGCATCAGCCCCTTTGACTCCAATGCCCGCCGCCACACCTCCTTTACCTCTGTGTACGTGTTCCCTGTGCTGGATGACACCATCGAGGTGGAGATTCGCCCAGAGGATTTGCGGGTGGACACTTATCGTGCCGGCGGTGCTGGTGGACAGCACGTAAACAAGACTGACTCTGCCGTTCGCTTTACCCACATTCCCACAGGAATTGTAGTTGCCTGTCAGACGGAACGAAGCCAGCTGATGAACCGAGCCACCGCCATGAGTATGTTGAAGGCTCGGTTGTACGAGCATTATCGTCAGGAGCGGGAAAAGGAAAACGCTAAGTTTGCCGCCGAAAAGAAGGATATTTCCTGGGGTAACCAGATTCGCTCCTACGTATTCCAGCCCTACACCATGGTAAAGGATCACCGCACAAAGTATGAGTCTGGAAACATTCAGGCGGTAATGGATGGTGCCTTGGATCCCTTTATTGAGGCATACCTTACTGCCCGTTGGAAGGGACAGCCCCTTTCCTCTGATGATGAGGACGACGTGTAATGTTCAAAAGGCTTGTTGTTTGTATTTTTCTTACAAGCCTTTTATGCACTGCTCTGTGGTGTGAACAAGCTCCTGCTCCCCAGTCTGCTTCTGTATCAGTGGCAGATTGGGTATTGGCAGGAAGTGTCTTTACTTTGAAATCTCCCCTTTTTCAAAATACAGCCTCTTTGGAACAGGTTGCTTCTACCTTGCCCTCATTGATTTTGGAAAATCTTTCAGATACTGGTGTCCGTGTGCTTGCTCCTCAGGAAATTCTGGAGCGAAAGTTGGTTCAGCTTCGAAAGGAACGAACAAATCTTGGTAATTCCTTGACGGCTGCTATAAAAGAGCGGGACAAGCAGCTGTTTGTTTCCGACTCGGAAAAGAACCTGAAGAAAAATCTGAAGGATAAGGAAGCTAAGATTCAGGAGCTCCGAAAGCAGCTGGAAGAAAAGAATAGCCAGATTGAAGGGCTGGAGCTACAGCTGGAGCAAGGCGATTTTCAGGGTGTACAGGAAGTGCGGGAAGCCATTGTTTTGTGGAATGGTTCTCCAGAAAGCCTCTTTTCTGGAACCACCGTCAAAAATGAAGATATCAATGGGCTTTTGACCGGAACTATTGTTGCTTCTGGAAATTATTTGTCGGTGACAGTTCAGCTTACCCTGTATCCCGGTGCAATTCATGCAATAGAGATACAAGGTCTGGATGCTGTGGCTGATATTACAGTTCTGGCTCAGGAGCTTGCAAGCCAGTTGAAGCCAGTGCTACAAAACAGGCCCATGGTACGAGTTGCCTTTCAGATAGAGCCTCCAGAAGCAGTTGCCACTGCAAAGATTTTTGTGGACGGAGCAGCCTTTTCTGCCAAAGGCTTTGTGGACAAGGAATTGTTGCTACCTGCAGGCAATCACTTGATAGAAGTGGAGTCATCTGGATTCCGTACCAGAACCTTTGAGGCAGACTTTTCTCAAAGCACACGATTTTTGGCCACCGTAAACCTTGAACCCTTGGATAAAACCCAGGTTACCTTTTCATCCCACAATTTTCCTGATGCCCAGGTCTACATTGATGGAATTCCAGAGGGAACTTTGGGAAGTGAAATGGAGCTGACTACAGGCTTTGTCTTTGGCACGGTGTTACCCACTCCACAAACAGAGTATCCCCATTATTTTGTAGCTGAAATCACTCCAGAATCAAGTCTTACCCAGCTGAATCTGCAGCTCAAACGTGATACTCAAGAAATTTCCTCTCGGATTGAAAAAAGACGTCGTGCCATGTATAATTCCTATAGTGCCTTGTTAGTTTCATTAATACCAAGCTTCATTACCTACGGAATGTATGTAAACGTGGCAAATGGATGGGCTTTGGGGCATGAAAGCAAGGAAACCGTCAATCTTTGGAAGAATATTTCCACGGGCTCCATGATTCTTTCTGCAGGATTGGGGGTGAATTTGGCGGTGCAGCTAGGATTGTTTATTGGTGCAGCTGATTCGGTGTTGCCGGAGCGAGCCAAGACAAAATAATGAATCAGAAATAGTCTTTTACACTTTAACAGGCGGGAGTAGGTATGGCAAAAACTAAGTTTGCAGAAAGATTAAAGAATTTCTTTGGAATTCACAAAAATCAAGATCAGGAGTTTTTTGAGGAGCTTTCTGACTTGCTGATTGAAGGGGATTTGGGGGCAAAAAATGTCTTTGAATTGGTGGATGAGCTGGAAAAAAACTGTCGTTCCCAAAAGATTGAGGACGAGCGAGGAATTTTGCTACAACTCAAAAGCCGCCTTTTGGAATTTGTCCGTTCCGTGGAATTGGAGCCTGAGCCAGAAAAGGTTAATGTATACATGGTTTTAGGTGTCAACGGCGTGGGAAAGACCACCTCTGTTGCAAAGTTAGCGGGCTTTTTCCAGGGAAGCGGAAAATACAATGTGGTAATGGCTGCCGCAGATACCTTCCGTGCTGCCGCCATTGAACAGCTACAGCTTCATGGTCAGCGGCTGGGAGTGCGGGTGGTGGCCCATCAGCATGGAGCTGATCCTTCTGCTGTGGTGTTTGACGGAGCGGAGGCAGTGGCAGCCCGTGGTGGTGGCATTGTTTTGGCTGATACTGCTGGCCGTCTCCACAACAAGGAAAACTTGGTGCGGGAGCTTCAGAAAATCGACCGAGTTGCCGCTTCCAAGGCTTCTGAGGGCTGCTACAAAAAGATTCTTGTAATCGATGCCACCACTGGTCAAAATGGCTTGCGGCAGGCTGAAGTCTTCCATCAGGCGGTGGGACTTGATGCCGTTATCCTGACAAAATATGACTCCACTGCAAAGGGTGGAATTGCTGCCGCCATTGGCAAGGAATTCGGTATTCCCGTGGCCTTCATTTGCTTTGGAGAAGGCTATTCAGATATTCGTCCCTTTGATCCTAACCAGTACCTGGACGAATTCTTGGGATTGGATTGATGCGATTTTTAGTTCTTTGCTGTCTGCTTCCTGTGTTGCTGTGTTCCTATGGTCAGGCTTTGGAAGGGGAGCTGGTAGCTCAGGAATCTGCAATCCAAGAGCCTGTTCAGGAATTGCTGTACGACGGAAAGGGCTTGCCTCGGCTTCATCATTACGACGGGGAGGATACGGCTTTTTTGTCAGTAGCTTCCAGCAGGTTGGTGGTAACTCGTGGAGCAGGCACCTTTTCCCGCACGCTCTACGACCAGGAGTATCGCCTGCAAAGTCGTCTGACCTGGCAGGAGGCGGCTTCAGAAGCTTCTGCTGAGGGGATGGAATCTCCTGCCCGTCTCACCTTGCAAGAGGATTATTTTTATTATGAAAATTCTCGAAGCCGCCAGAAGGTGGTGCTCACTGATTTTTCACAGTCACGGCGAACTGAACGCTTTTATTCCCAGGACGGACTTTTGACACGGGAGGTAGTGTATGAGCCTGATGAAAAAAAGGCTTCGGAGCAACGGGAAAAGACTGGGTCAAAAGACTTAAATCTACAAGTGGTTAATTCTCAAGACGCAGCCGACTTATTGCATCTTTCAGTGAATCAAGTTGTAGAATATTTTTACAATTCAGCAAAGGATTTGATAGAAAAAAGAATTACCCATTATGGAAGGGAAAAGACTTTGGTGGAGAAAACCCTGTACCATAGTCCAGGAAATATTCATGGAGGCTATGATTATTTTGAAAACGAGGTGCTTTTGGTTTCCCGAAAATATGAGGATGAAAGTGTTTGCACGGAAACCCGCTATTTTGATACTATGAAAATTGAGTCTAAATACAATGGAGCCAGGTTGCTTTCTGAAGTTGTGTATCTTGATGGCAAGGAAATAAGGAGAACAGAGTATTGAATTGGATTTTTTTCGTTTCTCGTCGCTTTGCCAAGGTTGACCGTTCTGGTCGCTCGGCAGTGACAGGCTTCCTTGCTTCCCTGAGCATTTGCTTTGGCGTTATGACCCTCATCGTTACGGTTTCCGTCATGAACGGCTTCCAGATGGGCTTTATCGACAGCATTATGGAAATCAGTTCCGCCCACATTCGGGTGACGGCACCACAGGATTTTGACCAACAAGCCTTTGAGCAGCAGTGCTTTCGTCCAGAATTAGGTGTGGTGGCGGTGGAGCCCATGTACGAGGCCCAAAGCTTGTTGGCCAGCTCCACTGGTCATCAGGCTGCCTCCTTGATTCGAGCTGTTTCTCCAGACATCATCTACACCGATGCAGGCTTTAATCGAGAAGTCAAAATGATTTCTGGCGAATTCGATGTATCTCGACCAGGCTATATTGTGTTGGGAAGCCAGCTTGCCCGTCAGCTGGGACTCAGAGTGGGAAGCACTGTGAATATGCTGGCCCTTTCTGGAGGCAGCGACGTGGACTTGATTTCCGACAATCGAGTGTTTGTGGTGTCGGGGATTTTTTCCTGTGGTTATGCTGAAATCAACAATAGCTATTCCTTTATTTCTCTAGATGCTGGTCAGCAGTTTTTTGGAAAGGATGCCACCAAGCTTTTTGCTCTAAAACTTGCAGACTCCGAAAAGGACATGCAGGTAATCTATCAGCTGGAAAAGGCTCTTCCTGGCCTTCAAACTGAGTCCTGGCGCAGTTACAACCGCTCCTTTTTTGGTGCGTTGAAAGTGGAGAAGAATCTGCTGATGATGCTGGTGTTTATGATTTTTGTGGTGGTGGGGGTGAATATCTTTAACGGTATGCGCCGTATGGTTTTTGAACGCCGCTCTGAAATTGCAGTTCTTTCTGCCTTGGGGGGAAGAAAACGGCAGGTACAGCTTATCTTCATTCTCCGTGGACTTTTAACTGGTCTTGGGGGAGCCATTCCTGGCTTGCTTTTGGGAATGCTGCTGTGTGTCCAGATGGACGTGATTTTTTCTCTCATTGCAAAGATGAGCTATTGGATCCAGTATCTTTTTACCATGGCCACAAATCCTGCCATGGCAATGTTTGTTCGGGAAAATACCATGTATCAGGTGTATGCCAGCATTCCTGCCAGAATGTTCCCGGCTGAAATCACCTTTATCACCATTTTCGGTGTTTTTTCTGCCTTGGCTGCTTCTTGGGTTGCCAGCAGAAAGGTGTTGGCAATGACGCTTTCGGAGGTGCTCCACGATGAGTGACGTGATTATTAAGATTGAAGGTTTGGAAAAAACCTATATAACGGGCTTGGATAAGCTCACCATCATCAAGTCCTTGGATTTGGAGGTGGAATCTGGTACCAAGGTGGTGGTGGTGGGAGAAAGCGGTAGCGGTAAAAGCACCCTACTGAACATTATCGGTGGCTTGGACGCTCCCAGTGCTGGCTCCGTAGTGGTGGGGCCCTACTGTGTCCACAGTTTGCCGGAAAACCAGCTGGCAGCATACCGCTCCCAGTTTTTGGGCTTGATTTTCCAGTTCCACTATCTTTTGAAGGATTTTACTGCCTTGGAAAATGTGTATCTACCAGCCTACATGAGCGGTATGCCTCGCAAGCAGGCGGCAGAAGCAGCCCAAACCTTGCTCCATGAGGTGGGACTAGACCATCGCCTTCATCACTTGCCCTCCCAGCTGTCTGGTGGCGAGCGACAGCGGGTGGCTGTGGCCCGTTCTTTGATTCAAAATCCCCAGCTGGTGCTGGCAGACGAACCCACCGGTAACCTTGACCCTGCCAATGCCCAGCTCATTGGAGATTTGTTATTTTCTATGGTGGACAAGTACCACAAAACACTGGTGCTGGTAACCCACGACAGGGAATTGGCTTCCAAAGGAGACCAGATTTACACCATAACCAAGGGCCATTTGGCTCGGGTGGATTCCCAATGAGGATACGAGCTTCTGTTCTCTACGCCACACGAATGCTTTTGTCTCCCTCCCAAAAAAAGGTGTCTGGCTCAGGCTCCTCTGCAAGCCGCAGCCTTTTGGGAGCAATTTTGTGCATTGCCCTAAGCTTGGTGCCTCTAGTGGTGGTGCTTACCGTTTCTGACGGTATGATTGAAGGCATCACCTCCCGCATTGTGGAGCTTTCTAGCTATCATATGCAGGTGACTGTAACTGGCTCATCCATTTCCACCGATTTACAGGATGAAAATGATTCCTCCCAGCCTGACTTAGAGACAGCCCAAGGTATAAGTGATTTGGCTCTGGAGTTGCAGCAGGTGCCGGGAGTTACCGCAGCCTTTCCTGAACGACAGGGTATTGGCTTGGCAGCGGGAGCAAAGGGACGGACTGGAGCCACTATTCGTTCCGTTCCCCCAGAAATTTTTGCCCCTGAATCGAATTTTTCTCAGTTATTTAATGCAGAAGCTGGTACCATCAGCCTTTCTTCTTCCCGCAGTGCCTTAATTGGAACGGGCATTGCAAAGAATCTTGGCTTGCAGCCTGGAGACACTATTCGGCTTGTTACCATGAGAACAAG
Organism: Treponema sp.; assembly: GCA_016294105.1. Taxonomy (GTDB): domain Bacteria; phylum Spirochaetota; class Spirochaetia; order Treponematales; family Treponemataceae; genus Treponema_F. The sequence goes on from JAEDCN010000005.1 coordinate 107,703, forward strand.
CCCCACTGGAAAGATTATTCCCAAAATCACTCCCTTTACGGTGGAAGGAATTGTGTCTTGTGGCTATCAGGAGCTTGATTCCCTGTGGGTTTTCATTCCCTTTGACACAGGCTTTTCCCTGCTGGAAGGCTCCCTTTCCACTATTTTAGTGGGGCTTCAAACAGAGGATGCCTTTTCCGACGGTTTGCTGGAAACCGCTTGGCTGGTGGAAGAGGTTCTGCCACCTGAATGTCGTCTCAGACTGTGGAGCCAGCTGAATACCGCCCAGTACGAGAATTTTGCCTCCACCAGAATCATGCTGATTTTTGTCATGTTCCTGATTGTGCTGGTGGCTTCGGTAAACATTTCCTCCGCCCTCGTGATGCTGTCCATGGAGCGCCGTCGTGAAATTGCCATCTTGAAAAGCGTGGGAGCCACCTCAGAGGGCATTACCACTGCCTTCTTGCTAACGGGCTTTTGTGCTGGTGGGGCAGGGGTGGTGCTGGGAATCCCCTTGGGAATACTGTGCGCCATCAACGTAAATCAGATTCTTTCTGGCATTGAGGAACTTCTTAACATTTTTGTCCATTTTTGGTATAATCTGTCTAATATGTTCCTTGCCTTTTTGGAGAATTTCCTTTCCAAGGATTTTGCAAGGAGTGAATTTGTGCCAGTACAACTGCTGGATCCCGCCTTTTATTTGGAAGAAATCCCTGTGATTTTGCCGTGGACTGGAATCTTTGCCATTGCCGCTGGTACATTGGTTTTATCTGTAGTTGTTTCAGCCTTGCCCAGCATGAAGGCCGGAAAAGAAAAGCCTTTGGATACCTTGAGGAAATTTTAGTTATGATTTGTGATATATGCGGTGTTCGTGATGCCATGATGGTGGTGCAACAGGTAAGCACCAGTGGACAAAAGGAAGTCCACCTGTGCCTGCAATGTGCCGCCCAACGAGGGCTTTCCACCAGCAATGGCAAAATAGAAATGTCCTTGGCCAGTTTGTTCGACTCCATTGCCAAGCTGCGGAAAAATCAGCGCCAATGTCCTGTATGCGGCACCAACGAAGGTGATGTTGAAAAAATCCAGCGTCTTGGTTGCCCTGAGTGCTACAATATTTTTGCTCCAAAGCTAAAATCCCTTTTGGAAAAGCGGGGAATTACTGGTGGCTACGCTGGTTCTCTGCCAGAACGTCTTGCCAGCTACAAGACGGTGCTGGTGGACAGGATGCAGCTAAAGGCAAAGCTGGAGCAAGCGGTGGCTCAGGAGGATTACGAGCGGGCTGCCATGTACCGAGACCGATTAAAGGCACTGGATAAATGCGCTGCTAGTGCAGAAAGCTCCGATGCACTCTCTCAAGGAGAATATAGCCTATGAGCAGCCACCCCGACACGCTGAATCCCGCAATGGTGTGGTATGCGGAGGATGGGGAGGATAATGATGTGGTGCTTTCAACACGTATCCGTCTTGCCCGCAATTTGGCAAACTTTGTCTTTCCCTGTCAGTGTAGTACCGATGATGCCCAGCGGATACAAACCTCTGTTTTTGAAGCCTTTAGAAAGGTGCCTCATCCAGAGCAGTACCAGCAGGTGGGAACAGACCAACTGGATTTCTATGCCCGGCAGCTTTTAGTGGAACGGAGTATCCTTCCAGAACGTAGCTACACGGAGCGAAACATCAACAATCCCCAAACAGATATTTTCCGCAAATTTGAATGTGTGCCGGCAGTGGTGGTGCGTACCGACGGACGGGTGTCCTGCCTAGTAAACGGCCGAGATCACATCAGCATAGCTTCACTGACTGCAGGATACAACACTAGTACTCCTTGGCAGCTGTGTCGGCAGATTGATTCTGTGCTTCAGCAAAGCTTGCAGTTTGCTGCTTCCTATGATTTTGGCTTTCTTACCTCTGATTTGAAGGATGCAGGAAGTGGCATGAAGATTTCCCTACGACTTTTTCTGCCAGGACTGCTGCAAACCCAGCAGATTCAGCAGGTAATGGATGAGGTTTCCAAGAAAAATTGCCAGCTGGAAGCAGCCTTTGGAGGAACCTCCGTTCCCTATGCAGCCTTGGGAGCCTGTTATCAGCTTAGCTCCCTCTATGCAGCCTGTGGCAGTGAAGAGGATCAGCTAGGGGAATTTGATATGGTGGTGTCAGAGCTTTGTTCACGGGAACGGAAAGCCCGCAGCACCTACGCCGAAAGCCGCCCCACCATGCTTCGCCACATCATCAGCCGAATGTATGCCGTTATGCGGTATAGTCGCTTCATCGATTGCAGCGAGGCCATGGACATTATCAGCACCCTACAGCTGGGAATCAGTGTGGGCCTCATTATGGGAATTACCTATCGGGAGCTTCACGCCCTTATGTACCGCATACGTAATGCCCACCTGGATTATCTGTACAAGGACAAGGAATTGAACTTTGCCTTTGAAGCCGACGTCCAAGAGCATCCTGTCCTGGTTATTTCCCGTCTGAGAGCCCTATTGCTACAGGAAGCCTTGGAAAAGGTTCAAATTTGCTTTTAATGAGCCGCTGTACTAGACTTTAGGGTGTAGAACTTGGCTAAACTAATTTAGCTCTAAATTAATTTAACGCTAAATTATAAGCTCTGCCGAAAATATAAAGAAGTGTAAGGAATTACTATGGCAAAGAATTTATCACCTCGGGCCCATAAGCTTGTGACAGTTTTGGCTCAGGAGGAAGGAAAAAAAAGCGGCAGCGATCAGTTGCAGCCTGAACATATTTTAATCGCCCTGCTGAAGCATGCCGACGGTTTGGGTTATATTTTATTGCAAAAGCTTAGGATAAACGTACTGTCCTTTCAGTTGGCTCTGGAACAAAGCCTTTTCACCCGCACAAAGGTAGGAACCTTCAGTGATTTACCTGCTTCCCGGCGGCTGAGAAGCTTGCTTGATGCAGCTGCCATTGAATCCCGCAGTCTTCGTCGTGATTATGTGGGAACGGAGCATTTAGTTTTAGCCGCCATTCGGGAACAACACAGCATCACCTCCCGTTTTTTTGAAAAGGCGGGATTACGGATTGAGGATGTATATTCTGCCCTAAACGGTATTTACGAAAAATTTCAGTCCTCCTATGAAAGCCGAGGCAGGGAAATGGCTATTCCCGTGTTTTCCACCGGGAGTCAGGGGGGAATCCGCAACGATAAGTCTAGAAACGGCCGTCCCAGTATTTTGGCTGAATTTAGCCGAGATCTTACTGCATTGGCTGCCAATCAGCAGCTTGATCCTGTGGTGGGGCGAGAAAAAGAGGTTCGCCGTGTTATCCAGCTTCTTTCCCGCCGCACTAAAAACAATCCCGTGCTGATTGGAGACCCTGGAGTTGGAAAAACAGCCATTGTAGAAGGGCTTGCCCATCACATTGTTAAGGGCACTGTTCCTCGTAATTTGCTGAAAAAACGCATTCTATCCCTAGATCTTGCAGCAGTGGTGGCTGGAACAAAGTATCGTGGTGAATTTGAAGAGCGAATCAAGCATATTCTCAAAGAAATTCTTGAAAACAAAGACATTATCTTGTTTATTGACGAGTTGCACACCCTCATTGGTGCAGGTGGTTCAGAAGGAGCTATGGATGCTTCCAATCTGCTAAAACCAGCCCTTGCCCGTGGGGAACTTCAGTGTATTGGGGCCACCACCTTGGCCGAGTACCGCAAGTATTTTGAACGTGATGCAGCTTTGGAGCGTCGCTTCCAGTCGGTTTTGGTAGAAGAACCCACCGACCAAGAGGCCATTTTGATTCTGGAAGGAATTAGAAAAAAATACGAAAGCTTCCACGGGGTACGCTACGAAGATGATGTTATTCCCGCCACTGTTCGGTTTGCTCGCCGTTACTTGAGCGATCGGTGTCTGCCAGACAAGGCCATTGATCTCTTGGACGAAGCTGGTGCCATGAAAAAGATTGACGAGGAAGAAAAGCCTCTAGAACTGGAAGAGCTAGAAGCAAGCATCAGTGAGCTTACGGAAGAAAAGCGGCTTTTGGTGCAGAATCAGGACTACGAGGCAGCAGCAGAAATCCGTGACCGAGTGCATTTGCTCCGTGGTCAGCTAGAAGCCATGCGGGAGCGATGGGAAAAAGGTGGCGACGGCAAGTACAAGGTTGTTACCGTAGATGATGTAGCTTCTGTAGTGGCTTCTATCACGGGAATTCCCCTAGAACAGCTCACTGGCTCGGAGCTTACCCGCCTTTTGAACATGGAAGAAGAATTGCATCGTCAGGTTATTGGCCAGGAAGAAGCGGTAGCCTCCATTGTGTCTGCAGTTCGCCGCTCCCGCACAGGAGTTTCTTCCTCCCGCCGTCCTTCAGGTTCCTTCATCTTCCTAGGGCCCACTGGTGTGGGAAAAACCTTGCTAGCAAAGACCCTGGCTCAGTTCCTCTTTGGCAGTGAAGATGCCCTTATCCGTGTAGACATGAGTGACTACATGGAAAAGCACAATTCCAGTCGCTTGGTGGGAGCTCCCCCAGGTTACGTGGGCTTTGAAGAAGGTGGTACCTTAACAGAAAAGGTTCGCCATCATCCCTATTCTGTCGTATTGTTGGACGAAATCGAAAAGGCTCACCCCGATGTATTCAATCTTTTGCTACAGGTGCTAGAAGAAGGGGAGCTTACAGATAACCTGGGACACACCGTCAGCTTCCGCAACACGGTCATCATCATGACTAGTAATGCAGGAATCCGCCAGATTACCGAAGGCTCTACTATGGGTTTTGCCCTGTCTGAAGAAACAAGTCTTTCCTATGAAGCTATTAAGGAAGGAGCCCTATCTGAGCTGAAAAAAATTCTTAGCCCAGAGCTTTTGAACCGTATTGACGATACCATCGTTTTCACCCCCTTGTCTAAGAAGGAAGTAGCTGGCATCCTGGATTTACAGCTTCAGGAATTGCAGGATAGGTTGGTAGAAAAGAACCTTACCATAACCGTAAAGCCTTCTGCAAAGGAATATTTGGTGGATCATGGCTACGATCCTGCCTTTGGTGCTCGTCCCATGAGACGTCTTATCCAGCGGGAAATTGAAGATCAGTTGGCAGTACGATTGATTGAAGATGTAGCTAATAATAACCAAAAGAATCCTGGCAAGGTGATAGTAAGCCTTTCTAAAGATACATTAAAGGTAGCCCTAAGGCGAGAAAAAGACAAGCTTCCAGCGGAACCTCCTTTGTCTTTAGAAATTGAGCCAATAAAATTGTAATCATTACAAATTTCTCTTGCTTTTTTTTGGTGCTTGTATTATATTGTTTTTAGTTACAAATAAGATTTTTTTATCTATTTGTATAAATCCATACTATGCGGAGGAACATGATGAAAGATTTGAAGGGAACAAAGACAGAGAAGAACCTTCAGGAGGCATTTGCCGGTGAATCAATGGCACGGAACAAGTATACTTACTTTGCTTCCAAGGCTCGCAAGGACGGCTATGTTCAGATTGCAGATCTCTTTGAAGAAACTGCTGCCAACGAAAAAGAGCACGCTGAACTTTGGTTCAAGCTTTTGAACGGTGGAATTGGAACAACTGCTGAAAACCTCAAGGCAGCAGCTGCTGGAGAAAACTACGAGCACGAGAATATGTATCCTAGCTTCGCAAAGGAAGCTCGTGAAGAAGGATTTGACAGCATTGCAAAGCTTTTTGAAGGTGTTGCAGCTATCGAAAAGGCTCACGAAGAGCGTTATCTCAAGCTCTTGGCAAACGTAGAAAACGGATTGGTATTCTCCAAGGACGGAGATGTAATGTGGCAGTGCAGCAACTGTGGTCACTTGGTATTCGGAAAAGAAGCTCCCAAGGCTTGCCCTGTTTGTGCCCATCCTCAGGCTTACTTCCAGATCAAGGCTGAAAACTATTAATCCCTTGTAAATCTGAAGAACCCCCTCGCTTGATTTAGGCGAGGGGGTTTTATTTTGTGCTAGGCATGAAATAAACTTTAGATAAAAAAAAACACTCGGCAGAACCGAGTGTTTTCTGGGCGCTGAGAGGATCGAACTCCCGACATTTTGGGTGTAAACCAAACGCTCTCCCAGCTGAGCTAAGCGCCCTTGATGTGTAATACTATATCAGAGGCAGAAAAAAATGTCAAGAAGTAAAATGCTATTTTTTAAAATTTACTGATAAAATTTATTTGCCCGATAAATCTAATGCAAAAAAAACACTCGGCAGAACCGAGTGTTTTCTGGGCGCTGAGAGGATCGAACTCCCGACATTTTGGGTGTAAACCAAACGCTCTCCCAGCTGAGCTAAGCGCCCCTGATGTGTAATACTATATCAGAGGCAGAGAAAAATGTCAAGCCTTAAATCTATATTTTTACTCTTCCATGGAATTAATTTCATCCACAGGGAATATGTAGCTGTCCTGAAGCTTCAAAGAAATGAAGGGAATCTCTTCTATGCTGCTAGTAATAGGAATGGTAAAGGAGTAGATCAAGGGCTGGTAGTTTTCTGCACGAATGGTGATGGTGAAAGGGAAATTTTTTGTTTCTCCTTCCTGACTTGCAGGGAGTGGAGCTGGCCTAAAGGTAAAACATCCCTTACCTGGCTTATAGGTGAGGGTAGGGTTTTCCCAAGAAGCATCTTCCATGGGAACAAGCTTTCCGTCTGCAGTTAATTCTACAGTAACTCCTGCCATAGGCTCAAAGGTATGGCCATCATAAACTGCTCCCATGAAAACAGGGAAACTAAAAGCCGGAACATTTTCTACAGGATTTTCAATCTTTCTCTTTTCATGGTAGGGACGCTTTGCTGCATTGACAATTCTCATGCCATCAATGATCATGGCATCAATATCAGCCATAATCTGTCCGTTAAGGGCAAGATTTGCATAGGTCATGCCACGTCCTGACACAACATACTTGGGATGGATTCTATTAAGCACATAGCATATTGTATCCATACGACAATTTTCACAGCTACAAGTTAAAAAAGAATTCTTTGCCTCTGCGAATTCATCGTATAAGGCATTGGTACGGTTTGTAATATATGATTCCATTACGTTCTGAACTTTCATTTTGTCCTCCAAAACTAACCAAGTATACTAACTCTATTATATTCCATATCTAGAAATCTGGCAATGATTTTACATTCTTTCTCTTGAAATGAACAGGAATTATCCTGTTGACGGATTGCAACACGAATTTTCCGCAGGCTTCCAGTAAAGGAGGCCACAGTTTTGCTAGAAAAGACGGTGGAACTTTGGGAGAAGGGTACTTCCTCGTCACAAATCCACAGGTCACTTTCAAAGGAAATTCGCTCAGGAATGTCGATTAAAATGTGCTGGGAAGGAATTCCTAGTTTTTGGGCAAGGTTTTCCTCTGCTTCATGACGCTTGTCTAGCTGTTCCAAAGCTGTGTGCATGGGGTTTGCTCCATCAAACTTGATTTCTGCAGCCACCTTGTACAACTGGCGCTCCAGTACTCCTTGTGCCAGCACAATCTCTGGAAAGACTTTTTCTCCGTGATTGGTGGCAATGGACTGCAACAAATGATGGATTCCTTGGTCATCTTGCTGGTACAGCTCCTCTGGGTGAACAAGCTTTTTGGAAAGGGCTGCAAAAAGAGCCTTTTTCATCATGGCGGTGGCAATACGCACCTGCTTGTGCCAGTACACGGAGCGATACATCAAGTACTTGGAAAAAAGGAGATTTTCCACAGAAAGGATGGCAGCGGAATCTAGCTGAATCCCCCGCTGGTGATGGGGTAAAATCTGATCTAGGGTAAACTCTGTGTCTTGAATACCGTAGGGAACGCCGCAGTAATAGGCATCACGGTTCAGGTAGTCAAGTTTGTCGGGGTCTAGAACCCCAGACAGGAGCTTTCGGTAGAACAAGGTTTCTGTATCTTCAGTGGCAATGGTGGTGTCGATGATGGCAGCCACCTGCTGAGAATCTCCTCCTGCCTTGCTGATACAGCGGGCTATATCCTCCTTGAGCACAATGCGACCAGAAAGCACCTCATGTTCTTCTAGGGGGAGCTCCTTTAGGGAGTGGGTGTAGGGAAAGTGGCCAATGTCGTGGAAGAGGGCGGCAGCATACCAAGAGATTCTGCCACTGGGGGTAATCCAGTGAGCCCCCTGTTGTTCCAGACATTGGAGTATTCGTCGGGCAATTTCGTAAACTCCCAGTGAGTGCCCCGCACGAGTGTGGACAGCTCCTGGATACACCAATTCCGTGGGACCTAGTTGACGAATCCTACTAAGGCGAACAAAGTCTGCCGTGGTAAGAGCTTGAGCCAAGGCCTCTGGTAAGTAGATGTGTTTCCACAAGGGATCACGAATTGCCCGATACTCCATCTTACTGACCGCCTCCACGAGTATAGGCTGCCAAACCACCAGCTTTAATGATGGTTCTGCTACGCTGAGCCATGGTATTCTTTCCCACAATGGTTTTGGAGCCAGACTGACCTGTTATTGTAATAGCAAAGTCTTCTCCAGTTTCCATTGCAGCAGCAATATTAGTAATTTCGATGGTGTCACCTTCTTGGATGCTGTCGTAGTCGGCAGGATTTGCAAAGGTAATAGGGATAATACCATAATTGATAAGGTTTGCTTGGTGGATACGGGCAAAGGACTTAACCAATACTACCCGAACTCCCAGGTACATGGGGCCCAGAGCGGCGTGCTCACGGGATGAACCCTGACCGTAGTTTTCACCACCTACAACGATACAACCAGCAAATCCATTTTTTTCGGCCTTGGCATAGAAGTTTTCATCAATGCGTTCAAAGGTGAACTTGGAGATTTCTGGAATGTTGGAGCGGAAGGGCAGCACCTTTGTTCCAGCAGGCATAATATCGTCGGTGGAAACATTGTCCTGGGCCTTTAGCAATACAGGCAGCTTGAGGCTTGCTTCAAATGCGGGGGATGCAGGACAGGGCTTGATATTGGGGCCACGAACAACTTCCACAGCCTCTGCTTCTGCCTGGGGCAGGGGAGCAATGAGCATGCTGTCGTCGGTGGCAGCTCCAGTAATGTCGGCAACGGTGAGCCCATGCAACCCACCAGCTAAGAGTGACTGACGACCTGTTTCACTGAGGCATGGATCTTCATAGTTTAGGGTTGTTGCATCAGTAATAACACCTGTAATGGCTGCGGCTGCGGCAGTTTCAGGGGAAACCAGGTATACCTTGGCGTCAGCAGTACCAGAGCGTCCCTTGAAATTGCGGTTAAAGGTACGGAGAGAAACACCCTCTGTGTTGGGGGCAAATCCCATACCGATACAAGGACCACAGGCACTTTCCAAAATGCGGAATCCAGCACGAATCAAATCACCCAAAATACCAGCCTTTTCTGCCATGAGCAAGGTGGTGCGGCTTCCGGGAGCAATACCTGCCTCTACGCCGGGAGCAATGTGTTTGCCCCGCACAATGGCTGCTACTGCTGCCAAATCGTCCAAGGAGCTATTGGTACAGGAACCGATACAAACCTGGGTAACTGTTTCTCCTGCCACAGAGGCAATTTCTGCTACAGCGTCGGGAGAGTGGGGCTTTGCTGCCAGTGGCTTGAGGGCATCTAAGTCGATTTCGATAATCTTGTCATAGGTGGCTCCCTCGTCGGCCTGCTGCTGGCTCCATTCCTGTCCACGGCCCATGGCTTCCAAGAAGGCCTTGGTGGTGGCGTCGGAGGGGAAGATACTACAGGTGGCACCAAGCTCTGCACCCATGTTAGTAATGGTGGCTCGCTGGGGAACGGTGAGGCTTTCTGCACCACTGCCAAAATATTCGTAGATGGCACCAACACCACCCTTTACGGTTTCACGGCGTAATACTTCAAGAATAACGTCCTTGGCTCCCACGCCTTTTTTGAGGGTTCCAGTGAGCTTAACACCGTAGATTTTGGGCATGGCCAAGTGGAAGGCTCCACCACCCATGGCAACGGCTACGTCAAGTCCACCTGCACCAATGGCAATCATACCGATTCCGCCTCCAGTGGGAGTGTGGGAGTCAGAACCAAGGAGGGTCTTGCCAGGCTTACCAAAGCGCTCTAAGTGAACCTGATGGCAAATACCATTACCGCAGCGGGAAAACCACAGGCCGTACTTGGCGGCAATGCTTTGGAGATAGCGGTGATCGTCCATGTTGCGGAAGTCAGTTTGAAGGGTGTTGTGGTCAATGTAGGAAACGGAAAGCTCTGTGCGAACACGAGGAATGCCGATAGTCTCGAACTGTAGGTAGGTCATGGTACCAGTAGCGTCCTGAGTAAGGGTCTGGTCAATGCGGATGGCAATGTCTGCTCCCCGCTGGATGGGAGTTCCGGGGGTAAATGTTGTGTTGGGGCAGGCTTCTGGAACGATGTGAGCCTGCAAGATTTTTTCTGCCAAGGTTAATGCCATTGTATTCTCCTTATGTGTTTGTGGCCAAAACAAAGGGCCTTGTGTATCAGCTGAACCTGAGTTTTTCCACTGTATTGTAGTGGTCATTTGTGGAACTAGGAATCGAGATGATAACTTCAGTGATATTGTAGCGTTTTTAGGGGGAATTTACAAGAATGAGTTTATTTAGGGGGAGGAAACCCCTCTACTCAGAAGCGGGGGTTTCCTGCACTTTTGCGAGACAAAAGTGAGACTCGCTAAAATCGCTCAATATATCGCGATTTTCCCAGCCTTTTGGCTGGTCGCTCCCTACCTAATACCCCCCTTTCCTCCAGCACCGCTTGGTGGGCTCGTACTGGGAGGCTTGCTGGTTATTCGGTTGAAAAATGCAGGTTGGATTGCTTTTTTCGGTCGAAAAATGTGATTCTAGGTGGATTATTCGGTCGAAAAATGAGGATGTATAGTAAAGTCTGCTTTCTAGTATATTTGTTATCAATTACCATTCCTAGATAAAGCCAGTATTAACAAAATTACATGAGAAATGTTGTAGTAGAGAAAAATGGACGTTTGTGATAAAATATGAAAGTAAATTGATTTCATAGAGGAGATTGTATGGATTTAAATATTTTGATCTTGTTTGGGATTTTAGGTGTACTTGTTCTCATTTCTATTATTCTATCAATTGTGATTTTAACAAAGTTTAAAGAATTACCTACGATTATGAAGAGGATTGATGAGTATGATTCAATATTAAAACTTGAGTTTGAAAGAAATCGTAGAGAAATGTCTGATAGTGAACGTGCTTCTAGAAAAGAACATAATGATTCATTGATGAGTTTTCAGAATTCTATTAATGAAAAGCTTGATTCACTTACAAAGAATACTAGTGATTCTATAACTTCTAGTCTTGCAAAATTTATAGATACTCTTTCAACTCGATTTGATTCTCTTTCCAAAGCTACACAAGACGGTTTGAATTCTCAAAGAAATGCTGTTCAGAATAGTTTGAAAATTATTCAGGATAGCAATGAGAAAAAACTTGAACAGATGAGACTTACTGTTGATGAAAAGCTACAAAGTACATTAGAAACGAGATTAAATTCATCATTTGAACTGGTAAGCAAACAACTTGAAGCAGTGCAAACGGGACTTGGAGAGATGAAAAATCTTGCTAATGATGTTGGAGGCCTTAAGCGAGCATTAACTAATGTTAAAAGTGCAGGAATGGTTGGTGAAATTCAATTGGGGGCACTTTTAGCTGATGTTCTTACTCAAAATCAGTATGAAATTAATGCACATCCAAATCCATCTAATCCACGAGGTGTTGTAGAATTTGCGGTAAAATTGCCATCTAAGAATTTGGAGCAAGAGTATATTTATTTACCTATAGATTCTAAATATCCTGCTACAACTTGGGATAATCTCACATTAGCCTATGAAAGTGGAGATAAAACATTGATAGAATCTCAACGAAAGGAATTAATAAAGGGCATCAAAAGCTATGCAAAGGATATTAAGGAGAAATATATCCAAGAACCATATACAACTAATTTTGGAGTAATGTTTTTGCCATTTGAAGGATTGTATTCTGAAGTTACCCGCATACCAGGTTTGTTCCAAGAAATTCAAGACACATATAGAGTTACAATTACTGGTCCTACAACGCTTAATGCTTTTCTCAATAGTTTGCAAATGGGATTCCGTACTTTAGCCATCCAGAAGGAAACTTCAAAAGTTTGGGAATTGCTGGGAACGGTTAAAACTGAATTTGGAAAATTTGGAGATGTACTTGTAGCTACAAAGAAAAAGCTCGAAGCTGCTACTAATGAAATTGAAAAAGCAGAGACTCGTACTCGTGTTATAGAAAGAAAACTTGCAAATGTAGAAGCACTACCAGAATCTGAATAGGATCAATGGTGGAAAATTATCTTAAGGAGAAAAGAAAATGACTTACGAAGATAGAATAGAGAAATTTGTTGAATATTACAATGAAACTGGCTCAAAACTCCTTGCTGCATTACTTATTCCAGATATTGTTGATGATAGTTATTTTGAAAGAGATAAACCTTTATTAGAAGTGTATGAATGTCATGAATATTATAAAAAAGAGAGAATATCTTTTCCTGAAATTACCGAGAGGTTAAATGAACTTGCACAGCAAAATGTACCAAAATCACCAATTTTTACTTACAAAAAAAGATTAGCTGCATATTGCGAAGAAAATCGAGCTGCAGTAAAAGCTGAAGTTTTGAAGGAATTAGCAGAAGCTGAGAAAATTGCTGAAAAAGAATTTTATGAAAAAGAAAAATTAACTAAAATTGAAATGGATGAAACATATAAGGAAAAATATGAGAAAGAATTGCAAGAATATAATTTGCGTTTCCATCCAACACAAGAATATATTGAAAAAGAATTTATGTTATATATTAATGGAATTAAGAGAAAAATAAGGGATGCAGGGAGGGATTGTATTTCAATAAGATTTGGAGCAGTCGCTAAATTAGAATATAATTCTGCTGGTAAATCAAAATTTTCATGTGATATTTCTGTTGATTCCTTCCAAGATTTTAGTGAGTATAGTGATTATAAAATTGGTATTACTCCAACAGGAAAAATTTCACAAAGACATAAAACTCTCAAAGAATTACAAACGGAATATGCTCAAAATATTGCATCTCTTGCTTTTATTTGTGCTGCCTCTCTATTTAACATTACTCTGGCTGCTGAGTCTGTTTTGATTTCATGTTATGTAGATTATATTGATGAGGCAACTGGAAATGAAAAAACAGGTTGTATTTATAGCATTATTGTTCCACGAAATTTAATGAAAACATACAAAATGGAAAATTTAAATACGGTAGCTGCCTTGTTATCTTTAGAAGGCAGTGTTGATATTAGAAAAGATAAAGATATATATTTTGTTAATCCCATAGAGTGGAATCTTGATTTAGGAAAAGATTCTCCTGACAATGATAATTACGATGAAGAAGAAAGTGAAGAAGAATATGATGAGGGCGAGAATGATGAAGATTCAGAGGAGTATAATGACAAAATAATTTTTATAGATTTTAGGCGATTCAATGTTAATTTAAATGTCACAAGTCAGTTTAAAGAAATATTCGATGCAACTGCTTTTCAGGTATTTCAACTGAAAGACCAAGTTAAGCACTTTGTCGAACATTTAACAGTTTTTAACGATGATTTTGATAATGATAATTATGCTGAAGGATTTTGTAAATTTATACACATTCTTTCAGTGTTAAAATTAACTGACAAAATGATTTTCTTAGAAAGGTCAGAGTCACTTGAAGAGAATTTTAAATTATTTTTTGATAATAATGCGTATGCTATGGGAGAAATACGAAAGTTTCTTGAAAATGATTTCTTTAGTAAAATAGCAAATGGAGAAAAAGTTCCTTTAGATATGATATCAAATATGTTGATATCACATATTGTGTGTGATGAAGATTCAGAATAAGGAGATTCATGATGTTTATGAAAGATAAGCTTATAGATAACACAATATCAGATGATACTCTGATATATCATTATACATCATTCAATTCAGCTTGTATGATTCTTGACACTAAAAGAGTCCGTTTAAGTAGTTTAGTCAATACGAATGATCCCTTGGAATTCATGGACAAGTCTTTAAACATCATTGAACATGATATTCATAATACAACACTAACAATTGATTGTGAACTAAATAAGTCTTTTGTTGAACGACAAAATATAGTAAGATTGCTTTGCTTTTCTGTTGATTTTCCCTGTATTGGAGAGGAAAAAAATCAGGAATATACTGGTAATTTATTGTTCAAGGGATGGGCTCGCAGTAGAATGTGGGCACAATATGCTGATAATCATAGAGGTATTTGTCTAGTTTTTGATAAAGATGAGTTTAGAAAAGATTTTGGAAAATTAAGAAATGATGATATAGAGATTTTTCAGGACCAAAAAATCACATATACCAATAATCTTAGTGACTTAGATGAAAATATGACTCATGTCAGCAACAATGATAAGACAGATGGCTCTTTTGAACATTTTTATTTAGATGAAAAACGACGAAAATATTTATTTCAAAAATGTGAAGATTATCGTGATGAAAATGAATATAGATTTGTTTTAGCTGATAAAAAACTAAAATCCCCAAATGAAGAAAAATATGTCGAATATACTACAAGTTTAAAAGCGATTATTTTAGGACCAAGATTTCCCAAAAATATAAGATTTTCAAAGTTATCTGGTGTAGAAGTATATCAGATTAATTGGGAGTATGATGGTCCATATCTCATCCCCTTAACCTTGTAACTCCTAGATAAAGCCTGTATTAACAACTCATCATCGGTGTGGGATCGTGTTCTTGATACTCGTACCCATTTATTAAATAATGAAGGATTTTTACCTTACGATGTGAATCAATGGATTAATCAGGTGCGGAAAAAACGAAATGATTCAGCACACGAAAATCTGGCAGATGAACAAGATGCTCTCATGGTTTTAAGATTTGCTCATCGCATTGCAGTCTGGTTTATGCGGGTTTACGGTGATAGTTCTTTTTCATCAGATTCTTTTATGGTTCCTGAACGACCAAAAGTAGTTCCCGATTATACTCGACTAGTCTTAAATCAAGAGAAAAAAATTGCAGAACAAAATGCGTTGCTGGAAGAAAGAGAAAAATTACTCGCCGAACAAAAAGCCCAAATAGAACAACTAACAAAGGAACGGAAGGCCAATAGAATCACTACACCACAGGCCAACCGTTCAAAGCAGGATCGTCTCAATACTTCTGCAGCAGCCATTTCTAATGTTAAATTGACGGAAGCGGAAACCCGTAAGCTCATTGATGAGCAGCTTAGAAAAGTGGGCTGGGAAGTTGATACTGCAACGTTACGATATTCAAACAGAATCGGGTATTTGGTTTCAGGATTTACGAAAGGAAACCAATACTCCTATTGCCCTGCATGGATGGTACAGCCCAGAAAATTTGCTTGCAAAATTTAAGCAGGATACCAACGAAGCAGACTGCAAGCTTTCCAATCTTCCCTATGATTTTTTACGTGATCCTGATGGATTAAATTTCAGACATTATCAGTTGTCCGCTGTTGAGGCTGTAGAGAATGCCGTTATTAATGGACAAAATAGAATCCTCCTTGCAATGGCAACAGGCACCGGTAAAACACGGACAATCTTGGGAATGATTTACCGATTCCTAAAAACAAATCGTTTTAGAAGAATTCTTTTTCTTGTGGACAGAACAGCATTGGGAGAACAGGCTCTCGATGTGTTTAAGGATGTTAAGCTAGAAGATTTACAGCCATTGAATAAAATCTATAACATCAATAGCCTTGAAGATATTGATGTGGCAAATGAGACCAGGATTCAAGTGGCTACGGTACAGGGAATGGTTGCCAGAATCTTAAGTGACGATAAAAGTCGAATTCCTTCTTCTGGAGACTTCGACTGCATCATTATCGACGAAGCCCACCGTGGATACACCCTGGATAAAGAGCTTGGCGAAGTAGAACTTTTGTATCGCAATCAAAATGATTTTATCAGCAAGTACAAGAAGGTCATTGAATATTTTGATGCAGTACGGATTGGTTTGACTGCAACACCAGCATTGCATACGAGACAGATTTTTGGTGATGCGGTGTACACCTATTCCTACAGAGAAGCAGTGATTGATGGATATTTGGTGGATTATGATGCACCTCACATTATCAAAACTGAATTGAATCAAAAGGGAATTCATCATGCCAAGGGAGAAATTCTTCCAAAATATAATCCCATTACAAAGGAATTGGTGAACGGAGAGGAACTGGAAGATGAAATAGATTTTGAAGTAGAAGAATTCAACAAAAAGGTTCTAACTCCCTCTTTTAATGAAGTTGTACTGACTGAGTTATCTCGATACATTGACCCAGAAAGTGAAGAAAAAACTATTATCTTTGCAGTGAATGATCATCATGCTGATGAAATTGTAGACAAATTACGTGACATTTATAAAGCACAAGAGGTTCCCTCTGGTGCAATCGAAAAAATTACCTATAAAATTGGTGACAGAGCCCGTGTTCAAGATGCCATTAAGCGGTTTAAGAATGAGCATTATCCCACCATTGCTGTAACGGTGGATTTGCTTTCCACAGGAATTGATATACCTGAGATTACAAAAATTGTATTTATGAGACGCATAAAATCCCGCATTTTATACGAGCAGATGCTGGGGCGGGCCACACGTTTGTGTTCAAAAATCAATAAAACTCATTTTGATATCTATGATGCAGTTGATTTATACAGCTATCTTGATGAGTATTCCTCTATGAAGCCTGTTGTGGCAAATCCTTCGGTAACCTTTGATGAGCTTTTTGAAGGCTATGAAAAAGTTTCTGATGAAGAAGAAATTAAATTTATCAATGATCAAATAATTGCAAAGCTTCAAAGAATGAAAGGGCACATGGATGAGTCACAAATAAATTATTTTACTGTTATCTCCCATTACGATTCCCCAGAAGCTTTTATTGCAAATGTGCGTGAAGCAAAATCTATGTCAGAGGAAAATTGTAAGGATATCCTGCTGCAAGCCAAAGATGCCTTTGCTGCTTTCAACATCAAGAAGACGGGAACCTCCTATGTGCCCATCAGTGACAAAGTTGACACAGTACAAGAGGTAACACGAGGTTTTGGCAAAGGTCAGGAACCTGCCGACTATTTGGAAAGCTTTTCCGCCTATCTGAAAACAAACAAGGACAAAATAGAAGCCTTGGAAATTATCTGCACCAGACCAGCCGATTTGACTGTTGCGGATTTACGTACATTGAGCTTGACCTTGGATGCAAGAGGCTTTAATCCAATTCAGTTGAACACCGCTGTGGAGCAAATTACTCATGAAGAATGTGCTGCAGACATCATCACACTAGTTCGTAGGTATGCAATTGGCTCCTCATTGATTTCCCATGAAGATCGAATTCATAATGCTATAAAAAAACTTTGTAAAGCTCATAGCTTTACCGCAGGCGAAAAGAAATGGATTGACAGAATTGAAAAATATCTCATCAATGAATCAATTCTGAATGAGAAAACCTTTGATGAATTCATGGCATGGAGAAATCAAGGTGGTTTTAACAAGGTGAACAAAATCTTCAATAACAATTTAGGTTCAATCATTAAAGAATTAAATACCTATCTTTACGAAGATAAAGTTTCATAATGTAGGAGTGGAAGAACATGACCAATCAGGAAATTGTCAGCAAGCTGTGGAATCTTTGTAATATTCTCCGTGATGATGGAATTACCTACCATCAGTATGTTACAGAGCTTACCTATATTCTCTTTTTGAAGATGGCAAAAGAAACAAAGACAGAAGATGCTATTCCTGAACAATATCGCTGGGACAAACTTACATCCTACAGCGGAATTGAGTTGAAGAAGTTTTACAAAGAATTGCTTGCCTATCTGGGAGAGAATACGAAAGGCCGTGTGCGAGAGATTTATCAAGGGGCAAGTTCCAATATTGATGAACCAAAGAATCTTGAGAAAATTATCAAATCTATAGACGAGCTGGATTGGTATTCTGCAAAAGAAGAAGGCTTGGGAAACCTTTACGAAGGACTTTTGGAAAAGAACGCAAATGAAAAGAAAAGTGGTGCTGGCCAGTATTTTACTCCACGAGTCCTCATCGATGTTATGACTCGATTGATAGCTCCGCAAGTGGGAGAGCGATGCAATGATCCTGCCTGTGGAACCTTTGGCTTTATGATTAGTGCGGATAACTATGTGAAAAGCATTTCCGATGATTACTGTGATTTGAATGAAAAAGAGGCAAGTTTTCAGGTAAAAGAAGCCTTTTCTGGTGGCGAGCTTGTTCATGAGACCCATCGTTTAGCCCTGATGAATGCCATGCTCCACAACATAGAAGGTAGAATTGTTCTGGGAGATACCCTGAGCGAAACAGGAAAGGCTATGTCTGGCTACGATGTGGTTCTTACGAATCCACCCTTTGGCACAAAGAAAGGCGGCGAGCGGGCAACCCGTGATGACTTTACCTATACTACCAGCAACAAACAATTAAATTTTTTACAGCATATTTATCGTTCATTAAGAACAACGGGAAAAGCACGTGCTGCAGTAGTTCTTCCTGACAATGTGCTTTTTGAAGATAATATTGGTCAAAAAATCCGACAAGATTTAATGAATAAGTGTAATCTTCATACTATTTTGCGACTTCCCACAGGGATTTTCTATGCACAAGGTGTAAAGACAAATGTTCTTTTCTTTACTAGGGGAAAAACTGATGAAGATAATACGAAAGAGGTTTGGGTGTATGACTTGCGATCAAATATACCCAGTTTTGGAAAAACAAATCCGCTGAAAGAAGAGCATTTTAAGGAATTTGAAGAATTATACAATGCTGGAAATCTTGAAGCTCGAAAGGAAACTTGGTCAGAAGATAATCCTAATGGACGGTGGAAGAAATATACTATTGAAGAAATCCTAAAGGATAATAAAATTTCGTTAGATTTAAAATGGATTAAAGATGATTCCAACGATGTAAATTGTACCCTTACAGAACTTATGACTACAATTTCAGAAAAGAGTACAAACATCTCTAAGGCTGTTAATGAACTTGCATCTTTACTTACAGGAATAGAGGAATAAGTTTAGGTGTTTAAAAAAGAAGTCCGCAGTCCGTAACACTGATAAACAGGAGAACGAAATCTGCGGCTCACACTATTAATATAAGGCACTTTTTATAAATTATCAAGTAGTTTATAATGCCTGAAATGGAGATTTTATGGATATAACATTCTATAACGATATAGAAAATATATTTACCCAACAAAGATTAAGTGTTTTCAAGCAAGATGGCGTTGATGAAATAACTTGTGTTGCACGTTATCTGTATAATATTGAAATTTGTAAATCGTTATATCCATCTCTACACATATTTGAAATTACATTGCGAAATGTATTGGATAAGGCGCTCGCTGATTATGCAAAATGTCAAAATTGGTATGATATATTGCCATTAAATATTGAATCAAAAAATAAAGTTGAAGAAGCTAAACGAAAAATAAAAAAACATGGAAAATCAATTACACACGACAGAATTATTTCTGAATTAACATTGGGATTTTGGACAACTTTTTTAACTACAAAATATTCACAAAATGCTTTTCAATCAGTGATAATAAAAAAATGTTTTAATAAAGTTCCAAATAATCAAAGAAGCATAAAGGCTTTGCAAAGGGTTTTTGAAAAAATGCGTTTACTTAGAAATCGTGTAAGCCATTATGAAAGACTGATTCACTGGAAAGATTTAAAAGACTAACATTTGCAACTTTTAGAATGTATTAAGTGGTTAAGTGTTGAGGCTTATAATGTTGCGAAAGAAGTAGATACTTTTGATAAGGTTTATAATGCTGGACTTTCTCCGTTGAAAAAACTAGTACAAGATAATTGGAATTAATATAGACAAAAATTAAGGAATAATCATGAACACAAAAGCTTTACGCCAGAAAATCCTCGATCTCGCTATACATGGAAAACTTCTTCCTTTAGAAAAAGTTGAGCAAATTCGCAAAGATGAGCCTGCATCTATTTTACTTGAAAAAATCCGTGCAGACAGAACCGTAACAAAGGTGTGCGGTTCTGCTCAAAACGGTAAATCCAAACGAGATAAAAACGATTCTTTTATTTTTGTTGGTGATGATAAAAGGCACTATGAAAAGTTTGCTGATGGTAGTGTAAAAGATATTGAAGATGAGATTCCGTTTGAAGTGCCTGAGGGATGGAGTTGGTGTCGGTTCTCTGAGGCAACAAAAAACAGAGATTCAGAAAGAAAACCTGTAAATTCAAGTAATCGTAAGGATATAAAGAAAATATATGATTATTATGGTGCTACTGGAGTTATAGATAAGGTAGAAGAATATCTTTTTGATGAAAAACTATTGCTAATTGGTGAAGATGGTGCAAATTTACTTTCTCACACGAAAAATAATGCTTTTATTGCAGAAGGAAAATATTGGGTAAATAATCATGCACATGTGATTATAATGAGCTCATAAAACCACACAATAAAAGGAGAAGGATTAAGGTGTAAACAGCCGAAAGAAAA
>JAEDCN010000061.1 GCA_016294105.1 Treponema sp.
CATCCGCCGCGCCCTGTGTGATATAAACACCCGCCTGCAGAGCATGGGAAAATAAGGCTCTATAATAAATGTTGGGGTAGCGAGGCCGAAAGGCAGCGCTACGCCCAACATTTTTCGTTATTATTAGAAAAAAGAGTAGAGCATAGGAGAAAAATCCTTTAAGATAAAATACCCCTACCTTACCAGAAAGGAAATGCCCTATGCTCTACGAAGATAATACCGCAAAATTGCTTGGATTGGAAGATGTAATCATCAAAAAAGTCTGGGAAGACGAAAGCGCACACCATATAGAGCTTGAGCTGCCCCGTCGTAAGCATAGCTGCCCATGCTGTGGAGCGGAGACAGATCGGATTCACGACTACCGAAAGCAGAAGATCAAGGATATATCTGCTTTTGGCAAGGACGTCTATCTCTATCTTCGTAAGCGGCGGTATGCATGCGACGGCTGTGGGAAACGGTTTTATGAGAAGAACAGCTTTCTCCCACGCTACCATCGCATGACGAGCCGCAAGAATGCCCGCATCATTGAGGACTTTCGGGATACCGTTTCGGCCTCCTACATAGCCAGAAAGCATAATATCTCTACAACGACAGCTCTCCGTTATTTTAACCTGGTCAATTACTCGTGCAAGGCGCTTCCGGAGGTGCTGTCCATCGACGAATTCAAAGGTAATGCTGGCGGGGAGAAGTACCAGACGATCCTGACAGACGCCAGGGACCGAAAGATCATAGATATTCTTCCCAATCGCAAAAAGGCAGATATGATCCGCTATTTCCGTCGTTTTAAGAACCGAAAAGAGGTTAAGTATGTTGTCATCGACATGAATCCTCATTTCCGGGAAGTCGCCGAGGTTTGTTTCCCTCAAGCTACCATTGTGATCGACCGTTACCACGTCACCAGACAAGCGATTTGGGCCTTGGAACGGGTGCGCAAGGAGGAACAGAAGCATCTTTCGGCAGACTGGAGAAGGTTTTGTAAGCATTCCAAGGCCCTTCTGAATAAGCCGCCAAACAAGCTGAAAGAGGATGAGCAAGAAAAGCTGCGTATCATCCTTGGCCTCTCAACAAGGCTGGAGCAAGCCTACTTCCTCAAAAACGACTTCCTGTTCCTTATGCACTCGCCAAACTCCGACGTGGCTGAAGAATTGCTTGCTGACTGGATCTACCGCGCCGAATCCTCTCATCTGCCTGAATTCCGAGAATGTACCAGAGCGATTCACAACTGGGGCCAGTTGATCCTTAACTCCTTTATTGTTCCTTTTACTAACGGCTATACCGAGGGCTGCAACAACAAAACCAAAGTCTTGAAACGCGTTTGCTACGGCCTCCGTAACTTCCACCGTTTCCGCAACAGAATCCTCCATTGTGCCTCATGACACCTAAGAAGAAGGAGCATGTGGCTCGCCACATACTCCTTCTTCTTAGGTCTTCTTCTTTTGTTCTACCCCAACTATTGACATAGAACCTCAAATAATTACTTGTTCAGTACTGCCTCAATTTCTTCTTTATAAGGCATTGCTGGGGCTGTACCGAGCTTTTCAACTGACAGTCCACCGGTTACATTTCCGTATTTCAGCGCAGCTTCAAAGCTCATTCCCGCAGCAAGCGCCGCCGTGAAGCCGCCGTTAAAGGCGTCGCCTGCTCCCGTTGTATCAACAACAGCTACCTTAATCGGCGTGCCGGTAAATTCCGATTTTTCATTTTTAGCATAGTAGCCCTTGCTACCGAGCGTGATGACAACGTTTTTAACGCCCTTACCGAGAAGAACATCTGCCGCCTTTGAGGCGCTTTCACAATCAGTAACTGCAACTCCTGTTATGATTTCGGCTTCTGTTTCGTTGGGGGTGAAGTAGTCGATGCCATTCAAAACCTCATCAGGCAGCTTCCTAGCAGGTGCGGGATTAAGAACAGTAGGCACACCTGCCTGCTTTGCCATCTCAAGCACCTTGTATGTGGCCTCCGGATTTGTTTCGAGCTGGCAAAGAACTATTCCAGCCGAGGCAACAGTGCCTTCAAGCGCCTGAACCTCCTCGGGCTTAAACTCTCCGCAGGCACCGATAATTACAACGATTTCGTTCTGTCCGGTAACTTCGTTTACTATTATCAGCGCAGCGCCTGTGTCGGAATTTTTATCGACAATGATTTTTGAGGAGTCAATTTCCTCTTTGTCATAGAAATCCAGTGCCAGCTTTCCGAAGGCATCCTCGCCGAGTCGGGTTACAAGTGTTACATCGCCTCCGGCTCGCTTTGCGGCTACTGCCTGGTTGGAGCCCTTTCCTCCCGGTCCGCTTTTGAATGACACACCCATTACCGTTTCGCCCTCTGTGGGAAACTTAGGGGTTCTACCGGTAAGGTCAGTTACATAGCTGCCAAACACTACTATTTTTTTGTTTTCCATCGCTTTTCTCCTTTTGCT
>JAEDCN010000017.1 GCA_016294105.1 Treponema sp.
ACTGCCGACGTGCCTAGAATGGATGTAGTATAAGAAAAATTAATATAAAAAGGGGTGCACTTCATTCACAGTGTGAAGTGTACCCCTTTTTATTTAACCCAGCTCCACGGAACGATTGTAGGCGGCGGTGGCAGCAGCCATTACAGCACTACGGAAGCCTTTTTCTTCTAGAGCTTCCACAGCGGCAATGGTTGTTCCAGCTGGAGAACAAACACCATCTTTTAAGTCTCCTGGGTGGCGGCCTGTTTCCAGCTGCATGGTGGCGGCTCCACGAAGAGTTTGGGCGGCATAAATATATGCTTGCTGACGATTCATTCCCAGCTTTACAGCGGCATCTGCCAGGGCTTCTATAAACAGGAAGCAGTAGGCGGGGCCAGAGCCACTAATGGCAGTTACTGCATCCATCAGCTTTTCTTCAACAATTTCCACCTTACCAGCAGCAGCCAACAAGGCTTTCACCTGTTCTAGGGTTTTACCAGAGGTTTTAGCCGCCCCGCACAAACCAATCATTGCCTCCCCCACCACTGCTGGCAGATTGGGCATAATCCGTACCCACTGAACAGCATCAGCTACAGCACAGGCTTCACGGATGGACTCAATCTTTAATCCCGCCGCCATGGACACAAGGATTTTTCCAGACAAATGGGGCGTAATTTCTTCCACCACCTTTTGAATCAAGAAGGGCTTTACAGCAAGAAAAATCACATCGGCGGCTTGGGCGGCCTTTCCATTGGAAGCTACGGCATGGCAACCAGTTTCTGTAGCATAGGCTTGGGCCTTGGAAAAGTCTCCATCGGAAACAGTGAGATTCTCTCCGCCCACCACCTTTGCTACCGCCTTCATCAAGGCGCCCCCCATCATACCAGTTCCAATACAAGCAACCTTTACATCACTCATGTTTTCCTCCTTGCTAAGCTTACCAATCTGGGAAAATGTCCCAACTACACGTCTTGGCCTTCAAACAGGGTGGCCTTCATCATACCCTGAGCCAGCTGCTCCAAGGCATGAGGCTTGCCACCATTGGCCAAAATCATGGGAATACCGTAGGAGGTGGTTCGCTCTGCAGCTTCAAGTTTTGTCTCCATGCCCCCAGAACCAAAGCTATTTGTTTCTCCAATAATGATTTGTGTTCTCAGCTCACTGATATTTGTCACCTGTTCTATCAGCTGGGCATCGGGATTTTTCTTAGGATTATCCGTAAACACTCCATCAATGTCACTGAACAAGACCAAAAGATCAGCGTTCCACAAAACGGCAGTTAATGCACTGAGGTTGTCGTTATCGCCGATGCGGATTTCATCAAAGGTAACAGAGTCATTTTCGTTGATAATGGGAATAACCCCTTCGTCCACCAAGGTAAAAAGGGTGTTCCGCATATTCAAGGTGCGATGGTCGTCGGCAAAGTCTTCCTTTGTTAAAAGCAGCTGACCAATATGCAGGTCAAAATCTGCAAAGGCTTGACGCCACCTGTCCATAAGCTCCACCTGACCAATGGCACACAGTGCCTGCCGATAGTGGATGTCCTTCTTGCGAGACCAACGATCAAGCGTAGAAACACCAGCTACCTGGGCACCAGAAGACACAAGAACAATTTGCTTACCAGCTTTCATCAAGTCACTGCATTGGCGAGCAAAATCCTTCATAAAATCAAGGTTGATGGTACCATCTTCCTTTGCCAGCGTATTTGAACCAATTTTTATCACGATTTTTCGTGCGGATTGGATGGTTGATTGAATCATTAGCGAACCTGACCTTTTCCTTCAATAAAATATTTTGTGGTGGTGAGTGCCTCCAAGCCCATGGGACCTCTGGCGTGGAGCTTTTGGGTACTGATACCTAGTTCCGCACCAAAGCCAAATTCACCTCCATCTGTAAATCTAGTGGATGCGTTTACATAAACGCAAGCTGCATCAACTAGCTGCTGAAATTTTGTGGCATTGGCAAGGCTTTCCGTAATAATTGCCTCTGAATGCATAGTATTGTGACTATTGATGTATGCAATGGCCTCATCCACAGAAGCCACTGTTTTCACTGCCGCAATGGTATCCAAAAACTCGTAGCCAAAATCTTCTTCCGCAGCCTCAACCACACAATCTGGTCGTCCAGCCTTTTGTGCAGCAGCCTTCAACACCGAGAAGGAAGCTTCATCACACCGCAGCTGACATCGACCAGCCAGCCTTTCTTCCAACAAAGGCAGGAAGCTTTCCAGAATATCCTGATGAATCACAAAGGTTTCCAGTGCATTGCACACACCGGGCCGCTGCAGCTTGCCGTTTTCCGCAATGGAGCACGCCATAGTAAAATCAGCTGACTTGTCCACAAAAAGATGGCACACACCACTGCCTGTTTCAATAACAGGAACACGTGCCTTTTCCACCACCATACGAATGAGCTGGGCACCACCTCTGGGTAACACCACGTCAATTAATCCCGTGGCATTCAAAATATCATCCACCTCGCTGCGGTTTCCAGAACAAGCCAGCTCAATGGCAGAAGCTACACCAACAGGCTCGCCACCTTCCACCTGATTTAATGCAGCCTTAATAATAGAAACCAAAGCCTTGTTGGAATTCAAAGCAGAAGAGCTGCCCCGAAGCAAAATGCTGTTGCCGCTTTTGTAGGCTAAAGCAAAGGCATCCACCGTCACATTGGGGCGGGACTCATAGATAATGGCGGCAACTCCCAGAGGCACCCGCTGCTGGCGAATTTGCAAGCCATTGGGGGTGATCCAGCCAGCAACAACCTGCCCTACGGGGTCTGTTTGCTGGATAACAATGTTAATACTGTCGATAATACCATCGATTCGGCTGGAAGTAAGACGCAGGCGGTCCACCAAGCTATCCTTCATGCCCTCTGCAATGGCACGCTGCACGTCTAGCTCATTGGCAGCAAGAATTTCCTGCCGACTAGCATCCAAAGCAAGAGCCACCGCCTGCAAACCACGATTCTTTTCCTGGGCAGAATAGGAAGCCAAAATACCAGCACCCTGACGCAAGGACTTACAAAGAGAAACTATGTCATTCATGATGTACCTCCGGTGAATGAGGAAGTTTTACGGAGAGTTATTTTAATAGTTTGAAAGGAAATACATTCCCAAGAGAATTACGGTGCGACATTTATCGTTGCCCCAAGTCCGTTCTCTGGGCAGTGAATGGAGATACCACCAGAAAATACCGAACTCAGGGTCAATACGTAGGGCATATTCTGCAAAATCCTCCTTTTTAGCTTGAGCACCAAACATGAGATACACCACGTCCACCAAAACACTGATAAAATCACGGTAGCAATTGGCATAATCTCCAGCTGCAAGCTTTTGGCACAATTTGTCTATGCGATAGAGCACTTGATCCTTAACGGTAACATCTGAGGCTTCTACCCACGTTTTTTCAACGAGAAGCTTGAGATTTTTACGGAAACTCTGGGTGAGCCGTTCTTCACCTTCAGACTTTGTTGCATCGATGATAAAGGAACCACAATTCTTGCTGTTGCCAAGACAGAAAATCTCTGTAACGGCCAACACATCTTCTGGCTGGGGAACTACATCCTCGCTGGAAGCGATGGCATTAAAGGCCCGAAGTACTTTTTCATCAACAAACTGCAATAGTAACTCGTCTCTACACTCTGAATTTCCCATGTATATTTTTATATTCCTTTCTGACGAAATAATCAAGGGCTAAGAAGAATCAGTTTTCCAGGATTTTCTATATATACTCTTTTAGCAAAACATGATACAATTTCAAGTCATGGGAAAGGTATTTGTTTTTGTAAACCAGAAGGGCGGAGTTGGCAAGACCACCTCTGTTATCAATCTGGGAGCTTACATGGCAGAAGCTGGAAAAAAAGTTCTGCTGGTAGACTTTGACTCTCAGGGAAATATGACCTCCGGTGTGGGTATCTCAAAGGATAAACCCACCGTCTATGAATTGATAGCTCGCATGAACACTCCTGAGGAAACAATCCGTACATCCTGCATGGATAACCTCCATGTGATTCCTGCCTCCATCGACCTGTCTGGTGCTTCCATAGAGTTGGCAGACCAAGAGGATCGTGACTTCTACCTCAAAAATGCCCTTGCCCCCCTCATTCCCCAATACGACTATATTTTGATTGACTGTCCTCCTTCCTTGGGAATCTTAACCCTGAACGGATTGGCTGCAGCAGATTCTGTATTGATTCCCATGCAGTGCGAATATTTTGCATTGGAAGGAATTGCCTTGTTGCTGCAGACTGTACAGCGCGTACAGAAAAGCATTAATCCCAAGCTGGGAATTGGTGGAATCTTCTTCACCATGTATGACTCTCGAACTCGCTTGGCTCAGGATGTGGTTGCTCAGGTCAAGTCTTACTTTGGAGATACCGTGTTCAAAACCATTATTCCCCGTAATGTACGCCTTTCCGAGGCTCCATCCCACGGCTTACCCATCTGCAAGTATGATCCTTCTTGTACTGGTGCCCGCAGCTACAAAAACCTTGCTACCGAGGTAATTCAGCGTGGCTAAACGGCAAGGTCTTGGCAGGGGACTAGATGCACTCATTGAAGAACCGAGCCTCACTTCTGGAACTATTTCTGGAGTTCAGAATCCCCAAGTTTTTTCTAATACAACAACAGAAGCGGCTGCCCAGCAGACAGTTCAGTTTCCAGAAGGAATAACCCAAGAAGAAGATGGTTCCCTGAGCCTTGAAGTGGAACGACTGGTACCTAATCCCCACCAGCCCCGCAAAGAATTTAAAGAAGAAGCATTGCAGGAGCTGGCAGAATCTATCCGTGAGCATGGCATTATCCAGCCCGTAACAGTAGAAGATGCAGGAGACGGTCAATTCTACATTATTGCAGGTGAACGACGAACTCGTGCTGCAAGGTTGGCGGGGCTTACAAAGATTCCCGTTCAGCTGAAAAAATATTCTGACCAGCGAAAACTAGAAGTTGCCCTTATCGAAAATATTCAGCGTTCCGACTTGAATCCCATAGAAGAAGCCATTGCCTACCAAAAGCTTATGGAAATGAGCCAGCTGAGTCAGGAAGAACTGGCTCAACGGGTGGGAAAAAATCGCTCTACCGTGGCAAATGCCCTTCGTTTGCTGAAATTGCCCGAAGACATGCAATCTGCCTTGGAAGCAGGAAATATTACCTCTGGCCATGCCCGGGCCTTGCTTTCTGTAAACGATGCCTCTGACCAGCGGATTCTCTTTGGTCGTATTACAGGAAGCAGTCTTTCCGTTCGGGAAGCAGAGCAGCAGGCTGCAGAGCTTAACGGTGGCAGTAGAATCCAGCCTCCCAAAAACAAGCCAGTTGCACCCGCAAAGAAAGATCCAGATTTAGCCGCCTTGGAGCAGCAATACATTGAGGTCTTTGGCACAAAGGTTTCCATCAAGGGAAATCTGGATAAGGGTTCTATTATTATAGAATATTTTTCCAAAGATGATCTGGATCGACTTCACTCTATTATTACCGAATAATTCACCCATTTATTCAAACTGACCATAAGGAGGCTCAGATGAAAGGAATCATTCTTGCCGGAGGCTCCGGCACTCGGTTGTATCCTATTACAAAGGCTGTTTCAAAGCAGATTCTCCCCCTGTACGACAAACCCATGGTATACTATCCCCTTTCAGTCTTAATGCTGGCAGGTATTCGGGAGGTGCTTATTATCTCCACTCCACGGGACATCAGTTTGTTCAAGGAGCTGTTTGGAGACGGAAGTCAGTTGGGCCTGAAATTCCAGTATGCAGTACAAGACCAACCTAGGGGCTTGGCAGATGCCTTTATTGTGGGAAAAAACTTTATCGGAAATGATTCTGTAGCATTGGTTTTGGGCGATAATATTTTTTACGGCCAAAGCTTTACTACCACATTGAAATCAGCAGCAGCCAAAATTCAACAGGAGCAGGGAGCTGTTATCTTTGGTTACTATGTAAAGGATCCTACTGCCTACGGTGTTGTGGAATTTGATGCTGCTGGAAAAGTTTTGGGAATTGAAGAAAAGCCCGCCAAGCCAAAATCAAATTATGCGGTACCTGGGTTGTATTTTTACGATAACTCTGTAGTAGACATAGCTGCCAATGTAAAGCCTTCTGCCCGTGGCGAGATTGAAATTACCACCGTTAACAATACCTATCTTGAACAAGGGAAGCTTTCTGTGGAGCTTTTAGGACGAGGTATGGCTTGGCTTGATACTGGTACCTACGATGGGCTTTTGGAAGCCAGCAATTTTATCGCCACCATCCAAAAGCGACAGGGGATGTACGTATCTTGCATAGAAGAAATAGCCTTCCGCAACGGTTGGCTGGATAAACAGCAGATGCTAGACTTGGCAGCTGGCTACAAAACTGAATATGGTCAGTATATAGCCTATATTGCTGAGCATGGACGATAAAATTAAATTCCATTGTTAATTCATAAAAGGAGTATATCATGAGCTTAGGGAGAGTTATCTTGTGCATCATTTTTCCACCCTTAGCAGTGTTGGACAAGGGCTGTGGCTCTATTTTGCTGGTATTGTTGTTAACCTGTGCTGGCTGGATTCCTGGAGCCATTGCAGCCTTGATTCTAAACCAGAAAAAATAGGAGTTGCTATGCCATTTTCCATTACTGAATGCTCCATCAAAGGATTATACGAGATTCAGCCCAAGGTTTTTGGCGACCACCGGGGATATTTTCTTGAAACCTACAGCCAGAAGGAATTTGCACAAGCGGGACTGACCATGACCTTTGTACAAGACAATCAATCCCTTTCTTCCCGTGGCGTGTTGCGGGGGCTTCATTTCCAAAAGCACCACCCCCAGGGAAAGCTGGTACGAGCCATGACGGGGATTGTGTACGATGTAGCTGTGGACTTACGAACAGGTTCTGACACCTTTGGTAAATGGCACGGTGTGATTCTTTCTGCCGAAAAACAAAATCAATTCTATATACCAGAAGGCTTTGCCCACGGTTTTGCAGTGCTGAGCGATACCGCAATCTTTGCCTACAAATGCACCGACTTCTATCATCCAGAGGATGAGGGTGGCCTTATGTGGAATGATCCTGCTATCGGTATTGACTGGAATCAGATAGCCGCAGAATCAGGATTCACTCAACAGCAGGAATTCCAGCTTTCAGATAAAGATACAAAACATCCAGCCTTTAATCCTCAAGGAAACTATTTTGACTTGAATGGACGCTGGATTGAAGAATAACGAGGGAGAATGACATGAAAAGAAACTTGAAAAATAGCTGCTTTGTAGTACTCGGATTTTTGCTTGTATGGAATCTTTTAAGCTGCAACAATATTTTTATCTTTAAAAAGACAACGCAAGTTTCTTTCAATTTGAATATACAAGGATTGCAAGTTGCTCATCAAAAACAGAGTAGTGCTTTGAATAACAGAGCCGCAGGAGGTGACGTTTCTCAGGTTATAATTTCTCTGTACCAAGCAACAGATCCAGCTTCAATTTCAGAAAATCAGCAGCTGGATACATCAAAGTTAAAACACTTGGAATCAATTACTCCCGCTGTGGCTCCTGATGGGAAGGTGCTTGCCACCTTTAATGAGGTGACAGTGGGAATTACAGCTGTTATTTTTGTGGAAATCTATGAAACAGCCCCTGCCGATGCCTCCCAAAACTTAGTCTACAAAGGTAATTCAAAGATTTTTACCGTACAAGAAGGTGAAAATAATGTGGAGATTGAACTGACCTACTCTTTGAACCAGTACACAGTTCAGTTTGTGTTGAACGGAGGAAGCTTTACTGATGGAAAAACAGATTCTGTTAGCGTCACGAGTGGAAATTCTGTTAATTTAACCACTTATCAACCACAATATGCAGGTCATACTTTTGGTGGTTGGTACTACGATAAAAGCTTGCAAAAAGCAGCTGATTCTAGTGTAACTCCAAACACGGATAATACAACAAGTGGTACGCTCACCTTATATGCAAAGTGGGAAGCGGGAAACAATTCTATTACTTCCTTTGCAGATTTACAATCTGCCATAACAAGTGCAAGTGAAACTATCCACGTAGCAGGAAATTTTGTAATTTCAGACACATTAACAATTAGTTCTGCCACAACTATAATTGCAGACGCAACAACAGCCTTCACCAGAGCGACAGGGTTTACAGGTACATTGTTTACCAATTCCGCTGAGTTTACCCTCCAAGGTTCAGAAAATGCAAGAATAACTATTGATGGGAATGACATCGAAGCATCTGCACCTGCAATACAATCCACAGCAAACTTAACTTTAACTTACTGTAATTTTGAAAACAATATTAATACCTCTACTGACGGTGGTGCAATTTTTGTCGATACAGCTGCTGAAGTAACTCTTAGTGCATCAAACTGTAATTTTACAAATAATATGGTAACTGGTTCTAATATGGCTGGAGGTGCAGTGGCAATAAATGCAACGAATAGTACCTCTTCTTTTGATACTTGTAATTTTTCATCCAACATAGTAAAACAACAAGGCGGAGGTGCAATTTATATTTCAGGAAACAATGCTACCTCAACAAATGCTTTGTGGCATACCTTTGATAATTGTACATTTAATGGCAATCAAAGTCACTACAATAGTTACAACTATGGTGGTGCTATATATCTTCAAAAAGGTGCAATTCATCTGAATTCGATAACAATGCAAGAGAATAAGTATGATCAAAATGGAACATCACCACAGTCCGATAACTCTGATATATTTTTAGCGCAATCAGCAACGGTTTTAAAATTGAACGGTACTATCGAAATAAATACTTTGATTTTAGAAGTCCCATCATATACTACTAAAAATTTGGGTATTTCAAATATTTTTAATACCGCTACATCTAGTATAGATAAAACTATACTAAAACCTGTCACTGGTTCTATAACAGACGGATTTCGAGTGTTCAATATTTATTCCTATGACTCTATTGGAAGCACAAATACTACAACAACTTTAACACCAGAGCAAATTGCCTGTTTCACATCTATCGAAGATTCCAATGGGGTTCAATACACCCTCAACCCTGACGGAACAATTTCACCCAAGAGCTAAATCTTACCTAAAAAAGCTGGTGTAAAAGCCAGCTTTTTTTTAATTGTTCCCTAGCTTAATCTGTGCTACATTGTGATGATTAAATTTACCAACAAGGAGTTTTCAAATGGACAACAAACCTCGTTGCAAGTGGTGCAATACAAAAAATAGCCGCTACGTGGAATATCATGATAATGAATGGGGCAAGCCTCAGTTTACTGACCAGCATTTGTACGAAATGCTGATACTAGAATCCTTTCAGGCGGGGCTTTCTTGGGAATGTGTCTTAAACAAGCGGAAGCATTTTCGAAAAGCCTACGATGATTTTGACCTAGAAAAGATTATTGCCTACGATGAAGCCAAAATTCAGGAGCTCTTAACCAACAAGGATATTATCAGAAACAAGAGAAAAATCCTTGCAAGCATTACTAATAGCAAAATCTTTAAATCGGTGGTGGAAGAATTCGGTTCTTTTTATCAGTATTTGCAAAGCTTTGCCCAAGACAGCATCATTTACGAAACAGACAAAACCACAAACCACCTGTCAGATGCCATTTCTCAAGACTTGCAACGGAGAGGCATGAAGTTTGTGGGCTCAATTATCATCTATTCCTATCTTCAAGCTATTGGCATCATCTATTCCCACGAAAAAGAGTGCTTTTTGTATCGGCAAGGCTGAAAATACCTTCTTCGTTGCTTACTGCGTCAATTTATGGTATCATTACTAAGTTGATTTCTGCCACAACAAAGGAGACACCATGGTTTGGCTTATTGGGAAAAATGGTATGTTGGGGAGTGAAATTGCTCGTCAGCTGGAAAATTCAAGCATTCCCTTTGTGGGAACAGACCGAGAGGTTGATATTACTAATCGACAGAAGCTAGAAACCTTTGCAGCCAGTAATCCTGGTATTACCTGGGTGGTGAACTGTGCAGCCTACACTGCTGTGGAAAAGGCAGAAACGGAACCAGAGTTGGCAGAAAAGCTTAATGCCACAGGAGCAGGCAACATTGCAGCTGTAGCCCATTCGGTAGGAGCAGGAATGATTCACATTTCCACCGATTACGTTTTTGACGGCACCGGAAAAACTCCTTACACCGAAATTATGCCCATGGCACCCCTAGGAGTTTACGGTAAGACAAAGGCCCAGGGAGAAGAGCTGGTGCTTAAAGCTCACCCAGACGCCTATATTTTCCGCACCGCCTGGCTTTACGGCCCACGGGGAAAGAACTTTGTGTACACCATGGTAAACCTCATGAACAGCCGAGACAGCATTTCCGTGGTAAACGACCAATTCGGAAGTCCCACCTGTACCTTGGATCTGGCTCGTTACATCATTCTCACAATTTTAGGCAATCAAGACCTGCCTGGCAATCCCCACCCAAAAATTATGAGTGGAATTTATCATTGCACAGGGGAAGGAGAAACCACTTGGTTCAGCTTTGCCCAAGAGATTTATAAAATCGGTCGGGAAAAGGGCATTATCACCAAGGAATGTGAGGTTAAGCCCTGTACAACAGCTGAATTTGGTGCGGCGGTGGAACGACCAGCCTATTCGGTTTTATCCAAATCCAAGCTGAAAAAAGCCCTGCAACAAAAAATTCCCAGCTGGCAGGAAAGTTTGCGAGCCTTTATGTGCAGTCCCTTCTTCAAGGAAATGCCCCAATAACATTACAAGGAGTTGAATATGGCAACAAGAAAATTACAAAATATTTTAGTAACTGGTGGTGCAGGCTTTATCGGTAGCAACTTTATCCACTATCTTTTTGGTATGTCCACTTCTGGCAATGGAGCCTTTACTGACGCAGATTTTTCTGGCACCGTGGTCAATGTGGACTGCCTTACCTATGCTGGCAATCGGGAAAATTTAGCAGATATCGAAGAAAAGTACGGTGCTGGCTGCCCTGAATCAAGCCGCCGCTACTTTTTTGAACAAGTTGATATTTGCGACAAAAAAGCCATTGACGAAATCCTTAAAAAATACAATATCGACACCATCGTGCATTTTGCGGCGGAAAGTCACGTAGATCGCTCCATTTTGGGGCCAGAAGCCTTTGTTCGTACCAATGTAATGGGAACCTACACTCTGCTGGATGCAGCCCGCACTTTCTGGAAAACCGAAGATGGATTCCAAGAAGGAGTCTTGTTCCACCACGTATCCACCGACGAGGTGTACGGCTCCTTGGGAAAAACAGGCTACTTTACCGAAACCACTCCCTACGATCCCCGCAGTCCCTATTCCGCCAGCAAGGCCTCCAGCGATCACTTGGCCATGGCATACTTTCACACCTACGGGCTGCCAGTAACTCTGTCCAACTGTACCAACAATTATGGCCCCTACCAGTTCCCAGAAAAACTCCTGCCCCTCATGATCTTGAATATGCGTGAAGGTAAAAGTCTTCCCGTGTACGGCGACGGCAAAAATATTCGTGATTGGATTTACGTAGAAGACCACAATCGAGCCGTTCTCCAGATTATGAAGCAGGGCCGCACTGGTGAAAAATACAATATCGGTGGAGAAAACGAGTGGGAAAACATCAAGCTACTAGACAAGCTCATTGAACTGGCGGCCCAAGAGCTGGGAAAACCTGTTGAAGCAATTCGTCAAACCATCACCTATGTAAAGGATCGTCCCGGCCACGACCGCCGCTACGCCATTGACTGCACCAAAATCAAGGATGAGCTAGGCTGGCAGCGAAAGATGACCTTTGAAGAAGGCTTGGCCGCCACCGTACGGTGGAACTTGAGCCACTCTGAGTGGATTGAACGAATCCGCAGTGGCGAATACCGCAACTGGGTAGAAGCAAACTATAGCGACAGATAAAAATTGAAAGAGGTGAGCTGGAAAGTTCACCTCTTTTTTAAGTCTTTAAAAGCCATTGTCTTAGATTCAACCGCAGGATTCCATCTGTATTGGAAGCAGGCAATTCATCCATGGAAAGAATGGTTTTAGGAAAATTATCATTAATCTGTTGTAAAGGACGGTATTCTCGTTCCACTACATCTTGGTTAGTAAGAAGATAACACACTTGAAAATATTCTTTTTCCCCATTTTTTTCTGCTATAAAATCTATTTCATACTCTTTTATTTTACCAATGTATACTTGATAACCACGTCGCAATAATTCAATAAATACAATATTTTCCAAAATACCGTTTATACCAGTATCTTTAAATCCCAGCAGTTTAAATCGTATCCCTTGATCAGCAATATAATATTTTTCCATGGTTTCCAGCAACTTTTTCCCTTTTATATCGTACCGAGGAACTTTATAGCAAAATAATGCATCCTGAAGAAATTGCAAATCATTGTACACTGTTTCCACACTAACAGCACGTCCTGCCGACCGCATGAAGTCTGCTACTCGTTTTGCAGAAAAAATATTACCTAAATTATCACAGAGATATAAAATTATTTTTTCTAAAATAGCCATATCCCGTATCTTATTTCTTGCAATTACGTCCTTTAATAAAACTGTGGAATAAATGCCATCAATATATGAACGTATAGAATTTTCTTCTCCGTAGATTGTTCGTAATCCGGGGAAACCTCCATACCGCATGAAATCAATAAAAGTAGTTGAAGAATCTTCCTGTCCAGAAAACTCCAAGAATTCTCTATAAGAAAGAGGAAAGATAGGAATCAGAACATATCGACCCGAAATATACGTTGCAAGTTCAGAGGAAAGTAATTTTGCATTAGAACCAGTAAGATATATATCACAATCTATGATGGAAGAAGAATAGAGGCTATTTACTATTTTTTCCCAACCCACAACTTCTTGAATTTCATCAAACAAAAGATACAATCGCTTGTTGTCAAGCTTGTCACTCGTTGATTTTATAAAATCATACAATACATGCATATCTGTGTATCTGGAATTTTCGAAATCCTCAAAGTCTATAAATATAATATGCTCGTCAGGAATCCCTTCTTGTAATAGTTTTTCACGGAATAGACGCAAAAGATAAGATTTACCACAACGCCGAATTCCTGTTAGAACTTTGATAACATTCTTATCCCGAAAAGCAGAGAAAATATCTTCTGTATATCGTCTTTGTAATAAGGCTTCTTTCATTGTATCCCATAATAAAAATTAACGTGTATTCTATAAATTGCAAGAATATGTAACTTCCAATTCACTTATACTAGAAGAAAACAAGATTACAATCAATAGTTTCTAGTATATCGAAAACTTTTTAATAATCGCAGCAGCTACCGCTTCTCCGTCCATGGCAGAAGAAACAATTCCTCCTGAATAGCCAGAGCCTTCTCCCGCTGGATACAGATTTGCTGCTGCCACACATTCCAAGGTCTCAGGATTACGAAGAATGCGAATGGGTGTGGAGGTGCGGGTTTCTGCAGCAATAAGCAGGGCTTCTTTACACACAAAGCCAGCCATCTTTCGGTTAAAGTCACGAAAAGCCTGTTGCAACCGCTCCTTGATGAAGTCTGGAAGCCAGGAATCAAGGCGAGAAGTCACCAAGCCGGGGGAATAACTGGAACGTGGCAGCTCTTGGCTAGGCTTTTCAGCAAGAAAATCCACTAAAAGCTGAGCGGGAGCTTGCTGGCCCCTTCCCTGTGTCTTGGTAAGGATTTCTAGCAGAGTTCGTAGATACAGCCCTGGATTGGCATTTTTGCTGGATACAAGCTTGGCATCCACAGTAATATTGTATTCAGAAAATTTTTCTTCCAGCTGGACAATCACAAGCTTAAAGTCCTGGGGGCGGATTTCCACCACAATGGCGGCATTACTCCACTTACCACCTCGGCTAGAAGGAGACATGCCGTTTACCACCAGCCCTTCCTGGCAGCTGGCAGAGGGCACCACTAAGCCGCCGGGACACATGCAAAAAGAATAGACCCCACGTTCCTGCACCTGGGTTACCAAGCGATACTCCGCCGCCCCCAGCTGAGATTTTTTCTGGGCACCGTGGAACTGGATATTGTCAATAATTTCACGAGGATGCTCCACTCGCAGCCCCATGGCAAAGGTCTTGTCCTCCAAGGCAGCGGGCAACTGGCTTCCCAAAAGCAGATACACATCCGTAGCAGAATGACCTGTGGCAAGAATAACTGCATCTCCAGAGAAAACCTGCTCTTGGGTAGTGCTTTCCTCAGCAACAGAAACAGCCTTCACCCCCACCACACGAGGATTTTTTCCAGTTTTTTCCAGCAGCAATTCAGTACAACGGCATCCAAAATGAACTTCCCCTCCGCACTCCACAATTTTTTGTGTCATAGCTTGAATCACTGAGGGCAATTTATCGGTGCCAATGTGAGGATGTGCATCGGTGAGGATTTGTGAGTCGGCTCCAAAATAATGGAAAATCTGAAGAATTCCTTGGATATTTCCTCGCTTGTTGGAGCGAGTGTAAAGTTTTCCGTCAGAAAAGGTTCCCGCGCCACCTTCTCCAAAGCAATAGTTTGAATCAGGATTCACCTCATGGCGGGTGCTAATGGCGGCAATGTCTCGCTTTCGCTGGCCAGCAGGATTTCCCCGCTCCAGCACAATGGGACGAATGCCCGCCTGAATCAATTTTAAGGCAGCAAACAAGCCTGTAGGCCCAGACCCCACGATTACCACTTGTGGTGCATTTTCTGGACAGGGCAAATATTCTAGTTTTTGACTGGCAGCTGATTCCGGCCTGTCTCCACCAGTAAAAACCTGATACCTCAGGTGGAATTTTACCTTGCCATGGCGAGCATCCAAGGATTTTTTCACCAAAACAAAGCTATGTATATCTTTTTCCCTACAATCAAGCTTTGCCGCCAATTGCTTGCGGACAAGTTTTTCGTTGGGATTTTCTGCATCAGCAGGATTCAACAGGGTAATAGTTATCTCTTTTATCACAGACTCAGTATATCACAGCAAAATCAAATGTAAAAGATGGAAATCTGATTCATCCTAAGCAGAAAACTCAAAGGCAAGAGAAGAAGCTTCATTTTCTACCTTCAACTGGCAGATAACCTTTCCGCCTCCCGAAAGCTGTCCAAAAAGAATTTCGTCCACCAAGGGAGTGGCAATCTTTTCATCCACCAGGCGGGCTATATTTCTGGCACCGTACAGTGGTGAATACCCTTCCTCTGCAAGATAGCTGATACAAGCATCCTCCACCACCAGCTCCACCTTTTTTGCAGCTAGCTTGGCAGAAAGCTTTTTCACTTCCTTTTCTACAATGCTCTTTGCCACCTCCATGTCCAAGGCACCAAAGGGAATGATTCCGTCCAAGCGATTGCGGAACTCAGGAGAAAAAGCTTTTTCCACCGCCTCTCCCACGGCGCTGCTTCCCTGCAACTGGCTTCCAAATCCGATTCTTGCACGGCTCATGTCACGAGCACCTGCGTTACTTGTCATGATGATGATGGCGTTCCTAAAATCAGCCTTTCGTCCCTGATTGTCCGTCAGCTGACCATAATCCATCACCTGAAGCAAAATATTGTAGATGTCGCTGTGTGCCTTTTCAATTTCATCCAGCAAAACCACGGAATGAGGCTCCTTTCGCAGGGCATCCGTCAACAAGCCCCCATCCTCAAAGCCCACGTAGCCAGGAGGCGCACCAATAAGGCGACTCACCGTATGCTTTTCCTGATACTCACTCATGTCAAAGCGCAGCAGCTTCATACCAAGCTGGAATGATAAAACCTTTGCCAGCTCTGTTTTTCCCACACCAGTGGGGCCAACAAAAAGGAAGGATGCAATGGGCTTGTCCCCATCCCGCAAACCAGCTCTAGAACGCTTTACCGCCAACACCACCGACTGTACCGCTTCCTGCTGACCGAAAATTTCATGGGAAAGCCGTTCTTCCAGTCCATGGAGCTGCTGCCGTTCATCCTTGGCCACAGTTTTTTCTGGGATTCGAGCTATTTTTGCAGTGATTTTGCTCACTAAAGACTTGGTAACACGACCGCCACCAGTTCCCGTCTTGTCTCGCATTCGCAGGAAGGAGCCAGCCTCATCCATAATGTCGATAGCCTTGTCGGGCAGGCGACGATCTGGCAAAAATTGTACCGACAAATCAACAGCTGCCTGCAAAGCACTTTTTTGATACTGCACCTTGTGGAATTCCTCGTAGGAAGGACGCAAGCCTTCAAGGATTTTCATGGTTTCCTCTGGACTAGGTTCCACAATATCGATTTTTTGGAAACGGCGAGCCAAAGCCCTATCTTTTTCAAAAATCTTTGCGTACTCATCGTAGGTGGTGGAGCCAATGCATCGCACCTTGCCAGTGGAAAGGAAAGGCTTCAGCAAATTTGAAGCGTCAAGGTTGCCGTTTCCAGAAGCACCAGCCCCAATGATGGTGTGAATTTCATCAATAAAGAGGATCGTTTTTTCCCGCTTCATCAACTCTTCAGTGAGCTTTTTCAGACGCTCTTCAAAATCACCACGGTACTTGGCGCCTGCCACCAAGGCTCCCACGTTCAGACTGAATATTTCGTAGCCCTCCAACACTGCAGGCACATCACCTTGTACAATCTTCAAAGCCAAGCCTTGTGTAATGGCTGTTTTACCAACTCCAGGCTCTCCCACATGGACGGGATTGTTTTTGAATCGGCGACACAGCACTTGGATTGTTCGCTCCAGCTCTTCTTGTCGACCAATAAGATTGTCGTATTCACCAGCTTGGGCGGCGGCAGTCATGTTTTTAGTAAATCGCTCCAAAATGCTGCGCTTTTTTCCAGCATTTTTTTGTGGCCCCTGTTCAGCTTGTGCTTCCTGATCTTCATCTGGTGTATCAGGATTTTCCCAAGAAGGATTTTCTTCATCCTTGGGAACAATGCCGTCGGTAAAGCCTGTGTCTGCCAGCAGCTCGTCAATCAAGTCACGGAGGTCGTGGGGATTGCTTTGTTTGATGTAGCTTACCACCTCCAGCAGACGAAGCCGTTCCACACCGCCAGAACGAAGATAATAGGAGCAATAATTGTTTGTTTCTTCCATCATGCTCACCAGCACGTCGGTAATTTCTACTTCCGCTTTTTCTGCAGAAGCACAGTGCATAATGGCCCGCTCTATGATATTGTGCAAGCCTACAGTTTGCAGTGGTTCTCCAGCTTGTACTACCAGCACATTTTCTTCAATATATTTTGTCACATTCTGGCGAATAACATCCACATCGCCACCGCACACTAGCAAAAGATCGCATACGGTGGGGAACTCCAGAGAAACCTTGAGCACATGCTCAGGGGTAACAAATTCGTGGCCTGCCGTTCGAGCGTCTTGGTAGGCCCTGTTGATGATATTTTGTAATTGGGGGGCAATTTTCAATGAAAACTCCTCGTTTTATCAATTAAACTTCAATTTTTTACGCTTCCCGCATTTCGCAACGGAGGGGAAAGCCATATTCACGGGCAACCTTAATGGTTAAGTTCACTCGTGTAGCAGCAATATCGTAGGTGTAGGTTCCCACCACAGCAGAGCCTTCCTGATGTACCTTTTCCATCAAGAACTCAGCTTCCTGATTGTTCTTGTGGTAGATCACCTCTAGCACCTGGGTAACGAATTCCTTTGTGGTAAAATCGTCGTTTAGAAAAACCACCTGATATTTCTTTGGTTCCAACAATTCAGTTTCGGTAACACTGAATATGTCCGCACTAAAATTTATGTCCATATATACAATATAACATATTTTTTTTGTAATCGACAGTGAAAATCAGTAGATATAAAAAAATCCTTCTGGATTTGGCTTAACCGCACCAGAAGGATTTCAATCTAAAAGCCTATTCTAGGAAATAAATCTTAGAACTCCTCAAAGTCATCATCGGAGATGGTGACTGAGGGCTTGTGGGCTACAGCTCCAGCTCCGGTTGGCTTGTGAACAGTAGCAGGGGCGACAGGCTTGGAAGGTATAGCCGCATTCATCTTAGGAGCGGCAGCCTTCTTGGAAGCACCTTTTGTGGCAGCTATAGCTGCTGTAACTGCAGACCGGTTATCCAACTTGAAGAAGGAAATCAGTTCCACCAGGTTCTTTGCATTGGAGGAAAGCTCTTCGGCCATGGCTGCCATCTGCTCGGAGGCGGCGGCATTCTGCTGCACCACGGAGTCCAGCTGAACGATTGCCTTGCTCACCTGCTGGGCACCATTGTCCTGCTCACGGCAAGCGACGGCAATTTCTTCAACCAACTCGGTAGTCTCGTCGATGCTGGGGATAACGTTCTCGATGAGGGTTCCTGCATTCTCTGCGGCGGCTAATGTGCGGGCGGAAAGCTCGCTGATTTCACCAGCGGCAACCTGGCTGCGCTCCGCCAGCTTGCGGACCTCACTTGCAACAACGGAGAATCCCTTTCCTGCCTCGCCAGCACGGGCAGCCTCAATGGCGGCATTCAAAGAAAGCAGGTTGGTCTGGCTGGCAATGTCCTCGACGATATGAATCTTCTCTGCAATGTCCTTGACTGCGGCAACCGCATCGCTTACCGCAGTTCCACCAGTCTTGCTATCGGAGGCGGTCCGTTCAGCAATGCTATTGGTCTTGGCAGCATTGTCGGCAGTCTGGCGGATGTTGGAGGCCATCTCTTCCATGGTGGAGGACATCTCTTCTGTGGAGGCTGCCTGCTCGGCGGCTCCAGAAGAGATTGACTGGCTGGTGGAGCTAATCTGCTCGCTGCCGCTC
Organism: Treponema sp.; assembly: GCA_016294105.1. Classification (GTDB taxonomy): domain Bacteria; phylum Spirochaetota; class Spirochaetia; order Treponematales; family Treponemataceae; genus Treponema_F. The sequence goes on from JAEDCN010000017.1 coordinate 18,601, forward strand.
TCTATCTGGCGGGCGTTGGTCATAATGGAGGTAACCATCTTTACCAGCTGGCTAAGCATCTCCACCAGGGCACGGCTCATGGCTCCTAGCTCGTCCTTGCGTGCACTAATCTTATTGCGTGTTTCGGCAGGAATGTGGGACATCACCAGGTCTCCCTTGGCCATGCACTCCAACGCTCCCTGGATAACCTTGATGGGGGTGGTAATGGAGATTCCCAGGAGTATGGCCACACCAACACCAGCGGCAATCAGGATGACAGCAAACGTAATCATGATTTTCAGCATCAGCACAATCTCGTCAGTGAACTCGGCCAAGGGCGCACGGATAACAACAGACCAGTTGATGTTGTCCATGGGTGCATAGGCCATAAGGTAGGTCTGTCCTATATAGTTGTAGATAGCGGTTCCAGTCTCTCCATTTACAGCCTTGACTACATTTTCTGAAAGTTCCACAAAGTCCTTGTTGGTCTTGGCTATGCTGGCAATGTTCTCGCCTTTCTGAACCCGCTCATATTCCTTGTGAGCCACGGTATTTCCTGTTTCCCGGCTGATGATGAAGGGGCCGCCTGTCTGTCCCACAACGAATTCTCCTACAATGGTGGAGATGTTCTGGGCATCCTTCTCAAGAACGATGGCTCCAGTGATACGATTGTTGTTTGGGTCTCGGATGGGCACTGCATAGGTGATAGCCATTGCTCCTGGTCGCAACTCACTCTCCAAGGGGTCGGAGATAAAGTTGTTGCCACGGATGGCCTCCTGGTAGTTGACCCGGTTGGACATATCACGTGCAATTCCGGTGTGTGTATACCCATTTCCCTGTGCGTCGCAAACGGTGTAGGCAATGCGCTGGTTGTCCATGGCGGCGATATTACTCAAGAAGGCTGCCTTGTCTGCCAAGGACATGGTGGGATCCGTCATTTCAGGCTGCACCGCCATGACACTCAGAACTTCTATCTCCATATTGGCTCGTGTCTCAAGGTACTTTGCAAGTGCCCGTGCCGTCACCAGATTGTCCTCCAGAATAATCTTCTGGGCTGCATCTCGTGCAAAGATATATGCCAAAAAGGTGCTTACCAATGCGACTGTCAGCACGATAGCGCTGGTCACAACAATCAAGGTGGTCTTTAAACTTCTCATTCTACTACTCCCAAAAGTCCTTAATTCTTCTATCCAAGAGGATTGAAAAACATTTCTCTGTGGATAGTTTCCATTATATCACTGAAATTATCGACAATCAAGGATAAAAACTGGAGTAGGTCAGGGCCTATTACTTTGGAGCATTACAAAATAGCTGTTTTTTCCCAAATAAACTGGTTTTTGCAGTTACCGCAAGTTCGCTTCCGTTCCAGTGGAGGGTTCCCTTCCATTTTGGACTGTTTTTCAGCTCTTTGGGAATGACCCCTGAATCAGAAAAAGCGGTGAATTGGGTATCCAGAATCAGAGGGTTGTCTAGTGAGGGTGGAGTTTTTCTGGAAAAAATCTGTTGTGCTGAATTTTTCAGTTCTATAAGTACAAAGTATGTCTCACCCTCTTCCTGCAATACAAGGCATAGTCCGGGGAACAGGGGGGCATCGGGCAAAAGGAGGATGGTGGCCTGGCAATCTTGACCGAGGTTGGAAGCACCTTGGATTGCGGTGGGGAACTGTGCCTCCGTCAGATACTGGAAATGGGTGTTGTACAGTTTTTTCGGTACCTGCACCCTATCGGCCCCCTCCTCCAGTACCTTCTGCAGTGCCTTGTAGGTGGCAATACGGAGGTCCAGCAGCTCCAGCAAGTGGGAATAGGTCCAGGTGCGGGTCTCGAACTGGGCCTTGTAGGTGCGGGCGTTTTGCTCCAGAATCTCTCCGCCGAAGCTGGTGGCTGTTTTTATCTTGGGAAAGTCAATTTGGTTGAGCAGCGTGACGGTGGTGAGCAGGTCCGCAATGTTGTAGCCCCAGCGAGATACGTTTGCCTTGGCGGCATATTGCTTGAACAGCTCCAGCTCCTGTAGCAGCATTGAGCGGTAGGTCTGGTTCTCCAGAAGCGCCTTGTCCAGAAGTGCCCGATTTTCCTGGGTGATGGTGGCGCCTGGTTCCAGCTGCAGTCGCTGAGAGGTGAATTGCTCCACGGCGGGGGACTGGTAGAGGGTTTTGGCTGCCAGCCTAGTATAATCCTGCTGGGGATCAGTGCCCTGGCTGGTGAGGATAAATACAAAGTCGTTTTTTTTCTGTCTGGGTGCTGCCACCACAGGCACTCCTGAATCTCCTCTGGCGGAAAGGGGACGGTTTAGGAGCTTGGGATCCTTGTAGTCCACTGCCAGGTAGAATAGGTTTTCCGTGGCGGCGGCGTGGCTGGAGAACACCACCTTGTTCTTGTCGGCGAAAAGCTTGTGTAGTATTGTCTGGAATTCTGGGTATTTCGATTCCAAGGAGCTTGCCGGATACTCAATAGTAATGAAGAAATTCTTTTGGGTTCCGTCGAGGCCGGGGTCGTGGCGGAACATGTATGACCACATCTCCACGGGATGCAGGGTGATGGCTTTTGTCTCGTCCCGGTAGCTCAGCTCCAGGGTGCAGGCTCCCTCGCTCATGATGAAGTCCTTGATTGTGCAGGTGAGTTCTGGAATGCGGTGGCCTTCCTGCCACAGGGAGCCTGAGAAACACAGCTTCTGGCTGGGGCCAGACAGGTTGTCCAGCACTTCTTGGGGCACCCCCTCGGCGGTCACCGGCAGGAAGGTGTCTTCTGCCAGCTGGAGGGGAGCCGCCACAAAGGTCCAGTCCTGGGGCTTGTGGGCAAAAATCGCCTTGGAATAGTAGCCGGTCTCACCCTGGGCATTAGTTCCCGCCACCCGCAGCTCCCGTGCGCCATTTCCCTGGCCGTTCTGCAGGATGGTGATGTGCCTGGTGAGACGGGCTTGTCCCTCCAGGGGGATATCAGGCTGTCGTAGCCATGGTTCCGAGGGCAGGGCCCAAGGAGTGTAGTTGGACAGGTACTGGGTGCCGTCGTATTTCTGGGGAAGCCGTTCGTAGGTGTATTTGAAGAACATGGGGTCGCAGCCGATGGTGTCAAAGTCTGCCAGCCGGGTGTACATGGTGCCTGCCTTGTTGATGACAAACAGGGTGGAGGCACTGGCGCTGAGGTTTTCGGCGATGAAGGTTCCCTCCTCAGGCCCCTGGAGACTGCGGCTGAAGTCGGCGGGAAGGCCGGAGTCGGTGAAGCGGATGTGCTGGCCGTCCTCCGTCAGGAAATAGATGGTCTCGATTCCCATGGTGCCGTAGTGGTGAGGATTGCCGTAGATGTCCTCATGCCACAGCACATCCTGGCGACGGGCTGCCGATGTCCAGGCCCGCTTGTTTTTCACCAGCTGATTCTGCACCAGATGGGTCCGTTCCGGCCAGCCAAAGTCCCAGATCCACTCAAAGGGCCTGCCGGGAGCGTTTGTGTTGGTGAACATCTGGTACATGCCGCCATCGGAATCAAAGGCCAGCAGGGTGTCGGCATCGGCGGAAATCTCTACGATTTCTGTGGGCAGGGGAAAGTCCGATGCCTTCCGTGGGGTAGGCAGGCCGGTTTCTCCCAGCAGCTGCCAGTCGGTCTCCACCAGTCCGGGGTTGCTGTATTCCGCTCCGGGCATCAGCTTGTAGTAGATGCGTCCGTCCACAATGCAGAACTGGTAGTCCCGGCAGAAGGTCTGGGTGAGGGTCTTGATGTAGACCTGCTCTGGGAGGCGGCCGTTGACGTTGGCGGAGGCATCCACCGTTTCCAGGGGGACGGCGGTCTGATGGTAGAAGCTAGCCAGCTGGGAAGCGTTGCTGCTGGGAACCACCGTACAGGCGGAGCAGGCCAGGAAGCACAGGAGGGACAGGGCAAACAGTATCGTCATGGCGAAAATTTTCCTCATACTTTTAGTGTAGGATAGTTCTACCCTGCAATCAAATTGAAGTCAACTTTTACTGTTGATAGAAATACCACAAAGTGAGAGGGGTGTCCGTTTTTTCAAGACTTTGGCTTAATTTGACTTCCCAAATAATGGCCTTGTCTAATAGAAGGGAACAAAGTATAGTTGCCCCATGAAAGACGCATTCATTCAGGAAAAATGTCAGGAGGGGCATCCCAACTGGCAGCAGGCCATTCAGCGACAGCATGAGTTATATTCCAGAAACAACGACATCCGCACGGAATTTGAGCGTGACTACACCCGGGTCCTGCACTGCGAGGCCTTCCGCAGACTCAAGCACAAGACCCAGGTATTTTTCGCCCCCAGAAACGACCACATCTGCACCCGCATGGAGCACGTCTTTCACGTGGCCTCCGTGGCCTCCACCATTGCCAAGCACCTAGGCCTGAACGAGCAGCTGGCTGCTGCCATCGCCTTAGGTCATGACATTGGTCACGCACCCTTCGGCCACTTTGGAGAGGACTGCCTCAACAGCCTGCTGCGGCAAAAGCAGGGGGAGAACGCCCCCAAGCGGTTCTGGCACGAACGAAACAGCCTCTTTTTTGCAGATTACATCGAAACCTTGCAGGACCCAGAAGGCAGGGCAAAGAACCTGGATTTGACCTACGCCGTGCGGGACGGCATCGTGTGCCATTGTGGCGAGGTGGACGAGAGCGGCATCCGTCCCCGCAGCCAGGCCATTCCCCTCTACGACATCAAAAAGGCGGGCAGTGTCCAGCCTTACACCTGGGAGGGTTGCGTGGTGAAGCTTTCCGACAAGATTGCCTATCTGGGACGTGACATTGAGGATGCCCGCCGGTACCACATCTTGGACATGGGAGCCTATCGTCAGCTGCGGGAAATTGTAGGAGAATGCTTTGGCTTTTCCGCCACAAAAACAGGAAAAACCGTCAACACCACCGTCCTCATTAACGATTTGATTGTGGATCTGTGCCAGCAAAGCTCCCCAGAAGCAGGCTTGGTATTTTCACCCGCCTACTTTAAGTTTATGAAAAAGCTAAAGTCCTTTAACTTTGCCAACATCTACAACCACTGGCGACTTCAGGAGTTTGAGCACTACGCCACAGTGATTATTCATACCATCTACCGATTGCTATGCCAAACCCAGCCCTTTGTTCCCAGCCAGAAGGTGGGATTCTGCCTCAAGCAATATCCCCTGCTCAGCGCCACCTTTGAGGACTGGTTGGTAAAGTACACCAGCTACAATCTTGAAAAACGAGCAAACATCAAATTCGATTCCATCCAGCCAGTGTTTGACCTGTCCCAACCAGACAGTTTTAACAAGTGCATCATCGAATTTATTTCCGGCATGACCGACCAATTCGCCATTACCATTCACGAAGAAATTATCAGTTTTTAGACCCTTCCCGCCCCCTTTCCAAAGGGGGCTTTTTTCATTATCATTTTAGTATGAACGCAATTATTACCGTGGTAGGAACCGATCAAGTAGGCATCATTGCCAAGGTGAGCAATTTCCTTGCTCAGCATAGCATTAACATAGCAGACATTAGCCAAACCATTCTTTCTGGCAACTTTGTGATGATGATGATGGTTGATTTATCCGCTGCCCAGCTTCCCATGGAAGAGCTGCGCACCGCCTTGAATGAGCTGGGACAGCAGCTTTCCGTTTCCATCAACATCATGCACGAGAAGGTTTTTAGTGCCATGCATCGAATTTAGGGTATATCCATGATGTATGAGTATATGACCTTAGCCGATAATGCCCTCATCACTCACTCTCAAATCTTAGAAAAGTCTGGAGAGCAAGTTGTTCAAGTTCATTTTGAACGACCAATTGAAAATGGATTTTGTTCTGCCCGTGCAGAGCTCCCTAGCTATAACTGGATTTACAATGAGGGGTTCACCGAAAATGAAATCACAGAATTCACACGACTGATGGAACGACATGTTCATCTTTTCTACAAATATGCATTAGAAGAAAGGATTTGAACAAGATTGAAGACATTATAGCCGCAGAATTCTTTATCATTTGTGCTAAGTGGAAAACATTCTTTAATACTGATACCATAAGATTTTATTGTTAATGTTGACTAAACAAAAAAAGCTGTTTCGCAATGAAACAGCTTTTTTATTTGTATTCTATATTTAGGTTTCTGTAGCGGGAACAGGTTCTGGCAACTCGTCCAAGTGCTGGCGAGCCTTAATAATATCCTCGAATTCAGCCTGCTCGATAACTTCTTTTTCCAAAAGCCGCTGGGAAATATAGTCCAGCAGATCACGCTTTTCGGTAAGCATATTCACCACACCAGTGAACCGCTCCTCCATAATGCGAGCCAGCTCTTGGTCAATGTATTGCTGTGTTGACTCAGAATATTCTCGCACCAGCTGGGGAGAATCTGAACCGTAGCCACCACCTCGCTGAGAAAGCACCACGTTCTTGAACTTGTCGCTCATACCGTAGTCAGTGAGAATCTTGCGGGCAATGTCTGTGGCTCGCTGCAGGTCGTTGGAAGCACCAGTGGAAACCTCACCAAAATAAACCTGCTCTGCAGCCCGGCCACCAAGCAAAACGTCAATTTCTCCGTACAACTCCTTTTCAGTACGCAGATATCGGTCTTCCTCTGGAATCTGCAAGGTATACCCCAAGGCAGCAATTCCACGAGGAATAATTGAAATTTTATGCACCTTGTCGGCTCCCTCAGTAAAGGCTGCTGCCAAGGCGTGACCAGTTTCGTGAACTGCCACGATTTTTCGCTCGTTTTCTTTGATAACACGGCTTTTCTTCTGCAAACCAGCAATGGCCTTTTCCACTGCCTCGTGGAAATCCTCCATTTGAACTTCCTTTCTTCCAGCACGAACAGCCAGCAATGCAGCCTCATTCACCACGTTGGCCAAATCAGCACCAGCAAAGCCAGAGGTGGAGCGGGCAACGGAAGCCAAGTCCACCTGATTACCCAGCTTTACGTTCTTGGCGTGAATTTTCAGGATTGCTTCCCGCCCCTTTACATCGGGACGATCTACCACTACCTGACGGTCAAAGCGGCCAGGACGTAGCAAGGCTGGGTCAAGAACATCGGGGCGGTTGGTGGCAGCCAAGAGAATCAGCCCCTTAGAATTGTCGAATCCGTCCATTTCTACCAGCAACTGGTTCAAGGTCTGCTCCCGCTCGTCATTACCGTGGATATTGTTCACACGGCTTTTACCAATGGCATCAAGCTCGTCAATAAACACAATACAAGGAGCCTTTTCACGAGCCTGACGGAACAGGTCACGAACACGGCTGGCACCAACACCAACGAACATTTCCACAAAGTCGGAACCAGAAATCTTAAAGAAGGGAACACCAGCTTCACCAGCAACGGCACGAGCCAGCAAGGTCTTTCCCGTACCAGGAGGCCCAACCAAAAGCACACCCTTGGGAATCTTTCCACCGATTTCTGTGTATTTTTCAGGTGATTTCAAAAAATCAACTACTTCTACCAGCTCTTCCTTGGCCTCATCCACACCAGCTACATCAGAAAAGCGAGTTACAATGGAGCCTTCCTCTACGGCACTGGCACGAGAATTACCCGCGGAGAAAATACTACCACCAAGGCCACCACCCATCTTGCGGAAGATGAACATCCACATCAGGAAGATAAAGCCAAAGGGAATAATCAGGTTCATCAGCAGCTGAGTCAAAAAGCTATTTTGTTTTGCTACCACCTTGTAGGAAACACCAGCCTCATCTAGCAGCTGCAAGAAGCTTTCTGTCAGGATTCCTGCAGTACGCACAGAATTGCTTGCAGTGGCAGAGGCGGTGCTAAAAAGCGTCAAGCCAGAGGAGGGAGTTTCCTCTGCAACCACATTTCCCAGGTAGCCGGTAAAATAGGTTTCACCAATATCAACACGGGTAATTTGACCATTTTGAATCATGGCCTTGAAGTCGGAGAAAGGAATTAAATTATCAGGCTGGGAGGAAAGAAATATGTTGATAATACCAATGACAGCCACAACGATTAAAATGATGGCCCAAAAGGGAAAGGAGGAGCCTTTTCTTCCACCGCCACCCTTTTTGTTCCCTGAGTCGGGAGACAATTTGAAAAATTCAAAGGGATCTTGCTCAGATTTCTTGCCATTTTTATTATCTTTATCATTAGAATTGCTCATTATTCAACCTCATAATAAGAATATACGAAAAAAAAAGAGAATAGTCGATACTATGGCGTTTTTTTTAAATTAAAACTAAAGGGCAATTTTACCACTCCGATATTTAAAGGAGCAACTGTAGGGGGGTAAATATGGGTTACGGTCAACCTTATGGTGCCTACGGCGCCTATCGTGACACAGGTGTGAAAACAGCCAGCCAAGGAAAGCTCGTTGTAATGTTGTACAACGAAGCAATCCGTCAATTGAGCTACGCTGTGTCCTATCTTATGGGTGGCAATAAAATTGAGGCTCAGAACATTGAGCAGTTTTCCAAGCACATTGTAAAGGTTCAGGAGATTATCACCGAGCTGATGATTTCTCTGGACATGAATGCTGGGGGAGACATCTCAAAGAATTTAATGTCACTATACATCTACTTTAATCAGGAACTACTGAGCATTTCCATCAGCCACGACCGGGAAAAGATTACCTTTATCCAGGACATGCTGATGCAGCTGAGAGATGCTTGGGCAGAAGCTGCCATAGAGGCAGGTCGAGAACCAGCTCCTGTTATGAACGGCATTGATATAAACGGGTAAGTCCATGGAACTGACTCAGGCTGAAATTGATGAACGAACTGCAATCCTCCGTCGCTTTCGTTCCTTGCTGGAACAGCAGCGGGACAAGTTTCGAGAGTATCTTCGTGTTCTGGAATCCCAAAGTAAGATGATTCAAGAGGAAAATACCCAGTCCTTGTTGGCTCACACTGAGCTTGAACAACAGATTGCATCTCACATCATCAGCCTGCAGAAGGTGATTAAACCCATGGAGCTCATGTATCAAGAGCGCATCAGCAAGGGACGGGGGGATGTGGCAGATATTCCCGTTCTTCAGGCCGATTTGGAGCGACTTCAGCGGCAGGTTTTGGAGCGAAATCAGTCCAACCGCAATTTACTGAAGCTGCACATGAGCCAAATTAAAGAGCGAATGTCCACAGTCACCAATCCCTATCGTCATAACAAGAGCGTGTATGCCCAGTCGGCTCAAGTTGCCAGTATGGTGAACATCAGTATTTAAGTGATAGAACAGCCGAAAACTGGGATACAAAAAAAGCGTGGAAATCAGTGTTGTGTTCAACCTGAAATCCACGCTTTCTTTTTTTATCAGGTTATCCCAAGATAGAAACTATCTCAAGATAACCTGATTTTTTAGATATCCTTGATAATCAAATGCAAGTCATCAATCTGCTTTTGGTCAACCTCGGAGGGACAATCATCCATGGGGCTCTGTGCAAAGCTGTTTTTGGGGAAGGCGATAACTTCTTTAATAGAAGTTTCTTTACACATCAGCATTACCAAGCGATCCAATCCAGGAGCAATTCCTCCGTGAGGTGGAGCACCATACTTGAAGGCCTCCGTCAAAAAGCCGAATTTCTTCTGGCCTTCTGCCTCGTCAAAGCCTACAATCTGGAAGATTCGCTTTTGCAGCTGAGGATCGTGGATACGGATGGAACCAGAGGCCAATTCGTAGCCGTTGAGAACCAAGTCGTACAAGTCACCCTTAACGCTTCCTGGGTCACTTTCCAGTGTGGCATGGTATTTTTCCTGGGGCATGGTGAACATGTGGTGAGCGGTGTCCCACTTGTTTTCTTCCTCGTTCCACTCAAACATGGGGAAGTCCACAATCCATGCAAAGGCAAACTGGTCAGGATTGCACAGGTTCAAGTCCTTGCCCAAGCGACTGCGAACAGCACCCAAGGCAGTACAAGCCACGGACTTCTTCTGGTCGGCAACAAAGAGCAACAAGTCTCCAGCCTTTGCTCCCAGCTTTTCGCATACTACGGCAGCCTGACCTTCAAAGAATTTAGCGATTCCACCTTCAAAAACAGGTGCATCAGCTGTTTCAGCCACCTTTGTCCAGCCTAACCCACGGGCCTTGTAGATTTTGGCTGTTCCTTCCAGCTCTTCAATCTTCTTGCGGCTATAGTCGGCAGCAACACCAGGCACTACCAGAGCCTTTACAGCACCTGCTACCACACCCTTTTCGTTGGGAACCAGAGCATCTTTAAAGGCTTGGAAGCTTCCGATTTCTGCCATAAAGGCTGCATCCTGCATCTTCATGTCAAAGCGAAGCTCAGGCTTGTCGCTACCGTACCAATCCATAGCATCGTCGTAGGCAATGCGGGGGAAGGGAGTTTCCAAGGTGATGTTCATGGTTTCCTTGAACACGTGAGCCATCATGCCCTCGGTCATAGAAAGCACGTCATCCCGAGACACGAAGCTCATTTCCATATCAATCTGGGTAAACTCAGGCTGACGGTCTCCACGAGCATCTTCGTCACGATAGCAACGAGCAATCTGGAAATAGCGGTCAAAGCCAGACACCATCAAAAGCTGCTTGTACAGCTGGGGAGACTGGGGCAATGCGTAGAACTTACCGGGATAGAGGCGAGAGGGAACAAGGTAGTCTCGAGCACCTTCTGGAGTAGATTTAATGAAGGTGGGAGTTTCCAGCTCGTAAAAGCCCTGTCCGTCCAAATAGTTGCGAACTGCCATAGTTACCTTGTGGCGAAGAGCCAAGTGATGCTGCATGGAAGCAGTTCTCAAATCAAGGTAGCGATACTTGAGGCGCAAATCCTCGTTGGGGATTACTGGAGTTCCGTCCTTGTTTACCTCGTCAATCATGAAGGGCAGGACTTCGCTCTTGGAAAGCACCTGGATTTCCTTGGCTACAACCTCTACCTCTCCAGTGGGCATTTCTGGGTTAATCATGGAATCAGGGCGGCCACGAACAATTCCTTCCACAGCCAAGCAATATTCCATCTTCAAGTCCAAGGCCAAATCCACCAAGTGAGCTGGGGAGTCAGAATCCACCACCACCTGAGTCAAGCCGTGACGGTCTCGCAGGTTGATAAAAGAGATGCCACCGTGGTCTCGCTTACGGTGAATCCATCCATTCAATATAACTGTCTTTCCAACGTCAGCCTTGCGCAAATCGCCACAGGTGACGGTTCTTCTCATATTTTCCACGGGATGCAGTATAGCATAGAGGAGTAAAATATTAAAGTGGTGGCTGGGATGGCAGGAGAACCCACCGTCGCCTTACACTTCGCTACGCTCAGAGGGCGGCGTCGGTAGGTCCCCTCCCGCCATCCCAGCCACCGTTTATTCTTTTGTTCAGGGGGCTATACTGTGGCCCTGGAGGAATGGCCTGGGCAACCGCTTACGGTAACCTGTCCTTGGGCTATCAATGGTGTGGTGGATATTATCAATCGTGCCATGGTAAAGGCAAATCTCTAGCATATCCTGTGGGAAGTTTTATTCCGATATATCAACCATGAGTCAAGATTTTATCCTTCGTTTTCCACCTAAAGGCTTTTCCCAAGCACTCCAAGAGTTGGGCTTAGGAAAGGTGATTTCCGCTCGGTCTGTGCTGGGTGGTGACATCAATCATGCCTACAAGCTTGAAGTGGAATCTCCATCAGGTGCCGTGGAAACACTTTTTATGAAGGCCAATTCCCGAAAAAATGCAGACTTTTTCCGCACGGAGGTGGTGGGTTTAGAGGCAATTGCTTCCTTGGGAATCCTGAAAACACCGCAGGTTTTGGCTTGGGGCATAGATGATGGCAATAACAATCCTTTGCGGGGGCCCTGCTCCTTCTTACTACTGGAATTCCTTCCCTCTACAGCAAAGGCTTCTAATTACTGGGAGGTGTTCGGTCAACGGCTTGCAGAATTCCACCGTGCAGATTGCAGTCACCTGGTTCCCAAAACTAAAGGGAATTCTCCAGAAGAAGATACGTACAAGACAAAGACTTTTGGCTTTATCCTTGACAACTACATTGGTGCTACTCACCAAATCAATCAGCCCAAAGCCTCTTGGGTGGAATTTTTCCGGGATTGCCGATTGGCTCCTCAGTTTCAGTGGGCGGCGAAATATTTTTCAGTAAAGCAACAGGACATAAACGAAAAGCTTCTTGCTCGGCTGGAAGAATTATTACCTGAACCAGACCAAGCCTCCTTGCTCCACGGAGATTTATGGGGCGGTAACCTGTATACAGGAAGCGATGGTCACGGCTGGCTCATTGACCCTGCAGCCTATTGCGGTCATTGGGAAGCTGACCTAGCCATGACACGGCTTTTCGGTGGATTTCCACGAAAATTTTACGAAAGCTATCATCAGGTGAACCCCATTCCTAAGGATTTTTCTCGCCGCCTTGATATCTACAACCTGTACCACCTGCTGAATCACTTGAATCTGTTTGGAGCAGGCTATTTGCATCAGGTGCTGGATATTATAGCAGCCTTTAGTTGAGCTTGAATTTTGCCAGCAAATTATCTAACCGCAAGGTTGCGATATGTGCTAGCTCCACCTGTTGTACCACCGTCTTGTCGTTGGAATCAATTTCTCGGACGCTCATATCCATACGAGTCATGCTGGAGGCAACGCTGGCAGCAATATCATCAAAGTTATGGGAAAATTTCTGGAGATTAACCATATCCTTATTGATTTCTGAAGAAGTATTTTGTAACTCAATACTACTATCATTAATAGCTTGTAATGACAACAGAACCTGCTTGGAGGTGATCTGTTGCTCAGCCATGGCATGAGACACTTCTTGGACAATGTTATTTGTACAAGAAACCTTGTCTGTAATCTCAGAAAATCCCTCTTGAGATTTTTCAGAAGTATTTACAACTTGTTGTATAACTCGAGAAATCTCCTTTAATTCAAGAGAAATTGCCTTAGATTGTTCTGCCGCATCTTCTGCTAACTTACGGATTTCATCAGCAACAACAGAAAAGCCCTTTCCAGCCTCCCCAGCATGGGCAGCTTCAATGGCAGCATTCATAGCTAAAAGATTCGTTTGGTCAGCAATTTGGGCAATTACATCGTTAGCTTCAGCCAAATGCTGGGACTGGCGTACCATATTATCAATCTGTTGTGCAACTTCATCTTGACGATTTCGCCCCTCTTCTGTAATGACCGTTAGTTGCTGTGATTCATGGGCCATTTTTTTCATGGAATTGAAAACAGAATTGATATTTCCTACCATCTCTTCAATGGCAGAGGAGGAATCTAAAATACCTGCCGTTTGCTGATTAATGAGATCATCCAAGCCTCCAATCTTTTTAACACTGGCACCAATGATATTGACAACAGATTGCAAGGCCTGATTTTGTTTTTCTACCTGTTGATTGACATTGGAAATATTAAGGTTGATATATCCTGCGGCATTTGTTGCATCTCGACTAGAAAAATCAAGAGTTTGAGTAATATTAGTAATAGCATTGCTGGAATTCTTAACATCCATCAAGATTTCCTGCTGCATATCAATGAACTGGTTCACAAAGTTACAAAGTTGGCTTATCTCATCCTTGCTCCGCACTTCCACTCGATAGGTTAAATCGGCTAAACCATCAGTACCTTGTAACTTTCTAAAGGCTACAATAGCCTTATTAATGGGAAGTAAGATATATGTTTGGAGAATGATGATAGAAGTGATTCCTACCAACCCCAACACAAAGATTGTAGAACCGAGAGACAACAAAATGACCTTTGCAGAAACACCATCTCCAAGGTTCATGGAATTAAGTTGATTAAAAAGAAAAATAGATAAGCCTACAATACTACTTCCAATGACAATACAAACAGAAAAAATGATTTTGAAAAGAATTTTATGTCGAAGCTCAAATAATTTCACTCTCCACCTCTCAGTATTTTGTTATCTATATTTAAAAAATAGAAAATGGATATATTTTTTATTGTAATTCCTAAAATGACATAAGTCAATCAAATATAGTTGATTCTTGACAAACATATATCCCTTCTATACCATTCGGAATAACAAAGATTTTATTTAGTTTTGGAGGAAAAAAATGCTTCAAGTTGGAGATACAGTACCAGGATTTTCACTTCCCAATCAGGATGGCACCATGATTTCACCTGCTGATTTCAAGGGCAAGAAAATAGTGATTTATTTTTATCCCAAGGACAACACTCCTGGCTGCACCACAGAGGCCTGTGGCTTTCGTGACGTGTACGACGAGATTCTTGCCAAGGGAGCAGTAGTTTTGGGAATCAGTAAGGACAGCACCGCTTCCCACACCAAGTTCCGGGAAAAGTTTGAACTGCCCTTCCACCTGCTTTCCGACGTGGAAACCACCACCATCCAAGCCTTTGGTGCTTGGGGCGAGAAGAAGATGTGTGGCAAGACTTATATGGGAATTATCCGCTCCACCTTTGTGGTAGACGAAAACGGGGTGATTTCCCACGTATTCCCCAAGGTAAACACAAAAACCCACGCAACAGAGATTCTTGCAGCCCTGTAATAGAGCCACAAGAAAAGAGTTTGCAAGATGAATTGAAAAGGACTGGATTTTGAAGTGCACTTCAATTTCCAGCCCTTTTTTTCATCCCTTTTTCACCTGTCGCCACTCAACGCCCTTCTTTCCAGGCTGCACCACAATGTGGAGCTTTGTTTTTTGGGCATGTTGGCAGAAAAAAGCTAAATCCTGAGAATAGGGACTCAACAAGTCATCGGGATGAAAGGTCAAGTTCAAGGTGGTTCGTTCCCCATCAGCATAGGCTCGGCTAAAGGCACCGTTCAGCTTGATAAGGTCTGTGGCGGCAGGTAGCAGGGACTTAAGCTTGGGACTGGAATACTGACTTTGGATAAACTTAAGCTGCACCTGCTCCACCTCCTTGTGGCTACAGTCATCCTGAATAGCGGGAATATTGATGTTTTCTGCCGCTAAAAAATCCACAAATCGAGTAAAAAAAACTGAAGGACTGCAGCGAAGAGGTTTCAGTAGGGAATGGAACCAGCTTACCGCCCGCCCACGGGAATAAAAATAGTTAGTGGCACGGGCCAGTGCTTCCGCCTTATCTAAATCTTTGGCAGAAAACTGTGGGGTGGATTCTACTAGGTAAGGCGGTGTTGATGGAGCCACCAAGCCCAGCTCTTGCTTTTGGTCAAAGAGGGCGGTACCAGGCAATACGGAAAGGCGGAAAATCTCCAAGCTGTTGGGATACAGGGAAATAGCATAGTCAATGCTTTCCTTAAAGCCTGCAAGATTGTCTCCGGGAAGACCGTAGATTAAATCAAAGCCAAAAATAATACCTGCATTGTTCAGCAGTGCGATTTTTCCTGCAAACTCCTTTCGGTTGATGCTGCGAGCCACCAGTTTGAGTACCTCTGGGCGGGCACTTTGCAAACCGATTTGCAGAGAACAGGATATACGAGAAAAGGCAGCCACCAGCTCAGGATTCAGCAATTCTGCTCGACATTCAAAATGGAAAAAAGTGTTAGGAGCCTTTTGCCGAATCAGCTTGAGGATTTCCACTGCCCGCTCTTTTTTTGCGTTGTAGGTAGGATCCAGTACAAAGATTTGTCTCACCTTTTCCTTGGCAAAAAAATCTAGCTCCTGACGAATCCGCTCCAGAGGGAAATAAGCCACGGTCTTTTCACCCTTGGACTCATAGCAATAGGCACATTTAAAGGGACAGCCACGAGCCAGCTCCCACAAAGCACCATTTTGGTATTCAGCAGGCTTCAAAACACCGGTCAAATAGGGGGAAGGTAGCTTTTCCTGATTGGTACGGGGAGAAAAAATCTTTCTTGGAGGATGGCAGTCGGCATTGGAACCATTAGCCACAGAAGCATCCTTTTGTAGCAGTTGACGCAAAAGATTCGGTACCGCCTCATCCCCTTCTCCACTCACCAAGTAATGGAACGGATCATTATCTGCCGCACCCGCCGTAACCTCTGGGCCACCTGCAATAAGGGGAATTTCTGGGACTTTTTCCTGAATGATAGCTGCAACCCGAGCCAGCACTGTTCGATTCCACACAAAAAGAGAAAAGCAAAGGGCAGCAGGCTGGAGCTCCAAAAGCTGGGCTGCAATGGCTTGAGCTTGTTCCTCCTGCGACAGATGAAATTCTGGTGGAATAGATACCAAGCGAGCCTCAACAGAAGCAGCTGGTGCAAGGGGCTTTTCGGTAAAGCTCTTGTTAATGGCTGCCACAATGGAGGCTGCACCCAAAGGCAGGGCTTGTGGGGAAATTTCTGCAGGAATGGTGCAAACAGGAACAAGGTGGGTTTTCATGGAATTACAACTCATCGTAACACACCAATTAAATCCTTGCGACCAGCCTTTTCTAGGGCTTCTTGTACAAGGCGCCGATTTTCGCTCTTGTTAAATTGGAGCAAGGCCCGTTGCAACCGCCGTTCATGACCACCACGAGCCACGTAAATTTCCTCCATGGTGCGAGGGTCAAGGCCAGTGTAATACATACAGGTAGCCAAGCTTCCTGGGGTGGGATAAAAATCCTGTACCTGGTCTGGCACAAAGCCATTTTTCTTCAGATGCAATGCCACGTCAATGGCAGCATTCAAATCGGCACCAGGATGCCCCGCAATAAAATAGGGAACAAGATACTGCTTTTTTCCCAACTCCTTGTTGATTCGTTTGTACTCCACCTCAAAATTCTTGTAGACCTCATGGGTGCTTTTCCGCATGAGAGACAAAACCTTGTTGTTTACATGCTCAGGTGCTACCTTCAGCTGACCAGAAATATGGTGCTGACACAATTCTCGGAAAAAGGTTTTATCTTTTTCCAGCATCAAGTAGTCAAAGCGAATACCACTGCGGACAAACACCTTCTTTACCCCAGGAAGCTTTCGTAGCCGTCGTAGCAAAACAAGATAATCGCTATTATCCACCTCCAAGTGGGGACAGGGATCTGTGCCCAGGCACTCACGGTGAATGCAAGCACCAGCCTTGGCTTGTTTTCCACAGGCATCCTTGCGAAAGTTGGCAGTGGGGCCTCCCACGTCATGGATGTAGCCCTTAAAATCAGGTTCTTGAATTAAAAGCTTGGCCTCTCGCTCCAAAGAGTCATGACTGCGGGCTTGAATCCGCTTGCCTTGATGAAAGGTGATGGCACAAAAGGAACAGGCTCCAAAGCATCCCCGATTGCTGGTAAGAGAGAACTTCACTTCCTCCAAGCCAGGTACCCCCACCTTTCCGTTGCCAGCAGGCTTGTCGTAGATAGGATGCCACCGTCGGGTAAAGGGCTGCTCCATTACGTCATCAAATTCCTGTTGACTTAAGGGCAAAGTAGGTGGCTCCTGTACCACATAGCGACTTTCACTTTGTTCTATTAAGATGTGGGCAGAAATGGCGTCGGTATTTTGTTCCTGCAAGATGTAGGAGCGGGCGAATTGTTTTTTTCCCTCAGTTGAATTGGCAGAAACCTCACCAAAGGAAGGAATCCTCATGGCTGGCTGAAATTTTCCCTGTCCATTGGCACAGCCTGCAGGAAGCTCCGATTCCTTGCCGGTTCGCCAGCAGGTTCCCCGCACTCCACGGATTTCTGTCACTGGCTTCCCTTCTGCCAAAGCGGAGGCAATTTCTAGCAAGGGACGCTCCCCCATGCCATAAATCAGCAGGTCGGCCTTGGAATCCAGCAGGATTGAACGGCGAACGGTGTTTGACCAGTAGTCGTAGTGGGCAAAACGACGGAGACTGGCTTCAATTCCCCCGATAATGACAGGAACTCCCTTATAGGCTTCCCGAATCTTTGCAGTGTATGTGATTAAGGCTCTGTCTGGTCGATGTCCAGCTTCTCCACCATGGGAATAGGCATCCTGTGAACGAGGCTTGTTGTTGGCAGTGTAATTTGCCACCATGGAGTCCATGGCACCAGCTGTTACTAAAAAAGCCAGTCGTGGTCGCCCTAGCTTCATAAAATCTGTGGTGGATTTCCAATCAGGCTGGGGAATGATGCCCACGGTGTAGCCCTTGCTTTCCAGCAATCGGCCCAAAAGAGGGGCGGCAAAGGTGGCATGGTCTACGTAGGCGTCGCCGGAGATGAATACAAAATCAAGCTGCTGAATGCCCCTGCGTTGCAAATCATCTTGGCAGATGGGCAGATATAAATCATGGGAATTCACGAAATGCAGTATACCACGGGGAAGGGAAATGTTAAAGCCAGGGATTGGAGTTGAAAAAGAGTGGGTTCCCTGTTAAGATGAGGGCATGAGAGTTCTTGTAATTGGTTCTGGCGGGCGGGAGCACGCCATTTGTTGGGCTTTGGCAAAGAGCCCCTCTGTGACGGAAATCCTCTGCGTACCAGGAAATGGTGGTACTGCCCTTGAGTCAAAATGTCGCAACATCGATCCCACCGCTAATCCTAATACTCGGCACATGAGCTTTGAAAATGCCTGTGTTGTCATTGCAATTGATGAAAAATGTGATATGGCTGTTATCGGGCCAGAAGATCCCCTAGCTCATGGACTTGCAGACCAGCTGTGGGATGCAGGAATTCCTGTTGTAGGCCCCAAATCTCAAGGTGCAGCCTTGGAAGCAAGTAAAGATTTAGCCAAGGAATTCATGCAAAAGCATGGCGTTGCCTGCGGTGAAAGTAAAACCTTTACAAATGAAGTGGCAGCCCGTACCTATGTGCAGGAAAAAGGTGCTCCCATTGTAGTAAAGGCCGACGGTTTGGCTGCAGGAAAGGGTGTTGTTGTGGCTGCCACAGAAACCCAAGCTACCGATGCCATCCATAAATTTATGAATCAAAAGGCCTTAGGCCAAGCAGGCTCAAAGCTGGTAATGGAAGAATATCTCCAGGGTGTGGAGATTTCCATTTTGGCTGCTGTTTCCGTAACTCCAGAGCTGGCACAGGCGGGCAAGGCTACCATCGTTCCCTTTGTTACCGCTCGTGACCACAAACGACTTCTAGATGGAGCCCGTGGTCCCAATACTGGTGGAATGGGAGCCATTGCCCCAGTAGCCGACGTAACAGCCCAGCAGTTGGAGGCCTTCCAGAAAACCATCCTTCAGCCCACCTTGCAGGGAATGATTGCAGAAGGAATGGACTACCGAGGCTTTATCTTCTTTGGTATCATGCTCACTCCTCAAGGCCCCAAGCTGTTGGAATACAATGTTCGCCTTGGAGACCCAGAAACCCAGGCCGTGCTACCTCTTATGGATTTTGATTTTGCCCACATGTGTCAGGCTATCATCAACGGAACACTGAAAGACTTTGATTTTAAGTGGAAGCCAGGCTTTATCTGCGCTCCCGTTGCTGTTTCTGGTGGCTATCCAGAAGCCTACAAAAAGGGAATGGCTATTACTCTTCCCCAGCAGCTTCCTGAAGGAAATAAAATTTTTGTTGCAGGGGCTACTCTGGACAGAAGAAACCGGTTGCCAGGGGAAGATGCAAAGCAGCTCATTACAAATGGTGGGCGAGTTCTAGCAGTTTCTGCCCATGGATCTACCTTCCAAGAAGCTTGGGATGCAGCCTATGCCATGATGAAGCACGTTAACTTTGAAGGTATGTTCTACCGACAGGACATCGGTTTACCTGGAGCTGCTGAATCAGGTAATTTGTAAGATGTAAAGCCTGTTTTATTCAGCTAAGGCTACAAGTTCTTCGGGAGTCACCACTGTAACACGTGACTGAGAAAAATCCATCTTATGTCATGACAAAGCCAGCCACGGTAAACAAAATCATGGCAATCCCTGCACCAAGGAAGCCGTAGGGCATTTGAGAAAGTCCATGTTCAAAGTTATCACAGCCACAGGCGGCAGAGCTGATGATGGTGGCATCAGAATAAAAGCAAATGTGACTTCCGAATACACCAGCGGACAACACGGCACTAATGGCCAGCACCGTGTTTCCACCCACAGCCTGGGACAGGGGAATC
Organism: Treponema sp.; assembly: GCA_016294105.1. Lineage (GTDB taxonomy): Bacteria > Spirochaetota > Spirochaetia > Treponematales > Treponemataceae > Treponema_F. The sequence goes on from JAEDCN010000017.1 coordinate 38,342, forward strand.
ACAATGGGAAGGGCAATGATGTACAAGCCCCAATTAGTTCCAGTGATAAATTCTGTAACACCAAGAATGATAAAAATAATCAGGGGCATAAGCTGAGGAATTTTTTCCATGGTGGGTAGGACACCGTTAATGATAGTTTCGGTAAACTGAATGGAGCTGCTCGCATCACTAAAAAGAAAGGCCAATACCATCAAAATCAAAGGAAGCAGCATATTTTTTAGCCCTTCCACACAGCAATCAGCAAATTCCTGAGCAGAAATCAAGCCTCGGCCAACATAGAACACAAACATAAAGCCTAGGGTAATAATCACGCCCTTCTGCATGTTCACGTCAGCCACAATGGTAGAAATCACCAGACAAGCAACTGGCAGTAAAAAATCAATCATTTTGCCTTGGACTCCAGCAGCAGTTTCTTCCACCGTATGACCACCGCGAATATCCATTCGCTCAGAACCAGCAGGAGCCAAAGGACCACCGTTTTTTACCCGTTCATCAGCCTTTTTCATGCGACCAAGGGGTGGAATGACTCGGAAAATCAGCAGTAAAACTACAATCAAGGCAGCCCACGCATAAAAATTGTAGGGAATGGTCTTTACAAAATAGGCGATAGCTTTATCTTGGGAAACAAGGCCGTTATCCACCAAAAGGCGGGAGGCAAATACTGCCCAGGTGGAAATGGGAAGCAGAACGCACACTGGGGCTGCCGTAGAATCCACGATGTAGGTTAATTCTTCTCGGGAAACTCGGTGCTTGTCGGTAATAGGTGCCATGCAAGAACCCACCGTTAGGCTGTTCAAGTAATCGTCGATAAAAATGATAATGCCCAAAAGATAGGTCCACAAAAGAGTTCCCACACGGCTTTTTGCGTGGTTTGCCACAAAGCGACCAAAGGCAAGACTGCCACCAGTTCGCTCAATAAGCTTAATGATGCTACCCATCAGCCCGCAAACGATAATGAGCCAGCCAGTATCCTCGTCCATCATAACGGAAGTAAGGCCGTCACTAAAGGCAGACAGAAATTCCCATTTGTAAGAAAAAATAAAGCACATGAGAGAGGCTAAAATCAGGGCTTCCAAAATCCGTTTTGTGATGAAAATATAAATAATCAAAAAAAGAGCTGGAATAAGGGCAAAAAAACCGATGGAAATACTTTCAGAGCCTTCTTCCATCTGTGGCAGAAAAGATGCTATCAACAAGGTACAAGCTACCAGCACAAGAACAGTGAGAAAAAATCTCATAATCGACTTTCTTTTTTCAGTAACAATTTTGTCCAATGCATTCCTCTGTTTAGATTGATGAATGTATCTTACTATTTAAAGGTATCACCTTTTTTTCAATCCCGCAAGAAAAACTGACTTGTTTTCCATGATTAGTGAAAAAAAAGCCTCCAAGACTATCTTGAAGGCAAAAATAAATTATCGAATTGAATGGAATTCTGCAGAAAGGCTACCACTTGCCAGAGGCACCGCCTCCACCAAAGCTTCCGCCACCTCCAGAAAAGCCTCCTCCCCAAAAGCCTCCACTAGAGCTGCTACCGCTGGAAAAGCTTGAACCAAAGCTGCTGGTTCCGCTTCCAAAGGTTGCAGTAGGAAATCTCACGAAACCACCTGAAGATGAACCGTTTCGTCTTGATTTAAAGGATTTAGTAATGGCAAAGGTGAGGATTGCAAAGTATAAGCTAAAAAAGATAATGGCTACCACGAGGGATTGATAGTCAAAATCATCTTCCTCTGCTGTCATATCAGCGGAAATAAGCTGAGCATCCTCGGTAGCAACTCCCACCATGTTTTTTATTCCTTCCACAATACCAGTACCATAATCTCCGTTACGGAAATGGGGAGTGATGATGTTTCTGATGATGAGACCAGACTTTACATCCGTAAGGAGCCCTTCCAAGCCGTAGCCTACTTCGATTCGCAGCTCTCGATCTCCTTCAGAAACTACCAGCAAGGCTCCGTTGTCTTCCTTTGCCCGCCCCAGCTTCCATGCACTGGCAGTTCTAAAGGAAAAATCCTCGATGGAATCTCCTTCCAAGCTAGGCACCGTAAGAACAGCCATCTGGATTCCCGTCTGATTGTTTAAATTGGTAAGATAGTCGGTTAATTCCTGTCGTTGCTGGTCAGTCATCACCTGAGCCAGGTCATTTACAGGGCCTGCCCAAGCTGGCACCTCCAAGGAAAAGATGGGAAGAGAAAAAACAACCAACAAAAGAGCCACAAAAATAGATTTTTTGAAAATCACTGTTCCCTTCATTCTTCTCCCTCCTCATCGTCAAGAATCACCAATCCGTCGGGGAGCTCGTTGGGATTATCTTCTGTTGCAGCAGGAGCAGGAAAATGCTCTGCTAAAAGCTCACCACATCGTTCCACCGCCCGCACAAAGGCTCCCGTGGCATCGGCGGTTCCTAAGCCCTCTGCCAAGTCCACGGCAATCAGGTTCCACAAAGCAGGGTCTATCTTGGCACTGATTCCAGAGTCAGCTAGAATCCGCACCTCACGCTCCATGTAGGACACAAAAATCAGGATACCAGAGCGATTTTCTGTGGCATACACACCGCTTTCCACAAAATGACGCAGGGCTCGATTGTAAACGGTACGACGGCGCACAGACTGAGGAATAATCAGTCTATCCACCGCAGGCACATTGGCCACCCAAAATAGGATGGCGGTAATACCAAAGCAAGAAATGCCAAAGAAGGCAGGCAAATGCCACACCGCAGCCCCCCACATAACCTTATCCAGAAATCCCTGAATCACACCAGAAAAGGGCAAGAGCACTGCAAAGGCGAAAACTCCCACACAGAGGGCCGCCATCAGCTCATACACTGAGTAGCGGGCACTTTCTGCCGTTAAAGCCAAGGCAATTTCCCCAGTAGTCTTTGATTCTGCCTGAGCTACCGCAGTTTTGATGGTGTCAAAGGTGGTATCTTCCAGTTTAAGCCGCCGTAACATACTTGCTTTTGTCATACAATCAAACCTCCCAAAAGAAAACCTTTATGTGATTAAAAAGATACTTTTGGTGCTGTTTGGGCGGCGGCATCAGCGGTGAATTTTTCCTTCTGGCGGAATCCGCTCATGTTGGCAATGATGTTCTGGGGAAACTTGCGGATGAAGGTGTTGTAGGCTGTCACCGCCTCGTTGAACCGTCCCCGCTCCACGGTGATGCGGTTCTCCGTCCCCTCCAGCTGATCCTGCAGAGCCAAGAAATTCTGGTCGGCCTTCAGCTGGGGATAGTTTTCGGTGACAGACAGAAGCCGCTGGAGGGCGCCACCCAAGCTGTTCTGAGCCTCCTGAAACTGGCGGAGCTTCTCGGGATCCTCCAAATCCGCAGCGGAAATCTGCACCACCCCGCCCACCTTGGAGCGGGCCTCAGCAATGTCTGAGTAAACCTGGGACTCGTGGGCGGCGTAGCCCTTCACCGTCTCCACCAGGTTGGGAATCAAGTCCATGCGGCGCTGGTACACATTCTGCACCTGTGCCCAGGAGCCGGAAACGGCCTCGTCCAGCTCCACCATCTTGTTATAATTACCGCTATAAAACTGGCAGCCTGCCACACCAACTACTACAATGATGCCCACTACAATCAGCAGCACCTTCAATCCTGTCTTCATCTAGACCTCCCATTCAAGCGCAAGTTTTCAGAATACTCTTTCTACGATTTCATTCTATAATCAATATACAAACTTTTTTCTCTAGAGAAAAGGGGAAAGGATTGGAGACAGGCGGGAGGAGCAAAGGAAGCGTTGAAAAAAGTCCTCCTGCCCAGTGGACAGAAAGGCCCTGCAATTTTGTGCAGCAACAACTATTTTATTGTGATAACAAGCGGCTGGCTGTGGGCCGGATTGTACTGGCTGGTTCCCTCCTTGGTGGCGATGACCGTAACCGTGCCGGGAGCACCACCGATGAGGGTGAAAACGCCTTCTTTTTTATTTACATCCTTCAAATTAAATCCATTTTTTAGAACCAAAATACTCCAACGCCTTGGGGTTCCGTAATTTTGGTTCTAGCCGTAGGGCTTTTTAAAATTTTATTTAGAACTGGGACGTACCAGACGGAAACTAAGGTAGTAGTAGCGGAGGCTGGGGTCGAGGTAGCTACGGCTGGATACCGAACAGCCGTTAGCGTTGATGCCCCAACTGCCCCCGCGGCCGACCCGTTTGGACCCGGAGGCCGCACCGCTGGACGGGGTGTCCGCAGTGATGCTGTCGTACCAGTCCCAGCACCACTCCCCCACGTTCCCGCTCATGTCATGCAGTTCCAGGCTGTTGGCTGCCTTTGTCCCCACCTGGTGGGTCTTGCTAGTGCTGATGTCGTAGTACCATGCCACCTCATCGATGGTGCTGCTTCCGGCGTAGGTGTACTTCCATGGGTCTGCGGCAGGGTCGCCGCCCCGGGCGGCAAGTTCCCACTCCGCCTCCGTTGGCAGCCGGTAGCCACTCTTGGTGAAGTCGCAGGTGATGGCATCCTTCCATGTATCATTTGTACGGCTGGTGGGTACATCACCCCACATGCTTGTGTCGGTCTGGCCGCCCTTGCTGTACACCGGCTCCAGCCCCATCAGCTGGCTCAGTCTGTTGCAGAACACCACCGCATCGTACCAGCTCACCCACTCCACCGGTCGCAGCTCCTGGGTCTCTTCAGCCGCTACATCCGAGGTGAAGTAGCTGGGGTTGCTCCCCATCACAGCCTTGTACAGCTGCTGGGTCACCTCGTATTGCCCCATCACGAAGGGCTGGATGGTTCCGCTCCTGCCGGAGATGAAGACCCTAGAGCCCTCCTTGTACAGGCTGGACAAATCCACCGCTTCTGACAGCACCTGCACCTCGCTGGTCTTGGGTAACAGCTCTCCTCCATCTATGCGGATACCGGCACTTACCACTGTGCCGGGGCTGTTGCCGCTAGTGTTGTCTTCGGTGTTGGTGAAGCCCGCCAAGGGCAGCAGAGCCATCGTGATTGCTGCCAGCAGGGCAAGGGCTGCCAGCACAAACTTCTTGGATTTCTTCATTTCAGAATACTCCTTTGAAAAACTTTATTTTTTTCCGAGCAAACTGCCGAGTGGAATGACTGAGGAAAAACGATTTAAACGAAGAAAGGCCGCAGACGGAATTCCGCCTGCGGCCTCGGTTGTATGGGAAAGGAAATTTACGCTATAAATTCTACCATAAATATGTGTTGTGTTGTTCTGTGTTCAAGGATTGTATCGGGGGAATTCTATTTGTCAAGTTTTTTTTTGAGAAAATGCTGACTTTTTTAGCTCCTGGATACATTTTTTCTCCCACAATTTGGTTGTTGGGTTGGCTTCGCCCGCCACCCGGGTGAATGTAACTTCAATTTCCAAACATTACAACGCATTCCGACGGTTTGTCTAGCTTCCAGGCAGAGTTTTTGCTGAAAAATTGTCACACGGATTTGCTCAGGTCTAACGACCTTCGCTTTTTCTTGCTGCGGATTCCGTTGGAAACGAACAAACCCGGCCTGTGGCCAGTTCTGCAAGGAAGTGATTGAATTGGCGGCTCCCGCCACCTGCCGGATTTTGGATTAATACAAGAAATTGCGCTGGAACGGAAAACCCACTGGGATTCCAGAGGGTGGAGCCCGATGGCTGGGATGCCCCTAGAAGCAGATGCTGTCTTGCTGGCGTAATGCATTCCAACGTCACCGGCTTAGTTTTTCCAGACAACACTAGTCGTTGGTCTACTTTTGTAGACAGTTGCCCACCTTTTTACAGAACCTCAAACTTTTTTCTGCAAAAACGCATTTTTTTGTCAGATTCACACAATAATATAGCCCTAAAGTCGAGTTTTAATTCTAGGAAAAGATTTCAGTCTACATTCCAAGATGTAGGCACCTGTTCAAGCCACTATGAATGGGCAATCAAGAAGATTAAAGCCCATTGCAAGAAGACACGCTAGGGATAGTAGTGGCGCCCCAGCGCTAACGCAAGGCAAGGTGATGCAGGTAAAATTGTTTCTCAACAGACACCAAAAATGTGCTACAATAAAAAGGTATGATAGCAAATTTCATCACAGGCAGTCGGATTATTTTTAGTCTTGCAATGTTAACTTTCCCGGTATTTTCTGCAGGTTTTTACTTCTGCTATATGCTGGCTGGATTTACAGATATGATTGACGGGACAATAGCCCGTAAATTTGGAACAGAAAGTAAATTCGGAAGAAACTTTGATACCATTGCAGATATTGTTTTTGTCGCATCGTCAGCCTATAAACTTTTTCCTGAATTTAAAATACCCCGGGTAATCTGGCTCTGGACAAGTATAATCGCACTGATTAAAATCATAAACATAATTTCGGGGTTTGTGAGAAAGAAAAAAATTACAGCGGTTCATTCCCTGGCAAACAAAGTTACTGGTGCAGTTCTGTTCCTGTTGCCGCTAACATTGACCTTTATAGATATAAGATATTCTTCAATTCCTGTGTGTATGATTGCAAGTTTTGCTGCTATACAGGAAGGATTTTTCATTTTTCGTTCCAGCTCTGCCGGCGGGGAATGAAAGGTTTTTATGGGAAACGAGAATAAAAACTCTGCCAAAAATAACGTCAGTGTTTTTATTTACAATATTTTTATTTACAATTGACTTTTTTAGGAGGCGAAAATGCCAAGAGCAAGAAGCAAAGAGGATTTATTACAGTTTTCAGAAGAGAATTATTCGAAGCTTTTGAAGATG
>JAEDCN010000062.1 GCA_016294105.1 Treponema sp.
ATTCCTGGGCATCCACCTTTGGCGAGACAACGACGGCCATTGAGCTGGCTCCTGAAGGAACCGGCTATCGTGCCAGAACCCGATTCGCCAAGTTCTTCAATCTTCCTGAACTGATGAATATGTTCAAGGAAGTAGCCGACATCAAGACCTCTGACCAGCTGCATCTTCCGGTTCCCGAAGCGAAATTTGAGACGGTTGTGGTGCAGCCCTCTGAGTATCAGAAGGATATGGTTGCATCTCTTTCCGAAAGAGCTGCGGATGTTCATGCCGGTATGATTGACCCTTCTGTGGACAATATGCTGAAGATTACCAGCGATGGGCGGAAGCTGGGGCTGGATCAGCGGCTGATGAACCCGCTGTTGCCGGATGACCCAAACAGCAAGCTCAATGCCTGTGTGGGAAATATCCTCCGCATTTGGCAGGACGGGCAAGCTGACAGGCTGACACAGCTGGTGTTCTGTGACCTCTCCACTCCGAAAAATGACGGCACCTTCAATGTCTATGACGACATCAAAACCAAGTTAATGGCAAACGGTGTACCTGCCGAGGAAGTCGCCTTTATTCACGATGCGGATACCGAAGCAAAAAAGAAAGAACTTTTTGCCAAGGTTCGTACCGGGCAGGTGCGTGTGCTGCTTGGCAGTACGCAGAAAATGGGCGCAGGAACCAATGTGCAGGACAAACTGGTGGCGGTTCATCATCTGGATGTGGGCTGGCGTCCGTCTGATATGACCCAGAGAAACGGTCGTATCATCCGTCAGGGCAACCAGAATAAAGAGGTTCAGGTCTATCAGTATGTGACCGAGGGAACCTTCGACGCATATTTGTACCAGACCCTGGAGAATAAGCAGAAATTTATCTCTCAGATCATGACCTCCAAATCTCCGGTTCGTTCCTGTGACGATGTGGATGAGCAGGCACTTTCCTATGCGGAGATCAAAGCATTATGTGCCGGTAATCCGCTCATCAAGGAAAAGATGGACTTGGATATTGATGTTGCCCGGCTGAAGGTGTTGAAAGCTGACCACCAGAGCCAGCAGTACCGCATGGAGGATAAGCTCCTGAAATACTTCCCGGCTGAGATTGAAAAGCAGACTGGCTATATCCATGGCTTTGAAGCGGACATCAAGATCGTGGAGGCACATCCGCAGATCTCCGAAGGATTCTGTGGTATGGAAATCATGGGCAGACATTATGCGGAAAAAGCCGATGCCGGTGAAATCATTCTTGCCGCCTGCAAGGAGACAAAAAGTGCTGATCCGGTTCCGCTGGGCAGTTACCGAGGATTCCAGATGGAGCTTTCCTATGACAGCTTCCGAAGTGAGTTTGACATCGTTCTGAAAGGGGCTATGAGCCACCGTGTAGCCCTTGGCACGGATGCCAGGGGAAATATCACCCGACTGGATAACGCACTTTCTGGCATTCCTGAGCGGCTGGAAAGAGCCAATGAACAGCTGACCAATCTCTACAATCAGCAGGAAGCGGCAAAAGCAGAACTTGGAAAACCATTCCCCCAGGAAGCGGAACTTGCGGCAAAAAGTCAGCGGCTTGCGGAGCTGGATGCGGCACTCAATATGGAGGACACGGTGGAAAGCCGTGCTGAAAAAGGAGAAGCGGAACGCCCCTCTGTTCTGGCTGATCTGAAATCCAAGTCCGAGCATATCCCGCCTGCAAAACGCTCTGAGGGCTACGAGGAGGTGTTGTAATGGCAAAGCGAGACCAGGATGTTCATTTCCTTGCATCCAAGGAGGAAGTCGAGCGAATCCATCAGAAGATGGACGAGCTTGGTATCCGCAGTATGGGGGCATATCTGAGAAAAATGGCTCTGGACGGCTACTGTATCAATCTTGATTTGCAGGATGTGAAAGCAATGGTTTCGCTCCTGCGAATCTGCTCCAACAACCTGAACCAGTATGCAAAACGAGCCAATGAGACAGGCAGTATCTATGAAGCAGACATCAACGACCTGCAAGTGCGTCTGGAAGAAATCTGGATGGATATGAAAGAAGTCCTTGTCCGGCTGTCCTCCATCCAGTAATCCGATAATTTGTCGGGAAGTCGCAGCTTCGGCTGCGGCTTTACATAGGGAAAAACAACCGTGTTTAGCTGGTAGAATTATTCATATCCATGTGCTATAATCATGGCAAATAGCGAACCTGATAGTTCGACAAATTTGAATTTTGCGGTTTGGTAAATTCTGATTTGGTGGATAGTGAGTCAAGGA
>JAEDCN010000063.1 GCA_016294105.1 Treponema sp.
CGACCTGATCCATATATTCATAGGGGTCGAAGTTCTCGGCAAAACGGTCGAGCTTTAACGCAAGCTCTACAATAGGGTCGTTCACCACAACCGCCTGCCTGCCAACCTCAAAAGCCTGCTCCATCACATCCTCATAGACCATGACACGAAGCTCCCTGCGTTCCAGGCCAAAGGATTCCAGAATTTCTTTTCTGGCTTCGATCATAGTTAAATCCGGGTTATCCAGCTGACCACCATCTATCTCGTTGTAGTTCTCATCCAACAGAGTGTAATCGTAGCCATCCTCACAGGTCTGCACCGCCAGGATTCTGTCACGCCCAACTTTCCATGCCGCTTCATCACCCATGATTTCAGGCTCTGCCATATAGGTTGCGCCGTTACGCTCCATGATTTCTGCGAACTGGCAGATGTGGAACACATTGTAACCAACCTGGGTATGGTACTCGTCGATGAATTTGCAGGGTTTCACGACAGTTTCATCGGGATAGTGAATCTGGACACAGCCACCGTCAGGAATACGAAACAAGTCCTTATAGTGGCTGTCAATAAATCGGATGTCCTTGCCGTCCGGGTTATACTCATTCCTCATTTGCGTTTTCCTCCGTTATCAAATTCCATGTTAAACCTGGTCTTTCCGTCCTCGAATACCTCCATATAGACCGTGGCATCAAAGGTGTTTCCGGTCTTAGCTGATTTACAGCCTTTCAGTTTGATTTTCCCAGAGCCAAGCAGTTTCTGTGCCGTGGCACTGGTCATGCTCTTGCCGATACTCTCAAAATAACGGTTGTTTTTCCAGAGGGCGAACTTGCAGCTTCGGTTAGAACAGAAAAATGCTTTCGCCTTTTCTTCTACAGAACTGCCGCAGACAGGGCATTTCCCCACGGCATTGCTTTCCTTTGACATCAGAACTTCAGAGTCCTGAATGACCTCGTAATTCCGAATCAGACCGGCAATCACATCTTTGATCTCATCCATAAAATCCTCGCTGGCGTATTCGCCTTTCTCGATGAGCAACAGCTTTTCCTCCCAATCCGCTGTCATAGACGGGGACTGAATCTGTTCGGGCATGACTGTTACCAGAGCCGTACCCTTGTGGGTCGGAATCAGATGCTTGGTTTTCTTATCGCCTTTCCGTTCCAGGAAACCGATACGCACCAGTTTTTCGATGATACCGGCACGGGTCGCAGGGGTTCCCAGACCTTTGCGTTCCACCTCATCGGGCATCTCGTCCGCCCCGGCAGTTTCCATGCTCTGCAGGAGCGTATCTTCGGTGTAGTGCTTCGGAGGAGAGGTTTTTCCCTCCTTAATCTCCGTGCTGATCACAGCCATCTCATCGCCAACGGAAACGGAAGGAAGTGCCTGTTCCTTCTCGTCAGATTTTGTCGAATCACTTTTTCTGGCAAGTGCTTTCCATCCGTCATGCAGGATGGTTTTTCCCTTGGCAGAGAACGCTGTTCCACCGCAGTCCAGTTCAATGACTGTCTCTGCGTATCGGTGCGGATCTCCCACAGCCACGAAAAGGCGGGTGGAAATCAACTGCAAAATTGCAAGCTCGCCCTTAGGAAGCTCATTCAGATTGCATTTTTGCAATTCTCTGGTAGGGATAATGGCATGGTGGTCTGTGACCTTTTTGTTATTCACAACCTGCTCTGCATAAACGGGTACATTATCCACACCATCTACGGGGAATGTGTGGAAAGCCAGATTTACGAGATCTGGCAGATTGTGTGCCATATCGTCTGTCAGGTATCTGCTGTCGGTTCGGGGATAAGTGACCAGTTTCTTTTCATAGAGATTCTGGGTGTAATCCAAGGTCTGCTGTGCCGTATAGCCCAGCACACGGTTGGCATCTCTCTGCAAACTGGTCAGATCATAGAGCGCAGGCGGCTTTTCACTTTTCTCCTTGCGTTCGGCCTTTGTGACCACAGCGGCAGAGCAATCTCTGCTGACTGCTTCGGCATCCGACTTCTTTTTGAAGCGTTCACTTACTGCCGTAAATCCACCCAGATCAATCTGAACCGTGTAAAAGGGTTCCGGTTTGAAACCGGCAATGGCAGCTTCACGCATGACTGCCATTGCAAGGGTGGGAGTCATGACTCGACCAACATTCAGGGTCTGCCCACAAAGGGTCGAAAAAAGTCGAGTAGCGTTAATACCAACAATCCAGTCGGCTCGCTC
>JAEDCN010000018.1 GCA_016294105.1 Treponema sp.
AAGAAGAAAAGAGTCTATGCTTTGATTTTTTGGAAGAAAAAATCAGGGAAGAGAGCAGGAAACTGATTGAATCAATCTATGCCGATGAAGTAAATCAGTTTTTAGAGAAGATGGCTTCCATTTCAAACTTCAATCCACAACATTTGACAATATCTCGTCCGTTTCCAATAATAATCATATATTCACCTCCGTTTTTATTCGCAAGGATAATAATCTTCAGATCAGCATATATCCTGCCGGCAACAAGCACCGCAGGACACAGCTTATGCTTTTGCACCACGGCATAAACTTCCGCACAATAATCTACAGCTTCAGTATACCACACAAAATAGTGACTGCAAGCAAAAATCTAAATATTTTTATGAAAAACTAAAAATTTTTGTGTTTGTTGCGCTAGGTTTTGCAGGAATTATAAAAGCGCCGCGCAGGCACAATGTGTACGGCTGATGATGACTTACGTCTTTAAAATGCATATAAAAAAACATCTCTCAGAACAATTTTCAGCATGATTCAAAGATTGAGGCGCAAACTGATGCGAGGAATAAATGGCAGCGCCTCAAACCCGCCGACAGCCGGAATTATTGCACGGCTGCTTGCACCAGGAAAGCCTGAGGCACCCTATGGATGTGCGAGCCTTTTACGGCGCATACAAAACCATAATATTTTTTATTTTGTCGTAAGAAGGATAAATCTCGTAGTCGATTTTTACGTACCCAGAAGCCTGCGACACGGGGTAGCGGACGAGCGCTGTCTTTTTGTCGTCCGAATCTGAAACCCACAGCGCGCGTATTAAATTCGTGTCAGATGAGTATTCCGCTCCCCAGATTGTAATGGCATGCCCGTATGTGCCGTTTTTTTCTCTGTTCGTTATGCCGAGCGCGACAGCGCCGTTTTTCAAGCCTGAAAGCACGGCAGACGAAAAGCCTTCAATCGTGTCGAATTTTTCGAGGTATTTGTATGCCGTTGGGCTGAAAAGATTCCACTTTGATTTATCGATATACTCAAGCAGATAGCCGCCCTCATCTTTTGAGGTAGAACTGGCGGCCGCCATGTACCACAGCACTCCGTTTAGAAACGTGCCTTCGCTGTCGCCCCAGCTGCTTTTGAATTTTTCAAAGATTTTATCAGCGCCGCGCGGCAACGAGTCTTTCAGCGTCTTTCCGTCTGCTACGTATCTTTTCTGCCACCATGCGACAAGATTTGCGGAAACGGCGGCCCAGCACAGCTGAGAGTCGCCCTGCCCGTTTTTGTTCGCGTCAAAAAACGTCTGCATCGTGACGCCCGGCGCAAAGAGGCGGTATGTGTCGTCAGGAAGTTTTTCAGGTTTGTTTGCCTCCGTTTCTACCTGCGGCGCTTCGCTTTCAGGCTCTTTAGGAGCAGGAGCGCCGGCATCCGGCTCCGGCGGCGCAGGATTTTCTGCCGTTTCGCTTCCGGCATTTTTGTTTTCTGATGACGAGGGGGTGCTTTCTTCAGGCAGCTTGCGCTCCCCGTCGCTTTCATCAATTTTTTCTTTTTGCTGTTCAGTGCCTGTATTTGAAGCCTGAGGGTATGCCGCGCCGTCTGCTATATTGCTGCAGGCAGCGAAAAAAAACAAAGCGGCTATGGAAAATAACAACAGGAATCGTTTCATAGTATAGAATATAATATGATTTTATTGTCCGGTGTCAAGCATTGCACTCGCCCAGCCTGGCACCGTCCGCCAGCCCTGTCAGCTTTTCCTTTTTTGCAGATTTTTTTTATTTCCTTTTATGGAAGAAAAAATTTACAACCACAGGTTTTCTCCAAAATTGGCAGTATATGTGCCATCATTCCGAGCGTAGGCGAAATTTTCTGATTTGCAAAACCCGTCCATCTGTCTGTCCAGCTCAAGCCATACAAGATTGCATCTGTACTAAAGCGCACTTGTGTAATATGGAAGTGTCCGCTTTAACGGCGGACATGCAGACAGCCACAACCGATACATAAATGAAAATGAATGAAGGCCACCACAAGCGGCGAGGTATCATTCGTTCTTAGAAGAAATCCCACTCTGCCTTTAATACCCTTTATTCCGACGCAAGGTCGGGGTATCAAACCATCGGCATGAATAAAATTTGGAACGCATTTTTCCCAGTCTTTGTAGAATTCAATGCTGTCGCCACAGTAAAAATGGATAGAATCGAAATCATTTTTCTGCATCCGAGCCTCTGTCATTCGTATGCTCTATAACATCTGCGACATCTGATACCTCGCATACAGACAGCGCATGGAGCGATACAGCAGAATTTATATACACAGAATAATCTATCAATAAGCCATGCTCACAAAAAATCAGCTTTTGTAAAAGCGAATGTTCAATGACTGCGGAGTTACACTACACGTTTTGTGGCGTGACAGTACACATTCCGTAGACAGTGCTGTTTCCGCTTTCCAATGCTTTATGCAAAAACTGATTTCCGCAGCACCTGTTTTTCCTGGCTGGACAAAGCCGTAAAAACGAGTCATACTATGATGTACGGAGATAATGGAGAGCGCGGCATGAAAAAAATCGTTCTTTTTGCATTTTCTGTTTTTTGCATTATGTCTTGCGATTTAGGTGTTTCGATTGACGATACGCAAGCTGCCGGAAATCGTCCTGCGTATGAAGGAGGCTCCGCGCCGCAAAATGAAAACGGCTCAAACACTTCAAGCAATTCAAACTCCTCGGGCACTTCAGGCGGCGGATTCGGCGGAAATTCCCAGACAGACGAAAATAATAAAATCTATGAGCACTCAGACGAAGTTGTTTCAAACGAACCGGTGTACATAATCGACGCGACCGGAAGTGGCGCGCCGTATCTTGCCATTGTCACGGCTCCTGATTTTAAGGCGAGCGAAAGTTTGGCGCGCTATAAAAAGCACAAGACACGGCAAGGCTATGTTGTCGTTGACGTTGAAGGATCCGGAAAAACTGCGGAACAGATACGAGCTACGCTAAAGGCAATCTACGATGAAAAAGTGAAAAACAACGACGGCCGCATGGCAGTTTTGCTTGTGGGAAACTGCCAAAGCGGAGCGGACACAGGAAGCGCGGCGTATCTTCCAGCGTTTTGGAGCACGTCAGATGACGCAAGAAAGCCGACCGACTATTATTTCGGCGAATATGACGGAAACTACGGAGCGTATGATGGAAAAACAGGCGATTACGGAAAGGCGTTTGTCCAGGAGGCGGCAGTCGGACGCTTTTCTGTTTCAAGCGAAACTGACTTGCAGGCTGTTGTCGAAAAAACTATTTTCATGGAGGAGGGTGTAAGCGCGCGCTCGGCGGCGGACGTAGTCGGAACGTCAAGAGATTTGAACACTGCCTGGCAGCTCAGGCTTGTCGAATCATACCTTACAAAGCGCGGCTCGCCTCCGGTAAAACTTGTCTCTTCGTGGAAAGAAGAGCTTGCAAATGCAATTAACGCAGGAGCGGGTTTTGTCATTTACACCGGGCACGGCGCGGTAAGCGGATTTGACGGCTTTTGGAATGAGGATGTCCCCAAGCTTTCCAACTGCGGTTCGTTTCCGTTTGTCGTCGCCTCAACGTGCCTGACAGGCTCGTACCAAGACACATCGTTCGCCGAGGAAATGGTCAACAAGGCGGACGGCGGCGCGGTCGCCTATATCGGTGCGTCAATTGAATCCTTGTCCGACAGAAACCAGCAGTTTATAAGCGGAAACGTAACTTCCATAACGCAGGATATCAATCAGTCAAACTACGCTCCCGCCTTAATCGGCTCGCTGTATCATTCGCGCGCGGCGTCAAACGACGGCTTTAAAGTGCGCACTGCAGGAGGCACGTTGCAGGCGGGATTCAGGTACTTGCAAAGCGCCGGCTCCTCACAGGACGGAACGTTAAAACGCAATGTGCTGTACACAATTGAAATTTACAACCTGATAGGAGATCCGACATATATGCCGTACACCGAAGCCCCTCAAAAGGCGGCGATTAAGGTTTCAGGGACAGTCATGAAAGGCAGGAATTTTTCTGTTTCAACGGCTCCGTTTGCCCAGGTCGCGTTAACAAGCAATGACGAGGCGATAATCGCGGTCGGTTATGCAGACGAATTCGGACAGCTGACGCTTTCGGTTCCGAAAGAGTGCGACAGGCATTCCGCTTTGCTCTATGCAATCGCGCCGAATTATACCGGAAGCTCTGTTGAAGTTCAGATTGCAGATGAAAGCGGAAGCGCAAGCCAGGACGCGACGCTCAAAACGCTGACTGTCTCAGGCGCGGCTGTTGACTTGCGCGAGGGCGTGTTTGAACATGATATTCAGGTTGCGTATGAAAATAACCCCGCTGTCATTTTTGCAGAGGCGAGCAGCCCTGCCGCCAAAGTGACCGGCGGCGGATCAAAATACTTGAAGCTTGGAGAAAACAAGGTTTTAATCACGGTGACTTCAGAAGGCGGAAACAAACAGACATACACGCTCAATATCACGAGGAAGGCAAGCGCGCTCAGCAACAATTATTACCTGAAAACGCTTGAGATTTTTAACTCTGCATCTGAAGAGCTTCCGCTTGACGGCGTGTTCGACAAGACGGCGTGGCAATTCAGCGTTCACGCGAAGAGAAACGACACAATAACAATATGCGCCAGAACCGAAGATGAAAGCGCTGTCTGCTGGTTTGACGGCGATGACGAGAAAAAGGCGGCGGACAGTTTTGAAAAAACGCTGACAGGCATATCAAAATATTCTTCGGGCGGCATTTCACATACTATTTACGTGCGCACGGCTTTTGGAGAGAAAAAGGCCTTTGGTCTTACTGTTTACCCGGATTAGGCACGCGGACACAGCAGGAGCCAGAGGCTGGTTACCAGCATCCTTGCCCACAATCTCAGCACCATGGGAGCGGTATACCTGTTGTTCCTTAAACCACTCTTAAAGTGGGGGAGAGGATTGGATGCCCAGCCGAGGCTCCAACTCCACCATCGTGGCCACGGCGGAGTCCCGCTCCTGCTGGCTGGCGAAGCCCACTCGGATGGTGCCGGAATTCTCGGTCACCACCTCCAGCGTGCGACCCCTTAATTTTTTTGTCTAGTCTAGTGTAGCCGATTCAACCGTTGAATTTCGCAAGCCTGCACTTGGCAAAGCTCCTGACAACCCAGAGGTTTGTGCGTTCTCTATCCCGTTCACATGGCTCTTCTCCCTGGAGCAGTCGCTGCCAGCAGTATCTTGTGCCGGAACTCATTGTACCAGCTGTTCACCGTGTTGCGGTTCACACCAACAATTTCCGCACACGCCGTCGCCGTTATATCCGCACAAAAGCATCGGATAATCTGCCTGTGTTTTTGTGCACTTAATCTCTTGTATTTTCTTCCTGCTTCTGGAGATGCTAGTCAAGAACCTTCAAAAAAATCTTGGCTGGAAAACTCCAAACGAGATAGCTGCTTAAACTGTCCTAGAATTTGGGGTCAGTTCAGACCAGTAGAGGGTGTCTCCTCCTAACTACATCCCTACTCTATATCCTCAACAACTTCTTTTGGAGGAACTTCCAGTAAGTGGGGGTTCTTCAGGTGGAGTCGCATTTCCCGCCAGGCAACTGCGTAGTAGTGACCATCACAAATTCGTTCGTCCATGGTAATAGTACAATCTAAATAACGAGTTCTTTTAATGGAGCCATCCTTTTGTAGTTCATTTTGGTGGCGGGAGGTGCTGAAGGCAATGAACATGGGTACGGTACCAAAATCATACAGGTGGTGATAAATGGTTGGGATTCCCAAGGACGCAATGGAAGAGATAACCAAGGAACCGTGAAAGGGGCTTAAATCTGTTAGGAATTTTGGAATCCAGCCATAGTAATCAAACCAGGTCAAAAAGCTCACCGCCCCCCGCAACAGGAAGCGCGGCATAAAAGCTAAAAGTCCCACCAATTTGTCAAAGCCATTGTCCTCATCAGAGGCATTTTTGTATTCCTGGATTTTTTCTGTACACTGGCGATAGACATCATCCAAGGTATCTTCTGGCTTGAAGTGGAATTTAACCATGGTTTCAGGAGCATTGACAGACATCTCCTTTTTTACCGCCATAATCACTTGGATATCGTTTCTGGCATAGAGATTCAAGCCACCGATAAAGCGATTGACACCAGGATTTTGTGAAACAGTCCGTACATAGGCTGCAATGATAATGTGAAGTATTCCCAAGTCAGGATAACCTTCCTGCCTTTTTTTTTGGATATAGGCATCGATTTCTTCAGTGGAAAATCCATCCTGAAAGAAATTCTGGGCACCAGTACGTGAGGGCATGATGAAGGTAGCCACTCGCATCATGGGGTCTCCCGTGCGAATCAAACGGCCATCCTTGCGGTCTCCTAAACGACGTCTTTTCTTGTCTTGTGTTTTATGCATATTTTATAGTACTTGATAAAATTACTATCTGTCAATTAAAAAGAATCACTCACAAATCATGAAAAGATCAATATTGAAAGCAAATCCGACTATTGCTATACTGTGAGCATGAGGCTCATTCTTGCTCCTATGGCTACCCTAACCCACGCCGCCCTCCGTTCTACTATTGCTCAATTCGGGGGGTGTCATGAATATTACACAGAAATGATTCAGGCTGGAACCCTTTTAACAAATGGTCCCTTTGAAAAATATTACCTCTTTACTACTCCTGAACCAGAAAAGCTTGTATGGCAAATCACTGGGGGAAAGATTTCTGCCATGGTGGAGGCTGCAAAAATGTTGTCACAAATGGAGGGCATTGGGGTGGACATTAACATGGGATGTTGTGCCCCAGATATTGTGCGAGCTGGTGCGGGAATTGCTTGGATGCTGAAAGACCAGCAGGAAACACAACAACTAGTGGCTCAGGTGGGACAAGTAGTGCGACAAAACAACAAAAGATTCAGTGTAAAGCTGCGACTGGGAGATGAGGACTTTACAAAAGAAGGCTTTTTTTTCTTTGTGGATATGCTGGCCCAAAGGGGAGTTCAGCAAATTACCCTTCATCCTCGTACAAAAAAAGAAAAATATCGTAATCCACCAAAACTTGAATACGTCAAACAGCTTGTAGAATATATTAAAGAACGAGACTATGATATTCAGGTGGTGCTGAACGGAGCGGTGTCAGATGGAGCCAGTGCAGAAAAGGCTGCACAATTAGCTCCTGGGATTTCAGGCATTATGATTGGTCGAGCCGCTGTTCAAAAGCCCTGGGTTTTCAAAGAAATTGCCAGCTACCAAGCACATAAAGAGGCAAAACAAGAAACATTTCAGGTGGATTTACTTGAAACAGGATGTCACTTTATTCAGAAGCTACAACAATTTCAGCCGCCAGAGTTTTACAAGACACGATTGCAACGATTTTTTGCCTTTTACAGCGACAACGTTCAGTTTGCCCATCACCTCCGCACAGGGCTTTTAAATCACCCCACTCCAGAAGGCTGTATTCAGCAGCTAGAGGAATATTTTGCTGTGGCACCAACAGAACGGGTACGATTGATAGGAGATAAGTAACAGAATGGGAAAAAGATACATAAAGCAAGTACTAAAACAATATGCACCCCTCAGTGTGCCATTTGTCATTCTCATTGTAGCCTCCCTGTGGATTGGCAATATGTACAAAACCGATGGGTCAAGAGAATCTGCCTTAGCTCATTCCCTCTATTCTTTTACAGTTGATGGAGGAGATTGGGAAGTCCCAGTTAATCCACCTTACCCAGCAGGCTCTGCAGAAGAAGTATTTCTCAAAGGAATGGAACTTTTTATTCAAGAAGACTATGAACAGGCCCAACAGCTTTTTCATAAAAGTCTCATTCAACCACGGACAGATGCTAGTATTCCCATCTATGCCTATTATTATATTAATGAATGCAACATAAAACTTACAGGAAGGGGAAGTGTTTCCGCCGTTACTAATGCCTTGAGTTTTATGGCTAAGTATGAACCACTAGCCAACAACATGGATTTTTTGTGGAATATTCTTCAAACCATTGTTTTTTCTGACAGGGAATATGAAAATGCCGTTGCAGTGATGGAAACCTACTTAAATCGAGCAAAAAGCTTAAACATCCATAGTCAGGCTTGGCTCATGAATTCCATGGCTATGCTGGAATATAATGGAGCAGAATATGTACAGAGTATTCGTCGATTCTACGACGTGGAAATCTTGTTGTCCAACAACAGTCAAGTCCTTACCTCAGAATTAAAATTTGAGCTTTTATTTGCCCGAGAATACATCGCCAACATTAAGTTCCTTCTAGAAGATTATGAGGGAGCCATTGTGCTGTATACAAGGCTCATAGGAAATGAAATCATTCAGGATAATTTTACTAATTACATTGCCTACATTAACCTGGCTGATTCTTATTTGCGTCTTGGAAGACCACAAGAAGCTTTATCCACCATACGTCAGCTCCAAAATCACGTTTCAGAAATACAAGAAGAGTGTAGTAAGGAAATTGAGGCTAATATTCATGATATTTTGGCAAATATCTTTATGCTAGAAGGAAATCTCTATCAAGCCCAACTACATCTCCAACAAACAGCAGCCTATTATCAAGGAGAAAATGACACTATCCTGTTCAACGGAAGGCAGGCTGCCATCATTACTCGTTGCAAATATTTGAGGCAGTCAGGACAAATTTCAGAGGCTCAAGCACTATTACAAGAGCTCTTGCAACAAAAAGATAAATTTCAGATGGATTTTCGCAGGGATATTTTGTTGCTTTTGTCAGAAATTTACAAAGAAACAAATCAGGAAGAAAAGCTTACTCCCATATATCAAGAGCTTTTGGAGATAGACAAGGAATTTATCAAGATTCTCCAAAATGCCTACTTGGAATTTTCTGAATATTACCGAGAAAATAATTATTTAAGACAGGATAATTCTCGACTCAAGCAGGGAAATTTGATGGCAATCCTTGGAATTGTAATTATTTCAAGTTGGCTGATTATTATTTTGATTTTATTCCGTCTTTTAAGTACAAAGAATATAACAGACCAGTTAACTGGTATTTACAATCGTAAAAAACTCATGCAACTGTTGAGAACATATCGAAGGAAAGGGACCCCTGAAGCATTTGGGGTCATTATGCTGGACATTGACTACTTTAAGCTTTATAACGATACCTATGGTCACGTAAAAGGAGATGCAGTACTGAAACAGGTGGCTCACATGCTAACGGAGTCTGTTCGTAGCAATGATATTGTTATTCGCTATGGTGGCGAGGAATTCCTTGTGCTTTTGAATAATGTGACAGCAGTGGTAGCCCAATCGGTATGCCAGCGTATTCACCAGCAGCTGGACACCTTGCACCTGCCCCACAAGGCCTCCAAGGTTTCAGACCATGTAACAATAAGCATGGGCTTGTGCCACCAGCAGGACCAGAATACCTTTACCATGGACAAGCTCATTCAGCAGGCAGATACAAGCCTGTACAAATCCAAGGAAGCAGGCCGCAATCGCACCACTCTGTGGTCCCCAACGTGACCCGCAATGCGGCCCGCAACGTGACTCGTAATGCGGCCCGCAACGTGACTCGCAATGCGGCCCGCAACGTGACTCGCAATGCGGCCCGCAACGTGACCCGCAATGCGGCCCGCAACGTGACTCGCAATGCGGCCCGATGCGGCTGGATGAAATAATCCTTTCCCATGATGAATAAAAAAGCCTTCCTGAAAAAGATTTCTCAAGAAGGCTTGATTCATTTACTGGTTCAACTCTAGCAAGAGACAGGTACAATTTTACTGGTTCAACTCTAGCAAGAGTCAGGTACAATTTTACTGGTTCAACTCTTGGGCAAGAATTGCGGCACATTGACCAACTAAAAGCTGACAAGGCCGCTTCTTGTAATAAGCTTCTGTTCGTTCTTCTGGCACGGGAGAGTCGGGGCCTGGTTTTGTGAGTCCCAAAAGATCACGGCAAATGATGGAGCCGTTCTCCGCCTTGAACTTGGCAGCCAACTGCTGAATGAAGTCATAGTGATCAGCCTTTTCTGTAGAAGCCTTTGGGTCGCTGTAGCCCTTCTCCAAGCCCGCCACCATAAACATGGCACTAACGGCCCCGCAGACTTCCCGCATTCGCCCCATGCCGCCACCAAAGGATGATGACAGCATCATGGCCTGCTGAAAATCCATGTGCATGTCCTGAGCAAAGGCTCCAAGTACCGCCTGGGCACAATTATAGCCTTCCTGAAACAACTCCATAGCTTTCTTTGCCTTGGGAGAGGAATTTTCCAACTGAACCTTTTCTTCTTCAGCAGTCATCATAAACCTTAGCGACCTTCGATTACCGCAACGGCATTGTCCATGAGGGAAACGTCAATGTTTTCCACAGCACCAGCATCAACGGCGGCAGCCACAGTGGGGTCAATGGGCAAGCGAGCCAAAACGGGAAGGTTGTAGGTAGCAGCCACCTTATCAAGATTGCTTTCACCAAAAATCTTGATTTCCTTGCCACAATCGGGACACTTTACGTAGCTCATGTTTTCTACCAAACCAATAACAGGAATGCTCATCATGCTGGCCATCTTTACAGCCTTTTCCACAATCATTCCTACCAATTCCTGGGGTGTAGCCACCACAACGATACCGCTGATATCCAGTGACTGGAACACAGTCAGGGGAACGTCACCTGTTCCGGGAGGCATATCCACAAACATATAATCCACGTTGTCCCAAACAACATCAGACCAAAACTGCTTTACAGCACCGGCAATGATGGGTCCACGCCATACTACGGGGTCGGTTTCGTTTTCCAACAGGAAGTTGATGGACATAACCTGTACACCGTCACGGCTTACCATGGGATAAATCTCATTTTCCTCTCCAGTAACCCGCCCCTTGAGACCAAAGGCCTTGGGAATGGACGGACCGGTAATGTCTGCATCAAGAATGGCGGCTCGCTTTCCCTGCTTTGTCATTGCTACAGCCAACATGGAGGTGACCAAGGACTTTCCTACGCCACCCTTTCCACTCACAACGCCAATAACCTTTTTGACGCTGCTTTTAGGATTTAATTTTTCATGGATGTCACGGGCAGAACAATCCTGTCCGCAGCTTCCACAATTATGGTTACAAGATTCACTCACTATTATACTCCTTTATTGAATCTATTGATTCAGAGACAAATCTATATCTAATATAGTAAAAAAATTTTATTTTGACAAAACATGAAGTGACCAAGCCTTATCGGACTTAGCAATATGGTTCAAAAGCCACTTCAAAAGATACTCATACAATACAAGACCATCCTGCTGATGGGGATCAGTCAATTTTTTTACCTGAGCATTTATCTGGGAGATAAACTGGTCATGCTGCATCTTGTGGAAGTCGATTTGAGGATAGCCCTTGGACCGAAGGAAATCTTCCTCGAATTTCAGGTGATAATCTGTGTAGTCAACTAATTTTTTGAGAGCGGCAGCAATTCCCCTCTGATATACATCCTTGTCTCCATTGGCCAAATCGTACAACTCATTGGCAATTACTACCAGCTGCTGATGCTGGCTGTCGATAGTGGCAACATTAAGATTATAGGATGCCTTCCATTCAATCTTCTCAAACATAAAACCTCCTGGCTTAGTAAAATCTATCAAGTCTGTTTTTTCGGGCAGTTTTCTACAAAGCTGCTCTAGGTATCCTTTCCAAAATTCTATTGAATCTTGGAAAGGATACCTCTACTATAATACTAAAAATTTTAAAATGGTCAAAAACTAGAACAAACCACTAATATTTCCCATGTCATCTACGTCGATGGAACAGGCTGCTGGAACCTTGGGCAAACCAGGCATAGTCATAATATCTCCTGCCAATGCCACTACAAAGCCAGCTCCTGCGTAGAGCTGCACGTCCCGCACTGGGAAGGTGTAGTCCCTAGGGGCACCACGCCAGCTTGCATTGTGGGAAATGGAGTTCTGTGTTTTTGCCATACAGATTGGCAGGTTGCCGTAGCCTGCTTCCTGGAACTTCTGGAGCTTTTTCAAAGCAGCAGGAGCAATGTCCACAGCCTTGGCCCGATACAATTTCTTTGCCAAAACCTCAATCTTTTCTGTCAAGGGAAGCTCATCAGGATACAGGAAGGTGAACTTACCCTCATTCTTTTCACAGATTTCCACCACGGCACGGGCAAGATCCTGTCCGCCTTCTCCGCCCTTTTCCCATACCTGACACAGCACAGCCTGTGCCCCGGACTTTTTGCAAAGGCTTTGGAGGCAGTCAATCTCCTCTTGGGTGTCGCTCACAAACTGGTTTACAGCCACCACAGTGGGCAAGCCAAACTGGGCAAGATTTTCTAGGTGAACCTTCAGGTTTTCAAAGCCCTTTTCCACGGCTTCCACGTTGGGCTGGGAAAGGTTGGCCTTTTCCACACCGCCGTGCATCTTCAGGGCACGGATGGTGGCTACCACTACCACCGCACTAGGGGTCAGTCCACCAAGACGGCACTTAATGTCAAGGAATTTTTCTGCTCCCAAGTCAGCAGCAAAGCCAGCTTCGGTAATTACGTAGTCACCGAGAGCCAGGGCACTGAAGGTAGCGTTCAAGCTGTTACAGCCGTGGGCAATGTTGGCAAAGGGGCCACCGTGTACAAAGGCTGGGTTCTTTTCCAGAGTCTGTACCAAGTTGGGGCGGATTGCATCCTTCATCAAGGCGGCACAGGCACCCACTGCATTCAGCTCCTTGAACTGCACCATGCGACCATCATAGGTGCTACCGATAACGATATTTCCCAGCCGCTCCTTCAGCTCAGGAATGGAGCGAGAAAGACAAAGAATGGCCATGATTTCACTGGCAACGGCAATGGTAAAGCCGTCTTCACGAGGAACACCATCTGTGCGGCCCCCCAGACCTACAATCACCTTGCGCAGGGCTCTGTCGTTCAAGTCCACGCAGCGTTTCCAAGAAATGGTACGGGGATCAATATTCAGCTGGTTTCCCTGCTGAATATGGTTATCTATAATAGAAGCAATGAGGTTTGTAGTGATGGAAACAGCATGAATGTCACCAGTAAAATGGAGATTTATATCTTCCATGGGAACAATCTGGGAATAGCCACCTCCACAGGCACCACCCTTTACACCAAAGCAGGGGCCCAAGGAAGGCTCTCGCAGGGCAATAACGGTTTTCTTTCCAATGCGGTTAAGACCATCACCTAAGCCCACAGAAACGGTGGACTTTCCCTCACCAGCAGGAGTGGGTGTAATGGCAGTTACCAGTACTAGTTTTGCAGGATTTGAACGAGCCTTTTTCTGCAACTCCATTACGGCAGGCAAGGTGAGCTTTGCCTTGTATGTACCATAAAGGTCAAAGTCATTCTGGAAAAGTCCCAAGGAAGAAGCAATCTCCTGGACTGGCTTCATCGTGTTTTTCTGGGCAATTTCAATATCTGAAAGCATACGCGCACTCCTTTTAAAAAATTACACTGTATGTCTAGTATACACCGAAATCAAGTTTTTTCAAATAGACCTTTTTTCCTCATTTTTTGTATCCTGTTTTTGTTTTCTATTGTTTTGTTGGTAAGTTTTATCATTCAAAATGTATCTGAGGAGGAATGTATTGAAGAAAAAAAGAATGTGTTTTAGTTTGTTAATGATAACCTTTGTCCTTTTTTGTACTATTCCAGTGCTGGCAGATCAAATGGGCTCTGCTACCTTTGGATTTTCCCTGGACCTACCAGAAGGCTTTGTAGTGACGGAAAACACAGGGGATGGACGAGGCTACCAGTTTAAACATCAATTTTGCTCCGTAGAAATCATTATCAGGATATACGAGACAAAACGCTACCAGTCTGCACGACTTGCTTTGGAAGATACCTTAACAAGGCTTTTTGCCACCAGCACCGACATTGACGCTGTGGAATGGAGACAAACAGACTGCTCCCTAGCCCAGTTCCAGATTTCCCTTGCTGGCCAAGAATACGGAGGAAGAGGTGTTGCCGTAGAGTTACCAGAGCAAAAGGGCTGGTTTACCATGTTGTCCTATGCACCCACCAGCGATGGACGTGGAAACAATCCCTCCTTTGACCTAGACCAGCTCATTATTTCTGCAATCGATTCTTTGAGCATTGACCGAGGCAGTCAGTTTGGGGTGGGCCCTGTTACCGCCTACGCCTTTCCTTCTGTGGAAAGCATCCCCCTTCAGCTGGAAATTGCAGGACGCAGTATTACCACAGAAATTGGAAAAGAAGATATTGCAATTCAGCAATTTGTCATTGACCGAGAATTTGCCATCTACACCTTGTATCAAGACACCGACTTGCTTATTCCCGCATGGCAGCGATTTTACCGCATGATTTATCGCAGTGCCTATCAACAGCTCAGAAGACCCGCCTTTGACATATACGCTTCCTTGTACGACCTTGACCAAGTGCTTCAAGCTGAAAAGCCAAGTTTAGCCCTAGCCCAAAGCCTTATGGACTGGGTGCAGGTTTTTCCCTATGAGCGGAATTTCCAAGGAAGCGATTTTTCTGCTCCTACTGCAATGCTAACAGGTGAAACTGGTTCCGATTGTGACAGCCGCGCTGTGTTCTTGGCAATTTTGCTTCACCACATGAATTACAAAACTGTGCTATTCCTGTCTCCTGTTTATCAACACGCCATGCTGGGGCTAGAAGTGGAAGCAACTGGTGCAAAGATGAAGGTTCTTGATACAACCTACATGGTGGCAGAAACCACCGACCAGGTGGCCATAGGACAGGTAGCCCAATCTATGTCTGTGGAGGCCAACTGGCTGTCAGTGGTTTTTCCGTGAGTGGGGCAGGTTCTAGTAGCTAGATGAAAAACAAAAAATTTTTCCTATTCCCGTGTCATGCACGACGAACACATTTGTCGTTTGGAACTGGCACAAACCAAGTAAAATTGTGCAAAAATGACAACATCCTCACAGTTTCCAGCAGAAAAAGTACCGATATATCTACCCGCAAGCCATCAGCTATACTGCTGGAGCCATACTGCAACCAGTAGTTGACAAATTGTAATCCCACGGGTGGTGGTTTGCTTCTTTGATTTGTGGCATACTCATATTCGAGGAGGGGAAAGACCCACTCTTTTATCTATTGGAGGATGTTTACAATGTTAGCAGATAAGATTACTCAGCTGCGGAAGAAAAACGGATGGTCTCAAGAAGAGCTGGCAAACATGATGAAAATTTCTCGTCAAGCCGTATACAAATGGGAAAGCAATCAAGCGACACCTGACATAGAGAAAATAATACAATTAAGCAGCTTGTTTGGTGTTACCATCGACTCTTTGTTGAAGGAGGATGGAGAACATACACCAGAAACTTGCAGCCAAAGCCAGAGTGCTTCAGTACAACAAGATAAAGTGCAAACTCCTTCTTCTCTAAAACCAGCCATCCAGATAACTTGGAACGAACTGAAAGGCCCCATCATGGGAGCTTATTGGTGTATTCTTGTTGCAATCTATCTTTTTTGGAGTTTTACCGCAGATTCATGGGAAATTTCTTGGATTGTATTTGTAGCAGGAGGAATTCTCTCTTCACTGGTAGAAGGGCTATGTATTTTCATTTCAAACAAAAGGCAAGGATAATCAAAACAAAAGTTTTTTGAAATCACCTCAAGCTACATACTGGCAAACTATAGTTTGACTTCATCTTCTCCCTAAACTTGGGGCTGGTTAGTGTAATCAGCCCCAAGGGTGAAATTTACTTCTTCATTAAATACTCAGCCACAGCCTCGTAGGCGGGAATGGAGGTAGGGTCAATGTACTTGTTGCTAGAAAGATAGCTGGAAGCAAACCGGGCGATGACCATTTCGGCGGCGGGATCGATGTAGATTGCCTGACCATGGACACCACGGGCCATGTAGGCTCCATGGCTGTTGTTGGTAATCCACCACAAGTTCTTGTAGCTCCAGCCCTTCAGCAAGGGATATTCTCCTCCGGCGGCAAAGGCCTTGGGACTGCCGCCAGATGAAAAAAGCTTTACTGCTTCTGCAGGAATAATCTGTCGGCCCCGCAATTTGCCTTCGTTTCTGAGCATTTCCCCAAACATAGCCATATCCCGCAGGTTCAAGTTGTAGCCACCACCTGCAAAAGAGGTTCCAGAGGGGTCGGTAACAAAGTAGCCATCGTACACAGCTCCCAAAGGCTGCCAAATCAGCTTGGATACCAAATCAGACAAGTCCTGGTTCGTAACTCTGGACACCAGCCAACCGATAACCTCTGCGTTGGGAGTACGATAACCAAACTCTGCTCCAGGCTTTTGACCAGGCAGCCCCTTAATGGTGGGCAGGTACTGGTAGTAGTCAAAGGGGCCGTTGTAGTTGTCGGGACGGAACACATTACCTGCCTCAGAATATTGCCAGATGCTTGCATTGGGATTGGTGTAGTCCTCGCTATAGTCCAAGGGAGTGGTCATATTCAATACATCCTGCACCGAAGAGCCATCAAAGCCAGAACCCTTCAGCTCTGGAATGTAGTAAGTAATGGGCAAGGTGGGATCAATGAGACCTTGGCTAATCAGGATTGATGCCACCGTTCCAGTAAAAGACTTGGTTACCGACATAGCTGCGTGGACGCCATCAGGCTCCAAACCAGCAGGATACCGCTCGTAGACAATGCGCCCCTTGTGCATGATGATGATACCGTCGGTGTAGTTGGCAGACAAGGATTCTTCCCAGGTCATGGGTTCCTCTGAACCCCAAGGCAAGAACACAATGTTGTCAATCTGAGGGTCAAGACGACTACGCACAGAATAATGCCTGTCCTTGGAAGCAAGTACGGTGCGGGTAGTGGAAAATTCCTGCATGTGGTTTACGCTATACCGCAAGCCAGGAAAGGTAAAGAACGAACCATCCCGTGCAGAAAGGATTTTATCCATTGGTGGTGGAAACCCCTGCATCCAGCCCATAATCTTAGGATTAGATGCTTCTGCATTCAAAGGTGGGGTGGTACTCTGAGAGGCCATTTGCTGACCAAGGCTTTGGCCACTGAGTCCTAAAGCAACACCACAAAACAAGATTGTGGCAACAAATAAAGAACGCACTGATTTCATGCTTGTACTCCTAAACAAGAAATTAGGGAAATTGAACAACGCAACTCCCCAGAGGGCGATTTTGGCTGAATTTTTCCACCAAAAATCTCATTCCCCCTGCTTTGAGTGTAGTCCAAGATATTTTGGAATGCAAATTGGGTTTATTTAGGGGGAGGACCCCCCTCTACTCGGAAGCGGGGGTTTCCGCACTTTTGCGGGGCAAAAGCGAGATTCGCTAAAATCGCTCAATATATCGCGATTTTCCGGCTTGAGCCGTCGCTCCCTACCTAAGACCCCCTCCTTCCCCAGCACCGCTTAGGGGCTCTTGCCCCTAAGAACCCCAGAAGATAATGTTCTAGAACCAGCCCCCATCTATTCACAGTATAGCCCGTGAAGGAAAGAGTGGGAGGGATGACAGGAGGGGTACCTACCGACGCCGCCCTCTGAGCGTAAGCGAAGTGTAAGGTGGCGGTGGGTTCTCCTGTCATCCCTCCCCTTTTACATTTCATTGAACCTATGCTATACTGCATCCCGTGAGACTCACCTACGCCGCCACATTACGCACCTGCTTTACTGCATCCATGGTGCAGGCCATTATCAATACCTTTATCACCTTACTCTTTGTTACCTTTCAGCAGGACTACGGAGTTTCTCTGGAATGGATTGCAGCCCTAATTTCCACCAACTTTATGCTGCAGCTGCTGGTGGACTTGGTATCTGCCCGCTTTTTGGACAAGGTGGGATATCGGGTGGCATCGGTGGTGGCTCATATTTTGGCGGCGGTGGGCTTGATAGAATTGGCGGTGCTACCAGAGCTTATGCCTGCCAAAGTGGGAATTGCCATTGCAGTCATTACCTATGCCTTTGGAGGTGGACTGCTGGAAGTAATCGTCAGTCCCATGGCAGAAGCTTGTCCCACAGAAAACAAAGAGAGAACCATGAGCTTTCTCCATTCCTTCTATTGCTGGGGTCACATGACCATGATTATCGTTAGCACCATTTTCTTTGTGGTATTCGGCATTCAGCACTGGAAGATTCTAGCAGTAATATGGTCTCTCGTTCCCCTGACTAACGCTTTTTTCTTGGCAAAGGTGCCCATGGCTCCCCTTCTGCCACCAGACACAACCACCGCCACTATTCGAGAGCTTTTTTCCAAAAAGATTTTTTACTTGATGCTGGTGTACATGGTTTGTGCAGGAGCTGCAGAGCTTACCGTAAGCCAGTGGTCCAGCGCCTTGGCAGAAGAAGGACTTGGCGTTTCCAAAACAGTTGGTGACTTGGCAGGTCCCCTGATCTTTGCCCTGCTGATGGGAATAGCACGAGTATTATTCAGTCGCTTGGGAGACAAAATGCCCCTACACCGCTTTATGATTTTTAGCGCTAGCCTCTGTGTCCTCTGTTATCTCGTCATTGCCTTGGCTCCCAGTGCCGCCGTCGCCCTCATTGCCTGTGAAATCTGCGGCTTTTCCGTAGGAATCTTTTGGCCAGGGACCTTTTCAATGGCTTCAAAAACCATCAGGAATGGAGGAACTCCCATGTTTGCCCTGCTAGCTCTGGGTGGCGACTTGGGTTGTGCTGTAGGGCCTGCAGTGGCTGGCTTTGTATCTGGTCATGCAGGCGGCGACCTGCGACAGGGAATCCTTGTGGGAGCAATTTTCCCCGCCATTATGCTGACTGCCCTGTTGTTCTACCGCCAGCGAAAAAAGCGACAGGGGTGAGTCTCAGGTTAAAGCCAGTAAGTCCGAAAGGGCATGAGAAATTTCAATCATTATTACTGGGGAAAGTTTAGAAATTCGTTCAACAAGACATTTTTTATCCACAACACCAACTTGAGGAGTGAGGGCAACTGAATCCTTGGGCAAATTTGTAATAGATTTATCAAGAAAAATATTATTTTTATGCTCAGCAAGCATAGTATTCGTAGTCAGAGGCACTACCACTGTAGTTAAAATACGACTTGCATTAAAATTATCGTTTTGAACAATTATAGCAGGTCGTCTTCCTTGGGGAGTACTTCCGTAAGCAAGTCCAAAATCAATCCACCAAATCTCACCACGTGTCATTTTTTAGTGCCTCCCACATAGAATGCATGGATGCTGCAACTGGAGCAAGCTGTTCTTCGGCTGAGATATTTGCATAAACTGCATTAATACGCTCAACTTCTGAAAGATCAATTACCGATTCCTGCTGACTAGCTCTTTTCTTTTCCAGCAACTCTTGAACCTTCTCAAAAATACCTTCTAACGATGGAATATCAAGTTTTTCTAGTTCCGTGGTAAAATAAGCATAGGCAAAATCACTCATAGCATACCTCCATCTATCAGTATACCATATTTTACCCCTTCTCCCAATCCACATCTGGTAAATTAATTACTTTTTCTTAAAAAAAGAAAATCCCCTCTTTTTCTTTTTACTTATATCATTATTTTGTAACTTATTATTCAATCTATTTACAATCGTATTGTAATAATCATTTAATTCTCTTTCTTTTTTTTGGTATTTTAGTTCATACTCTTTTGTAATTTCATTAAAATCAATGTTTTCTGTCTCCACATCAAAAGGAATTTTGGGATAATCTTTCTTTAAATCTGGATGCATGTCTAAATATTTATTAATTAAAGAAGTACAACACTGAATTTTTAAAACTATATTGTCTAGCTTATCTTGATTTGTATGAGCATCTATTAAAGCTTTATACATAAACCATTTCAAATGGTTAAGCTCATAGTCCTTTTTAATCTGAAAATATTTGTCAAAAAAATCTGGTAATTGTTCTGTGGAAGAAATATAGCTACGAAGATTCTTTGAAAACATACTTAAAGTTGTGTACTTATTATCAATTTCATCTTCAAATTCTTTTTCACAATTCAAAATAGGGTCACAAATTGGTTCCTCTTTAACCATATCAAAATTATCAGGAACATTTACTGCCTTAAAATGGCGTTCTGCTTTATATTCATCAATTAATGAAAGAGCATATTGATAAATTGAAAAAAATCCTTCTAAATCTTTTTGATCTTCTGGAGATATATCATCTGCTTTTTGTTTAAGATTATTAAGAATTTCTTCAAAGTATTCTTTATCTTGGATTTGGGTAAAAGATGCAGTAGAAATGTGATTAGATTCAATTAAATATATTAAACTTCTGGCCTCAAATGAAACAAATGTTTTATCAGTGTTTACAGCTAACGCAGAATCCACTTTTTTTATATTGTAAATTAATTCACGGGCAAAATTTTCTCTTTCTTCTTGACTTGTCTTTTTAGCTATTATCTCATTTAATTGACTAAGTTGCTCGTTAATCAAAGATAATTGGGAAACAGATTCTTGAGTTAATGAAAGTTGCCCTCGTAGTAAAAGATTATTACTATAATTTACATGTAAATTTGTGGCATTGACATATAAATTCTTTCTTTGCAAGTCAGTTTGAATAAGTCCCCAAAAATCATCTGAACTGATTCCCCCCAAAAAGACTTACACCCAGTGCAAAACTAGGAACAAAGTTATTTGTTATCTTTTGATTTACTGAACTAACTGCTGTTGCTATATTATTTGCATCCATATTATTAGTCTCCTATTTTGATGAGTATCTCTAGAAATTTCCTAAAATTGGGATATATCAAACAATCCAATTGTATCATAATAATATTTTATTAAGTCCATTAGTATCAATACTCTACATATGTAAGTACATTTGTATTATTCTTGAATTATATGTTAGACTTCTGGCTTAATGTAAAAGAAAGACTTGATGACAATGATATTTCTCAGAAAGAATTGGCTGCTGCTATAAATGAAAGTTACAATACCTTACAATCTTGGATAACAAAAGATAGATTACTAAATGCAGAACAGGCGGTAAATATAGCAAGGATATTGAAAACATCTGTAGAATATTTAGTTACTAAGCAAGATCATTCATTTAAAAAAGACAATTCAAAAACCATTGCACTTTTAGAACAAGCAATAGAATCTCTTCGGTGATTATTAGCAAATAAAGAGCCTATTCTCCCTTGCACTTTTTCCCTCCATAGCTTACACTGAACTTAAATCCATCTTAAAACCGATTCTGGATGGCTAAGGAGAATTCATGAGCAAAGTACAAAAATTTCTCGGTATAGTGCTTTTGGTTGTTTGTTTAGTTGGTTGTGCTTCAAGTCCTACCAATAACAAATCTGTCATCAGTGAGCGACAGGAAAGAATGTTTTGGGAAATCACCTCTCCCACTGGTACTACGGTCTATGTACTGGGAACAATTCACGTAGGAACAGAGGAAATCGCAAATCTTCCCCAGGGCATCCTAGATGCCTTTGACAGTTCTAACCACCTGTATGCAGAGCTTTCCTTGGCAGACATGCAAAATCAGCAGAACTATCTTACCCCCATCATGGAAGAAACTGTAATAGTGGATGAAGAAGGAAATCCCATTCCCCTCACTATGCTACTGGATGAAGCTGCTGCTGATTGTCTCTCTCAGATTATAGTATCTACTGTGGGAGCAGATAACCCCGAAGCCTTTACTTCCATGATTTGTCTTCCACCATGGTTTTGGACAAGCACATTAGCCCTCTCTATCTACCAGACCATGGGCTATAATGCAGAACATGGAATCGATGTATTGTTGTATAACCGTGGATTTTCCGCCGGCAAGGAAATTCTTGGACTGGATGCCATGGAAACACAGCTGAAGATATTGGCTTTTGGTACAGCAGATGAACAGCTGGCTTTACTCCAAGAATTGCTTCATAACATCATTGACAAAAAACTAGATGAATTTGAAATTATAAACCAAATGGTAGCTGCCTATCTTGAAGATAACCGTTCCGAAGTGAAGCGGATTGTTCAGCAATCCATTCAAGATGAAATGGAAGCTGCAGGTGCTGATTATATTGAGGCTTACACAGACATGGTATACACCCAGCGCAACCGTTCTTGGGCAGACCAAATCACCACCATGCTCCAGCAAGAAGATGAAACCTATTTTATCTTTGCAGGTGCAGCCCACTGGTTAGCAGATGATAGCGTATTTAACATGTTGGTAGAAGACGGCGTTGCTCGCTGGCAGTAAGCTGTTTTCAGGCTAAATACTTAAAAAGGCATGGCGGTCATAGTATTCCTATGGCCCTATGCCTTGTTTTTTTTTGCGTAAACCGCTACTATTACACCATGGCTTGTGTTGTGTAAGGTAGCTATAGCGTAGAAAACACTATTGCCTTGCACCCATCCACCTTCTAAACTTCTGGCGTTAAGATGGAATAAACCATCGTGAAGTATTCATTTCAAAAGCCGCACGCCTGGGCACATCATTTTTTTAAGGAGATACTATGTCTACACCTTTGCAGAACTATCTTTCTAGTACCACTGCAGACAACATCAATGCAGCTATGGTAGCCTACGTGGCAAACCTTCAGCAGGTAGCAGCCACAGGACCTGCTATTGCCGCCACCATTGTAAAGGAGTTGGAGACTCAGCGAGCTCACCTCAAGCTCATTGCCAGCGAAAACTACTGTTCCTTGAACACCCAGGCAGCTATGGGAAACCTGCTTACCGACAAGTATGCAGAAGGTTATCCTGACCATCGCTACTACGGTGGGTGTGAAAATGTTGATGCCATCGAAAGTGAGGCAGCAGAAGAGGCTAAGGCCTTGTTCGGTGCAGAACATGCCTATGTTCAGCCTCACTCAGGAGCAGATGCAAACTTGGTGGCTTACTGGGCCATTTTGAACGCCAAGGTAGAAATGCCAGAATGCGAAAAATTAGGTGAAACAAACCTTTCCCACCTAACCGATGAGCAGTGGTCAGAGTTGCGAGCCAAGCTGGGTAACCAAAAGCTTTTGGGCTTGGACTACTACTCTGGCGGCCACCTAACCCACGGTTATCGCCAGAACTTGTCTGCCCGCATGTTCGACAGCTATTCCTACACTGTAGACAAGGAAACAGGTGTTCTTGATTATGATGCCATCGAAAAGCAGGCTATGGAAATCAAGCCCTTGATTCTGTTGGCAGGATATTCAGCCTATCCTCGTGCCATCAACTTTAAGCGCTTCAGAGAGATTGCTGACAAGTGTGGAGCCGTTCTCATGGTAGACATGGCTCACTTTGCAGGCTTGGTAGCTGGTAAGGTCTTTACTGGTGAATACAACCCTGTTGAATGGGCCGACGTGGTCACTACCACCACCCACAAGACATTGCGGGGTCCCCGTGGTGCTCTGATTCTCTGTAAGGCAGCCTTTGCAGACAGCGTGAACAAGGGCTGCCCCCTGGCGCTGGGAGGTCCCCTGCCCCACGTTATGGCAGCTAAGGCCATTGCCTTCAAGGAAGCACGAAGCCAGGCCTATCAGGATTATGCCCACAAGGTACAGGAAAATGCTCGTGCCTTGGCTGAAGAATGTACAAAGCTTGGAATGCGTCTCCAGACAAATGGAACCGACAACCACCTGATGCTCATTGATGTCACCAGCTTTGGCCTCACTGGACGCCAGGCAGAAAATGCCATGTTTGAGTGCGGTGTTACCCTAAACCGCAACACCCTCCCCTTTGATCCCCAGGGACCTTGGTGGACCAGCGGAATCCGTGTGGGAACTCCTGCCGTTACCACCTTGGGCATGGGCAAAGAGGAAATGAAGGAGATTGCAGCCATCATCAACCTTGTTCTCACTGGAACCAAGCCTGGCCTCACCAAGGACGGAAAGCCAGCTAAGGGCAAGATTGACCTGAACCCCGCAGTGCAGCAGGAAGCCAAGAAGCGGGTAAATGCCCTGCTGTCACGGTTCGTGCTGTATCCTGAGCTGGACCTGGACTTCCTGAAGAAGGAATTCGTGGGCTAAGCAGTCTGGGACGGACTTTGACCACGGTTTCCGCCTGCAAAAGAATGGCCACTGGAATGACTCGTCATCCCGGTGGCTTTTTTTGATGGAAGCTCTGGAAGCCTGCCCCGTTTTCAACTACAATTATCCAAGGAGGACAACCATGAAGCAGAGCCTGGGGAACAAGCCCCTCATCTATCCGCAGCCGGTGCTGATTGTAGCCACCTACAACAAGGACGGCACCGCCAACGCCATGAACGCCGCCTGGGGCGGTGTCTGCGACTATACGAAGGTATCACTGATTCTGGACAGGAACCACAAGACGGTGGAGAACCTTTTGGAACGGCAGGCCTTCACCCTCAGCATCGCCGATGTGGAGCATCTGGTGGAGGCGGACTATTTTGGCATCGTCTCCGGCCACAAGGTGTCCGACAAGGTTGCCCGTGCTGGGCTCGACTACAGCAGGAGCCTAGTGGTGGACGCACCGGTCATCGATGCCTTTCCCCTGACCCTGGAGTGCCGCCTGGTGAGCTATGACCATGAGACGGAGCGGGCCATTGGCCAGGTGGTGAACACCCTGGCAGAGGACAGCATCCTGACAGAAGGAAGGATCGACCTGCAAAAATTCCATCCCATCACCTACGACCCTGCCAACCACCACTACATCGCTCTGGGAAAACAGGTGGGCAGGGCATTCAGCGACGGCAAGCAGTTGTCAGACTGAGGCCACCAGCAGACGGGAATCCTCCCGGAGCCTGGTTCATTGAAACCCATTCCCAAAGCTGGTCGTCATTCTAAAAATGCAGGAAGGGAGCCGCCCACCGGACACCCCCCTTCCTGTTCACCTGTACCAAGTGACTGGGAATGCAGTCACTGCGGACGACGTGAAATCTCCTACTGTCGCTTGAACTTTTCCTTTGGCGCACCACATTTGGGGCACTTGTAGGGCGGCTCTGAGCCGGTGTGGACATAACCGCAGACGGTGCACACCCATGTGGTGCTGTCTGAGGGATTTTCGTAGGATTTGGAAGCTTCAGTTTTCTTCATGTTCTATTCCTCTATAGGTTTGATTTTAAGCAGCAATTTTACTGCCTATACCATAAGGATAGTTTTTTACTAGAGCCGTTGCAAATTCAAAATAAAAATGCCACCCAAAGCGGGTGGCACGTTAAAGAAGCTATTCGCTGTCGTAATTGATGATGGTACGAACTGGTGTGGGATTCAACACCTCTTGATATTTCAAGAAGGGCAAGCCTACCACACCAAAGAATTCCACCACCTGGGCGCCCCCCTGCTCAAAGATGGTGCGGGCTGCCTGCAGGGTTCCACCAGTGGCAATCAAGTCGTCAATGACCACCACCCGCTGCCCCTTCTTGATGTCATCAATATGGGCTTCAACCTCTGCCATGCCATATTCCAGGGAATACTTGCAGGAATATCGCTTGCCAGGAAGCTTTCCCTTCTTTCGAACCAACACCAAGGGGAGCCCCAACCGCTCAGCCAAGGGAGCTGCAAAGAGGAAACCTCTGGACTCAATGCCAGAAATAGCATCAATATCAAGTTGGCGGCACCAAGATTCCATGGTATCTAGGCAGATTTTAAAGGCCTCTGGATTCACCAAAATACCAGTAATGTCGTAAAAAAGGATTCCCGGCTTGGGAAAATCATGAACACGACGGATTGACTTGTCAAGAAACTCTAAATCACTCATAGTTTCATAGTACTATGGACTGGCCCTGCTGTCAATGTGAGGGAGAAGCAAGGGGGGATTAGACTTGAAAAAAAATTTTCCACAGGAAATTGGATGAATTCCCTGTGGAAAGTGGATGAGTTTGCACTGGAAATTGGATGAATTTGCAGAGGGAAATTTTAAGGGATTTTATTGAGGATTTTTTTTGTTGGTGTCCTCCATGTAGGAAGTTTCTGACAAACGAATTACAACTACATCACCAAGATTCTGAACAAATCCCGGCTTGGGATAATCATTCATAGACTCAGCTGCAGAACGAGCCTTTTGAATGAGTGTTACGTCATTGGTAGAGTGATATTCATAACCTAATGACCTCATAAAAAGTAACCCTCGAGTAGTTGAATCCTTAAAGTCTTTATCATCAGTCCATTCAAAAATAGAATGTCCAGCCACCTCACTAACTTTATAATCTACAAAATAGTGGGGAGAATATTCACCATAAAGAATAACTGGTAAATCTCCACATTTTTGCGATTGCAGCTCTCTATGAATATCGTAAGCGACCATTTTATCCTGCTGATAGCGAAGATAATCTGTATAATTGACCAAAGATGAGTCTTGTATCTGTAACAAGCAAATTCCAATGAATATACATTTAAGAATTTTCCTTCCATTTCCCATCCTTCCAAAGACTAAAAATGCAGTAAATCCCATAACTATCGGTTCCATCAACTGAACACGAAAACTAGTTCCTCCTCCAGTAACTAAAGGAAAAGCAAACATAGTCATTACAATCAAAAATACAACAATTTTTCCCCATCCAGATTCTTTTGAAAAAAACTCTTGTATAAATAAAGCAGGAAATAATAAACAAATAAGCATCAATTCCATCGGCCAATTATCTAGCAGACGAACAAAATATACAGGAATTGCAGCACAAATGTGCAAAATCGAGATATTTGATTGATTCACTAAATAATCGCTAGCAGAAGCCTTAAAAATAAATTGTTGAAGAAGTTTATCTATAACAAAATAACACAATGTAGCTGTCATTATGCAGATCACTCCTTTGAAAAATACCTTTCTTATGTTCTTAGGAGAAAATTTATCAGACATACAAAAGAAAAAGAAGCAAATCAACAGTCCACAACAAAATACAACGAGGAGAGATTGATATACTCCAGTAATGACAGACAAGATGATACAACCCCAAATAATAAAAAAATGATATTTTGAGGTTAAACCAATAAATGACAGATAAACGACAACAGGAATCAACGTCATTACTAAAGCCACTTCTAATGATAGACAAGTAAAATACAGTATATCAACCCAAATTGGACAGATACAATAAACTAAAGAAAAAGCGAAGTATGCAAATTTATTATCCCAACCAGTCACTACATTTAACAAATAACACCAGGACAGTACACTTGTAATCAAAAAGAAAATGGTAAAAAAATTCACCAAGTAGAGGTTTTGGCCCATATACGTCGTAACACCTTGTAATAAGATGAGGGAAAAACGACCTATCACCTTCCAATTCATGGTTCTATCTTCCAACCAAAACTCTGTATCTATGGGAATAACTTGTTCCCCGAGTTTTATTCCATGAATAACAAGGGCAACAAGAGATATAAACAATACCAATGGAATATTATTTACAATAAAGTTTGGAAAATTTAAACAGAATTTTTTTACAGGGTCTTTTAGACTATCTACTTCAACTGGACGACGAAATCGAATACAGTTGTTTAATGTAAAAAAAATACTCACAGATATCATTGCAAAGAGATAGGATATAGAATTTATCTTTCCAATCCATTTGTCTGGATTACGAAGTGGAGTTCCTTTTATATTCTCCCCTAGTTCCAAAACCAATTCCTGGACGCTAGGTAAACGGAATACAATGAGTACAAGAACTGCTGATACAATTATACCAATGCGAACAGTCTTATAATTTTTCATTAATTACTCCTTTTTCGTAAAACCCATCAGTATATTTACTAATAATATAGCGAGGTCTTCGTTTTACTTCTAAATAAATCTTGCCAACATATTCCCCAATAATACCAACTGAAACTAATTGTATACCTCCTAAAAAACACACAATACTAGCAAGACTAGCCCATCCAGGTACAGCAGAATTGAGAACACGCATTACAATTACCCAAATGATTACTAAAAAACTAGATA
Organism: Treponema sp.; assembly: GCA_016294105.1. Classification (GTDB taxonomy): domain Bacteria; phylum Spirochaetota; class Spirochaetia; order Treponematales; family Treponemataceae; genus Treponema_F. The sequence continues at coordinate 27,630 of JAEDCN010000018.1, forward strand.
ACGCTACAATAATCCCTAGCATCACAATGAGATGAAGAGGCCTGACAGAAAGGCTAGTAATCCCATCAAGAGCTAAGCTTATCATTTTTCTCAGGGGATAATGGCTATCACCTGCAAGCCGTTGATGACGTTCATAATATACACAAACACTTTTGAAACCGACTAATGGGAACATTCCCCTTAAAAATAAGTTTACTTCAGGAAAGTCCGATAATTCCTTCAGCACACGTTGGGAAACTAATCGATAATCTGCATGATTATATACGGCCTCCACTCCCATTCCTATAAGAAATTTATAAAAACCTTGCGCAGTACATCTCTTAAATAGTGTGTCAGACCGTCTTTGTATTCTGACACCGTAAACAATCTCAGCTCCGTTTACATATTCTTTAATCATTTGGTCTATAGCACCAATATCATCTTGCCCGTCACAATCAATGGAAATTGTAATGTCACAAAAATCCTTTGCTTCCAATAAGCCTGCCAACAAAGAACTTTGATGCCCACGATTTCTACTTTGCGAAATGCCTTCAACAAGTGAATATTTTTTAGCAAAATTACAGATAATATTCCATGTGTTATCTTTACTTCCATCATCTACATACAATATCTTACTGGACTGGCTTATAACTCCGTTGTCAATTAATGATTGTATTTTATGCAAAAAAAGTTCATTTGATATAGGTAAAACTTGTTCCTCGTTATAGCAAGGAACAATTAAATACAGAACTGGTACAGCTATCATTCATCTTTCTCCTATACACAATCAATTATGTCCAAAATAATCTAAAATCGTGTTAAACCTACAAATATAAATCTTAAAAACACAAAATTTTCCGTCCCTCTCTAACCCATCCAAAAGACTAATATCGTAAAATATCAGTACTATTTCTTACTATAAGACAATTATAACTCTATCTAAAAGACGTTTTAAAGTCAATATCTGAAAATAAATCGTCTTATAGCAAGTATATGATTTACCAATACCGTCTTATGATTGTAATAGCATGACTACCAGAGAAATTTTCAAGAGGAACCTAAAATACTACAGGAAAAAGAAGGGATTAACCCAGGAGCAATTGGCGGAGCTAGTAAATTGCAATCCTAAATATATATCTGAAATTGAATCACGGAATAAATTCCCCTCGGCAGAGACTATAGATGCACTGGCTTCCGTACTGGAAATTTCCGCCGCCCAGTTATTTGAAGAAGAAGGCTCCCCACGGAATATGGCAGCCTTTGACAAGGAACAGTTCACACAGGAGCTGGTCAGCGGCCTCCACCAGCTGATTCGCCAGGATGTGCTGTCCTTCCTGGAAAGGAGGCTGGACGGGTGAGGCATGATGGCAGCCCAAGTCTTGTGAAAGCCGTCCTGCCACAACTGTTTAAAATATTATGAAAATGTAGTATACTCCTTGATAGATTGGAGGAAGTATGCCAAGTATCTCTATGTTTTTTGGTATTATTATCAGGATGTTCAACAACGGAGAACACAATCCACCACATTTTCACGGCTCATACCAAGGCCATAACGGAGTATTCAATATGGATGGAGAACTTATAAATGGCGATATGCCCAAAAGACAATGCAAATTGATTGCGGCATGGGCTGAACTGCACAAGGATGAACTCCTGGCAAACTGGGAACTTGCAATGGACGAGCAGCCCTTATATAAAATTGATCCCTTGCATTGATAGACTGGAGAGAAATATGAATGTGCCACACTGGGTTGTAATGGAAGTGACAGCACGTCCAGACTACACACTCTTCCTCCACTTTGCCGACGGTAAGACTGGAGTCTTCAATGCTGCCCCGCTTCTGGAAAAACCCATCTACAAATCCCTGCAATCCCCCGATTTTTTTCTCACCGCCCATGTCGAGTGCGGAACTGTTGTCTGGAGCGATGAGGTGGACATTGCCCCTGAATATCTGTACGAGCACAGCAAGGATACCATTGCACCTGCCTCCACCAGCTGATTCGCCAGGATGTGCCGTCCTTCCTGGAAAGGAGTCTGGACGGGTGAGGCATGATGGCAGCCCAAGTGGATTGCAATGGAACTGACAGCCCGGCCACTGGAGAGGATTTGGAGACCATCGATGTCCATGCCAATCATCTTACTGGAGTCAACAAGTCCTTGCTGCAAACCATGCTGCGGCAAACAATCCAGGTCCTGCTGATAGTCCTTGTCATTGGCTCGGCGATTATCTTCATCATCCATCGCATCAGTCAGAAACATATAGATGAGTTCATTGAAGGTGAGGTTTCCTTTGATGATTTGACCGGCCTCTACAACCGAAAATACTTTTATGATGCGGCCGAGGAGATGATTGCTGAGTATAAGGACAAGGGTGGCGTCTCCATCATTCGAATCAACCTGTGCAACTTCAAGGTTGTCAATGACTTGTATGGCATGGACAAGGGTGACCAACTTCTGTGCCATGTTGCGGGGGAATTGAAAAAGGATGCCCAGAGGTTCAAATTCATCGCCGCCCGTTTCTCCGCAGACAACTTCTATATCTGTGTCCCCCAGAAGCACTACGACCAGCTTCCCCTGATTCGCCAAGCAAGTGTCCCCTGGCTGAACATGAGCCTAAGTTTCTTGTATGGTGTCTATATCGTTGAAGAAGATACCAATGTTACCGTACCCCAGATGTGTGACCGGGCAAACCTAGCCATTTCTGCTGGAAAAACAGGTACTGGAACCTTTATCCATTGCTACAAGGAAAAATTCAGGCACCAGATTCTGAAGGAAAAGGAAATTGAGGGTGAGATGGAACAAACGCTGGCCACCGGTCAGTTCATCATCTACATCCAGCCCAAATATGCCGTGCATTCTGATCAGGTGGTGGGAGGAGAGGCCCTGGTTCGCTGGCAGCACCCCAAAAAAGGAGTCGTTTCCCCCGCAGACTTCATCCCCCTCTTTGAGCGCAATGGCTTTATCCGTGACCTTGACTACTGTGTGTGGGAATCCTGCTGCGCCTTCATCCGTTGTGCCCGGGACAAGGGGCTGTCAGTGCCGCCCATCTCTATAAACGTGTCCCGCATCCATTTTTATGGCAAGGAGCTCCAGTCCAAGCTCGAGGAATTGCTGGAGCGCTACCAACTGGAGCCCAAGGACATAGAGCTGGAGGTGACAGAGACAATCTGCACCACAGACTCCCAGGTCTTCCTGGAGATTTGCTCCAATCTCTGCAAGGCAGGATTTACCATCGCCATGGATGACTTTGGAAGCGGCTACTCCTCCCTCAATATGCTGAAGGAGATTCCCATCGATGTCATCAAGATGGACATGCGATTTCTAGCAGGCGACCATGACCCCAGCCAGCAGGAAAAGGGGCGGAGCATCCTGCGTTCCCTTATCAAGATGGCCCAGCGTCTCCATCTGGACATTGTGGTGGAGGGAGTGGAGACACGGGATCAGGTGGAATTCATCAAGGACATTGGACAACGCTCTGCTCAAGGATACTTTTATGCCCGGCCACTGCCCACCAGCGATTTTGAGGCGTTGCTGCGGTCTGGTACCACAGCATAAAAACCTCTAGGGTGAAAGGACAAACAAAGGAAAAAGCCGTTCCCGCCAAATTGTACCATATGTACGTTGGTTGGAACGGCTCTTTTTCTCCCTATCCCTCAATACGAGACATGGCGATTCGCTTAGTACGTACTCCTTCCAAAAGCTGGCACATGGCCTGCTGATTGTCAGTTTCTAGGTGGTGGCGAAGCTCTGCCAATGATTGCTGAAAGCTATCGATATGGCTCAAAAGCTCGGCCTTGTTGGCAGCGAACAGCTCCGTCCACAAAGGGGCATTTATCATGGCGATTCGAGTTAAATCCTCAAAGCTTCCACCACCAAAGGCTGTAATCTGGGTATCTTCAGCACTATTCACCAAGGCTGCAGCAATCACGTGACAAAGCTGGGAGGTAAAGGCCACCTTGTGGTCGTGAACCTGGGCATCTGTCTCAATAATTCGAGTAAAGCCTAAATCTGTTACTAGATTCTTGAAAAAGGTCAAATGCTCAGCCTTGTTTTGTTCCAGCGGCATGAGGATGTAGTTGCGTCCAGCAAAAATCTTGGCAGAGGCATGGGTATAGCCTTCCTTTTCGCTTCCTGCCATGGGATGGCCGCTAATAAAGTCCACATCATCACGGAGAATTTTCGGTAGATTACGGATGATTTCCGCCTTTACACCAGAAATATCTGTGACAATGGAATGAGATTTAAAATGTGAACGATTTTTTTCCATGAATTGCAAGGTGGCATGGGGATACAAGCAGATGAACACCACATCACACTGAGCAAGCATAGTAGGAGCTTCATCAAGAGTAAATCCTGAGTCGATGATACCATCTGACAGAGACTGAGTGAGAGAAGCCCCATTTATATCGCAGGCAAAAATCTTACCACAGCTACTGGGTCTTCCAAGCACCTTTTCCCGAATGGCACGGGCAAAGGAACCACCCATCAATCCCAGACCCACAAAACCATAGGTCAGGTTCTGGGGATTGAGCCAAGATATTTCACCTGCTACACTTGTATCCTGCCACCTTGATTCACTCATATTGCTCGCTCCTCCACTGCAGCATATTTCCGAAGCTTTTGCATCAATGCATCGAACTGGGCTGGTGTCAAGGACTGCTCACCATCACAAAGAGCACATTCAGGGCAGTTGTGTACCTCTACCATGATTCCGTCGGCACCAACGGCAAGGGAAGCAGTGGCCAAGGTGGGAACCATCCAGCTCATACCACAGGCATGGCTTGGATCCACCACTACAGGAAGGTGGCTTTCCTTTTTCAAGTAGGGAACCACGCTCAAGTCCAAGGTGTTGCGGGTGTATGGATCAAAGGTTCTAATTCCTCGCTCACACAGCACCACCTTGTCATTTCCTGCAGCCATAATGTATTCAGCAGACATCAGCAACTCCTTTGCGGTGTTGGCTAAGCCGCGCTTCAAAAGGATGGTTTTGTCACAGCCACCCAACTCCTTCAAAAGGTCAAAGTTCTGCATGTTGCGGGCACCAATCTGAATCACATCCACATCATTGAACAAGTCCAGCTGGGTAATGGACATGAGCTCTGTTACTACAGGCAAGCCTGTTTCCTTCTTTGCTGCCAACAACAAGTCCAAACCCTGACTTCCCAAGCCCTGAAAGCTATAGGGACTGGTTCGTGGCTTAAAGGCTCCACCACGGAGGAAACGAGCACCAGAAGCCTTTACTGCCTTGGCAATTCCCACCAGCTGCTCCTCGCTTTCAATAGAACAAGGACCAGCAATAATGGCCACAGAGCCATCTCCAATAACAGCAGGAGTTACACCACTTTGATTTTCTCCCACTCGCATGATAGAATCTTGAGGATGAAAGGCACGGCTAGCCCGCTTGTAAGGAGCCTGAACTCGCACAACCTTGTCTACCACAGGATGTACTGTCAAGCTTTCGCTCTTCATCTGGGAAGTATCACCTACCAAGCCCAAAATAGTATGATCTACACCATGGGAAATATGAACGTCAAATCCCAGGCTTTTCAAATGAGCAATAAAATCCTTTTCAGCCTGCTCCTGTGTATTTGGCTTCAAAACTACAATCATCTTTTCATCCTCCTTATTTCGATGATTTGGGCAACCATACCTCAAAAACTTTTGTTCTGTTTTTAGTATAGCCCCCTAAAACAAAAAAAAGCCCCTTTCGGGACTCTAAAACCTTTCTTGGTTATCAGCCCCAGGGGGCTTTTTCCAGCAACGTATACGCCAGTCTTAGACACCCCGTCCTACATGAGAAATATTCCAATAATAATAATAGTAAAAGCCAAAATTAAAACTTGAATTCAAGCCTTTTGCTACTGAGGAATCTTTCTTTGTCAGACCTGATGCTGAAATATTCATATCTTCATGATAGCTGTTTTTATCTTTAGTGTCAATGGAGAAGGTTGAGTAAAATTAAAAAACATCTTAGATAACAAGACAAAAAAAGCGTGACCATGAAAGCACCTTATTTCTCGGCACCTCATAGCCACGCTCCTTGTTTCCCGCAGGAATTATTAGAATCTTACTTCTTCTTCAGGTACTTCACGCTATCCAAAGCAACAGCTGCGATGATAATAAATCCCTTGAACACAAACTGCAAGTTGGTGTCAATTCCCAAGAAGGTCAAGCAGTAGGTCAAACCAGTAAAGATAATAACACCGATTACTGCACCACCAATCTTTCCGATACCACCGTTAAAGGAGATTCCACCAACAACACAGGCAGCGATGGCGTCAAGCTCATATCCCTGTCCAGTACCAGCACTAGCGTTTGCCTTAAAAGCCTCCAAGAATCCACCACAACCATAGAAAATACCAGCCATGATGAATACACCCATTGTTACCTTGAATACACTGATACCACTTACACTGGCAGCCTCGGCATTTCCACCAACAGCATACATATTCTTACCAAAGGTGGTCTTGTTCCAGATAAACCAAGCTACAATAATAGCGATTACAGCAGGAATAATCAGTTTTGGGAAGGTAATCAACTCACCATTAAGTACACCGAGAATCCAGCGTCCTCCCAATGCATCTTTGATACCACCATCAATAGAACCAACTGGTGTACCACTGGTACCGAAGAACAACAGACCGTAGATAATCAGCTGGGTAGCCAATGTGGAAATAAAGGGGTGAATCTTGAACCGAGCGGTAAAGAATCCAGCAAAGGAGCTAAAGGCCACACAAAGGATAATGGAAATAGCCAGTGACATGACAACTCGTGCTCCCATGGGCAGGGCGGTAAAGTCCCAAGGTCCCATGTCAAAGAACTTAACAATGTTCATACCAGGGTGAAGAATCAAACCAGTTACAACAGCACCCATAGCAACCATTCGTCCTACAGACAAGTCAGTTCCTGCCAGCAAGATCAAACCAGCAACACCCAAGGCATAGAACATACGAACGGAGCTCTGCTCAAGGATAGTAAAGATATTTGGCAATGTCAGCAGGTTTCCACTGCCAGACAGAGGTGCCAAAACGATACAAACAATGAAGAACACCAAAATTGCAAGGTACAATCCGTTGTCCAAGAAGAACTTAGAAAGCTTAAACTTGTAGATGTAGTCACGGAAATTCAAGCTCATGTCTTCAGCAAAGTTTGCCTTACCGTTTCTCAAGCTTCTGTTCTTTTGAACGTGGGTGATAAATGCCTGATTCTTGGTATCCTTGCACTTTTCAACAGCAGAGGTATAGCGGCTTTTAGCATCGAAAAGGGCTGAACTCAGCTCATATTTCTTTACGCTAATCTCTTCCTTCAGCTCATCACCAGAATAGCGGCTTGCAAGACCATTAATTTCAGCCTGTGCATCTGCTTTAATCTTGGCAACTTCTTGAATGTACTCAGCCTTCAGGTCAGCAAGCTTCTTATTTTCCTGAGCAATTACCTGCTCCTTGTAGGATTTGGAAATACTGTTGTTATAGGCAACAGCTTCCTTTGCCAACTGCTGTTCCTTAGCCTTGTTGGCAGCTGCAACCTTCTGGGCTGCACTGAGCTGTGTCTTGAAGTTAGCAATGAGCTTCTGCTTGTCATCGGCAGAAATAAGCTTGCTCTTCTTTGTAGTTGCAATGTCCTGCTGCAAGGAGAGAACCTTGTTCACCCCGTCCACCCTCAAGTCGTTCAACTGCTGGGTATACTGCTGCAACTTTGCATCATCTTCTGGGCTTGTAGCCGAAGAAATAATTTCTGTTACCTGTTCCATGGTTTACCTCTTATAAATATTTTGCAGACAGCCGCAACAGGGCTTCCTGGTCAGTTTCTTTTGTATTGACAATGCCTGCCAACTTGTGGTTGGACATAACAGCAATACGGTTTGTAATTCCCAAAATCTCTGGCATTTCAGAAGAAACTACAATGATTGTCTTTCCCTGCTTTGCCATGTTGATGATGAGCTGGTAAATCTCATATTTGGCACCAACGTCAATACCGCGAGTAGGCTCGTCCATCAAGAAAACATCGGGAGAACGCTCCAGCCATTTTCCGATAATAACCTTCTGCTGGTTACCACCACTCAACGCGCTGATAAGCTCATCGGCGGAGACACACTTGGTACGCATGGTCTTGATTTCCCGGTCAGCAGCTTCCTGCATCTTGCGGTTGGAAAGAACACCGAAGGTCTTGTAGCCGTCAAGATTGGTGATGACGGTATTGAATTTAATGGTGTCCTTGCCGAACATTCCGTTGAGCTTGCGCTCCTCCGTCACCAGAGCAAAGCTATGCTCCATGGCATCCTTGCTGCTCTTGAACCGCAGCTTCTTGCCACCCACAATAATCTCGCCAGAGGCAATGGTTCTAATTCCGAACAGGGACTCCAAAAGCTCACTACGACCAGCACCCACCAATCCGTAAAGACCAAAAATTTCACCCCGCTTTACAGTGAAGGAAACGTCTTCAATAATTGGCTCGTATTTTGTGGTAAGCTTGCGTACCTCAAGGAAGTCTTCTCCAGGAACATTGTCCACATCAGGGAAGCGCTTGTCCAAGGAACGTCCAACCATGGCGGCAATCAGCTCGTTCATGTTGGTTTCCTTGGTGGGCTTTGTAAGAATCATCTTACCGTCTCGCAAAACCGCAATTTCGTCACAAATCTGGAAGATTTCATCCATTTTGTGGGATATATAAACGAAAGACACACCCTTTGCCTTCAAGTCATTGACAATGGAGAAAAGCTTGTTTACCTCACGCTCTGTAAGGGATGAGGTGGGCTCGTCCAATACGATGATCTTTGCATCGTAGGAAACAGCCTTAGCAATTTCCACCATCTGTCGTTGAGATACAGACATGGTACGCATGATGGTCTTAGGATTAACATTCATATTTAATGAAGCAAACAACTTATTGCTATCGGTAAGCATCTTTGCCTCGTCCACTACACCAGCCTTGATGGGATAGCGACCTAAGAAAAGGTTATCCGCAACAGTTCTATCTAGACATTGGTTCAATTCCTGGTGAACCATGGCAACGCCATTTTCTAGTGCTTCCTTAGGATTTTTAAAATTGATGGGCTTGCCTTCCAATGAAATCTGTCCCTCGTCTTTTGCATAGATTCCGAACAAGCATTTCATCATTGTGGACTTACCGGCACCATTTTCGCCCATAAGACCTACAACAGACCCTTTCTTAACTGTCAGATTAATACCATCCAGAACCTTATTCTTTGCGAAGGCCTTTGAAAGATGTTTAATCTCCAGAACTATATCATCCATGATTCGCTCCTACCTAAAAAATCTCTATTGAAAAAGAATTCGTTGGATACCAAACACCTTTATCAATATCCGACTAAAAAAAAACCACGTCTGTGAAGCTACCTTCACGAGGACATGGTTGACTTGGGTAGAGATAAAACTATGAAAATGGGGGCCCTTCCGGATTCCGCAGGTACCCCCATTCTAGCAAGTGAATTAGTACTTCAGCTTGTCTGTGTAGTCTCTACCAGAGTTTGTCTTAACCATGTTGATGGCATATGCATCGTAGTTGTTCAGGTTAGTAAACTTGTCGAGACAGCTGGACTCGTTCTGTCCGTCACCCTGGACTACAGTCAAGTCAATGCCCATGAGAGGAGCATAGTACTGCAAAGCAGGCAGGTAGGAAGAAGACAAGAAGTTGTCAGCAGAGTTATAGATGGTCAACAGAACCTTCTTCTTGGGAGCTGCAGACTGCTTGATACCGCCATCGCGTGTACCAGCTGTGTACTGCTTCCAGTTAGCACTGTTTACACCAGCGTTCTGAGCCATAACAGCCTTTTCGTTTGAACGATAGTCAACAGCAGGAGTAATCTTGTTTCCCCACTGGTCGGGCTCGGAGAATCCCTTTGTGTAGATGTCAGCACCAGTCAGACCGTCCAAGAGGTTGCGGAGAACCTGCAATGTACCAGCAGCCTGTGCGTCTACGTTCTGAGAAACAGTTCCAGAGAGCTTTCCAGCTCCGATAGCTTCGATAGCATCAGCGTTGGCATCATATCCGAAGATAGGAACACCAGCAGGATAGTTAGAAGCCTGGAGACAACCCATAGCCATACCGTCGTTGTTGGAAACTACCATATCAATCTGGGTACCGAACTTTGTTGCCCAACCACCCATTGCTTCTGTTGCAGCGTTAGCATTCCATGTTGAACCGTCAGTTCCAGTCATAGCCTTTCCTTCCAACTCAACTACCTTATAGGTCTTTCCACCAACGTTTACAGAACCTTCCTTAACCTTTCCAGGATCAGTTGATCCGTCCCAAGTTCCCAGAGCCTTGCGGATACCTTCTGTACGAGCCTTGGAGTCATTGTGTCCAACGTCACCAATGCACAGAACATAACCGATGATTCCGTCACCATTGCGGTCCAAAGTTGCAGGAGCTGCAGCCAAGAAATCAGTAATCAACTTACCCTGAACAGCACCACCACCAGCGGCATCGAAACCAACATAGTAGGTATTGGCATTCCAGTTCATTGAATCCATATCAATGGCACCAGAAACAGGGTCAGAAGGCTGACGGTTGAAGAATACCAAGGGCTTGTCCTTGTTCAGAACAACAGTCTTAGCATCCTTTGCACCACCGGCAAAAACAGCTCCACCGATACAGGCCAAGGCCAAAGCACCAGCTACAATTCTTTTCATATTTTTCCTCCACGAAAAGATTCGACCAAAGAAATATTTTCTTGTGAAAAAAATCAAAAGAAAACACTCCCTAGTTCGTTCACACTCAATATAAATATTTATATACCCATTTATTTAAGATGTCAAATACTTTTTTATAACAAAAAACCGTGACTTTAGACCAAAATCACGGTTTCATGTATGAAATAATATGCATTGTTTATCATTTCTTACCAAATCAAAACATAACTTGTTGTTTAATTCGGTAAAAAATTAAAAAAAAAAAATTAGTTTTCTAACACTTTTTTTAGAATTTCTAAGCCTCGCTTCATCTCTTTTGGTAAAATTACCAGGGGGGGGAGGAAACGCAGGGTATTGGCTCCGGCAGTAGAAATGCATAGGCCAGCGTCCAAGCAAGCCTTTTGTACCTGGGCTGCTGACTGCTCCACATCTACGCCAATCATCAAGCCCTTGCCACGAATATTTTTAATGCAGCTCAGATTCCATGAAGCAATTTCTTTGCGGATGAAATCTCCTGACTCCTGAACATGCTCCAAAAATCCCTTTGAAGTAAGCTGGGACAATACCGCTCTACCAGCAGCACAGGCCAAAGGATTTCCTCCAAAGGTAGACTGGTGATCTCCTGCCACAAATACATCCCTTACGGCACCACGCCACAAACAAGCTCCCATGGGAACGCCACCAGCAATGCCCTTTGCTAGAGTAACGATTTCTGGCTGCACACCTAAATCTTGGCTTGCCAACAAAATACCTGTGCGACCCATTCCTGTTTGCACTTCATCACAAATCACAATGGCTCCAGCCTTGCGAGCGGCAGTTGCAGCAGCTTGTGCCCATTCCTTATCCACAAGATTCACACCACCTTCACCTTGTACACATTCCATCATCAAGGCACAAACGGTGTTGTCAAAGGCAGTTTCCAAGGAGGCGTAATCCCCTGCGACGATGTGGCGAAAGCCTGCAGGATAGGGCTCAAAGCAGGGAGCATGGAATTTTTCCTGGCCAGTGGCTCTCAAGGTAGCCAAGGTACGGCCATGGAAGGATTTTTCTAGAGTGACAATGACGTTACGAGGCTTATCACTTCCTTCCGCCTGACTTTTGAGCCAGCCGTATTTTCGGGCAAGCTTAATGGCTGCTTCGTTGGCTTCTGCACCAGAGTTTCCAAAGTAGATGCGATCCATGCCAGTGGCTGCCAGCAATTCCTGGGCAAAGGCCAGCCCCTGATCTGAGTTATAGTAGTTGGAAATGTGGATTTGTTTTGTAGCTTGTTCTTGAACAGCTTTCACCAATGCGGGATGATTATGACCGAGGCAGTTCACTCCAATTCCAGAAACAAAGTCAATGTATTCCTTGCCATTTGTATCATATAACCGGGAACCTTCTCCCCGCTGGAAAATAACTTCAAAACTTCCATAATTATTTGCTATCACCTTATCCATAGCCAGCTCCTTCATTGAAACACATTTTATAGAAAAAAAGTTTTGTAAGCAAGGGATTTTTTAGCCTTGTTTATGGCAAAAAACACATTTTTTTTGAAAAATATCTTTTTTACTGTTGACAAGATTTATGCGTTCTGATAGTATATCACCATTGCTGGTGACCATGGTAGAGGTGCAATACCCGTTCCCATCCCGAACACGGAAGTCAAGCCCTCCAACGCCGATGATACTGCATCCGCGGGAAAGTAGGTAGTTGCCAGCTTTTTTTTATTTTAAATCGATTTATGCATCTGCAAGATTTTATTCCTTAGATAAGTTCTAATCCAATAACTCAGTCTCCTGACTTTCTGTATCTTGAGCAACGGTTCTGTCCAGTTCTATGCCTTTGAGGAACTGGACAGCCGTAAGATTTCAAGCACAAACATGAATAAAGGGCTTAACCGTGAAATTCAATCAGTAATAGTGATATTCACCACAGCTTTCGCAATAATATCCTTCATCGTCATCATAATAACTATAGTAATCGAAGAATTTTGTGGGACGTTCTAAGGATTTTAATCCAGTTTTTGGATACTTGATTATAAATGTTTCATCTGGTAAATGAATGTTTGGATTGAAATTGTCTGTATCTGCAACATCTTCATAGTGCTTTTCAGAAATTATTCTGCCACTTGAATCTTTTTCGATTATGTTACGTTGATCGGAAACTGGATCTTGGTCATCAATATCGTAATATTCAGTACCTCTGATTATGTAGTAATCATCGTCGTAGAATATTTCGTATTTCTCTTCATAGATGTTATCTATTACCGTATAGAATTTTTCTGAGAAGATGTAATTGTATGTAGCATCAATTCTATTGCTATCATCGTATTCGACTTCAGTTACTGATTTTATGCCGTATTTCATACAATAAATTTTATTTACAAATTCTTTTTTTGATGTATCATAAAAATATGGTAGCGGATCTGAACATTTTAAAGCAGAGTAAATATCTCCATTTACGTAATAGTTGCGGTAAAACCCATTATATCCAGCAGCTGTTTTTTTGATGTAGTATTCGTCATATAACCATTGTTCATCATCTTCTGTTGCATAACATTTATAACTAGAATAATCGGAGGCATATTCATAGTTTAGAATTAACTCGCCATCACAATCTACCCATATATCTTGCACGATTAAAAGGTCGTTATTGAAGGTTCTTTCTCTATATTCTTCTATTTCTGTACCATCAGAAGTATATACGATTGTGTAGGTTTTGAGGTTTTTCCAATCGAAAACAGTATGTTCTAAAAGGATATCTTCACCTTCGAGTAATTCTCCATAGTATTCATAAGAACCAGATTTAAAAACTTGAATTTGTTCTGGTTTCCCTTTTAGGTACTCAAAAATTTCTGAAATATGTAGTGAGCGTGGAGTCAAACCAAAACAAACTGTAATTGATAGAAAACAGAGAAGTAAACAAATATTCTTTTTCATTGTAATCTCCTTGCACTTGTTTGTAATTTTATCAATGACACTCATTATACTATCAAAAAATTAATCTGTCAAATTAAATCATAGCACCCATACGAAAGTCTTTATGGAAATTCTTTAGGGAAGAGGGGGTGCGGGCGGCAGGAAAGATGCCGGTGTTCGGCCTCCTCAAGCGTGGCGGCAAGGTCGTCGTCAGGATGGTCAGCGACTGCTCAAGGGAAAGCCTCATGCCTAAATGCAAGGACTTGTGCTGGAGGGTCCCACAATCCACTCGGACGGCTAGTACGGCCTGATTGCCATGGGTACGACCACTGCCGTGTATTTCTCAACCACAACGAGTTTGCCAGGAGGAAGAGCCATGTGAACGGGATAGAGAGTGCACAAACCTCTGGTTTGTCAGGAGCTTTGCTAAGCGCAGGCTTGCGAAATTCAACGGTTGCTCATCCGACAGATTCGTGGTATACTTGATGGAGTGCCAGTGGAGGTACAACCGCCGCAATGCCAATTTGGTCAGGGAACTGGCTAAAATACTGAAAAGATACGAGTCTAGAACCAATATTATAGAAATTAATTTTTTCATACATTTTCCTCCAAAAGCGCCCCAGTGCGGGCGTCCACATAACAACTGGTTGTACCGCAGGCAGCTTGACTGCCTGTCGGCTACGAACCTTTGTTATGTGATTTTATTACACATACTATTCTGATTCTTTCCAATTTACGAGATGAATACCGTTTAGGTTTTGAAAATGCTTTGTATTGTTGGTAACGAGAACAGCATCTTTTACAATGGAAAATGAGCCGATGAGTATGTCGTCGTCATCAATCGCAATTCCATGCTTCCGCAAGTCGGCATACTGGCGGGCGGCTTCTTTCAGAACGGACAAGTCCATATACACAATGCCACAGCGGTTTGCGAAAATCTCAAATCCGCCTTTCTGATTTTTAGGGTCAGAATATTCAAAGCCACGCAGAACCTCATAATAGACCAAATCGGGAATTTTTACGATATCAAAAGTATATGCATTTTTGAATGAGGCGAGGACATTGGAATTGCCGTTCAGTAAATCGATAATTACATTCGTATCAAGGAAATAAGTCATGAGTTCTCCCTGAATTTCAATCCGCAGCAAGAACGCAGTTCGTCAGCCTCCGAATCATTTAGAGTACCGAAAATATTGTCCACAAATGAGAAATCAACATTCTGCCTTGCCTGATAAATGTTACCGATTTTATCAAGATAAAGGAAAACTTCTTCAAGTGCCGTTTCAGGCAAAGTCTTTACTTTTTCCATTACCATTTCGTATGACATACCGCACCTCCATTTAGTAGAATTATAGCATATTTTTGATTTTTTTGCTTTAAAATTGAAAAATATATGAAAAAATCAGGCTTGACATGATTTTTTGACAAAGCTTAAATACAACCGCTTCTTCGTTCTAGCCCTAAAGTTCAATTAATAATTTCAGCAAGCTCGACTTGCTGAAATTATGTTCCGTATTTTACTTCATCTCGTCGGCTTTTTTCTGGTGCTGCTCCATAATCGGATTCCAGTAGTCGTGGTATGATTTCATATAACCTTCGTTCAGGGAATTGTAAACTCCGAATCTGATGAACGAATCTTTCAGCCATGAAGCTCTTTCGCGGTATATTGAATCAAAAATGCTTTCGGAAGAATAGAAGACGAACATAAATCCTCTTATACTTGTATTAAACTGAGAACTGGTTTTATCAAAGTCTTTGAAGTTTTCTTCATTATCCAAAACTCCATAGCGGCAATCAGAAATATATCGCTGGCCGTTTATTGAAATAGAAAACTCTTCGATATTTTCAATCTTGAAAGTCTCTGTGTTATATGCTGGCTCAATATCATCATCTCCCGCCATTACAAACTTAGATTTTACGGTTACAGACTTGTTTTTAAAATCTGGCTTCCAGATTCCGAATCCACCTGCTCCCATTTCTTCAATATGCCTTTTAAAATCACCGCTTTCCTCAAAACAAAGAATTTCTCGATGTGAAGAATCACTGTCCTCAATCCAATTACATTTTGACAAAAAGTTTCGGAAATCATTTTCTGTCCATTGTTTTGGCAAAAATTCAGGATTTTTGTTTGAAAGATAGCCGCCGAAAACCCAACCGTACTCCTGATTATAACCATGCCATTCGTATCTCGGAATCAGAATCTCCACCCACGGAGCCGTGATTCCTTCAATCGTTTCTTCCCTGCCGATTGCCACGACCTTGACGGAAAGCCTGTGCGGAAGTCCGCAAAGCCTGTTGGATTTGAGTGAGGGCTTATCCCGCACGCGTAGCCCCTCCGCCGAATCAACATACACTGTGTCTACAACCTTGCCGTTCTCGTAAAAGCGGTTCTTGTCCGCGAATGATGAGGCAACCAAAACTGTTAAACTAAATAATATACAAATTAATTTTTTCATACTTTTCAAACCTTGCGCCCCAGTGCGGGCGTCCACATAACATAATTTCTCCGTATCAGTTGTAAGAAGTTTACACTGCAAAAAAGTACAGTTTACAAGGGACTACACAGGGTAGGTATCTGACGGGAGGGGTGCC
>JAEDCN010000019.1 GCA_016294105.1 Treponema sp.
TTTAATGGATTACGCCTTTTTTGTAAATTTATTTAAAACTCGAAATTTGAGCTATTAAGTCCATCATCGGCTGCCTCTTAATTGGAGCAGGAACCTTAGTAATGGTACTTTAGTCAGAATCAACCGATGACATTTTCACTAAAATTTGTTAGAATGGGTGTCGATTTCTGCTTTGATTAAGCGGAAAATCCTATAAATCAACAAGGAATAAAGCATGGGTATCTTACTTGCCGTGCAGGGTGCCGCCTCCCAGGGTGTCCTGTGGGGAATCATGGCTTTGGGACTGTACATCACCTTCAAGGTGCTGGACTTTGCGGACTTGACTGTTGACGGGAGCTTTGCCTTGGGTGGCGCGGTATCTGCAGTGCTCTTAGTAAATGGATGGAATCCCTTTCTGTCACTTTTAATTGCCTTTTTGGCAGGTGGTATTTCTGGTGTAGTTACTGGTCTTCTCCACACAAAACTGGAGATTCCTGGTATTTTGGCTGGTATTCTCACCATGATTGCGTTGTATTCTATCAATATCCGCATTATGGGACAGGCAAACACTCCTTTGCTGGGTGTAGACACCATCATGGTAAAGCTGGAGATTCTTTTAGGTATTGACAGAACCATGAGTTCCTTAATTGTAGGTGTCGTTTTCTCTGTGGTTATCATCATGATTTTGTACTGGTTCTTTGGAACGGAGCTGGGAAGCGTTATCCGTGCTACTGGAAACAACGAGCGGATGGTACGAGCTCAGGGTGTAAACACCGACAACATGAAGATTATCGGCTTGATGCTTTCCAACGCATTGGTAGCCCTCTCTGGTGCTATGGTAGCCCAGAGTCAAGGTTACGGTGACGTAGGTATGGGAACGGGAACCATTGTTATCGGTCTTGCTTCTATCATCATTGGTGAAGTAATTTTTGGAGCACGATTCTCCTTCTGGTATCGCCTGATGTCTGTTGTATTTGGCTCTATCATTTACCGCATTATTATTGCAGTTGTATTGCAGCTGGGACTGAAATCCACCGACTTAAAGCTTTTGACTGCAATTATCGTTGCTCTGGCCCTTGCCTTGCCTGTGGTTAAGAGCAAGTTCAAGCAAACAAAGGCTGTGGCCCAAAAACAGGGAGGAAACTGATGCTGACCCTTACACATGTTGCAAAAACATTTAATCCAGGAACCATCACCGAAAAGAAAGCCTTGAAGGATATTAGCCTTGAGCTGAAGGAAGGAGACTTCGTTTCTGTAATCGGTGGAAACGGTGCGGGAAAATCCACCTTGTTGAACCTGATTGCTGGTGTTCATCAGGCTGACAGTGGCTCCATTTTGCTGGACAATATTGATATTACCACTTGGAAGGAATACAATCGAGCAAAATTCCTTGGTCGAGTGTTCCAGGACCCCATGATGGGAACCGCCGCCAACATGAGCATTGCGGAGAACCTGGCCCTGGCCTACCGCCGTGGCAAGAAGCGTGGTTTGAAGTGGGGCGTAACCCACGGTGAAACAAAGATTTACAAGGAGCTGCTGGCCCACCTCGACCTGGGCTTGGAAAACCGTATGGACTCCAAGGTAGGACTCCTTTCCGGCGGACAGCGGCAGGCCCTGACGCTGCTGATGGCCACCCTCCAGAAGCCCCGCCTGTTGCTGCTGGACGAGCATACCGCCGCATTGGATCCCAAGACTGCCGCCAAGGTGCTGGAGCTGACAGACGAAATCATCGGCAGGGACAAGCTCACCGCCTTCATGGTGACCCACAACATGCGGAACGCCATCCACTACGGTAACCGCTTGATTATGATGCTGGAAGGACAGATTGTGTACGATGTGTCTGGGGAAGAGAAGAAGAACCTAAAGGTTTCTGACTTGCTGGAAAAATTCCATAATGTTAGTGGTAACGATTTAGCCAACGACAGAATGTTGTTAAGCTAGTGGTTAGGAGTGAGGCCTTAGCACTCACTCCTAAATCCCGCTTCTCACGCCTCCTCCCACGCACTTGACGGTCACCCGCATCCCAGGGAGAATCCGCTGGTCTCCTTCCCCCTTGCATTTTCCTTTATGTATTGTAGAATAATGGTATGCCTTTGTTAAGTGAATTTTTTGGAATTAAGATTTATATTTATTGGGATGACCACGTTCCTCCTCATTTTCATGCTGAATATAACGGTCATCAAGTTTTAGTAGATATTGAGGAGAATGTTGTTATTAAAGGTGTATTACCAGCTAATAAGTTAAAACTGGTTCTTGGTTGGGCGGAACTCCATCACAATGAGTTGGTGGATTGTTGGAACAAAGCAAAACTTAATCAAATGCCCACCAGAATTGAGCCACTTCACTAATGGAGGATGAGATGCAAGTCGTACAAGTTTATCCCATGGAAAATTATGATGTAGCCGTTTACTTTGCTGATGGAAATATTAAAAAGTACAATGTATCACATCTGGTTGGAAAAGGTGTATTCTCGGTGTTGGAAGACGTGAATTTTTATAAAGAGAATTGCACTGTTTTGAATGGAACCTTAGCATGGACATTGGATGGCACCTACGACCCATATAATTGCTTGGATATAGATCCCGTGATGATTTATCAAAATGGCCTTGCTATTCCTGATCCATTGAAGGAGCTTGCGTAGGTGGCTATCTCCTGTAGTGTTTGGGAACTCGAAGTTGGAACTGCGAACTGAATCTTCCACCACTTTTACATTCAGTTACACCCATGTTATACTGCCCCCATGACACAGACAGAGCAACAGCAGGCAAAGCGATATGCTGACGAGTTGCCCTATGACTTGCGTCCCCGTTGGATTGTGGTTTCAAACTTTACCGAAATCCACGTGCACGACATGAACCAGCCTCACTCAGAGCCAGAAATTATTCTGCTGGAAAATCTTGAAAAGGAGTTTTATCGGCTGCAATTTTTTGTGGACGAGAGAAACGAAAAAATCCGCCGAGAAGAAGAAGTTTCCTTGCAAGCAGGAATTTTGGTAGGCAAGCTGTATGATGCCCTCATCAAGGAATACCTTGAACCAGATGAACATAGTTTTCGGAGCTTGAACATTCTCTGCGTTCGTCTCGTTTTTTGTCTCTATGCCGAAGATGCAGGATTTTTTGAAACTCGTACCAGCTTTGAGGACTACATCAAGTCCTTCAACGTGCCGAATCTGCGAAAAGCTATCATAGACTTGTTCAAAGGCTTGGACACCAAGCTGGAAAATCGAGACAAATACGACACGAGCCTTAAACCTTTTCCCTACGTAAACGGCGGACTTTTTGCGGCGGAGGACATTGAGATTCCCAACTTTACCCAAGAAATCGTTGATGTTTTGATAAATGATTGTGCACCCTTCGACTGGCACGAAATTAGCCCCATCATTTTTGGCACTGTATTCGAGTCCACCTTGAATCCAGACACTCGCCGTACAGGTGGAATGCATTACACTTCCATAGAAAATATCCACAAAGTAATCGACCCACTTTTTATGGACGAATTGACGGCGGAGTTTGAAAAAATTTGTGCTACAACCAACGCAAAGTCAAAGACAGATAAACTCCAGGCTTTCCAAGAAAAACTTGGCAGCCTCAAGTTCTTAGATCCAGCTTGCGGAAGTGGCAACTTTTTGACAGAAACTTATCTTTCTCTGCGTCGCTTGGAAAACAAGGTCATGAGCATTTTGAACAAAGGTGAGCGAGTTCTGGGCTTTGACGAGTTTATCAAAGTGAAAATCAATCAGTTTTATGGTATCGAAATAAACGACTTTGCTGTTACCGTAGCCAAAACTGCCCTGTGGATTGCCGAAAGTCAAATGATTCAAGAAACTGAAAAAATTCTGAGCCAGTCAATCGACTTTTTCCCCCTGACTACCAACGCTTTCATTGTGGAAGGCAATGCCCTACGGATGGATTGGGAAACTTTAAAACCAATTGACGAAGATATGCATTTAAACGACGAACTTTTTGCAGGCTTTGCCACAGAGCTTGATGGCAGCAAGATTGACTATGATTATATCATGGGAAATCCGCCCTTTGTGGGACGACGATATAGAAGTGTTGAACAACAAAGGGAAATTGCACAATTTTTTAAGTATAAAGATATCGATTATGTTGCTTGTTGGTACAAAAAAGCTGCACAGTTGATAAAAGAATCTGGTGTAAGATGTGCATTTGTTTCAACAAATTCTATCACACAAGGGGAGCAAGTTGCAGCTCTTTGGCAGGAGCTATTTACTCAATATAAAATTCAAATTGATTTTGCCTATCAAACTTTTGTTTGGGATAGTGAATCTACGCAAAAGGCACATGTCTATTGTGTGATTATTGGTTTTAGTTGCTACAGGTCTTCAGAATTGCTAAGCAATTCTGAAATGAAGAGAATTTTTAATTCTGATGGAACAATTGTAGATGTAAAAAATATAAATGGCTATTTATTGGATGCGCCAGATATTTTTATTAACATTCGTTCCAAACCTCTTTGTGATGTTCCTGTTATGAAAAATGGAAATGTTCCGCTTGATGGGGATGCATTGAAAGTTGAAAAAGAAGATTTAGCCACATTCAAAAATTGTCCTTGGATAAAGCAACTTATGGGAGGTAGAGAACTTTTACACAATGAATTGCGATATGTTCTTTGGCTTGTTGGAGTAAATCCTACTGAAATTATAAAGAATCCTGAGGTTCTTAAACGTGTTGAACAATGCCGACAAAACAGATTAGCGATGAAAGACAAAGGAACTCAAAAACTTGCAGAAACACCTACAACTTTTAGAGATACGAACAATCCTAAAAACTACATTGCTTTGCCAATGGTTTCTTCCGAACGCAGAACATATATTCCTATGGCATATTTGCATGATGATGTGATTCCAACAAATCAAATTCAAACAATCCCAGAGGCAAGCCTTTACCATTTTGGTGTACTGAACTCGTTAATGCATATGGCATGGATGCGTGCAGTTTGTGGTAGATTAAAAGGTGATTACAGATATAGTAAAGATATTGTCTACAATAATTTCCCTTGGTGTAATCCGACAGAAGCACAGAAAGCTGAAATAGAGAGAACGGCACAAGCGATTCTTGATGCACGAGAGTTATATAAAGATGCTTGCCTTGCAGACTTGTATGGAGAGAATATGTATCTATTTGCTGAGCTTAAAAAAGCTCACGAAGCAAACGATAAAGCCGTAGAAAAAGCTTATGGTAAATCATTCAAAACTGATGACGAACGAGTTGCATTCTTGTTTGAAAAATATGTTGAGATGACAGAGGGGAAGTAGCGAAAACCGTTAGACTTGAGCAAAGCCGCGTGTTCCCAAATCAGATTTTGCGTATTCGCAGCGTAGCTTCTAGCGGCAAAATCCAAGCACATTTGGTCGTCTCCACTTTGACTTAAAAGTCGCCTAGTGGTCGAAAACTCTGGCGGCTTTATTTTTTACTCTTTATCTTTACCCTTAAGGTAGGAAAGAGCTACGAAAACAGTGTTAATCACGGTGGTGATACAAGTCACCAGTCCAATGACAAAACCGATTGTATGAATACCGAGCAACTTTTCCGCCTTATTCAATCAATTCCTTCTCCAAAAGCACATACAAAATGCTGTAGATGGGACAACAATCGCCCAAAAAACAAGAATTGAACCTGAACAATTTTGATAATCACCTCATCCCTTCCACCTATTTCCAAAAGCAGTTCTTTCCTATATAATACCACATTATGAGCAATTCCAACCAAAACAATTTCAGTCAACAGCCAAAATCAAGCCACTGGGCTGACCAAACTGCAGAAAAAATCATCCGGGAACGTGGAGACTTGGATGTATATACTTGTGCTTCTGGCATTACACCATCAGGTACTGTTCACATTGGTAACTTCCGTGAAATTATTTCCGTGGATCTGGTGGTGCGGGCCCTCCGTGACCGAGGCAAGAATGTTCGCTTTATCTATTCTTGGGACGACTACGATGTATTCCGCAAGGTTCCCTTGAACATGCCTAAATCCGAAGAGTTGGCAAAATGCCTGAGATTCCCCATTACCATGGTGCCAGATCCCTTTGACCGAGATTCTTCCTATGCCCGCCACCACGAGGTTGATGTGGAGTCTACCCTTCCCGTTGTTGGTATCAATCCCGAATTCCTGTATCAGGCAGAACGCTATCGTTCCCACATGTACGACGAGGGAATGAAGATTGCCCTGCAGAATCGCAATAAAATCAAGGACTGCTTGAACCGCTACCGTGATGATGCCCATAAAATTCCTGCTGAGGAAGAATATTGGCCTGCCGCCATCTTCTGCGAAAAGTGTAACCGTGACACCACCGTTATCGACGGATACGATGGAGAATACGGCCTTACCTATCACTGCACCGAATGTGGTCACTCAGAAACAGCTGATATCCGTACTGCTTCTGGCGTAAAGCTAGGCTGGAGAGTTGACTGGCCCATGCGCTGGCAGTTTGAAAAAACCGTATTTGAGCCAGCTGGAAAAGACCACCACAGTCAGGGTGGCTCCTTTGACACCGCCCGCTTAGTGGCAGAAGAAATCTATAACTGGCCTGCTCCCGTTACCTTCCGCTATGATTTTATCGGAATCAAGGGAACCCCTGGAAAGATGTCATCCTCCAAGGGACAGGTTATTGCCCTGCCAGACGTTCTGCGGGTATATCCACCAGAAATTGTTCGCTACATGTTTGCAGGAACCCGCCCCAACACCGAGTTCTCCATCAGCTTTGACTTGGACGTACTGAAAACCTACGAGGACTACGACAAAACAGAGCGAATCGCTTGGGGTGTGGAAAAGGCTAAGAATGATGATGTGTATGCCAAGGAGCGCCGCATTTACGAGCTGTCTCAGGTAAACGGCATGCCCGAGGTAATGCCCTACCAGATGCCCTTGCGCCACCTGTGTAACCTGCTCCAGACCAATTCTGGCAACATCGATGCCGTTATTGCCAGCCTGCCAGATGTAAAGCCTGAACAGCTGGAGGGATTGAAAACACGTTGCCGCTGTGCTTGGTACTGGATTACTGAATGTGCTCCAGAAGACTTCCGTTTTGCATTGCAAACAGTGGGAACTAAGGTGGAACTCAATGACACCGAATTAGCTGCCATCCGAAAGATTCATCAAGAAGTGTTGCCTGTAATGGATACCTTGGAAGAAAAGCCTTTATCCGAGGCAATTTATGCAGTAGCTCACCAGTGTGGATTGGAGCCCAAGGCCCTCTTTACCGCTGTGTACCAGGTGCTTATCGGAAAGAATGCAGGTCCCCGTCTTGCTAGCTTTATGAAGATTATTGGCCGAAGCCGCCTTGAAGAGCTGCTTAGTCAGTACTAAACTTACTTCGTAAGTGGTCCCAGGAAAGGTTTTCCCTTCCTGGGACTTATTGATTTATACTTGAATTATGATTGGATTTTTTATAAAGAAAAATTTCTTTGACGGCTGGGACCACGTTTTATCCTTGGTGTTTCCCAACCTGCTGATGTTCGCATGGGTAATTGGCGGCTATTTTTTAGCAGATGCGGCCTTGAACCTGTCCCTATTAGCATCCATTCTGGTGTTGGTACTCTTTTGGTGTGGTACCTTTGTGGCAATCTTTGCCTTTGGCTCCTGTGCAGCAGAAATAGCAAACTTTAAGTCCGTTACCTTCAAGGAATGGCTTAAGAATTTTCCCTTGGTTTGGAAGGATGGTCTCATTTTTGGCCTTATTACTGGTCTCCTTACCATGCTGGGAACTGTAACCATTCCCTTCTACCTGCAAATGGAAGGCATGATAGGACTTTTCCTTGCAGCCCTGGTGTTTTGGTTTCTCTTGGTTTGTGGACTTTCCTTTCAGTGGGTGTTGCCTATTCGTTCCCTTATGAACAATGACTTGAAAAAGTCCATCAAAAAGTCTTTCATCATCTTCTTTGACAATCCTGGCTTTTCTTTGTTCATGTTCCTGTACACAATCTTTTTGGTGGTGCTGTCTGTGGCTCTCTTTATGATTGCTCCCAGCTTCTGTGGCATCGTTTTGGCCCACACCAACGGACTGAGGCTCCGACTGTACAAGTACGACTGGCAAGAAGCCCATCCTGATGCAACTCCTGCAGAAAAGAAGCACATTCCCTGGAAGGAGCTAGTGGCAGAGGACAGAGAGAACGTCGGCCCTCGTACATTAAAAAACTTTATCTTTCCTTGGAAGGAGTAAAATAAATAGGATGGTTAGCCCTGTTAAGTGTACCCCAAAAGTTGGAGACAATTTTTGGCGGTACACTTTTTTATTCTAAAACTGTGTCATAACTCGAAATTACTTCCCAGTCTAAAGATTATTCTTCGGAAACTTCTGCAAAGGCTTCCACGTTGCGGCCATAGAGCAGGCTTAATTGCTTGAGCCACTGGCTTACATCCTGACTTGTCATATTTTCAGCCATTCGCCAAATCCAGTTTTTGCCGTCGGAGGTGGAAGGCATGTTCATGCGAGCCTCACTTCCCAAGCCAAAAATATCTTGCAGAGGAATAACGGCAAATTTTGCGGTAGAGGAAATTGCCAGCTGCACCAGACGGCGACACAAATCCTTTTTGTCACAAGAACTGCCAGGTCCATCAAGATACTGACCAATCAAATCTAATTCCTCTGGAGCAGCTTTGGAAAGCCAGCCTGCCATGGTGTCGTTGTCATGGGTACCAGTGTACACTACACAATGAGGGCTATACATGTGGGGCAAGAAGGCATTAACACAACCACTTCCCCCTGCCTCCTTCAGATCGAAGGCAAATTGTAATACCTTCATTCCTGGCAGGTTAAAGTCGTCCCGCAGCTTTCGAACCTCGTCGGTGATAACCCCAAGGTCTTCTGCAATAATGGGAATGTCACCCAAGGTATTCTGTATTGCTTGGAACAGCTTGTGGTTCGGGCCGGGAAGCCACTGTCCGTACTCTGCAGTCTTGTCTCCAGCTGGAACAGCCCAGTAGGCCTCAAAGCCACGGAAATGGTCAATACGGATATAATCCACCAGCTCCAAGGTAGCCTTGATACGAGTAATCCACCAGTCGTAGCCTTGTGCCTCCATAGCATCCCAGTCATACAAAGGATTTCCCCACAGCTGGCCTGTGGAACAAAAATAATCAGGAGGCACACCTGCAACAGCCTTGGCACGACCATTTTCATCCAGCTGGAACAGGGCTTGGTTTGCCCAAACGTCAGCTGAATCTGCCGCCACGAAAATCGGTATGTCACCAACGATAGAAATCCCCTTGCCGTTGGCGTAGGACTTCAGCTTGTGCCACTGAGTAAAGAAGAAGAACTGGATCACCTTTTGGATCTCTACCTCTTGGCCGTGAGTATCAAGCCATTGGGCAAGAGCTGCTTCCTGATGGCAAGCTAGTTCTTTAGGCCAATAAGTACTCCACATGGCACCAGCAATCTTTTCTTCCTGAGCCTTCTTGTCGTAAAACTCTTTGATGCTCATAAAAAGGCTATAATTTTCAAGCCAGATTCCATGATGGACTAAAAATTCCTTGTAGCTTTCCTTATCTTCATCTGATGCATGCTGCAAAAAATATTCAGCGGCATTCTTCAGCACAGGCATTTTCCACCAAACCACGGAACCAAAGTCCACATTCCCCTGGTAAGAAATATAGTCAGGAGGCACAATATTATTTTTATCTGCCCAGCCACGCTCCACCAAGTCTTCAAGGTCAATCATCAAGGGATTTCCCGCAAAGGTAGAAAAGGAAGCGTAGGGAGAATCTCCGTAGCCTGTGGGGCCCAAGGGAAGAATTTGCCACAAACTTTGATGACCTTCTTCCAACCAATCCACAAAATCAAAGGCCTTTTGCCCGATGGTTCCTATACCAGGTGTACCAGGCAATGATGTTGGATGTAATAAAATACCGCTTCGACGCTGTAATTCCATAGGAGCCCCCTAAAACTCATTAAGTAAACCGATTTACTTACAGTATAACACAGGATTTCACTCAAAGCAAGTTAAAGATTTCTGGAAAAACCAGAGTAACACAAACACAACCAGACTCTGTATTTACTATAGAAACAGAACCTTGATGGAGGTTCATAATAGCCTTAACGATGGGGAGACCTAAACCAGTTCCTCCAAGGTTTCGTGACTTATCACCTCGATAAAATCGATTAAAAACATGTTCGAGATCTTCTTCTAGTATGGTACCTGTATTCTTGATGTTTAAAAGACTTTTGTCATTTTCTTGAAAAAAATCTATGGAAATCTCTCCCCCAGATTCTGTGTGCTGGATGGCATTTTGGATAATGTTTGAAACACAGCGTTGTAATAAATGCTCATCAGCAGAAAAACTAAAAATATCAGAATTAAAAACTAAATTAATATTTTTTTGCTTGCACAAAAATGCAAATCGTTCCCGGATATCGTCCATAAAGCTACAAGAAGAAAGCTTCTTTGGATTGATTTCCATTTCAGGAGATTCACACCGACTAAGCTCAGATAAATCTCGTACTAGAGATTCAACTCGATCTAGCTCCTGTAAAAGTCCATGGATTCGTTCTGGACTAGAATCAAGGAGTCCATCTCCCATAGCTTCTAGCTGCACCTTAATGGCAGTAATAGGAGTCCGTAGGTCGTGGAAAATATCTTGGATCCTTTGCTCCCGTAGAGAGGCTTCTCGTTCTAGCTGTTGCTGCAAGAACTGGGCAGACTGAGCAATAGTATCAAGCTCCAGAGTAGAAGAAGGGGGAAAGGAAACAGTTCGTTTACCATCGCTTATATCCTTGATACAAGATACAATGTTCTGGGTTTGTCGCGAAAGGGAGCAGGACAGATAAAATGCCAGTAACAAGGATAAACCTGTGGTAATGGCAATACCGATCAAGGCCACATTGATTATGGTGGCAACAAAGTCTCTATTGCTTTTATAGGTGTAAAAATCCCGATTTCGTACCAGTAATTTTGCCACAGTAGTTTGACCGCTCATAATCTCCGAAAGGGGGTTTTCTAGAAAAAAATCTTGAAAGTCGCCAATAATCAGATTAAATTCCTCCAGAGTAATGGGCTTTTCTTTATCCAGCAAGAGAATAGGTTGGGTATTCTGGTCAAAAATAAACAAATAGAGACTGTTTAAAAGATAGGGCTCTAGGGCTTGGTACAGTACCGCTCCATCAAGGAAACCATCTGTTTCACATATTTCAATAATGAGGGAGCTGGTGATGCATTCTAAATCAGCCTTTTTACTGGTATTCCAGGTTTGTACCGAGTATTTAATGGCAATAAAGGAAACCGTTATCATGGCTATCAATACCACAAAGGATGAAACAAATAGATTAGAGAACAAGTGAGTAAAGAGGCTTTTCATCATACTTCCTATTTTCCTGAACGGGTACCGTTAAAGCGGTAGCCAAAGCCTCGCACCGTACCAATCCAGTTACCACTGCCCAGTTTAGAACGAAGATTTGCAATATGGGTGTCAATGGTACGCTCAGAACCTTCAAAAAAATAATTGAGACATGCAGACAAGATTCTCTCCCGTGTTACCACTACATTTTCATGTTCGGCCAAGTACACAAGAATTTTCCATTCAGCCCCAGTTAAATATAATTCCCGCTGATTCACCACAAGTTTATGGGTATCTTTGTACAGCTCAAGGCTATGTTCTCCCAGCTTCCAGCAGTAAAAGGTTGAAGTGGGATTTTGCTTTTGATTACCACAGCGCTTCAGTAATGATTGAATTCGGAGAGCCAATTCTCTAGAAGAAAAGGGCTTTACGACGTAGTCATCTGCACCAAGTTCAAAGCCAGTAATTCTATCTGATTCAGAATCCTTTGCTGTTAGAAAAACCATAGGTATGGAAGAAATTTCTCGAATAGATTTTGCTAGACTAAAACCATTTCCATCAGGGAGCATCACATCAAGAATTACCAAATCCACAATACCTCGTTGAATTACTTCCATCACACCTCGGATTTCACCAAATTCAATGACCTTGTGCTCGTCTAGCTGGAGATACCCTGCCAGTGCTTCCCGAATAAAAGCATTATCTTCTACCAACAAAATACACGCCATGATATTCCTCTACAGTAGGCTTATTTGATTATACACCCACAAAAAAAATAAATCTCCAAATTTCCTCTGATTTTCCACAAAATGTTGTAGCTGTGCAAGAATAATAGTGTTGTAAAAATTATTTTTTGCAAAATTTTAACATTTAAATTCGCTTTTTACCTTAATAACAATTATCATTTAGAGTGTAGCTGCAGAAGTTACATCTTACACTTCCGGTGAAAAATTACAGGAAATTCACCTTGGAGTGAGACAGTAGCTCCATTGCAGTAAATCTTAGATTCGAGGAGATTTTTTTATGAAAGCAACAAAGAAATCAATTTTGAGCTTGTGTATTGTGACTCTTGTTCTCGTTGGTTTTGCTTTGGCTCAGGCTTCAGATGCCTCAAAGGACTCTCCTTCTACCACATCTGCCACCACACCAAGTACTACAAGTTCCACAAGTAGTACTACTACTGACAATCAAAACAGTACATCTGCACTTGTTTTAGCTATTGAAAGTGACGGTGATTTGATGGATGTAGCAGAAGCAATTTCACTAACAGGTACGACCTTTTGGCGGCTACCATGCCTGACGGCGTAACAATTTTTGCCCCTGTGGATGGTTCTTTTGCCCTAGTATTGTAGCGGAAGATGTAATTACCGAATATATTGTTCCTGTTATGCTGGACACTACAGACATGGTGGCAGATACCATTGCCACTTCAGTAGATGGAACTCCCATTGCATTTACGGTTTTTGACGAAGAAATCATGGTGAATGGTGTTCCCTTGGTTGATCTGGAAGGAATTTACAGTGGCAATGTAGTTATTTACAAGCTCACCGACAGCTTTGACGATCCTGCTGTAGCCTCCACCAAATAATGGTACATCCCAAAGACTGGTAGTTTCCTCCTTTCTACCAACCTTTGGTTCACATATCCCCCTGAAGATCTTTCCATGATTCTCCAAGGTCTTCAGGGCTTTTTTTTTAAAAAAAAAAGACTGATTCATGGGAATCAGTCTGACTATGGGCCCACCTGGACTTGAACCAGGGACCTACGGATTATGAGTCCGCAGCTCTAACCACTGAGCTATAGGCCCTAAAAATGTGATACAATTCTATCATATACCACAGTAATAATCAAGAACTTGTTTTTTAGTTCTTTTCCTCATCTTCGTTGGTTGTCTTCTTTTGTTTTTTTGGATTTGCAGGAAACCAGCCCTTTTCAACACGTTCTTCCTGCTCCTTCAGTTCACCAATACTCCATAGACAGGAAAATCCTACCACTGCTAAAGTTGCCGCACCGATGATATTATCTACAAACAGAGAAATCCCACAAAATACAATGCCAGCAATCAAAAAAATGGGCCAAATTTTTGCTGAAAAATAATATTCTCCCTTGATAACAATAGGATGAAAAACACCTATAGTTACAAAGCTAATTACACCAATAATCACTCCTGTCCAGTTCATTTCTAAATCTCCTATGGTAATACTCCGCACAATCCAGTGCAAAATGTAAAGCCCACTATATAATGTTTACTTCAAATAGTCTATAAGTTTTATAATATACTTAAAAAAGGAGCCCTCGCTAAAGTGCACCTCAAATAGAGCACTTCCTAGCAAGAACTCCTTGTTCATATCAGAATTGTAAATTCTAAACTATTACAGTGTCTTTAGAGTAGCAAGAACTTCATCGTAGTTTGGCTCAGAAGTAACTTCTTCCACCACTTGAACGTAGCGAACAACATCCTGTTCGTCCACAATGAAGATTGCCCGAGCCAACAAGCCCAACTCTTCAATCATTACACCAAATGCTTTTCCGAAAGCTCTATCCTTGTAGTCAGAATACAGCTTAACAGCATCAATTCCAGCAGCTCCACACCAGCGTGCCTGAGCAAAGGGTAAATCCATGGAAATTACATTGATTGATACATTTCCCAGTGCTGCAGCTTCCTTGTTAAAGCGACGTACCTCTGTATCACAAACAGGCGTATCGATTGAAGGAACAGTGATGAAAACACGATTTCCCTTCAAATCAGCCTGTGTTACGGCACTCAAGTCTCCAGCTACAACAGTAAAGCTAGGAACTGTGCTACCAACAGCGGGCACAGCTCCAACCAAATTCATAGGGCTTCCAGCCATTTTAACCTGCATATACATCCTCCTGCATATTCTAAAAGTAAGAACCTCCCGAAGGAGGTCTCCACAGTACTATCAACCAAAAACTTCTGCGTAGATTTTCTTGCCAAGCTCCTCTGCTGGGGCACTTGGATCTAAACCATGATCCTTAAAGTACTGATCCTTTTCAGACTGAATCATTTCGCTTAGTTCCTTGTTGAACTCTTTCATAAAATCTTCAAAACTCATCGTACACTCCGTACATCAAGAATTATTTACTATCTTTCAAAATACTCAGTTATTATAGCAGACATTGCAAAATATTACAAACATTTTTTTCAATATTTAAAAAAAAGAAACCGCAATTCAAGATAAATCCCGATTGCGGTTTCGTAGATTGTCTAGAACAATACTACCAGCGATAATGTGCAAAAGCCTTGTTTGCTTCTGCCATCTTGTGGGTATCTTCCTTCTTCTTGTAGGCAGTACCAGTATTGTTATAGGCATCCATCAGCTCGTTGGCCAAACATTCACCCATTCCGTGTCCGCTCTTGGCACGTGCTGCCTTAATAATCCAGCGCATTGCCAAAGCTTCACGACGGGCTTCACGAATCTCAACAGGAACCTGATAGGTAGCACCACCAACGCGGCGTGACTTAACCTCTACCATGGGCTTAACATTGTCAAGAGCCTTCAAGAATACTTCCAAGGGTTCCTTGTCAGTCTTCTTCTTCAACAAATCCATTGCCTCATAGATGATACGTACACAAGTAGCCTTCTTTCCATCGATCATCATACGACAAACAAACTTGGAAATAACAGGGCTGTTGTACTTTGCGTCAGGAGCAAGAGGACGATTAATGCTTTTATTCTTTCTTCCCATCTTACTTCTCCTTATGCCTTAGGCCGCTTTGCGCCGTACTTTGAGCGTCCGCGCTTTCGATCCTCTACACCGAGAGTATCCTTTGCACCACGAATAATGTGATAGCGAACACCAGGGAGGTCCTTAACACGACCACCACGAATGAGAACAACGGAGTGCTCCTGCAAGTTATGTCCAATACCAGGAATATATGCAGTAACTTCAAATCCATTACCAAGGCGAACACGAGCTACCTTACGAAGGGCTGAGTTCGGTTTCTTAGGGGTGACAGTCATAACACGGGTACACACACCACGCTTCTGAGGACAAGACTGAAGTGCAGGTGACTTAGTCCTGTTTGCAACTGTCTTTCGTCCGTGACGAATCAACTGATTTATTGTAGGCATTAGCCTTTTCTCCTATATTCCACCGGCAGCACTCCGGCTAAATTTGGCGAATCCAAACCTACGTAAATACGTAGAATGCATAAAATAATATCAAAAATTCTGCATAAGTGTCAATGACTTGCTGCAAAATCAGATTTATTTCTCATCAACCTCATACTCTACATCATCCTGAAGGGCAATTCGCTCCTGCTCTTCCCGTTCCAGACGACGTCGTTCAACGATTTCGTGCATCTGCTCGTCCAAGTCGGATGCATTGTCGTCAAACAACTTGATATTCTTGTAATTGCCGATACCAGTACCAGCGGGAATCAAGTGACCGATTGATACGTTTTCCTTCAATCCACGCAAGTAGTCGATGGAGCCAGCAATAGCAGCATTTGTCAAAACACGAGTTGTCTCTTGGAAGGATGCAGCTGAGATGAAGGAGTCAATATTCAATGCAGACTTTGTAATACCCTGGAACATGGGGCGAGCAACAGCTGGCTTACCACCGCTTTCCAAAACCTTACGATTTTCTGCGTGGAACTTATACTTATCCACCTGCTGTCCATAGATAAACTTGGAGTTACCTACAGAAACAATCTCAACCTTACGCAACATCTGGCGAATAATAACACCAATGTGCTTGTCGTTGATGGTTACACCCTGAGTTCGATATACCTGCTGGATTTCATCCATCAAGTAGTTCTGCAGAGCATTTTCACCAAGGATAGCTAAGATGTCGTGAGGACTGATAGAACCGTTACACAGCTTTTCACCTGCAACAACCTCGTCTCCATCACGAATCAAAAGCTTGCGGCTAATGGGTACCTGATGCTCGAATTTCTTTCCGTATACATCTTCAACCACGATGAGTCGCTTACCCTTTGAAATTCCCTTAAACTGAACAGTACCAGAAATCTGGGACAATACGGCAGGCTCCTTGGGCTTGCGAGCTTCAAAAAGCTCTGAAACACGAGGCAAACCACCGGTAATATCCGCAGTCTTAGAAGCTTCTCTTGGTGTTCGAGCGATGATGTCACCTTCTTTGATGGTATCACCTTCGTTTACAGACAAGATAGCTCCTACTGGCAAATAGTAGCTGGCAATTTCTGTCTTTGTTGCATCGGTAATAAATATACGAGGCAACTTTGTTTCACTATGCAAGTCAGTAATTGTTCGCTCAATCTTACCCTGTTCTGTAATATCCTCGCGCAGAGTAGAACCAAGGATAATATCCTCAAAGTTTACAGTACCAGTCTTTTCTGCAATGATAGGATCGGAATAGGGCTCGAATTCAGCCAAGCTCTTCTGCTTGGGTACAAACTGGCCTTCCTTTACTACAACAGTAGAACCATTCTGAATCTCGATTACCTGCTCGTTACCAATCAAATACAATGTATTCTCTTTGATTGCAACGCGAGCAGCATGAGTAGCAACAACATCATTTCCCTCATGATTAAACAGAGGAGCATCCTTGAATACCAACTCTCCGTCTTCAATCAGCAACTTGTCGTTTGCTTCTACAGTGAACTTATCCAATACCTTGGCAACTGTCATGGAACCCTTTCGAGCAAACAGATAGTTACCAGAAGCAGTTTCGATGATACTTGTTCCCTTAATCTTTTCTACTAGAACATCGTTCTTCAAAGAGATTGAGTTTTCTTCTGTAGCACGAGATGCGATACCACCAGTATGGAAGGTACGCATGGTCAACTGTGTACCAGGCTGTCCAATTGACTGAGCAGCGATGATTCCAACAGCCTCACCGATTTCTACAATCTTGTTACGAGCCAGGTTTCTACCGTAACACTTGCAACATACTCCGTGCTTACATTCGCAGGTCAAAACAGTTCGCAGCTTAACCTTCTCTACACCAGCAGCTTCAATTTCAGCAGCCAATTCATCAGTGATATATTCGTTTACATCACAAATTACTTCACGTGTAATGGGGTTCAGTACTCGCTCCAAGGTAAAGCGACCAGCAATTCTGTCCCGCAAGGATTCAATTACTTCGTCACCTTCCTTAACGGCTACATACTCCAATCCGTTGATGGTACCACAGTCTTCTTCGTTTACAACAACATCCTGGGCAATATCAACAAGACGACGAGTCAAGTAACCTGCGTTAGCTGTTTTAAGAGCTGTATCGGAAAGACCCTTTCGAGCACCGTTGGTTGAAATGAAGAACTCAATAACGGAAAGGCCTTCTTTAAAGTTTGAACGGATAGGCAACTCGATAATGTCACCGTTAGGCTTAGCCATCAAACCGCGCATACCAGCCAACTGACGAATCTGGTTCTTACTACCACGAGCACCAGAAGCGGCCATCATGTAGATAGTGTTGAATCCATCCTTGTCCCGTTCCAGATTGTTCATCATGGTTTTTGTCAAATCTTCGTTGGTGCGAGACCACAGAGAAGTTACCTTTTCGTAGCGCTCTGCAGCAGTCATTTCACCTACATTGAAGCTCTTCTGAATCTTTTCAACTTCTTTGTTTGCTTCTTCAATAATCTTAGACTTCTCTTCTGGAATAAGAATATCTTCCATAGAGATTGTTGCACCAAAGAAGGTTGCATATCTATAACCTACAGCCTTAATGGCATCCAGCATCTGTACAGTGAGCCAGGCACCCTTTTCAGCATAAACCTTTTCGATCAGGTTCTTCAGTTCCTTGTCGCCCAAAAGTTCATTTACGAACTCTACGTCAGCAGGCATTTCCTCGTTAAACTTCAATCGTCCAGCTGTTGTAGAAACAACGGCACCATTGTAAGGAGCCTTTCGTACAGGAACCTTGATTTCAGCCTGCCATTCGATTACGTTGGAATCTGCTGCTAAGAAGACCTCTTCCTCGGAACTGAAACGCTTTCCAGTTCCTTTTGCGGTGGGCTTAATCTTTGTCAGATAATAGATACCCAAAACCATATCCTGAGAAGGATATACGATGGTCTTTCCGTTAGCGGGGTCAAGCAGGTTTCGTGCAGAAAGCATCAATGTCCAGCATTCCATCTGAGCAGCTTGGGTCAGAGGCACGTGAACAGCCATCTGGTCACCGTCAAAGTCAGCGTTGAATGCACGGCAAACAAGAGGATGCAAACGGATAGCCTTTCCTTCCACCAATACAGGTTCAAAGGCTTGAATACCCAAACGGTGCAAGGTAGGAGCACGGTTCAACATAACAGGATGTTCACGTACAACCTCGTCAAGAATCTTGAATACCTCAGGCTTTTCCATATCAACAGCGATACGAGCCTTCTTTACATTGTACTCGATATTCTTGTCCACCAGCTTTTTCATGATAAAGGGCTTAAACAATTCCAAGGCCATCTTAGTGGGCAAACCACACTGCCACAGCTTCAATTCTGGACCTACAACGATTACAGAACGTCCAGAGTAGTCAACACGCTTACCCAACAGGTTCTGACGGAAACGTCCCTGCTTACCCTTCAGCATATCAGAAATAGACTTAAGAGGTCTGTTGGAAGCACCCTTTACAGCCCGCTTTCTCTTGGAGTTGTCAAAAAGTGCATCTACAGCTTCCTGCAGCATACGCTTTTCGTTTCTGATGATGATGTCAGGGGCAGAAAGCTGCATCAATCTCTTGAGGCGGTTGTTTCTGTTGATAACACGACGATACAAATCGTTCAAGTCGGATGTGGCAAAGCGGCCTCCATCCAGCTGAACCATAGGTCGCAGTTCAGGTGGAATAACAGGAATTACGTCCAAAATCATCCAAGAACACTTGTTTCCAGATGCACGGAAATTTTCCACCAATTCAATGCGCTTCAAAAGGCGCTTGTCACTTTTGGGTCCCTTTTCCTCCATCTTGAGACGGAGCTCGGCTGCCAATTCATCAAGATTCAAGCCTTCCAGCAAAATCTTAATTGCTTCAGCACCCATCTGAGCTTGGAATGCTCCACCATAGCGCTCTTGAGCTTCCATGTACTCATCTTCTGAGAGCAACTGCATCTTCTTCAGGTCAGTATCACCTGCATCAATAACGATGTACTTCTCATAGTACAATACAGAACGCAATGCATTCTGCTGCAAGTCAAGCAACAAGCCCATGCGTGTGGGAGAGGAACGATAGTACCAAATATGTGATACAGGGGCAGCCAATTCAATGTGTCCCATGCGTTCACGACGTACTTTAAAGTGAGTTACTTCAACACCACAGCGATCACACACAACACCCTTGTATCTGATAGACTTGAACTTTCCACAGAAGCATTCCCACTCTTTGGTAGTACCAAAGATTCGCTCGCAGAAAAGTCCATCCTTCTCTGGCCGGAGAGTACGGTAATTTATAGTCTCAGGCTTCTTTACCTCGCCATATGACCAGGCGCGCATAACGTCTGGAGAGGCAAGTTTTATCATCAAACTGTCAAAATCTTGAATATCCCGCATACAAATCTCCCCTATGATTCGAAGTCAGAACCAATCTTATTGATCATATCCTCGTCACGCTCTGTGAGAGGTATCTGCTTACCCTTCTCATCGTAGATTGTAAGATCAAGGGCCAAACCACGCAACTCTTGAACCAGAACGTTGAAGGATTCTGGAACACCAGCTGCTGTGGAAGGCTCACCCTTAACGATTGACTCGTAAATCTTTGAACGACCGTTCATATCGTCAGACTTGATAGTAAGGAGCTCCTGCAGGGTATTGGCTGCACCATATGCTTCCAGTGCCCATACCTCCATTTCTCCCAATCGCTGACCACCGAACTGAGCCTTACCACCCAGAGGCTGCTGGGTAACAAGTGAGTAAGGACCAGTTGAACGGGCATGCATCTTGTCGTCAACCAAGTGGTGAAGCTTCATGAAGTAGATTACACCAACGAATACATCGTTCTTGAAAGGCTCTCCAGTACGACCGTCACGGAGTGTAGCCTTAGAACTGGGGTGGAATCCAGCTTCTACCAGCTTTGCTTCAATTTGTTCGTTTGAAGGAGACTGGAATACAGGAGCTTCATACCACTCATTCAAGTATTTTCCAGCCAAGCCCAACTCAGATTCCATAATCTGACCAATGTTCATTCGAGAAGGAACACCAAGTGGGTTCAAACAGATATCAAGTGGTGTACCGTCTTCAAGGTAGGGCATATCTTCAATAGGAAGAATACGTGCAACAATACCCTTGTTTCCGTGGCGACCAGCCATTTTGTCACCTTCACGGAGCTTACGCTTTGTTGCAATCAAAACCTTCACGACTTCTTCTACACCAGGGTTCAAGTCATTTCCGTCTACACGGCGCAGGCGCTGAACGTCGATTACAGTACCTTCTACACCATGGGGAACACGCAATGAAGTGTCACGAACCTCTTTTGCCTTTTCACCAAAGATAGAATTCAACAACTTGAACTCAGGAGTTGTTTCAGTCTCGCTCTTAGGTGTGGTCTTACCAACCAAAATATCCTGAGAACGAACAATTGCACCAACACGGATAACACCTTCCTGGTCAAGGTTTGCAAGCAATTCCTCGTTGGTATTGGGAATATCACGAGTAATCTTCTCTGGTCCCAGCTTTGTATCACGAATCTCTGTGGAGTATTCACGGATATGGATAGATGTGAACATATCCTCCTTGAGAACACGCTGAGAAATAAGGATAGCATCCTCGTAATTGTATCCATTCCATGGCACGAATCCAACCAAAATGTTTCTACCAAGTGCTAGCTCACCGTTGAAGGTAGCAGGACCGTCTGCAAGAACATCACCCTTCTTTACCTTCTGTCCCAGCTCTACGATGGGTCTTTGGTGATAACAGGTATCCTGGTTTGTTCGCTGGTACTTCAGAATCTGGTACATATCCAAAATTCCGTCAGCTACACCATCAGGCTTAATGCGAATCTCATCGGCTGCTACGAATACAACCTCACCATCACGTTTTGCCTTGATAAGTACACCAGAGTCGTAAGCACACTTTGCCTCCATACCAGTTCCAACGTGAGGTGGCTCAGGGAACAACAAGGGAACAGCCTGACGCTGCATGTTAGAACCCATGAGGGCACGGTTGGCGTCGTCATGCTCCAAGAAGGGAACGAGAGCAGCGGAAACAGAGATAACCTGCTTGGGAGAAACGTCCATGTACTGCACGTCCTTGGGAGAACGTGTAGTATAGTCACCCTGGTGACGGCAGGAAATATGCTCAATGGCAAAGGTTCCGTCCTGCTTAAGGTTGGTAGAAACCTGTCCAATGTAATATTTGTCTTCATCCATGGCAGACAGATAATCAACCTTGTCAGTTGCCTTTCCGTCTACGATTTGTCGGTAAGGAGCTTCCAAGAATCCATACTCATTAACACGAGTGTAGATTGCAAGAGAAACAATCAAACCAATGTTTGGTCCTTCAGGTGTTTCAATAGGACACATGCGTCCATAGTGAGTATAGTGAACGTCACGAACCTCAATACCTGCACGGTCACGAGAAAGTCCACCAGGTCCCAATGCGTTCAAACGGCGCTTGTGGGTTAGCTCAGCCAAGGGGTTAACCTGATCCATGAACTGGGAAAGCTGACTGGAACTAAAGAATTCCTTGATGGAAGCAACGATTGGCTTAATGGAAATCAAATCCTGGGGGCGGAGTGTCTCAGTTTCCTTCAAGCTCATGCGTTCTTTGGCAATTCTTTCCATGCGGCTGAAGGCAGTCTTCAGCTGTGTAGTCATCAACTCACCAACAGAGCGAACACGACGATTTCCCAAGTGGTCAATATCGTCAAGGTTTGCATCACCAACATATACCTTGATCAGGTACTTCATTGTAGAAACAATGTCTTCCTTAACCAAGGTGTGGTCCTGAATATTTTCCTTGTAATCAAACTTCTTGTTCAGCTTGTAGCGTCCAACTCGTCCCAAATCATAGCGACGGCTAGAGAAGAACATAGAAGTCAAATCCTTTTCGGCAGCTTCAATAGTGATAGGTTCACCAGGCATCAGCACGTTATAAACTGCAGATAAAGCCTCTTCTTTTGTAGGCTCGTCGGAATCGTATCCATCCTTTGCAAAACGGATTTCTTCCCGCTCAAAGCAGTTGATAATCATCTGGGAGCTTAGAGAAGTATCCTCAATACTCTTGGGGTTCTTGTCATTCTTGGGCTCACCAAAGCGGATTACAGTCAAATCTGTAATCTTGTGGATGATCAATTCATCAATATCATGAAGGTGAAGCTTGTCACCAGCACGGAACAATTTCTTTGACTCTCCAGTTTCGCTGTCGGTGATGAACACGGCATCAGCCAAAACACGGTTCACCAATGCGTCCCTAGATTCAGGAGTATCTTCCAAAGTCACCTTTTCTACATCGTAGAAGCAACGGATAATCTCCTCGCGAGAAGTGAATCCCAAGGCACGAAGAAAAATAGTTCCAAGGATACGCTTCTTGCGGTCAATCTTTGCATAAATCAGATCTTTTTTCTGGTCAATTTCAAATTCAAGCCAGCTACCACGATAAGGAATGATTCGACTTGAATACACTCCCTTGTCGTTGCTAAAGATAACACCAGGGGAACGGTGAATCTGGGAAACTACAACACGCTCGGCACCATTGATGATAAAGGTACCACGATCGGTCATGAGGGGAATGTCTCCCATGTAAATATCTTTTTGACGGATTTCCGCTGTCTGCTGGAAGTTCAAGTTAATACGAGCCTTCAAAGGCACAGAATAGGTCAACCCCTTCTGCTTACACTCAAGCTCGGTGAATTTTATATTCTTTTCATCAAGTTCGTAATATTCATACTCAAGAATCATGTCACCGTTAGGACTTTCGATAGGGAAAGTGGAAGAAAAAACTTCCTGAAGTCCTTGTTCTGCCAGTGATTCATGATTGTCCAACTTTTCCTTCTGTAAAAAACTCTCGTAGGAAGAAAGCTGGATATCGATGAGGTTAGGCAACTCCATAAAGTTCTGGATATTCTTGCCTATGTACTGACGATTAATCGTCCGGGTTTTTGCAAACATCAAATCCCCCCTTGACTGATGTGTCTTCTAAATAGATAGAGCCACCGAGAAAAACATCCCGGCAGCATAATAAAATAACGAGAAATCAGAATAGATACAAAGAGCAGCCGCACCAATGTGCTTGATGCGGCCACGGCTGTAGCCAAGACTTATGCAATCTTAACAACTCCGCCTGCTTCTTCAATTTCTTTCTTAATCTTATCTGCTTCTTCCTTGGAAACACCTTCCTTAAGTACCTTGGGTGCACCTTCAACCAATTCCTTGGCTTCCTTAAGACCCAAACCGGTAATTCCACGAACAGCCTTGATAACTGCAATTTTCTTGTCTGCAGCTGCGCTTTCCAGACTTACGTTGAACTCAGTCTGCTCTTCAGCAGCAGCAGCAGGAGCTGCACCAGCACCAGCTACCATAACGGGAGCTGCGGCTGTAACACCAAACTTTTCTTCCATAGCCTTTACAAGCTCGGATGCTTCCAAAACTGTCATAGAAGCGATTGCATCAAGAATCTGATCTGTAGTAAGAGCTGCCATATTATCTTCTCCTTATCAATAGGCATTAATTTTTATACACAGACAGGAGGACAGCGCCTGAAGCCTGACTGTGTTTATCATAGGTAGAATCTAGCAAACTGCTAGATTGCCAGCACCGATTACTCGGCAGCTACATCTCCACCTGCTGACATCTTGTCCACGTAGGCCTGCAGTGTTGCGGCCACCTTCTGTACAGGAGCGTTGATTGTAGACATAATCATTGCAATCAACTGCTTCTTTCCTGGAAGCTTTGAGAAAGCTTCCAGCTTTGCTGCATCATAGTTCTCATTGTCAATCAAACCACCCTTGATCTCAAGAGCGGGAGTTTCCTTTGCAAAATCATACAGAATCTTAGCAACTTCGTTGGTATCTTCTGAAGACAAAGCAATAGCAGTAGGACCACTCAAATAATCTGCAACACCTTCAACCTTCATTTCCTCAAAGGCAATGCGTGCAAAGTTATTCTTGATAACCTTGAAAGAACAATTCTTCTCTCTCAGCTGCTTGCGGAGTGCAGAAATCTGCTCCACGGTCAAACCACGATAATCAGCGAAAATGTAGTCAGAGCCAGTTTCCAGAACGGCCTTTGCTGCAGCAATGGCCTCTGCCTTTGCAGGCTGGACTTTCT
Source organism: Treponema sp. (assembly GCA_016294105.1). GTDB lineage: Bacteria > Spirochaetota > Spirochaetia > Treponematales > Treponemataceae > Treponema_F. Next base: position 24,469 of record JAEDCN010000019.1, read on the forward strand.
TTGCTTTAATAGCCATTCTTACTCTCCTTCCTTATAGTTCACCCAAACACCGGGACCCATTGTAGAATTAACTGATACAGACTGAACAAATCCAGCCTTTGCATCAGCAGGCTTCTTTCTAATAATTTCAGAAAGCAGAGCCTGTACGTTTTCCACAATCTTGTCTGTATCCATAGAAACCTTACCAACAGCGATGTGAACTACACCGGTTTTGTCGGCACGGAATTCTGTACGACCCTTCTTCAACTCAGCAATTGCCTGAGCGATATCAGCAGTTACAGTTCCAGTCTTGGGGTTAGGCATCAGACCCTTGCGTCCCAATACCATACCAAGGCGTCCAACATCCTTCATCATGTCAGGGGTTGCAACAGCTACGTCAAAATCAAGCCAGCCACCCTTAACCTTTTCGATGTATTCATCAGCACCAGCGAAAGCAGCACCTGCATCCAGGGCTTCCTTCACACGGTCTTCCTTACAGAATACCAATACCTTCTTTTCTCCCTTGAACTGATGGGGGAACACCAAGGTATCACGCATAGTCTGGCTCTTTGAAAGGCGCAAATTAATGTGAGCCTCTACAGTTTCGTCAAAGTTTGCAAACTTAATGTCTTTTACAACCTGACAAGCCTGAGCCAAATCATACAATTTTGTGGGCTCGTACTTTGCAAGCGCCTGAAGATATTTCTTTCCGTGCTTCATATTACCGCTCCACCTCTACACCCATACTGCGGGCAGTTCCAGCAACAATTTTCTTTGCTGCTTCAAGATCATTTGCATTGATGTCAGGCATCTTTGTCTTTGCAATCTCTTCCAATTTCTCCTTAGACAAGGTGGCAATCTTGTCACGCAAGGGGTTTGCAGCACCCTTGTCGATTCCAACAGCCTTCTTAATAAGAACAGCAGCAGGGGGAGTTTTGAGGATGAATGTAAAGGTTTTGTCCTGATAAACAGTAATGACTACGGGAACCACTAAGCCAGGTTCCATTGACTTTGTGCGATCATTGAACTGCTGCACAAACATTGGTGCGCTTACACCATGAGGTCCAAGAGCAGGACCAACTGGGGGCGCAGGTGTTGCCTTTCCTGCAGGACACTGCAGTTTAATGACGGCGGTCACCTTTTTCTTTGCCATATATTACTCCTTACATTGGTATGATAGCCTCATACGAAGCCACCTAGCGAGACGGTTAATGACATTACCCGACTCTCCCAAAACAAGAATACCGAGGCAGAACCTCGGGAATCTTTCTAAATCTTTTCTACCTGCAATAAACCAAGCTCCACAGGTGTATCTCGACCGAAGATATTTACAGTAACTTTCAACTTGTTTTTTTCAAGGTTAACTTCTTCGATTGTTCCAGAGAAGGAAGCGAAGGAACCTTCAATAATCTTAACCTGCTCGCCCACAGAAAAACTCTGCTTGAGACGAGTGGGTTTTTCACCCTTAATGTCACCAGACTTTTGCAACAAAGCTTTTGCTTCATCAGCAGAGATGGGACGTGGTCTCACGTTAGGATCAGCACCAACAAAGCCTGTTACACCCTGAATGCGTCTGATTGCAGAACAAGTCCCCTTCCAACCAATATCAGGAAGGTCAAGTTCAATCATGATATAGCCAGGAAGAAATTTCTTGGTAGAGATCTTTTTCTTCCCTTCTTTAATCTCAACAACTTCTTCAACAGGAACTTTTATATCGAGAACAATGTCAGAAGACAATTCCCCTGAATCTACCAGGAGACGAATAGTTTTTTCGATTTTAGACTCATACCCAGTGTAGGTATGTAAAATATACCAGCTCCTTGCCATCTGTTTTGCCTATTAAAATACCAAGTTCATTCCGGTTACGAAAACCAGATCCAAAAGACCAAGAATTACAGCGATAATAATTGTGGAGATGAATACAACTTTTACAGAAGAAACTGCATCATTACGAGAAGGCCATACCACCTTCTTAAGCTCTGCAATGCATTCCTTGAAAAAACGGATGATCTTTCCCATGACAGTCCCTAGTTTTATAAAAAAGATACAGGCCAGGAAGGACTCGAACCCTCAACATTCGGTTTTGGAGACCGACGCTCTACCATTAGAGCTACTGACCTAAATATATTTAATGGGCTACAATGTAGCCCATAACTAACTTATTTTGCCTTTGTTTCCTTGTGCAAGGTATGCTTGTGATCAAAGGGGCAATATTTATTCAATTCCAGCTTACCCTGGATATTTTTTCTATTCTTATAAGTTGTGTAATTCTTTCGCTTGCACTCACTGCACTGCAAAGCGATAATTTCAACAGCTGTCTTTTTCTTGCTAGCCATTTTGCTTCTCCTATGATAAAATACCGGCAAAATCGCCGATGCAATTAGAGCCTTCGAGCGGGATCGAACCGCTGACCTCAACCTTACCATGGTTGCGCTCTGCCGACTGAGCTACAAAGGCAAGACTATCAAATTGATAGGTTTCAAAACTATACATACAAACTTTATCTTTGTCAATAGAATAAAAAGGAAATCCTTTGTTTTTAAATAAAAAATTTTCTAATAACCTTCTATTCAGAAGATAGAGCTGCTACGGGATCCAACTTGGCAGCACGAGAAGCAGGGCTTAGACCAAAGAAGATTCCGATTCCTGCAGAAAACACGAAGGCCAAGATACAGGCTCCCCACTGGACGGCAAAGCTATTTCCCATAACCTTTGCTGCCACCGCACTGATGGCAATCCCAACCACAATACCTACAGTCCCTCCCAACACAGTAATTAAGGCTGATTCAATCAAAAACTGTAGGCGGATGACATTAGGACCTGCTCCCAGGGCTTTTCGAATGCCGATTTCTCGCCGCCGCTCTGTAACAGTAACAATCATAATGTTCATTATGCCGATTCCGCCCACCAGTAAGGAAATAGCAGCAATGCCAGACAGGATAAGACTAATATTTCCTGTAAGCTGCTGATATTCTTCTAGCATAGCCTGCATGGAGCTTACAGAGGCAGCGTACTGAGAACCTGAGATGAAGGTGATATATTCCTTGATATGCTGGGATACCAAAGGAGCCTTATCCTGATGGGTACATTGTACCAAAACTGAGGCTGCTTGGGCTGAGGGCACAATTTTTTTAGAGTAAAAGCCTCGTGGAATCAATACTGTAGAATCAGTGGAATTCATAGAGTTGCCAGAGGAAAGGACTCCTGCCACACGAAAATTAAAAGTGGCATTTCCTGCTACAACAGTTACAGCTTGCCCAATAGGATCTTCATCCTCGAACAAACCTTCTGCAATTTCTGTGCCGATAAGCAGCCGTTGCTGTCCTGTTACGTTATCGGATATAGAAAAATCACTTCCTTTGTCCAGTGTAAGACCGTTTACTGCAAGATACCCTGGCTCCACTGCAGTAGCACTGGCGGTAACGGTGGTTTCTCCACGACTAAGAGTCATACTAAGTGTATTAGTGTAGTGGATGGACTTGATATTTTCCACTGCATCAAAGAGGTTTTCACGAAAAGTTTCGTTAAAGGTGACAGAAGCATTATTCCGCCGCTGCATAAAGCCGCCAGTAATGTGGACTAAATCAAGACCAGCAGAGGAAAAGCTATCCTCCACTGTTTTTGTGGCACTTTCACTGAGGGAGGTAATGACAATAACAGAAGCCACACCGATGATGATACCCAACAGAGAAAGAAAGCTACGAATCTTGTTGCGGCGAAAATTTCTGAGAGCAAAAATCAGGTCGTCAAGCATAAGTTCCTCCGAAATCAAGGGGATTTCCGTCTTGAAGAATTTTTCCGTCCAAGATAGAGATTTGACGAGGAGCCTGGGCACCGATTTTTTGGTCGTGAGTAACGATGATTACAGTGGTTCCCTGACTATTGATGCGGGAAAAAAGCTCCAGTACTCGGCGACCTGTCTCAGAGTCCAGGGCACCAGTGGGCTCATCTGCAAGAATGATTTGAGGTCGGGTAACGGTGGCCCGTGCAATAGCAGCCCGCTGCTTTTGCCCACCAGACAGCTCGGAAGGCAGGTGATAGAGCCTGTCTTGTAAGCCCATGTCCACCAGTACTTCTTCTGCCCGTCGCTTACCTTCCCGTCGGTCCACCCCCTGATATCGCAGGGGCAGCATGACATTTTCCAAGACGCTCATGGAAGGCAACAGAAAATATTGCTGGAACACAAAGCCCACGGTTTTATTCCGCAAATAGGCTAATTCCTTTTCGTTCATGGTGGCGGTGTTTTTCCCGCCAATTTCTACTAAGCCCTTGGTGGGACGGTCTAGACAGCCAATCATGTTCATAAGGGTGGATTTGCCTGAGCCAGAAGGTCCCATAATGGTGATATATTCACCCTGCTTTACTTGGAAAGAAACTCCACGAAGAGCTTGAACATGAACATCTGCCACATGATACTCTTTGGTCACACCCTCCATGCGGATACAGATTTCCCCCTGCTGAATACTATGTCTATCGTCCACCGAAACCTCCACCAGGTCCCCCAGCAGGACCACCTGACGGAGCGCCAGCAGGCGGCATACCACCCATACCAGGCATACCAGATCCACCTGGGCCAGCCTCCTCTTGGTTCTGAGAACTGCTTCCCGCCCTAAAATTACCAGGACGAGTACCAGATATTGAAGGGGCAGCCAAAGCTTTTAGCTCAGCATTTTGGGGAAGATCTCCTTGTAATACCTTAAAATAGGTTCGATCATAGGGAATGGCTTCAATTTCAACCTGCTGAGTGGAACCATCCCGCTGATACAGCTCCACGTAAGATTTTTTATCGGGAGAAAAACCTATGGCTGCCTGTGGAATCAAAACCAGGTTTTCCGGAGGACTGATTTCGATTTCCCCCGTAAAGGAATAGTTGGGAAGAATAATTTCTGGTGGATTATAAATGCGGATTTCCACCTTTACGATGGAAGCTCCACGATTGGTAACACTACCAACTGCTGGATAAGAAACAACTTCACCTTGGAGCTGTTTGTTACCATAGGCTGGGAAGGTACAGGAAACCTTTTGTCCAGCCTGTAGCTTTGGAGCATCTGTTTCCACCACCTCTACGTAGGATTTTAGATAATCCCGCTGAATGAGAGTTCCCACAGAATCCTTTGCTTCAAGATAATCTCCCACCGCAGCAGTAAAATCTGCCACAACGCCGTCAAAATTCGCGGTAATCTTTCTATCCTCTAGTTTTTTTTCCAAGGTTCTTCGCTGATACTCCATCAGCTCTAGCTCCTTGGGGCTACCGTTGATTTGCTTTTGAACAGTGTCATAGTCATGCTTTGCCAAATTGTATTCCTGCTCACTTTTATCCAGCTCCATGAGCACATCACCCTTCTGTACCCGATCTCCCACCTTTACGTAGACGGCAGTAACGGTTCCACTGCCAGCTGCCTTGAGGGTTTGAGTTTGAGCCGCTTGAATGGTACCAGAAATCTCGATGACGTTGGTAACGGTTTCATGGATGACCTTTAAACTGGTTTCTCCAGCATTTTTTGCTGAAGCTTTTTTCGTTCCCCTTACGGCAAAAAATACCACCAATGCAGTAAGGACTGCCAAAATAAGTATAAGGAATACAATCCGAAGGGATTTTTTCTGAGCCATTTAATTTTCCCCCTGAACAAAGAGTTGACGAGTTGCAATGTAGTGAAGAATCAATTCCAAGTCTGCAACCCGACATTGAATCTGGGCCTTATCTCTATTTGTTGTAGCTTGATTGAATTCAGTTTCCGTGGTCATGCCCCGATTGAACAAAGCTGTAGTGTCTTGAGCCAACTGCTGATACAACTCCAGCTCCTCCAGTGCAAGCTGTCTGTTCCACAACAAATCTTCCCAGGTGAGCAGGGCATTTTCTGCTGCCTGCTGATAGTTTTCTTCTGCATCCACAATTTTCTGTTGGGCCAGCTGAAGACTAAGCTCCCGCTGACTCCGCTGAAGACTTTGAGTTTTCATATCGTTGGGAGACCAACTGAGGGAAAGCTGGGCAGAGGGAGTTTTTTCTTCTCCACCAATGGGGACAGATACTCCTCCAGAAAGCTTTCCGCCCAAGCCCTGCAGCACCAAGGCAGCCTGAATTGTATCGGATTGACTAGTACTAGCACTTTGGTTCTTATAGGTGTAGCCAGCTTCTGCAGAAAGAGTAACTGGAGCATTTGCCTCTATTTCCAGCTGGGTGGAGGTAAGGCTCCACTGAGCAGATTCCATGGCGGTGTAGCGATTCAATCCTTCCAAGGGGAGCCGTTCCAAAATACCAGTACTGGCAAGGATTTCCGTTGCTGGGGCAAAGTTTTCCATGGAAAGCTGATTTGACTGCAAGCCACATTTTTGGGCAAAAAGCTCCAGCTCTCGCTGAAGATTTCGCTGAAGTTTATCCACATTTCGTTGTGCAGACAGGACTTCCATTTCTTTAGTCCTGTATTGAGTGGAAGAAGTACTATAGCCTTGAGCCTGCAATACGGCTAAATCCAGCTCTTTTGTGTACACAGAATCCTTGGAGGAAAGCAGATTGCCGTAGCTTGAGTACAATTCCTTGATTTTTGAATAAAATTCCTTTTCCACAGCCAAAGCCTGATCTTGGATTTTACGTTGAGCTTCTAGCAAACTGCGATTTGCCTTCAAAATGGATAATGTACTGGATTTACCGCTGTTACCAATAATTTCAGTGCCGATGGTAAAGCTGGCTCCCTGAATGGAACTACTAGAAGAAGCAGTTCCCGCTACGACGGAAGAATCCTTGTTCAAATTAAACTGAAGGGGAAGTCGTGCTTCCACGTAGGTACCGTTTAATTGGGGCATGGATACAGAAATTGATGGCTCACCACGAATTTGGCTGGAGCCAATGGAAAAATTTCCCGTGGAAAGATTCAGTTTTATTCCTTGGGATGCCAGGGTGGATTCATGGGAAAGCTCCTGTTGATTCAACTGAATCATCAAGTTTTGAATTTCCCGATGATTGGCCATATAGGCGGCTAAAAGTTCTTGAAGAGAGAGACTGACTTGATTTTCATCAACTGAAATGGGAGGGCGGACTGTACCCTGTTGCTCCATTTCCGCAGAAACTGCTGAAATAGGAGAAAATAATGCAACCAGCAAGCTAAAGGCTGCGGTTTTAATTTGAAAACTTCGTTTCATACCCTTAGCTTATACAAGCTTCCTTAAATGACGCTTAAATGCAGAAGTCTTTTCTTGAAAACTATTTTAGTCGTGGCTCCAGCTTACAGATAGCTTCCACAGCAGCATCACGTTCAGCTACGCTAGCAAAACCAACTCGCAGGGTACCAGCTTGCTCTGTAACAATTTCCAATGTCCGACGATAAAATTCATCTCGATCTTCCAGCTCATCCTCATAGCTCAAAGTAGGAAGGGCATGGATTTCTGAGAACAACAGCTGGCGGCCATCCACCACCAACCCATTTTTGTACACACCAGCAATGGCACCCAGTACCCGCTCCCGAATCACTAGCTCTGCCGCCAGCAAAGCCACACCACAAAGCACCACGTTTATCATGAGACCAAAGTTTCTAAACCACTGGAACAAAATCAAAGCGGGAGCAATCACCAGCACTGGCACCATAAATCTGTTGGTAACACCAGTGAGAGGCAGCACCTGTTCTCCCAGATTTGTCATCAGCTTTTTCTTGCGATTGGGCCAGGTAACCAGCAACACAGCATAAGCCACCAAGGCTACTATCTGTAATAAATAATTAATCATTAATCAACCTCAAAATTTATTTCGTTACATCGTGAAGCCATTTTTTTGAGCGGAGTCGAATTAAGCCCATAGTGGCCTTAATGGGTTCTTCCACCAAGATACAGGTATACACAACCCAAGGCTGCAAACCAAGCACCAGTGCGGTAAAATAACCCAAGGGCAAAGTCACAACCCACAGGGCAAGCACATCCATCAAGGCGGCGTAGATGGTATCGCCACCAGAGCGACAAACTCCCACGACAATGCACATATTGAAGCTCTTGAAGGGATATGACACCATCAAGGCCATCAGCATAAGCTGAGCCTGCTGCAAAATCTCAGGCTCCACCTTGAAAAAATAAGGTAACATTCGAGACAGGGGAATCAAAGTCAGCGCCACCACCGCTGCCAAGGCAGGCATGAACCAGCCAAAGGTGTTGGCCATTTTGATGGCTTGTTCCCGCTGCCCCGCACCTATCAACTTTCCGATGATGATGGCTGCAGCAGATCCTGTTCCAATAAAGAAAATCCAAGTGAGCTGAGAAATGGTACTACAAATATTCATAGCAGAAATTGCATTGGTACCAGCGTGGGCAAAGATTGAATTCTGCAGAGTGATTCCCAAGCCCCACAAGGTTTCGTTAATGATAACTGGCAATGCAATTCGAATGTAGCGAGCCACAAAATCGAATTTATATGAAAAAAACTCCTTCAAGCGGGCGGCAATCTCATATTTTTTACGGTAGCCCACCACCACCAGAATGACAAATTCCAGACTGCGGGAAATAACCGTAGCTACAGCGGCTCCCAACACTCCAAGCTTAGGGAAAAAGCCAATGCCAAAAATCAGCAAGTAGTTCAGGATGCCGTTAGCCACCAAGGAAATTAAGGTGGCTACCATGGGAAGTCGCACATGCTCCGTACTACGGAAGCCCTGGGCAAAGACAAAGCTAATGGCGGTAACAGGATAGCTTAAGGCTACAATCCGAAGATACCGCCCCCCAGCCTCCACCACTGCAGGATCCTTTGAATACAGTCCAATCAAAAAATAGGGAGCGAAAACAGCTACTACGGTAAAAATTGTGGCTACCACAGTAGCCAGTGTCAAGGCCAAGCCCAAGGTTTGCCGAATTCCTGCAATATCCTTCTTGCCCCAATATTGAGCCACAAAAATTGCAGCCCCAGAGGAAATGCCAAAGAGCACCATATTCAGCAGGAAAAAAATTTGGTTTCCAAGCCCCACAGCAGCAATGGCCACGGAGCCCAGCTGTCCCACCATGATGGTGTCCAGCATGTTCACCAAGGACTGCATCAGGTTTTGCAGGATGATGGGTAAGGCAATGGTAATTAATGTGCGAAAAAAATGTGGGGGCACCAAAGGCTCTCTATTTGTCACGATGAACTCCAACGCATGAGTCGCATTCTTCCATGTCAGAAACTAATTTCTGAAGCAAACAAACTAGTTTCTAAAGCCAGCAAATTAGTTTCTAAAGCCAGCAAATTAGTTTCTAAAGCTGTGGATGGGAGCAGGAATCCTTCCACCACGAGCAATAAATTCCTGACAAGAGAACTTGCTTACTGGCAGAATAGGAGCTCCACCTAAAAGTCCACCGAATTCAGCCCATTCTCCGGCACCCTTTCCCGGCACAGGAATAATTCTTACGGCAGTGGTCTTGTTGTTTACCATACCAATGGCCATTTCGTCCGCAATGATACCACTGATGGTGGAAGCACTAGTGTCACCAGGAATAGCAATCATATCCAAGCCCACGGAACATACACAGGTCATGGCCTCAAGTTTTTCCAGATTGATGGAGCCAGCTTTTACTGCAGCAATCATGCCCTCATCCTCGGACACAGGAATAAAGGCTCCAGACAAGCCGCCAACATTGGTACTGGCCATAACACCACCCTTTTTCACCATGTCAGTGAGCATGGCCAAAGCGGCGGTAGTTCCCGGAGCACCCGCTGCCTCTAGTCCCAATTCTTCCAGAATGCGAGCCACAGAATCTCCCACATAGGGAGTAGGAGCTAAGGACAGGTCAAGAATACCGAAATCTACACCTAAACGGCGAGCAGCCTCTGTTCCCACCAGCTGTCCCATGCGGGTAATCTTAAAGGCCATCTTCTTAATGCCATCTGCCACCTCATCAAGGGGCCGTCCCTTGTAAGCCTCGCAGGCTGCCTTAATAACACCTGGGCCAGACACACCTACAGAAAGCACTGCATCCCCTTCTCCCGGTCCGTGAAAGGCACCTGCCATAAAGGGGTTGTCCTCTGGAGCATTGCAGAACACCACCAACTTGGCACATCCCAATCCATCCTTTTCCTTGGTGAGCTCTGCCGCTTCCTTGATGATGTGCCCCATATCTCGAACCGCATCCATGTTAATACCGTTTTTTGTGGTTCCCAAGTTAATAGAAGAACACACTCGGTCAGTAATAGTAAGGGCCTGAGGAATTGATTTAATCAGGGTGCGGTCTCCGGGAGTAATTCCCTTTTGCACCAAGGCAGAAAATCCACCGATAAAGTCCACCTCCAGCTCCTTGGCAAGCTTGTCCAGCTCCACCGCCCATTCCACGTAATTGTCTTCACCGCTCGGTTCAGCCACCAAGGAAATGGGAGTTACGGCAATACGCTTGTTGATGATGGGCACACCGAATTCAGCCTCAATCTGCCGTCCTGTTTCCACCAATTTTCCTGCGTACCGCAAGATTTTCTCCCGCATTCGCCTACGGCTTTCCTTGCCGCTTTCGCAGGCACAATCCCGCAGGGAAATCCCCATGGTAATGGCCCGCACGTCCAGCTTGTACTGCATGAACATATTTACTGTCTCTTGAATCTCGATGGGAGAAAAAATCACTGGAAACCTCCGTATATGGCATCACAAGGATGCGTGTTGATGATGAGTTATTACAAAATGATTTCCCATTGTACTGGATTTTATGAACTTGGGAAATAGGAGGGGAAAAGACTCGGTTATTGCGTAGATATTACTCGGCTACCAGCTCCACCATAACATAGGCAGTGGCGGAAGCTAAATCGTAGTGGGAATTCACCACACGGTAGTCACGGTTTTGGTTTGCAAATGTTTCCACCACTTGATACAATCGCCGCTCCTGATGAGTTTCATATCCTTGGTTTTCTCCTGTGACAGATATGCTGATGGTGGAAATTGCCTCTGCCACTGCAGCCGCTTCTGCCAACTCCAAAGCCACAGCCTTATCCTCATGAGTCTTCATGCCACGACCAGCCACCAGGGTGCCAGAAGTGTCCAAGTCCGCCACAAACCACAGGGGAGGTGGATTCATGACTTTGCCCGAGAGATTTTTAGAAGCAGATTTTGTTCCGCCAGCAAGAAGGTGGCTCATTTCCTTGCCGAGCTTTTCCTGAAGCTGCTGGGAGCCACTAGTAGCCACATAGTTGAATTGAGATTCCTGTGGTGCCATCATTCCAGTGCCAAGGGTTTTTGTTATAGAAGACACGGAAATAGAGCCATCAAGCTCCACCTGTCCTGTGGTATGAACTTCTGAGGAAAAGGTCATGTCATACATTCCCACCATTCCAGAGCGGGTAATCAGTTCAAGGTGATAGTCAACAGTTCCGTCGGGCTGTACCACCAAGGGCCAGCTCTCAAAATCACCCTCTTGTTGCTGGGCATACTGCCAGAAATACAGGCCATCCTGCACCAACACCTCTTGCTCCCGCCCTGTTCCTGGATCTGTCAACACAAAGCTGCCGTTGTATCGAGAATCAGCTCGGTCTTTTTTCTTGGAAGGAAGGAGCCTGCCTCGCACCAAGATATTCCGCAGAACACCACTACTCTCTTCCACTCCCTGCCAGTAAAAAGTTCCATCACTGTAATATTTTCCTGTTACAGAAACATTATCTGGGCTAGAAATCCGTCCCAAAGGTGAAATTTCCAGCAGGTAGCCATAGTCAGGCTCTACAAATCCCGAATCCTGCATCTGAACCACCAAGTTTGTAACGGACTTTGTGTAATCCTGATACATCTGCACCCCTGCTGACTGTTGGTACAGATAATTGCTTTCCGTAAAAGAAAGCAAAAGCTCGTAGTCATAGGTGTAGAAATTATCCCCAACAGATTTTTCTGTCACAGAATTTTTTGCCGAAGGAGGCACTGAACTACAACCAAAGAACCAGAAAGTTGCCCCAAGAGCAAGCAATCCCACTGCAAACTGATGACTCTTCTTACTTTTCATGAACTTCTCTCTAGTCTCGAACCTTTTTGTGAAGATAATGCTCCACCCCACGATTCCGCCACTGCCAGAAGATGACTCCCAAACCAGACAGAACAAGCAAGGCACCACAAATCCGTACCAATACGATTCCCACCTGAGCGGGAATGATAAAAAGGATTACCGCCAGGATAATGGAACCTACAATTTCACCATAATAGGGCTTTGTATCCACGCCAGAAGAACGAAGCCGAAGAGAAGCATACAATTCCAAGGCGGCGGACACTAACAAATAAGCTGCCAGCATATAGACCATGGCGGTCCAAATGGCAGTGGCTAAGGCCAAGGGCAAGATTACCGCCACCAAGCCCACCACAAGACTCAAGAGCCCACGAACAATAATGCTCCTGCGGAAATAATCATCATCAAAAATCCGCCGCACATAGAACAGGTTAAAGCATCCGTTTACAATGGCAGCCAAGCCCAAAAGAATTACCACGACTTTAATCCAAGCATCTGGGGAAAACAGCATTAAAAGTCCCGCAATCATGGATAAAATCCCGATGCCCAAATATGATTTTTTCACACAAACCTCCCGAAAAAAATTTAAAACAGGAATTCAATTTCAATCTTACATTAAGAAGTGTAAGGCTAAATTACAAAAAAAGCCAGAGTGACACATCATCGTTCTGGCTTTTCTCCGTTCAAATTTCCTTACACCGTAAACAAGTCAATCTGTCCACCAATCTTCTGGATAGATTCCTTCATGTTCTGGGAAATAGTACCTAAATCCATTCCTGTTTCACGAATCTTATGAGCCCCCATAGCCATGTCATTCATACCTTGACTCATTTTGTCAGAAGCTGTCTGCAAAGATTGTATTTCCTGCATGATGGACTCGTTTTGGTAGGAAATATCCTTGGAAGCCTCCTGAACCGCCTGAGTACTTTCGTTCATACTTCGCAGTGACTCCAAAATTTGCCGTGAACCAGTATCCTGCTCCTCCATAGCTAGCTTAATTTGAGACATCAAACCATCAGTTTCCTTAATCTTACCCGACATAACAGTTAAGGCGGAGCTTGCATCGGTGGAAGCCTGAACCACCTCCTCGATAGAACCCTGAATCTTTTTCAGCTGACTACTAATGGTCTTTGACTGAACGGAAGAAGTTTCTGACAGCTTTCTGATTTCATCTGCAACAACGGAAAAGCCCCGTCCTGCCTCTCCAGCGTGAGCTGCCTCAATGGCGGCATTCATAGCCAACAAGTTAGTTTGGGAAGCAATGCTAGAAATAGCCATATTTGCTTCTCGCAGCATTTGAGACTGCTTTTCAATCAGCAAAATTCGCTCGTTTACATCCTGCTGCTTAGCAAATCCTACCGTAGCATTTTGAGAAAGAGAATTAAAGGAATCTGCCATAATATCTACTGACTGAGTTACCGAGGAAATGCTACCAATCATTTGCTCTACGGCAGAGGAAGCCTCTGCAATTCCTGCAGACTGATCCGTTATCATGCCATTGAGATTAGTAATGTCCTTAATGATATGGTCAACGGCAGAAGCGGTGGAAGCAACGGTGGTATTCTGACTTGAAATCTGATGGTGGATAGAATCCAAATTACCAATAATTTCTCCAATGGAGTTGGTGGTATTTTCTGTGCTGACGGCCAACTTTCCACCAGTAGACTCCAGCTCCAGTTTAGACTGCTTTATTTCCGCCACAATCTGCTGCAGCTTGGTACAAAAATCATTAAAGTTTATGGCCAAATTACCAATCTCATCCCGATGTAAAAACTTTACCCGCTTGGTAAGGTCCGCCTCTCCCGTTGCCATGTCTTTGAGAGCAAATACAACATTGTTTATCCGCCGTACGATCCACTTCATAAAGAAGAAGCACAGAATCAAGAAAATAGCAGCGGTGAGAAGCACTATGGGAATAACGATTTTCAAGGTATTGTTTCTGACGGCATTGATTTTTTCGATGCTCTTTGCAATGAAAATCATACCGGTAATAATCCTGTTTTTACAGGTGATAGGAATGATGATGGAATAATACTCTTCGTTGTTGATGTGGTCTTCACCTCGGTACCTCTGTCCTTGAATAAGAACCTTATCTACAATTTCAGGGTTGTTGAAGTTTGCCCCCTTCAAACTATTACCTTGATCATCCACAATGGAGGTATCTGTACAAATGGTTTTACAAAAAATAGCACTTTCTACGTTATAGCTATCCCGCACCAGATAAGGAAATTCCTCCAAGCTAAAACCAGCCAAAACCGTTGCCAGAATCTTACCATCATTCTCCAAGTCGTATACGGGAGCTGCAGAAAGAATATAAAAGCCAACGGAATCTACATTTTCCACTGTATAATTATCTTTTTTCTGAAGAGCCTCACGGACAGCCAACAAGGAAGTTAAGCTGGTACCTGGTGCTATTTGGTCATTGGCACCACCGATTACATTGCCAAAATTATCCATAATCACCAATAGATCGAGTTCAAGTTCCTCAGAAATACGATTACTATATTCACGAATATCATCTGGATTCTTTTCTGCCACAAGATCGTACATTTCCTCTTGCTCGGAAAGCATCTTCACATCACCTTCCAAGGATTCCTGCAAATCCTTCAATATATATTCAACACCATAGGCAGTGTAATCCAGCTGAGACATGGTATCGTCCATAATTTCCTTGTCAAAGATGAACAGTGACGCAGCCGCAACAGAAATACAACTCACAAGAATAGAAGCCCCAACAATCAGAACAAGCTTAGTCAACATTTTCATTGATTTTTTGTCAGAAGGGTTCTTCTTTTGTGACATACCTAACTCCCTAAAAATATAGTCTACCTTTATAATTATAGAATCGAAACAATCTTTTGTAAACGAATAATTTTTCATATAGAATTAAAATCCGAAGTATTTTGCAATAGCTGACATAATTGACAAAAGTGTCATAATACCCTAGTATGTTTCCGACGCAGCTGACAGTGTATCTATAAATTTATTTTGTAAAAAGATGCAACTTTTTCTTTTTAGCTGTGTCTAAAATCCACCGGGCGATTTGAAAAAAGTAATCCAGCCCACAGTAATTTTTGCAAGAGGTCTTTTTTAGAATGATGTTCAAAAAATATGTAAAAGGAAATCAGGACTACACAAATTACGAAGAATTAAAGGACAATTTTTCTATCGAAATCCCTGAAAACTTTAACTTTGCCTATGACGTGGTGGATGAATATGCAAAAACAGAGCCAAATCGAACTGCATTGGTTTGGTGTGACGATAACGACGAAGAAATAACCTTCTCCTTCTTGGACTTAAAGCGTGCCTCCGACAAGACTGCAAACTTCCTTCTGTCCCAAGGAATCAAGAAGGGAGATGCCGTTATGCTGATTCTCCGTCGCCGCTATGAATTCTGGTTCTTTTTGTTGGCTCTCCACAAAATTGGAGCCATTGCAGTGCCTGCCACCAATCTCCTTTTGAAAAGTGACATCGAATACCGTACCAATGCCGCTGGAATCAAAATGATTGTTGCCTTAGAGGACAAGGACCTGCAGCACCAAATTGACTCAGCCATGCCTAATTCCCCCACGGTACAGACCTTGGTTACCACTGGTCACCGAGAAGGCTGGATTTCCTTTGCCGATGCATATACTGAGCAGCCACAAGAGTTCCAGCGTCCCCAGGGAGCTGAAGCTTCCTCCAACGATGACATTATGCTGCTGTACTTTACCTCTGGTACTTCTGGCTATCCCAAGATGGTACAGCACAACTTTGCCTACCCACTAGGCCACATTGTTACCGCAAAGTACTGGCAAAAGGTGGTGGACGGTGGGCTGCATCTCACACTGGCAGAAACGGGCTGGGCAAAGGCTGTATGGGGAAAGATTTACGGTCAGTGGCTTGCAGGAAGTGCCGTTTTTGCCTACGACATGATTACCTTTGTGCCAGGCCGCCTCTTGGAAAAGATGGAAAAATACAAGGTAACAACCTTCTGTGCTCCACCAACAGTATATCGCTATCTGGTGCGCCAGGATTTTACAAAATACAATCTTTCCAGCCTTGTTCACTGTACCACCGCTGGTGAGGCACTAAACGCCGAAATCTTCAACAAGTTTTACGAAAAGACTGGACTCAAGATGCAGGAAGGCTACGGCCAAACTGAGCTGACCCTCACCATCGGAAACTTTGACGGAATGGAACCAAAGCCAGGCTCCATGGGTAAGCCTGCTCCCGGCTACAACATCGATATTATCGATTCTGAAGGCAACACCTGTGCTGCAGGAGAAGTGGGGGAAATCGTTATCCGTTTGGATAAAGGTCGCCCCTTTGGCATGTTTGCCGGCTACTACAAGGACGAGCAGCGAACACAGGAAGCCTTTATGGACGGCTTGTACCACACTGGAGACATGGCCTACACCGACGAGGATGGCTACTTCTGGTTTGTTGGTCGAATTGACGACATGATCAAGAGTGCTGGCTTCCGCATTAGTCCCTTTGAGGTGGAAAGTACCCTGATGCAGCATCCCGCTGTTTTGGAATGTGCCGTAACTGGTGTTGCTGACGATACTCGAAACCAAGTAGTAAAGGCTACCATCGTTGTAGCTCCTGGCTATGAGCCCAGCCAGCACCTGTCCATGGAATTGCAGGAGTTTGCCAAAACTGAATCAGCCCTGTACAAGGCTCCTCGACTCATTGAGTTTGTAAAGGAGCTTCCCAAGACCATCAGCGGCAAAATTCGTCACGTGGCCATCAGAAACAAAGACAATCAGAAGTAGAAATAAACACGGGGGAGAAAAAGCTTTCTCCCTAAAAAATGAGATAAGGAGACAAATATGTCACAAAGAAGAGTTGTAATTACCGGAATGGGAGCCGTAACCCCCATTGGACATTCTGTGGAGGAAACCTGGAAGTCCGTAATGGCTGGTGAATGCGGAATTGACAAAATTACCCTGTTCGACACAACAGATTATGCCGTAAAGATTGCCGCTGAGGTAAAGAATTTTGATATGACCAACTGGGGAGTAGACAAGAAGGAGGCTCGCAAAATGAGCCGCTTTACCCAGTTTGCAGTAGCTGCTGCTACAGAAGCTATTCAGGATGCAGGCTACACCAAGGAAACTATTTCCGCAGAGAAGTCTGGAATCATGCTGGGTAATGGTATCGGTGGATTTGAGACTATGGAAGCTGGTTACAAGCGCTATTTTGAAGCTGGCAACACCCGCATTCCACCACTGTCTGTTCCCCTGTTCATTACAAACGAAGGTGCTGCTAACATCAGCATGAGATTTGGTATTGAAGGGCTTTCTTGGACCTTGGCCACTGCTTGTGCCTCTGGAACTGACGCTCTGGGTGCAGCCTTGGATTTGGTTCGTTCTGGCCGCTTGGACGTTTGTGTTGCTGGTGGAACAGAAGCTGCTATCACAGGATTTGGAATCGGCTGCTTTACTGTACTCCAGACCTTGGCTACCTCCTTTAACGACAATCCCAAGGCAGCAAGCCGCCCCTTTGACGCAAAGCGTGAAGGCTTTACCATGGGAGAAGGTGCTGGTATCCTGATTCTGGAAGAGTTGGAGCATGCAAAGAAACGTGGTGCCAAGATTTATGCTGAATTTGCTGGCTTTGGTGCTTCTAGCGATGCCTACCACATTACTAGCCCCCGTTTAGACGGAACAGGTGGAGCAAAGGCTATTAAGTTGGCTTTGGAAGATGCAGGAATCAAGCCTGAGGATGTGGACTACTACAATGCCCACGGAACCTCTACTCCCATCAACGACCCATCAGAAACAAAGATGGTAAAGTTGGCCTTTGGTGATCACGCTTACAAGATGAAGGTATCTTCCACCAAGAGTATGACTGGTCACTGTGTTGGTGCTGCTGGTGCCATCGAGGCCATTATCAGCGTAAAGGCCATGAACGAGGGATTCTATCCTCCCACCATCAACTTGGAAAATCCCGACCTGGAAGCAGGCTGTGACTTGGACTACGTTCCCAACAAGCCTGTTGCAGGAGAAATCAACTGTATTGCCTCTAACTCTTTGGGATTTGGTGGACATAACGGTTGTGTTATCATGAAGAAATTCAAGGACTAAGAGTAGCGAGGGCTGCCACAAGGTAGCCCTTTTTTACTTCCTTATCTCTCAGAAAAATTAAAGGAGAAAACAATGGTAATCAAACCAATGATTCGCAGCAACATCTGCATTAATGCCCATCCAGTGGGATGTGGTAAGGAAACTGAGCATCAAATTAGCTACGTACAGTCCTGCAAGGAAAAGCGTGGAATCAAAACTGCTGCAGAAGGTGGAAATGCACCAAAGGCAGTTTTAGTTTTAGGTTGTTCCACTGGCTACGGACTTGCAAGCCGTATTGCAGCCGCCTTTGAATACGGAGCCGCCACCATCGGTGTATCCTTTGAAAAGGAAGGAACAGAAAAGAAGGGTGGAACTCCCGGTTGGTACAACAACTTAGCCTTTGACAATGCCGCAAAGTCTGCTGGACTTCCTTCTGTTACCTTGAACATGGATGCTTTTAGCAACGACTGTCGCAAGGCCGTAATCGAAGAAGCCAAGAAAATGGGCGTTACCTTTGACCTGGTGGTGTATAGCTTGGCAAGTCCTGTTCGCACCGACCCAGAAACTGGCGTGTTGTACAAGTCTGTGCTGAAGCCCTTTGGGAAGCCCTACACAGGTATGACCGTAGACATGATGACTGGGGAGCTTTCTGAAATGAGCGCCGAGCCTGCCAATGATGAAGAAGCAGCAGAAACCGTAAAGGTAATGGGTGGCGAGGACTGGCAGCTGTGGATTGAAGCTTTGCTGAAGGAAGGTCTTTTGTCAGAGGGGTGCAAAACAGTAGCCTATTCCTATATTGGCCCTGCCCTTTCCCACGCAATTTACCGTGATGGAACCATTGGTGGCGCCAAAAAGCACTTGGAAAAGACAGCCCTTGAGCTTCACAGTCTGCTGGGAGACAAAATCAAGGGAGAAGCCTACGTTTCTGTAAACAAGGGATTGGTAACTCGCTCCAGTGCCGTTATCCCCATTATTCCCTTGTACCTTTCTATCTTGTTTAAGGTTATGAAGGAAAAGGGAACCCACGAGGGCTGTATCGAACAGATGGAGCGTCTCTTTGCCGAGCGTCTGTACACTGGCGGAGCAGTACCTGTAGATGAAGCCCACCTTATCCGCATTGACGACTGGGAACTTGACCCAGAAGTTCAGGCTGAAGTTGACCGCCGCATGGCACAGGTAACCCAGGAAAATCTTCCTCAGTTGGGAGATATGGAAGGTTACCGCCACGACTTTATGGCCACCAACGGCTTTGACGTGGCTGGAGTTGACTACACTGCCGACGTGCCTAGAATGGATGTAGTATAAGAAAAATTAATATAAAAAGGGG
>JAEDCN010000064.1 GCA_016294105.1 Treponema sp.
TAACTTCACTTGACAAGGGTAAGCACTCCAAATGATAAAATACTGGGAGCAAAAAACAGATTTTCCACTCAAAGGAAATGCGTTCCCCGGTGGCGTAGACCTGGGAGAGAATAATGTCGGCCACTTGTCACCGGTTGTCATAGTCGATGTTGTCCCAATTCCCCAGGTGGGAGGAGAGATACTCAATCTTTTGCGGGGAGACAGCCTCCGCGTTCAGCGCCGCAGCCCTTGGCGGCGGCTGTGCAGGTCCTCAATTTCCCGTTGGCGTAGGATACCAAAACTGCGTCTGCCCCTGCCGGTTTTAGCAGGAGCGAGGTTGACGTTTTGAAAAGCATTAGGTATAATAATCAGCAGAGCAGTGATCGGCTGTTCTGCATTATAGTATTAGGAGGAATCATCATTGCAAACTGTAAAAAGCAAAACAGGCCATTCCACAATGGCGTTTCGGGTGTTCTTCTCTAAAAATGAATTTAGAAAGGGTCGAGAAGTTCGCCCGTCCCATGCGACAGTTGGGGGCCTGTTTCAAACTGGAAACAAAAACACCCACTGATTCGTAAAGGAGAATGTAACTTCATGTTCGTAAAAAAAACAAACGCTTATTCTATCTATCTTCTGTTCCGCTTTTCGTTTTCCATGCTGCTTTCCATGGCCACAGTGCTTTCTGTTGTGTACCATCTGAATGTTGTGCGGCTCAATGCTTTTCAGCTTGTGCTGGTAGGGACGGTTCTGGAAACCGCCTGTTTTTTGCTTGAGATTCCCACCGGTGTAGTGGCTGACCTGTACAGCCGCCGCCGTTCCGTACTGATTGGCATATTTTTATATGGCATTGGTTTTGTCATGGAGGGAGCGCTGCCCTGGTTTGCCACGGTGTTGCTTGCCCAAATCGTATGGGGCTGTGGCGACACCTTTATCACAGGCGCGCTGGAAGCATGGATCGCCTCGGAAGAAACCGGCAAGCCCATGGACGAGGTGTTTCTGCGCGGCGGTCAGTTGGCACAGTTGGGCAGTGTGGTCGGCGTGGTATCAGGTACCTTACTGGGGAATATCAATCTACAACTGCCCCTCATCTTGGCGGGTGTGCTGTATCTGTTGCTTGGATTGGTGTTCACTCGTATTATGCCGGAAACGAACTTTTCCCCCGCCCTGGAGGAAAGGCAGGGTCTGCTCAAAGACTTTGCGAGCCTGTTCAAGCTGAATTTCAGCTTTGTAAAGGGCGCGCCCGCGTTGCTGGCTTTGCTGGCGATCACCCTGTGCGGAGGACTCGCCAGTGAAGGCTTTGACCGGCTCTCCACTGCCCACTTCCTGGAAGATACCGTCATGCCCGCCATTGGCCTGTTGAACAGCGTCACTTGGTTTGGTGTCATGAACCTGATTGGGAGCACCTTGGGTATTTTTGCCTCACAGCTGCTTATCTCCCACATAGAGAAACGGGGAACGGTCAGCCGCACTGGCTTGGTGATGTTTACCTGTGCCGGATACATGATCTGCTTGGCTCTTTTTGCCCTTAGCAGAAGCTTCTGGTTCATGCTGGGCGTGTTCCTCCTGGCTGGATTGATGCGCACGATGAAAGAGCCTGTGCTGACTGCCTGGATGAACGACCATGTGGATGAAAAAATGCGTGCCACAGTCTTTTCCACCAGTGGGCAGTTGGATTCTTTTGGGCAGATTATTGGCGGCCCTATTGTTGGATTAGTAGCCCAACAGGCTTCTGTTTCATGGGGGCTGGTGTGTACGGCGCTTTTGCTGCTGCCTGCGTTGTTTCTTGTACCCATAGCGGCAAGGGCCAGGAGACAGGTGGATTAAAGCAACATTAAGTTCTATTATTACAGGAAAGCAAAACAGGAAATGGGAGAAACTGTATCCAGTTTTTAAGTTACCTTATATTTAGCTGATTATCAGGGATATCACTAAACAGCAAGCAGGGCAAGTGTCAATACACTTGCGATTTTTGCTCCGCAAAAATGCTTGTTGGGGTGCCCCCAAACCCGCAGGGACTTCTGGACACTGTGTCCAGAAGTCCCTATTGTCTGCGGCCCCGTCACTTTCGTTCCTGGGCCTTATTTACTGTTCCAATCACCAAAGAAATGTTGACAGCAT
>JAEDCN010000020.1 GCA_016294105.1 Treponema sp.
AAAATCTGGCTTTTTTTTTCAGGCCTTAAAATTGGAGACCTTTTTCAGTGGCCTCCTCAAAGAATGCTTCCTTTTTTTACGCTCAATTTTAGCGTGACTTCATGATTTTGGGAAGGAAGATGATTCCCCATACAAACACTACCAAGGCTGCTGCCCAGGCTGCGATTGGGTTCAATACAAAGCCTCCGACCACAAATCCGATGAAAGTACAAACTGCCACAAAGAGGGCATAAGGAATCTGGGTGGCAACGTGCTCCAAGTGGGGGCAGCTGGCACCAGTGGAAGACAGGATTGTTGTGTCGGAAATGGGAGAAGCATGGTCTCCAAAAACGGCACCACCAATAACTGCTGCCATGGAAATCATTGCGGCATTGGTTAATCCTGCAACATCCATTCCCAGTCCTGTTGCCAAACCGGTTACAATGGGCATTCCAATAGGAATCATAATTCCAAAGGTACCCCAGCTGGTTCCAGTTGCAAAGGAAATGATGGCAGACAGTACAAAGAGAATACAGGGCAATAGCTGAATAGGGAATCCTCCCTCGCTTACCATCTGTGACAGATAAATACCCAATCCCAGACCACCTTCGGTACGTGGTGACTTGATGATGGTTCCGATAGACCAAGCCATAGTCAAGATAATCAAGGCTGGCAGCATGGACTGGATACCATTTCTCAAAGCCTCTCCTGCTTCCTTAAGGTTCAGCAGGCGACGAGCCAAGTAGTAGATATAGGTGGCGGTGAGGGTAAACATAACAGCATACCACAGAGCTATAGAGGAGTCGGTGTCGTTGAAGGCATCTCCCAAGGTCATGGAAGCCATAGCCTGTCCTATGGTGGTAATAGTTTCACCGTCAATAGCTCCAAGCCAGGTAACGATGGGGAAGAATGCCACTGCTGTTACAATCAACAGGATAATGGGGAACAACATGTCAATGGGTTTTGCCTTGCTGGTTTCAGTTTCTTCCATGGTTCCCGCAGCAGGACCATATTTTTCTGCGTTGAAAAGAATGCCCTTTGTAGCCAAATCTTCAGATGCCTTCATGGGACCAAAGTCACGCTTAATAAAGATAATGGTCAAAACCATAATCAATGCCAGCAATGCGTACAGGTTGTAGGGAATAGCCTTAATGAAGAATTCAAATTCAGTCATGCCCAGCTGCTCGAATCCCTGGGAGTCACGAACGATGGACATAACAGTAACAACCCAGCTGGAAATAGGAGCAATGATACAAACGGGAGCTGCGGTGGAGTCCAGAATGTAGGCAAGCTTGGCGCGGGAAACACCAGTTTTGTCGGAAATTGGCCGCATAACGGTTCCAACAGACATGGAGTTAAAGTAGTCATCGATAAAAATCAATACACCGAAGATAAAGGTCATGAACTGGGAGCTGGTGCCAGTCTTGAGCTTGGAAGAAGCCCAAATACCAAAGGCTCTGGCTGCACCAGTTTTTGTAAGCAAACCAACCAAACCACCTAACAAGGCACAGAACAGGAAGATACGAATGTTCCATCCATCTGCCAAAGAATTGGCTACCAAATCAGTAAGCGTCATTAACGCTGTTCCGGGATTACCACCTGCAACAATCAAGGCTCCTGACAAAATCCCCAAAAAGAGGGATACGATAACGTCCTTTGTAATGAAGGCTAAGACGATGGTCAGGAGAGGTGGGATAATTCCCCATAATCCAAAATGTTCCATTAGAAAAACCTCTCGATTCTCAATAAAAGTGGCTTATTTTACCATATAATTCTATTTATGCACAATATTAAGTTAGAGAAGAAATGCATATTGTAAGCCCATTTGGTTTATGGTAGTATTTTGAGTATGGAACGACCTAGAATTTGTCTTTGTCTTACTGGTAAGACCCTTGCCGAAGATTTGGAAATATTGGAAACCTATCGAAATTGGATTGATATGGTGGAATTGCGGGTAGACTATTTGGATAGGGACGAGCGTCTGCATATCAGAAAGTTTCCCCAGATGGCAGGAATTCCATGTATTCTCACCATCCGCCGTAAAATCGACGGTGGACTCTATGTGGAGGGCGAGGCTTCTCGAACCATGCTTTTTGCCCGTGGACTGGCCTTTGCAGAGCAGGACAGCCGAAAGAATTTTGCCTACGTGGATTTAGAGGAAGATTTTTACGTTCCTAGCCTGCAGGATGCGGCCCTGGCCTTTGGGACTCGGATTATTCGTAGTGCCCATGATATGAACGGTCCCATTGAGGATATTCCTGGTCGGCTGGCAAAGATGCGGATTACTGGCTTTGAGATTCCAAAAATCGCTTGTATGCCAAAAACCTTGGCAGATGTAACACGGATGTTTCGTCAGGCAGCAACCTTGGAGCATGGTCAGCAGATTCTCTGTGCCATGGGACCACTGGGACTTCCCACTCGGGTGCTGGCAGACAAGATGAACTCCTATCTCACCTTTGTTTCCCCATCTTCTGTTGAGCAATTAAAGGTCATTGGTCACATTGACCCTTTGACCATAAATAAAACCTATGCCTTTCGTTCCATCGACAAAAACACCAATGTGTACGGCATTATTGGCTATCCTCTGGAAGCCACAGATAGTCCTGCTATCCACAATGCTGGATACCGTAATCACGGTATGGATGCAGTGTATATTCCCATTCGGGTGGAAACTGTGGAAGAAGCTTTGGATTTTGCTGATGCAGTTGGCATCAAGGGGCTTTCTGTTACGGTGCCCCACAAAGAGTCCATTCTTCCCCACCTTGTGGAGCAGTCTCCCCAGGTAAAGGCTATTGGTGCCTGCAATACCATTGTGCGGACAGAAGCTGGTTGGAGTGGCTACAACACTGACGCAGAGGGAATCATGGAGGGGCTAAAGGAATTTTTAGGCGTAAAGGATTTATCTCATTCCCGTGTGGCCATTATTGGAGCTGGTGGGGCAGCCCGTGGTGTAGCCTATGCTGTTCGTCAGCTAAAAGGTAAGGCCTGTATTTTCAATCGTACTGTAGCAAAGGCTAAACGGATTGCAGATAGCTTTGGATTCAAATGGTCTACCCTAGGTCCTGAATCTATACAGCAGCTTGAAAAATATTGTGATGTGATTATTCAGACCACATCAAAGGGTATGGGAGCCAGTCTTCCTGCAACAGAGGACAATGATCCTTTGTACTTCTACGATTTTAAGGGAACCGAGGCCCTGTATGACATTGTGTATCATCCCGAGGTTACTCCCGTTATGCACAG
Source organism: Treponema sp. (assembly GCA_016294105.1). GTDB lineage: Bacteria > Spirochaetota > Spirochaetia > Treponematales > Treponemataceae > Treponema_F. The sequence goes on from JAEDCN010000020.1 coordinate 3,223, forward strand.
AGCTTCGTTGGCAGGCTGCAAGGTTTCCAACGGATACTCAATGTTACAGTATCAAGGATACCGACAGTTTAAATATTTTACAGGAGAGGATTACTAATGGCAGAATTATCTCAGGCTGAACAGAAGAAGTTGGTTGGTGCGTATGCAGTGGACAAGCTACTGGAAGAAGGATTGATTTTTTCCGGTATGAAGATTGGGCTGGGTACTGGTTCTACCGCCATGCCCGCCGTGGAGCGGTTGGCCTACCACCTGAAGGCTGGCACTATAAAAGACATTAAGGCTGTATCCACCAGCTTCCAGACTACCATTGCCTGCGAAAAGCTGGGAATACCAGTGTACTCCATGAACGCAGCTGTTATCGGCGGGCAGCTTGATTTGGCCATTGATGGTGCTGACGAAATCAGTCCCGAAAATAACCTTATCAAGGGGGGGGGAGCTGCCCTGTTGTTGGAAAAGATTGTGGCCTACAATGCAAAGCAATTTGTAGTGGTGGCAGATTCCTCCAAGGATGTGCCCCATCTGGGTACCGGTTTTGCACTGCCAGTAGAAATCGTTGCAGAGGCTCGCAGTTCCTTGGTACGTCAGCTGGAGGCCTTAGGTGCCCAGTGTACTCTGCGGGAAGGCATCCGCAAGGCTGGCCCTGTGGTAACCGATAACGGCAACTTGATTCTGGATCTTTTGTGGAAGGAGCCTGTGGATGCCGCAGCCTTGGAGAATACCATCAAGGCCATGGTAGGTGTAGTGGAGGTGGGATTTTTCACCAAGAACAAGCCCCGCTGCTACATTGCCCGTAATGACGGCAGTGTTACCCAACGTTAGTAAAACAAGTTCATGGATGGGGTGAGGTTCTAGGCTTCACCCTGATTATCTTGGGGCTTTTCCTTTGGCTCACCAGGGGTTCTGTCTAAGCGGATTTTTGCGGTAATGAGAGAAAACAAGGTGAGGCCATGGGTAATCATGTTGGCATAAGCGCTGAGGGAAAGGTCGTAGATAAGCCATAAGGTTGTGTTGCACAGCATGACGCTACGCATTCGGCTGGCGTTCCGCTGGATGATGGAAAGAGAAAACAGCATGGCACAGGTGCAAACCACAATGTCTGGCCAGCCCTTGTACACAATACAGGTGCCAGTGATGTAGGCTGTGGCGAAGAGTGCGGTGACGATAAGTTTTCGTCGGAAAAGTACCTGGGGCTGGGATTTATTCACAAAGTGGAGAATCAGTAGCTGTACAGAAGCCAGTAGACAAATCCACGCACCTGACAAGCCTCCCAACAATGCCCAGCTTACACCGAATAACACATTGGTTAAAAATTGTCCTGCCAGAATAAATCGTTTATCCCGAAATTGGACACAACTAAAAGAAATGATTGCCACTATAATTCCAATGATTTGGGCTATCAAATAATTCATTCAATATTCTCTGTATGTTTATTTTCTGGTTGGTGTTGGTGGGCTGGAATTGCTTCTTGAAACCCACGAAAAGCAATATCGTAGCCCTTGTAGCCCAGTGCAGTAATCATGCCAGAGATAACCTCTTGAGCTCGTTTTTCCACCTCTTGCATAAAGCCGTATTCCAGCAGTAGCTGCTCTGCATCAGTTTTTCGTTGCTGAATCTCATCCATAACCTCTGAGTTTTCAATTCGGCAAAAGCTACTGGATTTTTCATCGAATTTTTCTAGCTTCAGGATTTCGTGGCTCACAATGGAAGCCTTTGGCAGTTGAACGGTAATGCAGCTCGTGGTGGTATCCACCTCAAAGTGGCAGTTTTCCAAATCAGGGATGCCACCTTCAATCTTTCCTACATACTTGTAGATACCGTAACTTTTGAAAAGCCCACCAACCTTGCTTTTTTTCAGCATAACCACGTCGGTGTAAATGGTAGAAAGCACGCCCAAACGGGAGCAGCCCAGCAATTGCCGAAAAACCAAAGCATCAATGCTTCGTCGTTCTTCCTTACTTGCCACAAAGGTGCCCACTGCGTTAGAAGCTTTCTTCAAGGAATTTTTTAGGAACAGGAAGGCAAGAATTCCGCAAATAAGGGGAATTAAGGAGCTTACTATGGTGGCAATGGCGCCCCACATTCCCGTAGGCTTGCGGGGAATCAAGAAAAAGGTGAGGGGAAGGAGTAGTGCCAGGAGTACTAGCAGGAAAATTTTTCCCTTGGTGCTCCGAAAAAAAGTGATGATTTTTCCCATAATCCTATTTCAAAAGTCGGTTCAAAAGCTGGTCCCGCTGCCGCCAGTTCTTGCTGACCTTTACCTGCAGGTCTAGGTCAACTCGGTAGGGGAAAATCATTCTCAATGCCTTGATGGATTCCACTCGGATGGTCTTGATCATGGAAGCACCCTTGCCAATAACCATTCCCTTTTGGCTTTCTCGCTCCACACAGAGAAAGGCTCGAACCCACAGCTCCTTACCGTTTTTACGCCATTCCATGTCTGCAATTTCTACGTAAATAGCGTGAGGAAGCTCGTCGTGAAGCCGATTGATGGCTTGTTCTCGCACAATTTCTGCAATTCGGAAATCAACCTCTTGGTCGGTGTAGTATTCTTCTGGATAAAGCTGATCTGCCTCTGGAGCTAGGTCGTAGAGGGCTTTTAACACCTGGTTGATATTGGTGTCTTGTTCAGCAGAAATATCCACCACGCGGCTTGATTCCAGCTTGGGAAAGGTGGTGGCTAAAAAGGTTCGAATCAGGGCAACCTTTGAGTCCGCTGCGTCGATTTTGTTGATGGCCACCACTGTCTTGTGCAGATAAGGAGCAATGAGTGCTGCGGTAAGCTCCTCTTCCTTGCCTGGGGCACGGGTGGAGTCAATGATATAGAGGATAACGTCGGCACTATCTAGCTGTTCTGCGGCAATACCCTTGAGCTTAAGGTTCAGCTTTTTCTCTGAGTCATGATAGCCGGGAGTGTCCACGAATACCAGCTGCCCTAAGGATGTGTTTACAATACCACGGACAGCGTTTCTGGTGGTTTGAGGAATGGGAGACACAATGGAAATCTTTTCTCCACTGGCAGTATTCAAAAAGGTGGATTTTCCAGCAGAAGGCCGCCCTACAATGGCTACCACTGCCGTCTTTGGCCCAATGGGCTGGATTTCCTCTTGTTCTGGGGTTGAAATAAAGTCACTCACGAGATGCAGTATAGCATGGTAGGACTAAAAGTGAAAGTGGCAACAGGGAAAACCTCATCAGCCTCGCACTTCGCTACGCTCACAGTTCGGCTGCTCAGGGGACCTCCCTGTTGCCCCAACTCTTTCATTCATCGGGCTATACTGCTGAATCGATAGGAAAAAATCTTGCCGTTGACATAATTCCGGTAAAGTTTTATAATTCAATAACTTTTTATAGAAAGGAGTACCTTGTTATGGTTAAAGTAGGTATTAACGGCTTCGGTCGTATTGGACGGATGGTTTTCCGTGCTGCTGTAGAAAACTTCGCAAATGATATTGAGATTGTAGGTATCAACGATCTTTTAGATCCCGATTACCTGGCATATATGCTCAAGTATGACTCAGTTCATGGCCAGTTCACTGGTGATGTTAAGGTAGAAGGAAGCACATTGGTTGTAAACGGAAAGAAGATCCGTCTTACTGCAGAAATGGATCCTGCTAACCTGAAGTGGAATGAGGTTGGAGTTGATATCGTTGTTGAGTCTACAGGTCTCTTCTTGGAAGATGAGAAGGCTCGCAAGCACATCACTGCTGGTGCAAAGAAAGTTATCATGTCTGCACCTTCCAAGGATGCAACTCCTATGTTCGTATACGGTGTAAACCACACCACATACGCTGGTCAGGACATCATTTCTAACGCTTCCTGCACCACCAACTGTTTGGCACCTATCTCCAAGGTTCTTAACGACACCTTCGGAATCAAGCGCGGTTTGATGACAACTATCCACGCTGCTACTGCTACACAGAAGACTGTAGACGGTCCTTCCAAGAAGGACTGGCGCGGTGGACGCGGAATCCTGGAAAACATGATTCCTTCCTCCACAGGTGCTGCTAAGGCTGTAGGAAAGGTTCTTCCTGAGTTGAACGGAAAGCTGACAGGTATGTCAGTTCGCGTTCCTACTTCTGATGTTTCTTTCGTTGACTTGACTGTTGAGTTGAACAAGGAATGCAAGTACGAAGACATTTGTGCTGCAATGAAGAAGGCTGCTGAGGGCGAGTTGAAGGGAATCCTCGGTTACACAGAAGATGCTGTTGTATCCACAGACTTCCGCCACGATCCCCGCACTTCTATCTTCGATGCCAAGGCTGGTATCCAGCTGGACGGAACCTTTGTTAAGGTTTGTTCTTGGTACGACAACGAGTGGGGTTATTCCAACAAAGTATTGGAAATGGCAAAAGTTATCGCAAAATAAGTTAGCTTTCGCTTAACCTTATGGAACCGGTCTTAGCTTTAAGGCCGGTTTTTGTTTTAAAAAGTGCTTTCAGAAAGTTTCTTCTCCCAAAGTCAGATTTTCAATGTGTACTACTTTTATGACACGGGAAGAAAGTTGTGGTGCCCTAGAGGCTGGAAATGTAGTATTGGGAATAGAGCTTGGTTTCACTAGAATCAAGGCCATTGCGTTGGCTGCCATGGGCTTTCCCGTTTCTGTGCTGGAAACTGCTGGAGAAGGTGGCAGAGCGTATAAGCTTAGTGGCAGCCACTACTGTAGGCTTTTGGCTTGCACCACAAAGCAGGCACTTTGGTAGCTCCAGTTTACTGGGGCTGCTGTAGCCTGTAGCAAAAGCCTGGTGATTTCTGCCAGTTCTTGCTGGGAAAGCTGCTGGGCCAAGTGGCTGCCGTAGGCTGAAGCAGAAGGATGAAGCCACCGAAGGATTTCCTCTTGGGTCAAGCTGCGTTGTTCTGACAGCTGCTGGTATTGGAAGGCAACTTCAAAATCGGCAGAAAGGTTGGTGGCCACCGTCTGTTGGTTCCAGCTGAACAGAGGATTGGCCCTGTTGCTAAAAAAATCATCCTCACAAGCTGCCATTTTTTGTACCAACGGAGATTCTGCATGCTGGTGCAACAGGGAGGAAAGTCGTTGCCCCTGGGATGGAATCTTTTGGTGAAGGATAAGCTTCCATCCGGGAGCCAGCTGATTTTGACTTGCAGCGTGCTTGAGGCTGTGGCAAAAATTGGTGACAGAATCTTTTGTAGAAAGAATATCTCGAAGATAGAGCCTGTCGAAGGGGAGATCCTCCCATTGAGCTCCTTGTTCACCAGTGGGAATGATAAAGCTCCCTGCTGGCAGTTGATTTGGAGCAATTTCTGTTACAAGAGCCAGCTGAGGACGGAGCAATTCCTCCAAGGTGTTGCTGTATTGCTGAAGAATCTTCATGCCAGCGGCACTGGAGCAAATTCCCGCCACCAAACCTTCGGGGCTTTGACGCATACATTCCCAAATCAGCAGGCCGTCGTCAATGTTCCAGATAAAGTGCCGGCTGTGGCGGGCAGGGGCGGCTTGGTGCAGGATGGTTTTTCGGATTTCCTGCAGCATTTGAGACTTGGTGCTCATAGCCCGCCGTCGCCATTCAGCTTCGCCCCGGGAAAGAGCCTGTTTGTGGGTTTGGCTCTCTGGGCTGTAGGTAAGATTGCCGCCGTCTTTAGTGGTGCTTACCTTAAAATGCTCCGTCTGCCACCACAGGTTTTCCAGATTCTGCTGGTCATCTTTGCCCGTAGCTGTGTTTCCTCCATTTGTCTTCAATAAGACTTCTTCCTCTAACAAGGCGGCAATCTGAGCTTCTCGTCGGGCCAGTACCTCTTGCCGAATGGAATTTTCGTAGCCTTGGGAGCTGGGATTGTAAAAAACTCTGCCGTTGAGGGCATCTGGTAAGTATTGTTGGGCTACCCAGTGGTCTGTGTAGGCGTGGGGATACAGATAGCCTGCTCCGTGGCCAAAGCCCTTAGCATCACGGTTGCCATCTTTTAGGTGATTGGGAACCTCTGAGTTTTCCTTTTCTACTGCGGCAAGGGCGTCAAAAAAAGCCAGGGAGCTGTTAGATTTTGGAGCGGTGGCAAGATACAAGGCAGCATGGGCCAGGTGGTAACGACCTTCTGGCAAGCCCACTCGATCAAAGGCGGCGGCACAGCTTTCCACCACGGAAACTGCCATGGGATCTGCAAGACCTGTGTCCTCACAGGCGGAAATCAGCATGCGGCGGAAAATAAAGCCAGGATCTTCTCCCGCTGTTACCATGCGAGCAAGCCAGTACAGGGCTGCATCAGGATCTCGTCCCCGCAGGCTCTTGATAAAGGCACTGATAACGTCGTAGTGGTAGTCACCGTCCCTGTCGTAGAGCACCACTTTTTTTTGGATGCTTTCTTCCGCCGCCTCCTTGGTGATGTAAATCTCTGTGCCTTCAGCAGGAACTGGTGGATTTCCCTCTGGCTCCCAGCGCTCCGGGGTGGTTTCCACCGCCAGCTCCAGTGCGTTCAAAAGGCTGCGGGCATCACCATTGGCGGTGTCTACCAAGTGCTCCAAGGCACCAGCTTCAAAAATCACCTTCCAGCGGCCGTAGCCTCGTTCCTTGTCTTGGAGGGCGGCGGTGGCTGCCTGAACCAGGTGTCGGCGCTCCAGTGGCAGCAGCTGAAAGACACGGCTACGGCTTACTAGAGCCTTATTCACCTCAAAAAAAGGGTTTTCCGTGGTGGCTCCCACCAAAATAATGGTGCCATTTTCTACCCAAGGCAACAGTGCATCCTGTTGGGAGCGGTTCCAACGATGCACCTCATCTACAAAGAGAATGGTTCGGCGACTGTAGAGCTTGTAATGTTCTTCTGCTTGGGCAATAGCTTCTCGGATGTTTTGAACGCCTGTAAGCACCGCATTCAGGGTGATAAAGTTACTTTTGGTGTGGTTTGCAATAACCCGTGCCAGCGTGGTTTTTCCCGTACCTGGAGGGCCATAGAAAATGACGGAGGTAAGCTGGTCTGCGGCAATGGCTCGCCGAAGCAACCGCCCCTTGCCTACGATATGCTCCTGCCCGATGTATTCATCAAGGGTGCGGGGACGCATTCGGGCGGCAAGAGGCTCCTTTGTTGGTTGCCTATGTTCAAACAAGTCCATGACAACAGGTTTTACAGACTATTCTCGGTTCCAGTTGTTGCGGCGGTTGTAGTAGCCCCACAAGCCATTTACTTTTGCGTAGGTTGTGCCTCCTTTAATGGTGCTGGAATAAAGAGCAAAATCGTTAGGAGTCGTTCCTGTGGCAAGAACAGCGAACGCCTCGTAATTCTTGATGGTGGCTCCCCAGTTACCGGGTGGGGTCTGGTTTTCGCCTTTTAATGCATGTCCATCGTCAGATAATGGAAGTCTACGTAAACCGGTATTTGTACCAGCATAGATAGCCTTATCTGCAACTGAGTATGTAAGGGAGTGAATAGTTCCAAGACCTGAAACGGAACCTTGATCTTGTGAAGGTTGAATAGGTAAATTATCATATTCAAGGCTATTTGCTGTAGTTACATACACAGTACCTCCATCAGCATAAAATAAAAGAAAACCAGTATTGTCACTACAGAATACAGTAATGGATGAGAGATTACTACGTTCTCTACCCACTTGTGTATTATTCAGTTGGTAAATCTTCCCCTCAGCCTTCATAAAAGCATACTTAAGACCATCATCAAAGATTGTTGTAATATCAGAAATACCTGTAAGCGTTACAGCATTCCAATCTGAAGAATCTTCTTTTCTGAAGTACAACTTTTTATCTTCGCTCAAAGCATAAACTCCATTTGCATCCGCTGCCAGCTTGATAATGGTACCACCGGGGCTAGCTATTTTACTCCAGCCACGTTCAGCATTTACACTTTTTGCATAGATATTTCCATCACTGGCATAGAGTGTGTTACCGCTTCTTACTATAGAATTGACACTTCCTGTAATGACGGCATCTTCAAGCTTTGTTTCTTGGTCAATTTGGTCAAAAATAGTGAGGCCATCTTTGCAAGAGGCTAACAAAAGTATCATGAATAAAATAGAAATACTGTGCTTGATTTTCATGTTCATTTTCCTTGTTTAGAAGTGGTATCTGGCAGTAATGCCGGTGTCCATAATCACTCCAAAGTAGGAGGAATCCTTTGTCCACTGGGGCATCATGTTCCAGCCAACATTTATACCAAAGGACCAATCGGGAGAATAACGGAAAAAGGCTCCCACCTCTGGTTTGATAATAAGACCAAAGTAGCTTTCTCCAATGTAGTTTTGGAAGGCACCACCAATTCCCAGGGTAATGGGGAATTCAAACTTGTGGAAAGTGAATTGATACATAACCTTTGCCATCAAGGGAATGCAGGTAAAAACATTTTCACCTACAGTTGTCATATAGGCAAAGGAAGCATCACCACCAACGGCTAGGTTGCTGTTCAAAAATCGCATATAACCCAAGGTTCCAGAACCACCAACCTTTAACTGGCTTGCGGGAGGCTTAAGGGGAATATTTACCATAAGACCAATCTTAATAAACTGGTCACCCTTTTGGTTCATCTTGTAGATAAATTCCTCATCTTCGATATATGAATCATCAGAAGAAATAGGCTCATCTTCTTGAGGAATTTCTGCTGGTATTTCTTCTTCTTGTACAGGTGGCGGTTCATCCGCTCTATCCTGCTGTTGAATTTCTTCTTGTGGAATTATAGTGTTTTCTGTGTCTGTGGTGTTCGTTTCTGCCTCTTGAGCAAAGACAATTCCTACGCTTACGAGCAATAGGAAAAACAGGATGGAAAGACGCTTCATAAAACCTCGCCTAGAAAAAAAAATGATAATCCGATATAGTCTGACTATACTGTATTTTGGTATTTAGGGGAAGTATTCCCAAAATACTCTAGATTATGTTCAAGAAACAACGAAAAACTACCTTTGTTACACAGCTTTTGGAGGATAGGTGAATGTCTGCTGAAATTATTGATGGATTTTCTATTGCACAACAGGTTCGCAAGCAGGCTGCAGATGAGGCTGCTGAATTGAGTCGGAAGGGAACAACTCCCTGCTTGGCAGTAGTATTGGTGGGAGAAAATCCTGCCAGTGTGTCCTACGTTACCGCCAAGGAAAAGGCTCTGGAGGAAGCGGGCATGAAGGGCAAGGATATTCGCCTGCCACAGGACACAACGGAAGCTGACTTGCTCCAGCTGATTCATGATTTGAATGAGGATACATCTGTTCACGGAATTTTAGTGCAGCTTCCCTTGCCCAAGCATATTGATGAGGACAAGGTGATTATGGCTATTAAGCCAGAAAAGGATGTGGACGGTTTTCATCCTGTAAACGTGGGAAATATGATGATTGGTCGTAAATCCTACCTGCCCTGTACTCCCCACGGTGTGCTAGTGTTGCTGAAAACCATGGGAATTGCCACCGCTGGAAAGCATGCTGTTATTGTGGGTCGCTCAAATATCGTGGGAAAGCCTCTTTCTGTGCTGTTAACCCGCAAGGAATACAATGCCACCGTAACGGTGTGTCATACCGGTACAAAGGACTTGTCCTCATTTACTCGTCAGGCAGACATTTTGATTGCTGCAGCTGGTTCTCCTGCCATGATTAGTGCCGATATGGTAAAGCCTGGGACAGTGGTGATTGACGTTGGGGTGAACCGCATTCCAGATTCCACCAAAAAAAGCGGGTTCCGATTGTGTGGTGATGTGGATTTTGATGCAGTGAAGGAAGTAGCTTCATATATAACACCAGTGCCTCGTGGTGTAGGCCCCATGACCATTGCCATGCTCATGATGAACACGGTGGAAGCAGCAAAAGCTGCAATGGAAGAAAATGCCTGATGATTGACATTCAAAGCCAGCGGGATACTCGTGATGTGCCTTTGCAAAAGGTGGGAATAAAGGGCTTGGAGTATCCTGTGCGGGTACTGGACAAGGCACATAAAACCCAGGGAACCAGCGGGGTGGTGGATTTATTTGTGAATCTGCCCCAGCATTTTAAGGGAACCCACATGAGCCGCTTTATCGAGATTTTTCATAAATATCATAGCGACCTTTCTATGAAGCAGTTTTTGGCTTTGCTTCAGGAGATTCGAGAAAAGCTAGAGGCGGAGCAAGCCTTTGGAACCATTAGCTTTCCCTTTTTTATGGAAAAAAGGGCTCCCATTTCTGGTCAGCCAGGGATGATGGCCTACCGCTGTACCTACGAAGGCACTGTTTCTGCCCAAGGAGAAAATCACTTTTTGGTGTCGGTGGAGGTGCCAGTTACCACCCTGTGTCCCTGCTCCAAGGCTATTAGTCAGTATGGAGCCCACAATCAGCGGGGAAAGGTGGTGGTAAAGCTAGAAAGTAAGGGCTTTTTCTGGATTGAGGATGTGATTGCCGTGGTGGAAGAAGCTGCTTCTTCTGGCTTGTATTCCGTGCTGAAGCGTGCTGACGAAAAGTTTGTTACGGAGCGTGCCTACGAAAATCCCCGCTTTGTAGAGGACGTGGTGCGAGAAGTGTACCTTGGACTGCAAAATTTTTCTGGGGGAGACGGTACTTTGGGAGATGATGATGCTCAGAATGGGGAGTGCTGCTTCCGCTGGTTCAGCGTGGAGGCAGAAAACTTTGAGAGCATTCACAATCACAATGCCTATGCCTACGCGGAGTTTCAGGAGTGAGCTGGCTTCATTTTTAGGGGAAGGACAACCCTCTACACGGAAGCGGTGCAAGGGGCTACGATGTCTTGCCCCTTGTCCCCTAAAACCCCATCCTTCGCTAGAAGCTTCACACTGTTGTGCTCGCTGCGAGAACCCAGCACGCTTAGGTAGGGAGCGACGGCAAAGCCGGAAAATCGCGATAAATTGAGCGATTTTAGCGAGTCTCGGTTGAGCCTCTGCGAAACCGCTTCCTGCCCCTAAGAACCCCGGAAGAAAATATAATGATTCAAGGATGTGCTGACAAAGCTTGAAAAAATTGCTTGTATTTTCTAAAAAAGGACGTTTTCTCTCTTGACTTATAAAATTAATAGGTCGAAAATAGTTTGAATACAAATTTGTTTGTGGAATGAAAGGTAGTATCAATATGTTTGTAAAAAAAATTGTTCGGGCTGTGCTGTCAGCAGTGATGGTAGTAGCATTCTGTGGCTGCGACCTGTGGATGAACGACTGGAAGGGCTATTTGGAATACTGGTCCGAAGCAGTGACGATGGGCCGTGTAGAGGTGAGCGGTGCCACCTTCCAGACAAATGATGCTGGCGTGCAAACCCTGCCCCTAAATGCCACAGCAAAGATTTCTGGTTACGTTATCAATCCCCAAGGCCATGCTTTGCTTGATAGCTCCATAGAAATTAATGATCCAACCCTTGCAAATAGCGCTACCAAAAATGTTGCTGATCCTACCCTTATATCTGTTTTATTGAAAAATGTTACTGTTGCTGAGCATACAACCTTCACCGTAAATTTTACCCCCGAACGAGCTGATAATGGTGTTGCTTCTACTGAAACCATGTCTGTTACCTTACAATATAACACACCACCAGCAGCTCCGCTGAGAATGAATAGCGATGGTAATGGTGGCTTTGAGGAGGTACAGGCAGGAGGTACTTGGAATGCCGATAACGACGGAAACCTCTACTGGAAGTGGCCCTATACCACCACCAGTGATATTGAGCCGAATGCAGTAAAATGGTTTTCCATAGATGGCGTTCTCTATGAACTTAGTGAATGTGCAGTTCCCAATAACAGCGGTATATATTCTAAAAATACTGGTAACAAAAGTGTAAAGCTTGCTGCGGTGGATAGCGAGGGTATTGTTGGACCAAGCATTACCAGCGGAGTAACCGTTCCTAGGAAGATTACGAAAATCACGTTGGATGCATCAAACATAAACTCTGCCAATGACCTACGTAATGAACTGGCCAAGTATAGTGGTTGTGAAATTACTGTGGATCTTAGTGGAAAAGATTTATCTGTAGACTACAATGACTTCACCCAGTACAGTAAGTTTTTCGAGGTGAAGGGTGGTAACAAGGTGACAATAACAGGAGGAGCCATTAAGGTGAAGGGGGGGGGATTCTCCTCTTCCTCCACTTCTGATAATTTCTTTCTGTTTTCCGTAAATGGTGTAGATTCTAGCCTGACCCTATCGGATTGTACCCTCCTCGGTGCGGATTCTGGGAATGCGGGTATGACTGCTGTGAAGGTACGTAGTGGTAGCGTAAATCTTATAAATACCACCATATCCCATATCGACAGTAATGGCAATGGTGCAGGAGTGTACGTGGAAAGCAATGGCAGTGTAACTATGAACGGTGGAGCTATCAGGAACAACAAGGCGCGCTATGGGGCTGCGGTCTACCTTTCAGGCGGAACATTCACCATGGAAGGTGGGAATATAAGCAATAATGCATGTCTAAATGGCTCCGTTATTTCAGGTGATGGTGGTGGACGTTTCGTGTGGAACGGGGGGACTATTTCTGGGAACAAAAACGGTACTGCTGATGGAGGTGGTGTGTTCGGTGAAAACATAAAATACGGAGGAATCATGAAAAAGAATGATGCCTCGTAGAGCTTTTTTTTGGATGTAGATGTGGGTGAAGTTAATAAATTGTAAATCTCTCCAATGTTGAGAAACAGGAACTGTCCCTGCTTTGTGCATATCTGCAAATAATATAAAGTAAAGTTCAGTGCTTCAATCCCACCTCGGAAATATGGTTCTTGGGTGGGATTTTTTGTTCCAAGCCTTTTTTTGTGGGTATTGTGGATTTAGTTTTCTTGAACTAGCTGAAGAATGGTTTCTAGGGGGAGACTTGTACCTTGGGCTACTTGTTCTGGGGAAAGGCTCATGGAAAGAAGAGTTTTTGCTGTTTCCAAAGCTTTTTGGTAGGCTCCTTGTTTCATCCCTTGTTCAATTCCTTGCTGGAGTCCTTGTTCAATTCCTTGCTGGAGTCCTTGCTGGAGTCCTTGTTGAAGTCCTTGTTGGAGTCCTTGTTGGAGTCCATCTTGAAGTCCAGCTTGGAGTCCGGCTTCATGGCCTCTCTCGAAACCATTTTCATATGCATCGTATTCTATATCAGCCATTTTTAGTGCCAGTGTCATAAACGACCTCCTTTCAATGGAATTGTTTTTCAGTGTGGTGATTTTGTTGAAAATTTCTTGTGTTAAAGTGGATTCAGCAACACCATCCTGTAAATAATGATAAAATGCTTGTAATTTCTGGTCAAGGGCTGAAAGCTTTGTGGCTTTGGTGTTCAAAAAGATGCGGAGAGAACCGTCTTTTAGTTTGAGCCCTTTATCCTCGTTACAGATGTATTCAAAGGTATAACGAGGATAATTTCTGTCAAAAGGGTCAAAAGTACAGATGAAAATGAGGATGTTTTCTGGTAAATCCCGATATTTTGTTCCTGTTGAAGTGGTAGACACATCTGCTACACTTTGGTAATAACGGCTTCGTTTGGGTAACTCCTTCTTGTGACCAGTTTGAACTTCTACATTAATAATGCGATTTTCATCCCTTAAAAATACGTCCATAATGATTCGCATGGAATCAGGATCGGTTTTGTGCTCGTCTTGGGCTGAAAGATAACGTATCTTTCCAATTCTCACCCCAAGAATTAGTTCTACTACCTGACGACAAATGTGTTCATCGTGCATCACCCGGGAAAAGATAAAGTTATCAGTAAAGGTGAGACTTTCCCACTTTTTCTGCAATTCTGCTTCTGTTAACATATTCACCTCAAAAAAAATTATTCCTTTACTATACTTATAGGGTTGAACTAGCAAAAATTTGTCACTTTCCCAGAAAAAACTTCATCTTTTTGATTTTTTATCCAGCCCCATCTACCTAGCTCCTGAGTTTGACATTTTGAATAAAAAAAGTTATCCTTATGGACACAGGTTATGAGTTATCTTTTAGATTTTCCCCAGTTTTCAACTATAGATATGAATATGTTTCAGGAAGTAACGGAGTTTTGCCGAAATCTGGACGCAGGGGTAAGCGAATTTCTTTTTTCAAATATTTATCTCGACTCAAAAAAATATCAATATACCATTGCTCGGCTATCTGATGAATCCTTGATTTTAGCTGGTGTAAATCCCACCCGTGAATTTGAAGGCCTTGATTTGACTGGAAAGTTTTTTTCTGTCCTGGGAAAGGCTCCCTCGATAGAGTTGGTGGAAGAGCTTTTTTCTCAAGGTTATTATTGGAAAAACATGACTGCTGCTATTTATGAGGAATTGGGTCAGCAGCTGGAGCAGCGGGGCTATCGGGTGCTAGAGGATCGGGATAATTTTGACTATCTGTATCGCCGTACCGACTTGGCAAGCCTTCAAGGCAAGGCTTTTCATAAAAAAAAGAATCTGGTAAATGCCTTTACTGCCGCCTATGAGTCTCAGATAAAGCCCCTGGATGTGTACACTCTGCCAGAAGCTCGGCTTGTACTGGAAAGTTGGCGAAAAACTCGGCCAGAGGATGATCCAGGAGATTTTGAGCAATGTGCTTGGGCCTTGGATAATTTCCAAAAATTCAATTTTTCTGGGGTGCTTGTTTTTGCTGATGGAATACCTGTGGGACTTTCTGTGGGAGAATTCATGCAGCAGGGAAGAATGTTTGTGGTGCTGTTTGAAAAGGGCATCAATAGCTACAAGGGAGTGTATCAGTTTGTAAATCGTTCCCAGGCCTTAAATCTGCCTGTTACCGTGGAGCTTATCAATCGGGAGCAGGACATGGGAAATGCTGGCTTGCGGCAAGCAAAGATGACCTACCGACCAGTAGATTTTACAAAGAAGTTTTTGGTGATTCCTGCCAGTCGGTAACAGGACTGGTTCCATTCAATTTGAGGGAGGCCAGAGAAATCTGGAAATAATCCTATGGATTTTGTTAGTACACGTAATCAAAACAACAGGGTAAGTTATAGTCAGGCAATTACCCACTGTCTTTGCCCCGACGGAGGCTTGTTCGTTCCTTCCTCCAGCGAGGATATGCGTCCTTGGATTTATTATCTGAAAGAAACCACCAGCTTTGCTTCCATTGCAGGAAGCCTTACCTCTGCTTTGCTGCGAAAGGAATTTAGTCCCTTGGTAAGCGAGGCCATTGCCACCAAGGCATTTCCCTTTTCCCCAGAATTTACCCAGCTGGACGAGAACCTGTACAAGCTAAGTCTTTTTACTGGGCCCACTGGTTCCCACAAGGACTTTGGAGTTTCCTATCTGGTAAATTGCTTAGAATACACTCTGCTGTTACAGGATAAGACTGCCACAGTTTTTGCCGTTTCTGACGGAGAGATTGCCTCCTGCCTTGCCCATGCCATGCGGGGAAAAAAGCAGCTAAAGGCACTGATTCTCTATTCAAAGGGAAGTATGCGAGGCTTTGAGGATTCCGACTGTATCTGGAATGGCGGTAACATCTATCCTGTGGAGGTTGACGGTAGCTTTGAAGATTGCAGCCTCTTAGCTCGACAGCTTTTTAGTCGCCAAGATTTGGTGGAAAAATACAATCTCACCTTGGCAAATACGGTGAATATTGGCCGCCTGTTGCCTCAAACCTTTTTCTATCTGTATGCCTTTTCTCGGCTGCGGGGCCGGGTCTGTGGCGATATTTTCTATGCGGTGGCACCAGGAAACTACGGCAACATTGTGGCTGGTTTGTATGGCTGGAAATGCTCACTGCCAGTAAATGCCTTTATCACTGAATGTACTCAGGATTTAAAGCTAGATTCCTCGGGAAAAGCCAAGCTGAATGTGGATGCCACTCCCTTTGCCCAGCGCCCCTGGGTAGATCCATGTAGTCCCTCTAATCTAGAACGGTTGGAGGAGGTGTTCCAGGCTCAGCCCATGATGCTTCGTGGATTAATTTATCCTCGGCCAGTTTCCGAGGCTGAACGAGAGGCTGCCTGTAAGGAGCTGTTCCAAAAATACGGTATCTTTGCCAACGGAGAAACTGCTGGTTCCTATGCCGCTGCAAAAAAGTATACTGAAAACTTTATCGACAAGGATAGCTCCGTGGTGTTGGTTTCTAGAGATCATCCTGCTTTAACGGGAGAAAATCTTGGTAGCTTTGTGGGCTCCTTTTACGGGCGTGACTGGATTACTCGGATTTGTGGCAAGGCCCCTGTGTTGCCAGAAGATTTGCAAAGGCTGTTGGAGCCAATTCAGCCAGAAAAGACGATTTCCTGCAGCATGCATGAGCTGGAAGGACTTTTACAAGAGATTGCTGGATAAAAAAAGGGACAGTTCCTGAGCGAAAAGCTCAGAGCTGTCCCTTCCTGTATGTAAACAGGTTTGTCCAACATGCTGCAAAACGATGATGAAAAAACTGTGGACACCCTAGAAAAGTGAAAGGGGCTTTCCTAAGAATAACTCTTGGAAAACCCCTTTCTAAAGGCGCCAATCAGAATCGAACTGATGAATAACGGTTTTGCAGACCGCTCCCTTACCACTTGGGCATGGCGCCGTAGTGGTGATATATTACCACAAAACAAAATTCATGTCTATAGTCTAGCTTGGATAATTTTACGTAATCTAGTTTTTTATGACAAAAGTCGATATACTGTCTAGGTATGCAAAAAAATCATCAGCATGGTCAACAGAATTGTTTTTTTCTGGGAAGATGTGTTTCCCTTTTGGTGCTGCTTGTAGTCAGCATCCTTCTTTTCTCATGTAAAAAAGGGCAACAAGCTCTTACTTCTGAGGCTTTGAGTCAGGCTCAAAGTCAGGCTGTACCCTTGACTGCTGAAGATTTACCACAGGACATTACCTTTTGGAGCGACTATCCTTCAGAAATTTTAGCTCAGGCTTTAGTGCAGCGAATGAGCGACAGTGAGCTTTTGGCTCAAATTTTTATGTTTGGTTGGGCTGGACAAGAACCTTCGGCTCTCTTGAACCAGTGGGTGTTGGATCGGGGGCTGGGAAGCGTGAAGGTTTTTGGCTGGAACACCGATGACATTAATCTGGTGGCAAAATCCATTACCGCCCTGCAGGAAAAGGCTCAAAGTCGCCCCTTCCAAATCCCTCTCTATGTGGCCACCGATCAAGAAGGCGGCTGGATTCGCCATGTAAAGGGGGAGACCAGTGAAACTCCTGGTAACTTGGCCATTGGAGCTGGTGGTTACCCTGTGGATGCCTGGTACAGTGGCTTTTACATTGCCAGAGAATTGCGGGCCTTGGGAATCAACATGAACTTTGCCCCCACGGTGGACTTGTACACTAACCATGATTCTTCTGTTATTGGACCACGTTCCTTTAGCGAAAATGCTCTGCATACAGGTGTGCTGGGGGCAGCCTTTTCTGCAGGCTCCCTTGCTGCTGGGGTAATTCCCACCGCAAAGCATTATCCTGGCCATGGTGACACCGGGGATGATTCCCACGGACGGCTTCCTGTTATCGACATTGACCGTGACACCCTCATGAACCGTGAGCTGATTCCCTTCAAATATTTGATAGAAGAAAAGATTCCTGCCGTCATGTCTGGTCACTTGAGTTTTCCCCAGATTGTGGAGAACGGAGAGCCAGCCTCTTTGTCAAAAACCTTTTTAACAGGGATTTTACGTGAAGAGCTGGGCTACCAAGGGCTGATTATTACAGACGACATGATGATGAACGGTGCCACAACCTGGGCGGGAACCCTTTCTTCTGCCTTTCGTCAGGCCATAGAAGCTGGCAACGACATTATCATTTCCTCCACCACCGCCCAGCTAAACGAAGCCCTGTGGACTTCTAATCTCAATCTTATGTCTACATCAGCTGAGTTTAAGGCACGAGTGATGGATGCTGCCCATCGGGTTATTTTGTCTAAGCTGGAATATTTTAAAGGAGAAAATCCTGTTCCTTTGTATCCAAAGGTGGAGGAAATCAGTCAGCACATTCCCGACCCAGAAGCCCAGGAATTCTTTTTGGCTCAGGCTTGTCGTTCCATTACCTTGTACAAGGGGGACTTGTTTCCTCTGTCAGCTGATGCTCCAGAGGCTACCAGTAAGGGAATTTTGCTGGCGGGACAAAGCCAGTTCCCAGAGTTTTTTCAGGAAGGCAAGCGTCGCTACCCAGAAGCCGACACTATGAAATTCAACTACAACATGGGGCCCAACGAACGGGCTTGGATGTCTAATAATTTAGTGTCACTTGCATCAAAATATTCCACCGTTATTATTTGTGTGGCAGATGCTGCCAGTGCCCGTGTGGCAGAAAGTCTGAAAAACCATGGTGTTTCCGTGGTGGTGATTTCTGTTTTGGCTCCAGTGCCTGCCATGGATTTGGCACAGTGGGCAGATACGGTGCTTATGGCCTACAGCTATTCTCCTTATTCCTTCAATGCGGTTTTTGGAGCATTGGCAGGCGAATTTACTGTGCGGGGCGTGTTCCCCTTGGCGGAATAAGTATGGTTTCTCTGTGTCCACTGCAGCAGTTGCCCTTGGAGGCTGTAAAGAGCTTTGTGCTTGCCAACGAGATTTTTGGAATCCAGCTAGCAGAACGACTGGAGCAATATATTTCATTTCTGAAAGAAGGTAAGGCAGCTGGTGGTACTATTGATGCAAAGACTGCTGGTGATAAAGGCTTCGCCGGTGATTTTTTGTGCTTGCTGGAGGATAACAGCCTGTGGGGAGTGATTTTTGCTTCCAAGGCTGGATTGGTGTTGTCCTGTATTCCTCAAAAGCTACCAGAAAATATTTTTAAAGAAGCTGTTCCTGTGCTTTCTGCTTGGTTTTTAGGAAAGAAGGTGTATTGTGTCAGTGGCTGGTCTCGTGGCGTACAGCTGATTCGAGAGGCCCTTCGTTTATGTGCCGCTAGTGGCAATGATGATTTCAACCGGCAGGTGGTGGAGCACCGTCGCTATCTATTTATGTGCTACGATGGTCGCCGTTGCAGGCGGGAGCTAATTCCTCAGCTTCCAGTAATTCCCTGTGGTCTTGGAGATTTGGAGGACTTGTATCATCTGCAAAGTGCCTACGACACCGTGGAGGTGCTTCCCAAAAATTACCCTTTTAGGCCAGAAACCTGCCGATCCAATCTTCAGCGGATTTTGAAATTAGGTAATGTGGTGGCAATTCCTGAGGATGCAGGGAATCAAAGGTTTATAGCAAAGGCAAATTTTTCTGCTGTGTCCTGGCGCTTTGCTCTGATTGGTGGGGTGTATACTGTGGAGCAGCATCGAAAAAAAGGCTATGCTGGTCGCCTAGTGCAGTGGATGGGGGATGAGGCAGCCAAAAGTCAGCGTCAGGCGGTGCTTTTTGTGCGGGAGGAAAATCTTGCTGCCCGTCACGCTTATGAAAATGCTGGTTATTTTTTCTCTGGTAATTACGAGATTGTGTACTACTAGCTGCTGATTTTGGGCAATTCTAGCACAAATCCTTTATGTCTGTATTCAGTTGGTAAAATCTTTAGTAAAAGTAAATATCTTGAAGTAAAACTTATTTCTTGATATACTAGAGAAATGAATTCAAATATGATTAGCATAATTATCGCCTTCGTTTTGTATCTTTCCATGATGATTGTAATTGGAATGCGGTACATGAAAAAGAACGAAACTTCCAGCGACTTTTTTTTGGGAGGCCGCCAAGTTGGGCCTTGGATGACAGCCTTGAGTGCTGAAGCTTCTGATATGTCTGGTTGGCTTTTGATGGGCTTACCAGGCTTGGCCTATTTGGGCGGTATGAAAGAAGCATTTTGGACAGCTTTAGGACTTGTTATTGGAACATACTTGAACTGGCTTATTGTTGCCAAGCCTTTAAGAAAATGTACCATTGCTTTTGGTGATTCCGTTACCATGCCCGAGTTCTTTACCCATCGGTTTAAGGATAAGAGTCGCCTGCTTTCCACCATTTCCGTTGTTTTAATTATCTTTTTCTTTACCATTTACACAGCATCTGGATTTGTGGCATGTGCCAAGCTCTTTAACTCAGTGTTTGAAATGGATTACCACTTGGGATTGATTATTGGTGTTGTAGTTATTTTGGTGTACACCATCTTGGGTGGATACTTGGCAGTTTGTGCTACAGACTTTATCCAAGGAACCCTCATGTTCATTGCCCTAATTATTGCTGGTTTGATTATGATGGTTACTTTGGGTGGTCCTACTGAGGCTCTAGCAAAGGTGGGTGAGTTTAGTCAGCGGGCAATTAGCGGTGAATTTGGGGCTGAAATGCAGGCTAAGTTTACTGCAAATCAGCATTATGGCATTGTTCCTATTATCTCTGCCCTAGCTTGGGGATTAGGATATTTCGGTATGCCTCATATTTTGGTGCGATTTATGGGAATCCGCTCCAACAAGGACGTAGCTCTTTCTCGCCGTATTGCTACTGTATGGGTTGTAATTGCCTTTATTGGAGCCTTGTTGGTAGGTGCTTTGGGAACTGTGTATCATCTTCCTGGAATCCTTACTCCTGCTGCTGCTGAGACCATCTTCAGTGTTTCCATCCAGAATATGTTCCCCGCCTTTATTGCAGGTATCTTCCTTTGTGCAATTTTGGCTGCAGCCATGAGTACTGCTGACTCCCAGCTTTTGGTAGCATCCTCTGCCTTTAGTCACGACATTTACAAGGGACTGATTAAAAAGAATGCTTCTGCAAAGGAAATCTTGAACGTAAGCCGTGTTGCTGTTGTGCTTATTTCCGTTATTGCCTTTATTATGGCTTGGGATGAAAACAGCTCCATCTTTGGTTTGGTAAGCTACGCTTGGGCGGGATTTGGTGCCACCTTTGGTCCACTGGTTCTTCTGGCCTTGTTCTGGCGAGGAGCTACAGCTAAGGGTGCAATTGTAGGCTTGATTGTTGGTGGTGTAACCGTTGTAGTTTGGCACAATTTGCAGGGTGGAATCTTTGCAGTTTACGAGATTTTGCCTGCCTTTATCTTGTGCTTAGTTTCTGCTGTAGTAGTAAGCTTGCTGGACAAGAACAAGGATCCAGAAATGCTTGCAGAATTCGATGCCTTCAAAAAGATTGAAGATTAATGCTTACAAAAAGGAGCTTGGAAACGAGCTCCTTTTTTTATTCCCTGTATTTAGTTCAGTGTATTAAAAATTAGGTCAGTGATTTACACCGAAGAAATAAAAAAGCTGGACAAGTAAAAACTCGTCCAGCCTTTTCGTTAGGGTTTTACGTTAAATCCTAGAACACCAGCTTTTCCAGTTTCCAGATGTCACGAACATAATCCTCGATGGTTCTGTCGGAACTGAATTTGCCAGAACGTGCAATGTTCAAGATAGCCTTTCGTGCCCAAGCCTCGCGGTCTTGGTATTCTTCGGCAATCTTTTCCTGGGCTGCAACATAGGCGTCAAAGTCAGCAAGAACGTAATATACGTCGGGGCGCTGTCCTTCTACACCGTAAATCAAGGAATCGTAAATCTCCTTGAACAGCTGGCAGGTGGGGTCATAGGTACCGTCAATGAGCTGGTTCATAACCTTTGCCAAGTGGGGATTTCTCTCCAGATATTTCTGGGGATTGTAGCTGTGCTCATGCTCAATCTTCAAAATCTCGTCAGAGGTGAGTCCAAAGATAAATGCATTTTCAGCACCAGCTTCCTCCACAATCTCGATGTTGGCACCGTCCATGGTTCCCAGAGTCAAGGCTCCGTTCATCATGAACTTCATGTTACTTGTTCCAGAGGCTTCCTTACCAGCGGTGGAAATCTGCTCGGAAACATCAGAAGCAGGGAAGAGCTTTTCTGCCACACTTACACGATAGTTTTCTACGAAAACAACCCGCAGCTTACCCTTTACACGGCGGTCATTATTGATTCGCTCTGCCACTGTGTTAATAAGCTTGATGATGGTCTTTGCACGGCGGTAGCCAGAAGCTGCCTTTGCTCCAAAGATGTAGGTTCGTGCAGGAGGATCAAAGTTTGGATCATCCAGAATGCGATTATACAGATACATGATATGGAGCACGTTCAAAAGCTGTCGCTTGTATTCGTGGAGTCGCTTAATCTGCATATCAAAGATAGAATCTGGATCCAGGAACTCGTTCTGGGTTACCTTTAGGTAGTGAGCCAGCTTCTGCTTGCCTGCCCTCTTAATGTCCAGGAACTTCTGCTGTGTTTCTGGGTCATGGGCAAAGGCTTCCAGCTTGCGCAGCAGGGACAAGTCCTTTTCCCAGCCGTGGCCAATGCGCTCGGTGATGAAGTTTGCCAAAGCAGGGTTTGCATTCAAAAGCCAACGTCGCTGAGTAACACCATTTGTCTTGTTATTGAATTTTTCTGGATAGAATTCGGCCCAGTCTTTAAGCTCGTGGGATTTAAGAATTTCAGTGTGGAGGGCAGCAACACCGTTTACACTGAAGGAACCGTGGATAGCAAGCCATGCCATTCGTACCATTCCATGACCGATGATGGACATACGATCATGCTTTTCGTAATCTCCAGGATATCGCTCTCTCAAGCTAATGAGGAAGCGACGGTTGATTTCTTCCACAATCTGATAGATACGGGGAAGTAGGCCCTGGAAGATTTCGATGGGCCATTTTTCCAATGCTTCTGCCAAGATGGTGTGGTTGGTGTAGGCAAAGGTCTTGATTACAACATCCCATGCATCTTCCCAGCTAAGACCATAATTATCCATCAGGATACGCATCAACTCAGGAATAGCAACTACAGGGTGGGTATCGTTCAGCTGGATAACGTGAAGGTCTGCAAACTGAGAGAATTCTGGGCCGTAGGTGTTTACATAATTTCTTACCAAGTCCTGCAAGCTGGCGGAGGTAAAGAAGTACTGCTGCTTCAGTCGCAGAGCCTTTCCGCTGGGGCCTGAGTCGTTGGGATAAAGTACACGGGAAATATTCTCGGCACTGGTCTGGCGCTCCACAGCTCGGCTATATTCCATGTTGTTGAACAGCTGCAAGTCAAATCCGTTGGGAGATGAAGCCTGCCACAAGCGGAGGGTGTTTACGGTTTTTGTATCGTATCCGATGATGGGCATGTCGAAGGGAGTTGCAGTAACAACTTCACCACCTTCGATGGCAAAATGCTCACGACCAGTATCGTCACGACGAACTGAGATATGACCACCAAATACAACGGAAACTGCCAAGTCACTTCGCTTGATTTCCCATGGGTCACGATATTTCAGCCAGCGGTCAGGATATTCCACCTGATAGCCGTTTTCAATATGCTGCTCGAACATACCATATTCGTAGCGGATTCCGTATCCGTGACCAGGATAGTCCAAAGTAGCTAATGAGTCCAAGAAACAGGCTGCAAGTCGTCCAAGACCACCATTTCCCAATCCTGCATCAGGCTCCTCATCCTCCAGAATGTTGTAGTCAATGTTCAAATCCTTGAGAACTTCTACAACTGCATCCTTTATGCCTGTGTTGATAAGATTGTTGCCCAAGGCTCGTCCCATGAGGAATTCTGCCGAAAGGTAGTATACCTGTCGTGTGGGCTTGCGGGTGTATTGGCGTCGTGTTTCCATCCAGTTGGGCATGATTACATCCAATGCTGTGGCGGAAACTGCGTCAAACAAATCATGTTTGCTAGTCTGCGTACTGTCCTTACCGTACTGTCGCTTCAGTCTGCGGGTAAGGGCATCCTTGAATTGTTCCTTGTCGAAAGTCATCATAGTTCCTCTGTACATATTTTCTGGATGCAGTTACACATCTCCAGAACATTCAAATGATAATCCCCATGGGCAAATATGTCAAGGCAAAGCGGTTTAGTAAAAGAATTCCTTCTATTTGCCCACTAAAATCGCTGTGGTGCGAGCGGGAAGTACATAGGTTTTCTGTACCTCCAAGGGCTCTGTCTTGTCCTCTGCAACAAAGTCATGGGGGAATTCAGCAGAGGTATCGATAAGTCCATGCCACTTCTTGCCACGGGCTGGTGGTGGCAGGGTAACGGTAACGTCAGTGGTGGCAGCATTGCACATGACAAAGAAATCCCAGTCATCCTCTGTGTCCAGTGTTTCGTGCTTGTTACCGCTGAGACGATAGGCCAAGAAGTGATTGGATTTTTCCCAGTCTGGTTCATATCCGTCTGGACCAAACCAGCTGATGTCTGGCAGTGCAGAGGCAGGACTACTGTGGCGCTTTCCTTCAAAGAATTCTGGACGGCGGAATACAGGATGCTTGCGTCGTAATTTGAGGGCCTTTTGGGTAAACACAAGGATTTCCTTGTGGGTGTCCATGCAGGTCCAGTCTAGCCAAGAAAGCTCGTTATCCTGACAATAGGCATTATTGTTGCCTCGCTGGCTTCTGCGGATTTCGTCTCCAGAAAGGAGCATTGGCGTTCCCTGAGAAAAGATGAGGCTGCAGAAGAAGTTTTTCATCTGCTGATTGCGGATTTTTTCGATGGACTTGTTCTGGGTGGGGCCCTCGTAGCCGTAGTTGAAGCTACTGTTGTTGTCGGAGCCGTCCCGATTGTTCTCGCCGTTTTCCTCGTTGTGCTTGCCGTTGTAGGAAACTAGGTCGTTCATGGTGAACCCGTCGTGGCTGGTGACAAAGTTTACAGAGTGATAGGGTTTTCGGCCGTCGTCACCGTACAGGTCGGCACTTCCACCAATACGGGTGGCACAGGAGGCGGCCAAGTAGTCGTCTCCACGCCAGAATCTGCGGCAGTCGTCTCGGAATCGGTCGTTCCATTCTGCCCAGCGGCCGCCAGGGAAGCTTCCTACCTGATAGGCTCCACCTGCGTCCCAGGCTTCTGCAATAATCTTTGTGTTGCGCAAAACGGGATCTTCTGCAATGCGCTCCAAAACGGGAGGATTGCTGATGAGGTTTCCGTTTTTATCTCGTCCCAGGATGGAGGCCAAGTCAAAGCGGAAGCCGTCTACGTGCATTTCTGTTACCCAGTAGCGCAGACAGTCGATGATGAGACTGCGAACCACGGGATGGTTACAGTTGACGGTGTTTCCACAGCCAGAAAAATTCTTGTAGTACTGCTTGTGCTGGTCTTCCAAAATATAATAGATGGAATTGTCAAAACCGCGGAAATTCAAGGTGAGTCCATGCTCGTTTCCTTCTGCGGTGTGGTTGAATACAATGTCCAAAATAACTTCGATTCCCGCCTTGTGGAATTCCTTTACCATTTCTTTAAATTCCCGTACTACACCGCCGGGACTTCGATCTGCTGCGTAGGAGGCTTTTGGAGCAAAGAAGGCGATGGTGCTGTAGCCCCAGTGGTTTTTCAGTCGGCCTCCGGTGCGGGGATTGGTGTTGGCGTTTTCGTATTCGTCAAACTCCTGAATGGGCAGCAATTCCACGCTGGTAATTCCCAGCTCCTTCAGGTAGGGAATCTTTTCTGCCATACCGCGATAGGTTCCGGGAAATTGCACCTTGGAGGTGGAACTGGCGGTAAAGCCCTTCAGGTGGGTTTCGTAGATGATGGAATCCTTCATGCCGTAATTCAGGGGGCGATCATCTTCCCAGTCGAATTCACTGTCGTCAATGACGACACACTTGGGAAAGCCTCTGGCAGAGCGAAGCTTTTCCAGCTCCACGTCCAATTTATCCACGGGAGTGCGGTAGTGGGGAGGCAGGTTTGCAAAGATGGAGGTATCTGTAAGGGCCTTGGCGTAGGGATCCAGCAGGAACTGGTTCTTGTTAAAGCGATGGCCGTTTTTGGGATCAAAGGCTCCATCCACTCGGTATAGATAAAGGGCTCCAGGCTGAAGTCCTTGAAGGCATACGTGCCAAATGTCACCTGTTCTATTTGTATCGGGATTTAATGTATAGGAAAAAATCGGGGAACTGTCGTCGGGATTTTCAAAGATATCTAGGGTTACGGAAGTAGCATTGCGGGAAAAAACACTGAAATTAACACCCGTTCGTACTGGAGTTGCACCATAAGGAATTGGTCGTCCAGGGAGTATTGAAATCTTGTTCATAAGGTAAGTATATCACAAAGGAGGGTTCAAGCCAAGGGATAAAAAAAGTGGGGGAGAGAGGATTTTACCCCCCCCCCCCCGATGTACAGTCGCCTGTACGTTGGAGAGAGTTTTTGAGTCACTAAGTAACTCGTTATCAACATATCATAGAATTATTCAGCTGTCAATAAAATAGATGAGAACTACAATTTTTGTAGCAGCATAAAAACGATGGTTCCGCCAAAAATGCTTACCATGGAATTTCCCTTCCACAGGTAGCTTGCCACAGTAACCAGCAGGGCAATGAGCTGGGGAAGGCCAAAGGGACGGGCAGCAAAGTTCACATCCTTGAGGCAGTAAATCAGGAGGATGGCCATAATCATGGGGGGGATGTATTTTTCAACAAAGCGCAGGATGGGAGGTGGCTCTCGCTTGGAAAACAGGGCAAAGGGAAAGAGTCTGGTGGCAAAGATTACCAGTGCTGCTACCAGGGTGGTGATAAGGGCTGCATTCAGGGAAAGTGACATGTCAGGACTCCTGGGAAGGGACTGGACTTGGACGGCGAACCAGCATGAGGATGGCAACTCCCGCTGCCAGGGAGGCTAAAAGCACATAATCCGAGGGCACAAGCAGGATGGCTCCAATGGTAACCACAAAGCCAATGATGGGGGGCACCATGTCCTTAGATTTCTTTACCTGGTCAATAAGGAGGACTGCAAAGAGGGCAGTAAGGGCAAAGTCAACTCCTGCAAAGGAAAAGGGAATGAAGGTTCCTGCCACAGCTCCAATGAGGCTGCCTGCAATCCAGTACAGGTGATCTAAAACAGCAATGGCTCCGTAAAAGGAGCCTGCAGGAACACCACGTGGCAGGGGGCAACTAGTCATAAGGGCATAGGTTTCATCGGTGAGAGCAAAGATAAGGTAGGGCTTCCATTTTCCCGTGTCCTTGAAGGGCGTGATAAGGGAAAGGCCATAGACAATGTGACGGATATTCAGTAGGAGCATGGTAATAGCTGTAATAGAAAGGCTTGCTCCAGTGGCAAACAGAGAAACAGCCATGTATTGTCCCGCACCTGCGTACATGAGAACGCTCATAATGGGTGCCAGCCACCAAGGATAGCCAGCATTTACCAGCATGAGACCAAAGGGAATGCCAATGGCAAGGTAGCCAAAGAGAACGGGAATGGTAACCTTAAAGGCTTGTACAAGACAGAATTTGTTCATACTCCAGCCTAATAATTTGAAGGATGCTGCAGGTGGACAATGAGCTCACAGACCATGTGCAGGGTAACGTCTGGCTGGCTGGCGAGGAGTTTTTCTTGGTTGCCATAGCCACTGGTAAGGGCGCAGGTTTTTGTTCCCGCATTTCTTCCGGCTTCAATGTCGGTGTGGGAATCTCCCACCATCAAGAAATTTTCTGGTGGGATAGTGGGCTTTCCAAATGCTCGCTGTCGCTTGTTGATTTGCTCCATGGCCAAAAACAAGCCCTCTGGGTCAGGCTTTACGTGGCTCGTTTGCTCTGGGCCGATAATGGAAACAAAGTCCTTGCTAATGTCCATCTTCCGTAAAATTGCATCGGTAATTTCAAAGGGCTTGTTGGAAACGATGGCAGAAGGAATTTCCTGTATGGTAAGCAGCTCCAGCAAATCCTTTACACCGGGATACAGCTCCGTTTTTTCTACAGAATGGGTGCGGTAATAATCCACGTACCAGCTGTAAATTTCCTCAAAGGCAGGAGCCTGGATTTCGTCTGGGCTCTTTTTTGATAATTGGATGGAAGCGGCGATGGATCGTTTCAAAAGTTTTTCTGCACCATTTCCCACAAAGATAATGATTTGCTCCTGAGATAGGGGCTGGTAGCCAAAGTTTTCCAAGGTGGCGTTTACTGCACCAGCAATGTCTATGGCTGTATTGGCAAGGACTCCGTCAAAGTCAAAAATCAGTCCGTGAATAGTGTTAAAATCCATAAAATCTCCTTGTCTTTATTTTCGTTCATTTTTCTTTCTTCCATTATAATTTGAACGGGGTAGATTCTGAGGCAAAAATGGAGCCTTGAATGCGCCGTACCTGCTGGGCTTGTCCCAAGGAAAAGGTTGAAAATTTTGGGGATTCCTGATCCATTTGCAGCACAACCAAACTGTCTCCCTGAATTTTCTGAAGCTCCACAGGACGACCAACCACCACTTGCAGTTCCTTATCCTGCTGCAAATAGGTGAGCTTAAGCAAATTACCTTGATGGATTGCCTGGTCTGCCACGTGAACCTTTCCCACAAAATCCATTCCGGTAGCTTCGTATTGCTCCATCTTTACGGAAGAACCCTGCAGCTGCTCTGGAATCAAGAGGATTTTTCGGTTGATACGGAATTGTAGTCCTTCTTTTTGGTGCAGAGGGAGCTCTTGCTGTGACAGCTTTTCTTCCAGCTGCTGAAGGTGATGTTGCTGTAGCTCCTGCTGATGTTGCCAGTTGAAGGAATCTTGTCCTGGGGAACGCCAAAGGCTTGAGCCAGAAAGCTCCCGAAGGTTGGTGGAAAATCCCAGAAGGGGCTTGTGCTGAGGCGCCTTTTTGATGGAACCAGCGTTGTCAAAGCCACCCTTAGAAAGAATGGCTTGGGCTTCTTGGTCGCTGGTAAAATTCATGAGATAAATCCCTTCTTCTAGCTGAAGGACAATGTGTTTTGCCAAAACAGGATGCTGGGAAATATCTTTTTTTTCCTTCAAGTGCAGGATGTAGCCCTTGTACAAGGTAGCTACGTTGTAGGAATGATACCAGTCCTCCAGAGAAACGGAAAGGCTTTGGGGAAGCTTGTGGTGGATGTAGCGGGAAAGAATTTCCTGAATGGAAGTTGGCGTTAAGCCCTGGTCAAAGCCCTGAAGACAGGAATTCTTGGTGATTTCCAGCGTCATGGCGGTGTCGAAGCGGCTGACTTGCAGAAATTGCATGAGAGGCAGCATTTGAGCAAGGCTCAATCCTGGAAGCACGGTGGCGGTGAGGGCTGCGTCCATGGTGATATGCCCCCGCTCTGGTACGGGAGAATTTTCCTGGCTTAGCTGGGGATGGTACACCGTCTGCAGGGTGTTCTTGACTCCGTAGCCTGTTCCTGTTGGACGAAAAAGTCCTAGCTTTGTGGCTGCTTCAAACAAGGTTTTGCACCACAAAAGATGCTGCTCCTGGGGAATTGGATCTGAAGAATCTGCTTCTTGCTCCTGAAGCTTTTCCTCCTGACTGAGGGCCTTGGAGTTGGTACTGGTGAGACTTTTTGATGGAGCCTTTTCTTGCAGCTTGTTTTCGGAATCCTGGGCCTTTGCTTGCCGATTTTTTTCTGCTTCTGCCATCATTCTGGCAAAGCGACTGCTAGTTCCAGCTCTGATTCCAGAGAGAAGGCTTTCTGCAGAGTTTTTGGTTTCTGCCTGGGGAGGAGCCTTTGGGGTGAGCTTAAGATTTTCTTGATTCATGTATTGAATCAAAAATTCCAGCCGCAGGAATGTATCTTGGGTAAAGCCTTCTGGTGGACAAAGATTTACCATGGAAAGAAAGATTCCCGCTTTTTTTTGCAGGTTTGCCTTGGTGTCTCGTCCACAGGCTGCAGCTGCCAAATAGGCACTCTGAAAATGCAGGGGAATCTCGGCAAAGGCTGTCCACCGTTGCAGGTCTGGCTCAAAGCCCTTGGAATTTTCCTTCAGCAGGGAAAGATTTTGCAGGCTGATAATGAGGGTTTGAAAAAATTCGGTGAGATTTTCCGTAAAGGTAAAGGGAAAAATCTGGGAAAGCCGCTGGATAGCCCGCTTTTTTATGGTGCCATCTTGGCGGCACAGGTCAGGATATTCTGTAGCAAAGGAAAAAAATGCGGCTAAAAGATTGGCTGAAAGCTGGGGCAAGGGTTTTGTTTCCACCTGGTTTTGAAAATCCTGAGGCAGGGGCAGCAGGAGGGAAGGATGAATTCGCTGTTGCAGTACTGGTTCCAGGATGGGGTTCAGGAAAAAGGCTGGATCTTCCTTGGGTAAAAGATTGCTGGTGTTGCGGAAAACGAGAAGCCGTTCCTCTAAATTCATGAGGCTTTCCCGCAGCTGGGAAGATGAAAAGGTATCTGCAAAAAAACGAGAGAGCAGGCTGTAGGTGGGATTTTCCAAGTAAAAGATGGCACTGAGCAGTTGGCAGTCTGTGGGAGACAAAAGCAAAAGAATATTTTGCTGCACCTGCTCCTTGTGAAGAAAGGCTCCCAGCCGTTCAATGAGATTTTGCTTGTTGTAGGGAGTCTTGATTTCCCCAAGATACATCCGTATCAGCTCAAAGAAAAGATTATCAGGAAGCCGCGTGAGACATTCCCTCCACTGCACCACCTTTTGAGCCTGTTGTTCCCGCTGAAAACGCTCCTTTTCACCTGGAATCATAGGCTTGCTCCTGAATTGCAACAGCTTTGAGGTAAGGCTTCCTGGAGCTGGTCAAAATCCTCTGGGCCAGTGTAGCGAATCAGCTTGTAAGCATAGCCCTGTTCTGCCAAAAATTTTTGGCGGTTGGCACTGAATTCTTCTTCCGCCGTGTTTCTGGTAATGAGGGTGAAAAATCGAGCCACCATGTCCTTGGGGCGCAGGATTCGGCCCAGTCGTTGGGCTTCTTCTTGGCGGCTTCCGAAGGTTCCTGAAATCTGAATGGCCATGGAAGCATCTGGCAGGTCGATGGCAAAGTTAGCCACCTTTGATACCGCCAAAATCCGAAGCTTACCGCTACGAAAATCTCCGTAAAGAATATCCCGCTCCTTGTTGGGAGTGGAGCCGGTGATGATGGGAATGTTCAGTAGCTTAGCAATTTCTTTGAGCTGGTCAAGGTACTGGCCGATAATGAGAATCTTGTGGGTGGGAAATCGTTCCACCAGCTGCTGCACTACGGGGATTTTGGCAGGATTTTCGCTGGCAAGGCGATGTTTGCTGCGAGGTGAGGCGATGGTGTATTCCAGCTCCTTTGCGGGGCTCATGTCTAGGCGCACTTCCACACATTCGGCGGTGG
The DNA here is from genome assembly GCA_016294105.1 of Treponema sp. Lineage (GTDB taxonomy): Bacteria > Spirochaetota > Spirochaetia > Treponematales > Treponemataceae > Treponema_F. Next base: position 33,915 of record JAEDCN010000020.1, read on the forward strand.
CAATCCAGCCTGAATGCTCCAGCTCCTTCCAGGGCACGTCGTATCGTTTGGGGCCCACCAAACTAAAGACGTGGCCCTCGCAGCCGTCCTCTCGAACGAGGGTTGCCGTTAAACCAACTCGACGAATAGCCTGTAATTCTGCCACCACTCGGAAAACTGGTGCTGGCAACAGATGCACCTCATCGTAGATAATCAATCCCCAAGGCCGCTCCCGAAAAAGCTGAAAGTGGGGATAGGCGGAATCCTTGTCTGGGCGCCAAGTAAGGACTTGGTAGGTAGCCACTGTTACTGGCCGAATTACTTTGTTTTCTCCCGTGTACTCACCGATTTGCTCTTCTGTTAATTCTGTTTTATCGAGGAGTTCGTTCATCCATTGGTGTACAGCGGAAATATTGGTAGTGATAACCAAGGTGCTGGTTTGCAATGCTTCCATAATGGTCATGCCCACAATGGTTTTACCTGCTCCACAGGGAAGCACAATGGTACCAAAGCCAGTGCCTGGTCCCTTGTTTCCCACCAAGGCCTGAGCTGCAGCCTTTTGGTAGTGGCGTGGTGCAAAGGGGACACCAGAAAGACAGGTTTTCCGCAGCTTAATGTCCAAGGGCTCACCTTCCACTAGCGGCACTTCGTCCTTAACGGGCCAGCCTAGCTTTAAAAGCTCCTGCTTTACAGTTCCTCGCAAGGTAAGGGGCAAAAGGAAGCGGTAGCACAGCTTGTCTTGGTCTGGAATCGAGGGCTGGGAGTCTGGGGCCTCCAGTGGCTGGGAGCTGGCGGGAGTCAGTAATTTTTTTAGGGATGGAGTGGCAGCCAGTTCCCGATAAATCATGGGATATTCTGTGGCAAGGTAAAGCTGCTCTTGGCCTGCATCATCGGCAGGGGCTGGCAGAAGGTGGAGCTTGCCGAATCGACCTGCAGTTTCTTGAATCCACACTTCAATAGATTGGGGTACATCGTAGCGAGCATATTCTTTGAGCACCGCCACTGCATCTTCTGGAGTAAAGCCTGCACTGGTGGCGTTCCACAGGGAAAGAGGAGTGAGGCGGTAGGTGTGCAGGTGCTCTGGGGAGCGTTCTAGTTCTGCAAAGGGAATGAGAGCTCCCTGACATTCGGTGGCTCTGGGAGCGTGCACGTCAAGAAGAATGGTTCTGTCGCTTTGGATAATCAGTGGATTGTCAAACTGCATAACAGTCTATTTTATCAGAAAAAAAGGGCTACAGCAACTAAAAAGCCTTAAAACTAAAAGAAAGGTGGAAAAGGATTCCTTAAATTTTTATAGCTTTCAAAAGTGCTTGATCAAAGGTTTTCAATGAAAAACCAGTGCGATGGGAAAGCTCCAAATAACTGGCATCATAGTAACTCAGATTGTGGTATAGGGCTTGTTGCTGAATCCGAGAGCGAATTTCTGTGTCGGGCAACAAGTCTGTGGCAATGGGAAGCCGGGCAAGGTCGTAAGCAATGTCTGCTGCATCGGCTGGAGAAATCCGAGAAAGACCAGTTTGCTTGTTGGGCTTGGTAGCATTAACAAGTACATTTCCGATTTCGTACCAAAATAAGGGTGGAACAAGGATTTGTCCGTTTTTACTTAGGATATTGGAAATGACTTGTTCTGGTTCCTGCTGTTCATCTTGGCAAAATCCCCCCAAAAGATAGGCTGCCATAAAGGAGCAATCTGCCACAATGCAAGGAAATTCTTCGGTAAATCGATTAATATTTTCTGCCATCTTGCATCAACTCCTGAATTTCACTAAGGGTGAGAGGTGTGGCTCCCAGCATTGCTTGTTCCTGCCGTATTCGTCTATTACGGTTTTGGATTCTTTGGTGGGCTTTTTCTGCCTCACTGAGGCGGCGAGAATTGGTGGACTCTAAGGTGGCTATGCTCTTGCCATTTTTGGTGATTTCCACAATAGTTCCCCCTTCAACCTTTCGCAAAAGCTCTGAAAAATGGGTTTTTGCCTCAAATGTTCCTACAGAAATCACATTGTTATCATGCATTCCAGCCTCCTTCCAAGGATAAATCCAATGTCTTCTTTTAGCATAATTCACCTTTCGTTTAAAATCAACTAGAATTCTAGTCTGTTTTTGATTGATACATTTTTGTATAATTAAAAAAGGGCTGATTGAGAAGTGATAACTGCTCAATCAGCCCATTATAATTGTTCGTAAGCTTGATTAGTCGTTTATGGACCAGTTCTTCAAAGGTCGCTTATTCTTGTCCTTGAATGCTCCTGCCAAAACCATAATCCAGTCGATAAAGATCCATATGGCTCCAACTAGAACGGGTACCAGGCTTAATAGTATTCCTACTATAAGAGCTATTTCCACATCTGCTCCGTTGTCAACTTTTGTTGACAGGGTTGCCAGTGTTACAATTGCAACGCCATACAGGATAAATCCACCTATCATCAGGACAAGCTGGATTATACCACGTACGGTACGCCCCACATAAAAATTATGAGCTCCTACAAAACCTGCAAAGGTACACAAGAGAAAAGCTACCAACCGACTTTTGGATGAACCTGCATTGGTTGCTGGTACTTGCTGAGTAGTCTGCAATTCTGTATCCATAATCAACTCCATATTTTAATTTTATACCCTTCAATTATAGTCTGGGGTATAGGGAAAGTCAAGAAAATCTTGAAACTAGAACAATTCCTGAAACACAATCCCTTACATCCGCTCAATGTCCGCTACAAGCTCGGCAACGGCATCGTCGGTGGTGGCCCAGCTGGTACAAAAACGAACCACGGCCTTATCTTCATCCAAGGGCTGCCAGAAGCTAGTCTTGTACTTGGGGGCAAAATATTCTCGTTGGCTGGCAGTGAGAATGGGGAACTGCTGGTTGGTGTAAGAATCAAAGAAGAAGGAAATACCCTTTTTCTGGAAGGCTTCACGAATCAACAGCGCCTGCTCCACCGTCTTTTTTGCTAGGTTAAAATAGAGGTTGTCAGTAAACAAGGTCTTGAACTGGATGCCTAAAAGCCGCCCCTTTGCCAACATTCCGCCCTTTTGCTTGATAAAATAGCGGAAATCTTTTTGCAAGGCTGGATTGGTAATCACCACTGCCTCTCCAAACAAGGCTCCCTGCTTTGTGCCGCCAATGTAGAAGATGTCTGCAAGATGAGCAATATCCTGAAGGCTGCAATCATTTTTAGGAGAAGCCAGTCCGTAGCCTAAGCGAGCTCCATCGATGTAGAGGGGCAAGTTGTATTCCTTACAAACAGCGGAAATAGCTTCTAGCTCTGCCTTGGAATACAGCAAGCCTGATTCTGTGGAGAAGGAAATATACACCATGCCAGGCTGAACAGTATGCTCAAAGCTTTCGTCGGCGTAGTGGGCACGGCACACATCCTGAATCTGGCAGGCGGAAATCTTTCCGTCCTCAGAGGGAAGGGCCAGTACCTTGTGGCCACAGGCTTCTATGGCTCCCGTTTCGTGAACGGCAATGTGGCCCCCCGCTGTAGAAACAACTCCCTGATGGCTTCTCAGCACGGAATCAATGACGGTGAGATTGGCCTGGGTGCCCCCTACCAAAAAATGTACCGCTGCTTGTGGTGTTCCACAGGCTTCTTTGATAAGTTCTGCTGCTTGGCCACAGAATTCGTCCTCTCCGTAGCCCACGGTTTGCTGTAAATTTGTTTCGCTTAAGGCTGCAAGGATTTCGGGACAACAGCCTTCTGCATAATCACACTGAAAATATCTCATACAATCACTCCTTTTGTGGATGGAACAGCACCTTGGCGACGTGGATCCACGGTAATGGCATCACGGAGAGCTCTGGCTGCTGCCTTGAACAAGCCTTCCATTTTGTGATGATCGCTGCGTCCCCGCAAGGTGTCTAAATGCAGATTGCACTTGGCACCCATTACAAAGGCCTGCCAAAAATCCACAAAGGTATCTGTCTGGAAGCTGGAACTTTGGCCATTTATTCCAATGGAAACCAAGGGAATGTTACTGAGCTCTGGCTGGCACACCAGGTAACCGCGTCCCCCAAAATCTACGGCAGCACGGCAAAGGGTTTCGTCCATGGGATAGAGGCAGGAACCACAACGGAAAATACCAGCACAATCTCCCAGGGCCTGACCAAAGATTTGACCCAGCACAATGCCTGTGTCTTCCACCAAGTGGTGCTGATCCACCTCTAAGTCACCCTTTAGGCTGCCCTTCAGGTCAAAGAGGCCGTGCTTGCAAAAGGCATGGAGCATGTGTCCTAAAAATCCAATGGGGCACTCTACTTCATATTTTCCGCTACCATCCAGATTGATTTCCAGGGTAATTTCCGTTTCTGCCGTCTTTCTGGTGAGGCTGGCAATACGTGGTGTGCTCATAACAACTCCTTATGAAAGAACCTTTCTGAGTTCGTACTCAAGAATGTCGGTGGCTCCCAGTGCCTTGAGCTTAGGCAAGAGGTTGGGAACTTCGCTTTTCTTTACTGCAATCTTAATAGCATAACCATCATCGCCGTAGAGGGGTGCTACGGTGGGGCTTCTCATGGAAGGAAGGCCAGTAACCAAGTCCTGGAATTTCAGCTTGGTGACGTTCATTTCCAGCATAACTCTGTCTCGGGCATCCAGCACCGCCTCGAAGAGCATTTTCAGCTCCATGATTTTTTTCTTTTTGTCGGGATTTGCCAGAGCTTCCTTGGAGGCAAACATACGGGTGGAGCTGGTCATGATGGTGTCCACAATCCGTAAGCCGTTTTCTACCAAGGTACGGCCAGTGGCGGTATTATCGATAATCATGTCGGCATCGTCGGGAGGGAATACCTCTGTGGCACCATAGGTTCGCACCACCAAGGAATTCATCTTTTGCTGTTCCAACCAGCGGCTGGCAATCTTTTCGTACTCAGTGGCAACGATAATGCGGCGGGAAGCTAGGGCCTTGTCGTCAATCTCATTGGGAACGGCGGCAACAATCCGCACCTTGTCAAAGCCCAAGTCCATGATTTCCTCTACGTCGGCGCCAGTTTCTTCAATCCAGTCACGGCCAGTGAATCCCACGTCATGGGCTCCCAGCTCCAGCAGCTTGCCGATGTTCTGGGGTTTCATAACCTTGGCTTCCAAGTCATCCTGATTTACAGTGGGACGATAGGCTCTGTCTGGAAGCTTGATGGTAATTCCAGCCCCGCTAAACAGGCTTACAACATTTTCATAAATCCTACCCTTTGGCAGAAGGATTTTCAATTTGTCCATAGGATCCTCCCTGTGGCTGCTTGCCTCAGTTTTCTGCAAGAACCACGAAATAGATAAAATAAAAGGCCACCTGCCCAAGGCAAGCGGCCTGTCATATAAGATACAACAACACCAACACCCTTCAGGCTCTTTAAGCGGAGAAAAGATGATGATGCAAATGAAGTCTTATTTCAGTCATTACAATAATAGTAAACCGAAGGGGGGAGCAATGTCAAGGGAGAAAGAAAAAGCCATTGCATCCAGCTTTTGTCAGCTTCAGTTTGCTACAGCAGGATACAATGGCTTGTTTTAAACAGGATGTCTTACCCTGTTTGGCGAAAAACTTATTTTTTCAGCAAGGCTGCAAAGGGATTGTAGCTCATGCCGTCATCGCTGCCAGAGCTTCTGGTGCGCTCTCCACGGTCTTGACCACGGGTATTGGGACGGCCTCCTTCTGGGCGGCTGGAACGAGTACTTCCTCCCTCGGATTTTACTCCAACACGTACGACACGAACAACTTTGCGTGGTCCGTCGCTGTTACCTTCTGCTGATGCTGCGGAGCGACCTCCACCCTGTCCCACACGGGAAGCAGCATCGCTTTTGAGAGAAAGGCTAATGCGGCGGCGGTCTAGGTCAAGGCCGATGATGGTGCATTCCTTGATGTCGCCAACCTTTACCACATCCATGGGATCGGAAACAAAGCTGTCGCTAAGCTCGGAAATGTGAACCAAGGCTGTTTCTTTCAGTCCCAAATCCACAAAGGCACCAAAGTCAACTACGTTCTTGATTTTTCCTGTTACCTTCATGCCTTCCTTCAAGTCTTCAAAGGTAACAACACCCTTCTGCATAATGGGCTTAGGATAGCCGTCACGTGGGTCACGGTTGGGCTTTTGCAATTCTTCTATTATATCGCTTACGGTTTGATCCCCTAAGCTATACTTTTCCTTCAGCTCCTTTTTCAGGCTGGCAGAAAGCTCTTCCTTCCTTTGTACCAAGGGAAGCACCTCTCGTGCTGCCTGGTAGTTTTCGGGGTGAACCCAGGTGTTGTCCAGAGGGTCTGAGCTTTCGGGAATCTTTAAGAATCCAGCGCACTGCTCAAAGGTTTTTGCTCCCATGCCAGAGATTTTCATCAATTCCTGGCGACTGGTAATCTTTCCGTGCTCATCACGATAGGCCACAATCTTTTTGGCCAAAGAGCCGTTGATTCCAGAAACGTATTTCAGCAGGGAGTAGGAGGCGGTATTCAAGTTTACACCAACGTTGTTTACTACAGAAGCAACTACGTCGTCCAGCATTTCAGAAAGCTTTTTCTGGTTTACGTCGTGCTGATACAGACCAACACCGATGGATTTTGGGTCGATTTTTACCAGCTCTGCCAAGGGGTCCTGGAGACGGCGACCAATGGAAATGGCACCACGGATGGTCAAGTCCAAGTCGGGGAATTCTTCTCGGGCAATGTCGCTGGCAGAATATACGGAGGCTCCATCTTCGTCTACAACGGTGTACAAGACTTCTGGGAAATTCTCGCTGATTACCTTGGCGACAATTTCCTGCACCTCACGAGTTCCAGTTCCGTTTCCTACAGCCACCAGCTGAATCTTGTGCTGGAGAATGGCTCTGCGGATGGCGGCGGCGGAACCGTCGGGGTCAGTTACCTGCTTGATAACAAAATCTCCCAGGAACTTACCAGTTTCATCCAAGGCGGCACACTTTGTTCCGGTGCGGATACCGGGGTCCACACCAAGAACACGAGTTCCCTTGATGGGCTGCTGCATTAACAGGTTTTTCAGGTTTTCGCTGAAAATGCTGATTCCGTGGTGGTCGGCCTCGTCGGTTTGGTCGCCACGGATTTCACGCAAAACGGCAGGAGACAGGAGGCGAACAAGACCGTCCTCGATGGCGTCTCCGTGGTAGCTATTGTTGATAACATACTTGTGCTTCAATACATCGATAGCACCGTCCACATCCACGCTCAGAGTAACTTCCAGCTTACCCTCTCGCTCACCACGGTTAATGGCCAAAATACGGTGGGGCTTAATCTGGTTCAGGGCTTCTTCATAATCCCAGTACATTTGGTATACGGAAACCTTGGCTTCTTCTTCGCCACCAATTCCCTTTACCACGATTTTTCCGGTGCGAATATAGAATCCACGAACATCGGCACGGTTTTCGCTGTCTTGGGCAGTGCGTTCTGCCAGAATGTCCTGGGCACCTGCCAAGGCATCGGCAACAGAGGTTACGGAAAGCTCTGGATTTTCAGCGTTTTCCACCACGAATTCTGCAGCCTTTGCCTCGATTCCAGCCTTGTCCAGCTGAAGCATGGCATCTGCCAAGGGATCCAAGCCCTTTTCAATGGCCACCATTCCTCTGGTTTTCTTCTTTTTCTTGAAGGGAGCCCACAAATCCTCCAGCTCTGTGAGGGTTTTTGCGGACATGGCTGCTTCGTAGAGAGAATCCGTCAATTTATTTTGGGCAAAAATACCCTTTACAATTTCAATACGGCGGGTTTCAAGGTTTGAGTAGCTTTTGAAAAGATGGTCTGAATCACGAACCTGTACTTCATCCAGTGAGCCGTGGGCTTCCTTTCGGTAGCGGGAAATAAAGGGAATGGTACAGCCCTCGTTTACAAGGGAAATAACGGCACTCACCTGCTGCATACGGATTCCCAGCTCTTCGGCAATTCGTTTCATGATGTCTACCTCGTTTACCACCAGGGCATCAATGCTTTCTTGTGTAAATTCCATAAAAAAAATTACTCCTCACTAGAGTCACACTGACTCCGCCCGCAGAAAGTGGCCTTGGGGCCAGCGGGTAAGGGCTATTTTACTGAAAAAGGGGGATGGAGGGCAAGGGAGGGGCGGGCTGCAAAACAAGGGAATCCTCCTACACTAAAACTCCATCCTTGTCAAGGGCAAAACAGGCAAATTGTACTTTTTGATACTTTTTTAAAAGGGTCAGAAAAAAGAAAAAAAGGTCAAAAAGTGTCAGACCGGCAAAAAAGCCTTTACAGGTGGTGGGTGCGGGGGTAGAATTGAACGTGTTGAAAGGGAAGGACGTGAGACTTTTCCCTTCCAACACTACAGGACTCATCTTTGCTCGTGGTAGTAGCGACTCGTCGTCAAGCTCATCTTCCAGCTCATCGTCTTCTAGCTCCTCGTCAAGTTCCTCCTCCCAAGGGAGGCCGCTTACCAGTGAGGAGAAGAACTTGCATAAGGAGGCGGGAGGAGGAAAGACTGACTATGACAAGATTACCGTTGTGGAAAGAGCTCCTACCACAACAGAAGTAAGGGAGGCAGGAAAGTCCACTGGATCCACAATCCTGGACAAGCACTCGGATTCGGACATCTCGAATATCACGTCGAATAGAGATGCCATATCATTGCCAAATGATACAATCTATACGAAGGATTCCTCGAATAAACCTCTCACTGCTCATGAGATTGAGCATCAGAGCCAGTATCAAAATGGTGATAAAAAAGATGTATTTGAACGGCTAGTGGGAGAGTCTTTGGATGGTGCTAACGGAAAATACAATCCATACACAACAAAGGGAACGTTAGAATATGAGGCACAACAAGTACAAATCAATGCAATTAGTATCCAACAAAAAGGAGGTATTTGATTATGATGATAAGGAAAAAAATTTTATTACTCATCACGGTGCAATTCATTCTGTTTATATCAACATTGTCTGCAGCTCTTGCACGGGAAAGAATACTTATCCAGAACGAGTTGGATGAATCAATCACTATTCTCTGTGAATTCCGACTCAAAGAAAGCAGTCCCATTGGCGAAAGTTTCCCAATGTATTGGGATCAACTTTTAGCAGGGCGGGGAATGGCCTGTTATAGTCTCTTTGAGACGAAGCAAGAACAGACATTCAAAGCAGGGGCTAATATCTTTTTAGTAGAATATCTTCCCAAATTTTATCCTCAAGACCAGACTGATTATCCAGGTCTAGTGAACTGGGAAATTGCTAGAGAATCTTGGTCAATTCTGGATAAAATCCCCCTTGAACAAAAGCTCAAGGAACTTTTCAAGACGCTGGTTATCACTGATGCCGAGGGAAAGGTGCTTTTAACACTGGATGACTTCTCCAAGGCAAGGGTTGAACGTAACAATCGCAGATATACCATCATCATCGGTGACTATCTGTACCAGTAGAGGGATCTTCCAAAAGCTGTGGCCACGGCATGATGGTGTTCATGGTGCTGTGGCTCGTTTTGGTATGACGGTATTTTCCAAATGGGTATGGCAGGCTACAGAAATCAAGGAGTTTATGATTATGATAACAAAGAAATTATTCTTATCATTAGGTTTACTTTTGGTGGTATCCATACCATCCTTAACTGCTTGGTCTATGGCTCAGGAATATGTAGATAGCTCAAATTTCGAGTTTTAAATAAATTTACAAAAAAGGCGTAATCCATTAAA
>JAEDCN010000065.1 GCA_016294105.1 Treponema sp.
TAATACGTCCGGTCGATAGAGACAGTGGCATCCCGGTTGACCCTGCGGGTCACACGGTTCATAAAACATTCGTCCAGCCATGCCCGGGATCCCGGCATCTTTACCTGCATGCAGGTGCGGCGGTACCGTTCCAGTGGGATATCCCGGATCCCGGAATGGTAAGAGGTATTATGGTTGCGGATATAGCCTGAGAGGAGACGGTTGAATTCTTCGAGCGAGTGGATGGAATCCATGTCAAGGGTATAAAGCCATTGTTCTTTCAGTGACCTCCACTGGCGTTCGATTTTTGCCTTACTGGCTCCGTCACGGACTTTTGTGTGCAGGAGTACCGTGCCGATGGAGCCGCAGATTAGGGAAAGCTGTTCGTTAGAATAGCTACACCCATTATCGACATAAAGCTTCAAGGGGATCCCATAAGTCGCCACAGCCTGCTTGAACACTTTCTGGAAGTTATAAGCATTATCGTTATAGAACAGGCCGCCGCCAACCAGGAGACGGGAATGGTCGTCAATGATCATAATGCAGTAGACCCGCCTGCGTTTCCCGTCTTCTGTGATATAAGGCAGGTAACAGGTATCCGCCTGCCACATTTTTCCAAAGGAATCCTCTTCAAAAGCCTTGCGGTCCCGCATGCCTGGATTGCGTGCGGATTTGAGGTCATTATGCCGGATAAAGCGCTGGACAGCACAAACGCTGACCGTAGCCGGAATGAAGGAATTCTCCACAAGCTGTTTGTGGATCTGTGTGGCATTGAGCCTGGGGAAAGCCTCTTTCAGACGGTAGATCTCTTCTATAGCGGTATCAGGCAGGACCCTGGTAGCACCTTTATCAGAGCGTTCCTTTGGCATCAGGGCATCGATCCCGCCTGTCTGGTAGAGGGATACCCATTTGCTGATGGTCTTGGGGCTGTACTGAAAAATGGATCCATCCGGCAGGGTCAATGGTTTTTCTGTGATGCGGCGGTAATAAGCGTTCCTGGAAGCATCCGGAAAAAGGCCGTGGATCACAGGTGCGATCAGGGCGAGCCGGAACTGGGCGATTTTTGCGGCGTTAGAGAGTTGTTGTTTTTGATTTTCCATTAAGAAAGAACCTCCTTTGTGTTTTTTACCATTGTAGAAAACAGGAATGGAGGATGCCATCCCCATGGCGTGTGGCCGTGAAAAAACAGGGGGACAGCAATGGTGGCACGGTCTGGGAGGTGCCGTATTTTACAGTTTATCCAGAGGGATTACGGTGGGACTGTAGGAAGGAATACGCAGTCTGCTTTGTAAAGTCCATGGCGAAAGAGGAATAATCCGGTTTGATGGCAAGCATCAGCAGGAAATCCATTCCAGAGGTTTCAGAGTCCTCCAGGATGCCGAGCCATTCCCGCTTATGCTGCTGAAAGAGCTGCTTCCATTTATACAACTGGTTTCGGGTAATGCAGAAACGTTCACAGAGGCGCTCCAGGGAAGAAATGTGCAGGAAGGCTTCTGCCAGGACACGAAGGATAAAGAAAAGGCTATAGCTGGAATAAGGGATGATCAGGTCCGGGAGGACCGCATGGGTATGTCCACAGCTTTGGCAGGCCAGACGAAGGACAGTCACTTCTGTAGTGACGGGTACCCCACAGATAAAGTCAATGATCCGGCGTCCATAATAGGCATGGATCTGGCAATGGAAAGAGGAGCCACAGACAGGACAGGTCTGCTTTTCCGGGCAGAATGTATCCATGTAGGAATCAAACAAAACTTTTGATGATTTTTTTATGCGAATTATCTTGCAAAAGAGGGCATTTTTTCTTATCATAAGGATGGTACTGTACAGAGGCCGTATTAAGTGGGACATAGATCCCGGACAAGGCCGGTGCAGGCTTGAGTGAGAGAAAGAACAAACTTTGGTAGGGGATGTTCTTTCTCTTTTTTTATGGTTACAAGCTAACTATAACGGAAACGGAAAAAAGATACAAGAAAAAAGCGCGCCGTAATTACAGGCACGTACAAAGAGACATCATTATGGAACTGATATAATAATTCGCTGTTTTTGTGCAGGAGACAGGAACTTTATTTTGCGAGACGACA
>JAEDCN010000066.1 GCA_016294105.1 Treponema sp.
GGGAGCAATCATTTGTGAGTCGAGAAAGAACAAGGGGATGACACAGGCAGTCCTTGCACAAGCGATGAATGTAACGGACAAGGCTGTTTCAAAATGGGAGAGGGACATTTCGTGTCCTGATGTGACGTCCCTTCCTAAACTAGCGGAAGTCCTGGGAATTACCCTGGATGAGCTTATGGCAGGAAAAAGCATTTCTCCGCAAAAATTGGACATTGTGGATCTTGCCTGTACTGCCGTGACTTTTGCGATGGGGGTGGCGGTCTTGATTCTTTCTGCACTTTCCAAGCTGAACTTGGTTCTAGAGCCTGTGAAAACCGAGGATTTGGTTGTGATGCTTGGCCTTGGCCTGACAGCTGCTACCTTTTCAAAGCTGAGAAAATTTGGACGGTAAGGTTCAATTAAGGTTCAATCCGCCTCCACCGTGGTGGCTCTGAGTCTAGGTATCGACACAGAGCCTTTCCATATTGTACAATAGAAATAGAAGTTACATTACTTTTTAGACTGAAGAGGTATCCATGAACTATTCCATTCCGGCGGGCAAAAAGCTCCGCATCGCAATCTCTGGAAAGAGCGGCTGTGGCAACACCACGGTCAGCACCATGCTGGCCCGCAGGCTGGGGGTGAGCCTCATCAACTACACATTCCGTAATCTTGCCAAGGACACCGGCCTCACCTTGGCGGAAATCATTGAGCGGGCCAAGACGGACGACAGCTACGACCGTCAGGTGGACACTCGCCAGGTGGAGCTGGCCATGGAGGATTCCTGTGTGCTGGGCTCCCGGCTAGCAGTGTGGATGCTGGAAAAGGCCGATCTCAAGGTGTTCCTCTTGGCCGATGAGGATGTGCGGGCGGCTCGCATCCTGAACCGGGAGGGCGGGAATCTGGAGGAAATCAAGGCCTTTACCGCCATGCGTGACCGTGAAGACTCCCAGCGCTACCGGCAGCTTTATGAGATCGACAACAACGACTACAGCTTCTGCCAGCTGATAATCGACACGGCATGCCACAACCCGGAGGAGATTGTGGAGCTGATTCTCCAGGAGCTACATCAGCGGGGCCTTGTGGAAACTTGCTGATGGATAATTCCTCTTTTATCCCGCCCAACGGCTCCAGCGTACAGGAGTTCCAGTCCATGATTCTGGACTTTTATAGGCAGGAAGGTCGCTCCTTTCCTTGGCGGGAAACCTGTGACCCCTACGAAATCCTGGTGTCGGAGCTGATGCTACAGCAAACCCAAACAGAGCGGGTGGTGCCAAAGTACCTGAACTGGTTGCAGGAATTTCCCACCGCCCAAGCCCTTGCTCAGGCCCCCTTTTCTCAGGTGCTGGCAGCGTGGAGCGGCCTTGGCTACAACCGCAGAGCTGGCTACCTTCAAGAGGCTTGCCGTCAGGTGGTGGAGGAGCTGTCAGGTGTCTTTCCGTCCAGTGCCAGGGAATTGGAGAAATTGCGGGGAGTGGGACCATACACAGCCAGAGCCGTGGTCACCTTTGCCTTTAACAAGCCAGAGGTTTTTATCGAAACAAATATCCGCTCTGTGTATCTGTTTTTGTTTTTTCCAAGGGACAATTTTCCCTCAGAACAGGAGGGTGGCCACAAAGAGCCTGCTGAAGGAATTACGCCTGCCAAGGATAAGGTGGCAGATTCCAGCCTCATGCCCTTGATAGAAGCCACCCTGTACCACGAGGATCCTCGAACCTGGTACTATGCCTTGATGGACTACGGAGCCCAGCTTAAAAAAAGCACCGCAAACCCCAATCGCAGGAGCCTTCATTACAGCCGTCAGTCTAAGTTTCAGGGCTCTTTGCGTCAAGCTCGTGGAGCTATTATAAGAAGCCTTGCACAGACTCAGGGTAATGCCTTGTCTCTCAAGGAGATAGAAGGGGAGTCTGGTATAGAGCTGTACCGCCTTGAATCGGCAGCAGAAAGTCTTGTGGCAGAAGGAATGGTGTGTCGACAGGGAGACCTGTATTGCATCAATGAAAATCGATAGATTATCCATTGGGAGGTAAACCATGAAAAAGGATAAGTTCACCCTGAAAAAGGTGGTAGTGGAGC